>JBLHOT010000040.1:0-31611 GCA_047623945.1 Arcticibacterium sp. | reverse complement strand
AAGTATTTACATAAGTATTTAAATTGAGATTTATTAAATGGGTATTCATACGCCTTATAGTATATATACGATATTATAATAGTGTTCTGGAGAAACTCCAAAAGATAGTAAGAAGCTTAGAGAACTTATGTTTAAAATTAGTTTCTTCTTTTCACTCTTTTTATGAAGGCTTAGTATGTTTTAATGCTGATAAACAGATTTTTCGAGAGGGATTAAATTAACCTGTTTCGGTATTAAAGGCGTCTTCGAAATAAATAAAAGATTAATGAGAGGCTGGTTCTATATTAGCATTATATTAGCCATGTTATAGTGATTTTATTAAAGTAATTGACCAAAGGGTTGCAATGAAAGTTTACATAAGAGTTGGCCTATTAATGTGTCTCTTTAGTGGTCAATCAATGGGTCAATATTTGACTGGTCATGAATTGCTATCCAAAGCTAAAATGAACGCAATTAATACTTACCATAGCAATATAAAATTTCATTCTGGCCTATACAACGGAAAGAAATACTTGGGCGATAAATATTTCTTTCAAAACAACGGCCATCCATTTTTTATATCAAAGCAGGCAATAAAAGGCTCGGTGGTTTATGATGGAGTTTTATATTCTGATATCACTCTATTGTATGATGAAGTATTAGGTGAGCTTGTTTTCAAAGATTTCTCCAAGAAAATTCAACTATTAAAAAATCTTGTTACAGAGTTTTCCGTAGCTGGTCATTCATTTGTAAATATTATTTCTGACCAGAATTTGGTGGAAAATGGTTATTACCAAAAACTTAATATTGGTCATTATAGCGTATTAAAAATGGAAAAAAAAGTGATTCTAGAAGATATAAGTTCTGCCCGCGACGGAATCAAAAGAAGCATCATTCAGAATTACATTTTCCTGATAAAGCAGGGGGACGTTTATCATCCTATTAAAAAGAAAAAAGATTTGCTATCCATCACAACATTCACGAAAAAGGAGACCCAAGAATTGATAAAATCCAAAAGGCTTAAGTTTAAGAAAAATAGGAGTGCTCTTTTAATCGAGGTTTGCCAATACTACAACCGACAAATTTCAGGAAAATGAAAATTGGATTTTTTATCCTATTCCTGGGCCTTGTTTCTTTTGTTGTCCAAGGGCAACAAAAAACTATTTCATTAGATCTTCAAAACTCAAATGTGGAGGAGTTTGTACGCAGTGTTGAAAGTCAGTCTGCGTATTATTTTTATTACGACCAATCCGAATTTGATAGCCTAATAATAAGTATTTCAGTGAATGACCTGGCTCTGGAAGAAGTTCTTATTAGCCTTTTTGAGAATTCAGACTTCCATTATGCTTTTGACAGCTTAAATGTTTTTTTGAAAAAGGGACGAAGTCTAAGTCTAGAAATTTTACCAGATTTATTTAATCGCAAGGGTTCTTCAATACCCAAGGATTCCATAAAGGAGATTGAAGACGAAAGAGCTACCTGGGAGAACAAACTCTATCATATTGGTGACTCCAATCCTATAAACTCTCAAGCAGAGTTCGAGATTTCTGGTTTTATTAGGAATGCTGAGACCTTAAAACCAATGATTGGAGCTTCAGTTTACATTGAAAACCCTAGAGTAGGTACCACAACTAACGCTGATGGTTTTTATAAGGTGTCGCTTCCAAAGGGAAGACAGACCCTTCGTATAAGTAGTGTAGGGCTAAGTAGTACGAGGCGTCAAATATATATTCACAAGAATGGTGTTTTTAACATAGACTGGGGACAGACAGCCTTAATTCTGGATGAGGTTATCATTACTGCTCAAAAAGAGAGTAATACTCAAAGTACAAAAATGGGTGTCCAAAAAGTAGAAATGCAGGCCATAAAGAGAGTTCCGGTTGTTTTTGGTGAGGCAGATGTACTTAAAGTGGTGACCACTCTGCCTGGCGTAAAAACTACGGGCGAAGCTAGTACAGGACTGAATGTGAGAGGAGGCAGTACAGACCAAAATCTTATTCTTTTTAATGATGCACCTGTTTATAATCCGTCTCACTTTTTTGGAATGTTTTCTGCTTTCAATCCAGAAGTTATCGAAAGTGTTGAGCTGTATAAAAGCAGTATTCCGGCTCAATATGGCGGAAGACTGGCCTCTGTGCTCAATATCAATTCTAGAGAAGGAAGTAAGGAAAAGTTTCAGGGTTCAGCCGGAATTGGACTTTTAACCAGCAGATTGAATATAGAAGGACCCTTGAATAAGGGAAAGACATCCTTCATTTTGGGTGGGAGAACAACTTATGCTAATTGGTTATTAGATAAATTGCCAGAACCGTATAAGGGAAGCACCGCCTCTTTTTATGACCTGAATCTGGATATTAGCCATGAGATAAACGAAAAGAATAACCTATACTTTAGTGGCTACCTGAGCGATGATAGTTTCAATTTAAATAGTGACACTCTTTTTGAATATGGAAACAGAAACTTCTCTTTTAGATGGCGTCATATTTACAATGATAAATTAACAGGTTCTGTTTCTACAGGATACACCAACTACTTCTATAAAATAAGTAGCGAAAATCAGAGGCAAACGGCATATAAACTTGGCTTTGACATAAATCAGAGCTTCTTCAAGGCTCATTTTAATTATTATTTGAGCGATAAACATAACCTAGATTTTGGTGTTAACTCTCTCTATTATAAACTTCATCCAGGCTCCTATTTACCTTTGGGAAATGAGTCTTTGGTCCTTCCAGATGAAATCCCCGCGGAACAAGCTCTTGAAACCGCTATTTATTTGAGCGATGCATTTTCTATTTCTGACAAATTGATGCTTGATGCTGGAATTAGGTTTTCAGTATTTAATTATCTTGGCCCTCACGACGTGGCTCAATATGCTGAAGGGTTACCCAGAACCGAAATCAATCTGGTTAATACAATTAATTCAAAAGGAGGGATAATAAAAACTTATGGAACCCCTGAATATAGAGCTTCTCTGAGGTACGCTTTCAATAATAATTTTTCTGTTAAAGCAGGGTTTAACACGCAGCAGCAATACATTCACTCTATCTCCAATACGGCATCTATAGCTCCAACGGATGTTTGGAAACTTAGTGATACTAATATTAAGCCACAGTCTGGCAATCAAATAAGCATAGGGGTTTATAATAATCTAAAATCTAGTGTCATTGAAACCTCAGTAGAGCTCTATTACAAGAGCATCAAGAATTTCTTGGATTATAAAAGTGGTGCACAATTGACTTTGAACCATCATTTGGAAACCGATGTGATTTCTACCAAAGGCAAGGCATACGGTGCGGAGTTTTTGATTAAGAAAGTAAGAGGAAAGCTAAATGGATGGCTTAGTTATACTTGGTCTAGAATTCTATTAAAACAAGATGATCCAATAGCAGGGGAGCTCATAAATCAGGGTCAGTTTTACCCTGCAAATTATGACAAACCACACGATATCACGCTGATTGGGAACTACAGGTTTACAAAGCGTTTTAGTGCTTCTTTTAATGCTTCGTACAGTACGGGGAGGCCGCTTACTTTGCCGGCAGGGGTTTATACTTACGCGGGGTCGGTTCGTACACTCTATTTAGAACGGAATGGTCATAGAATTCCTGATTATTTTAGGGCAGATTTCTCTATGAACCTTGATGGCAACCATAAGATTCATCAGAAGTTTCATAATTTTTGGACATTTGGCGTCTATAACCTGAGTGGAAGAAAAAACCCATATTCAGTTTATTATATCTCTGAAAATGGTCAAACAAATGGATACAAATTATCCATTTTTGGAACCGCTATTCCATTCATCAATTTTAATATTAAGTTCTGATCAAATGAGGAAAGTGGCTTTTTTCATATTGGTGACATTAAGTTTTATGGGGTGTAAAGAGCCATATACGTCTCCTGATGTTTCTCGCTCAAGTGGGTTTTTAGTAGTAGAAGGGGCCATAAATAGCGGCTCAGGCCAAACAGACATTTCAATAAGCCGGTCGATAGGACTTAATAGCCGTGATGAAAAATTTGAAAATGGAGCCACGGTTCAGATACAATCAGAAGACAGTCGAGTAATACTTCTCCAAGAGGGTGAAGATGGCCATTATTATACTGAGAATTTAAATTTGAATAATTCAAAAAAGTACAGGCTATCTATTCAAACAAGTGATGGAGAGGTATATCAATCTGATTTTTTAAATGTCAAGAATAACCCTGAAATAGATGGTGTAAATTGGGATAGAACCGAAGAAGGACTAGAACTGAATGTTAGTACACATGATGATGCCGGCGACACAAGGTATTACAGATGGGACTTCATAGAAACTTGGGAAAAAAATGCAGCCTTTAGAAGGCGACTCGAGTTTGAGGTAAAAAGAGTAGGAAATTTGGATACCTATAAGGTTGTTTACCGTCCCATAGACGATGGAAGCGGCAGGTATTTCGATAGTACCATGTACTACTGTTGGAAAGAATACACCTCTAGCGAGTTGCTTCTAGGTACAAGTGCCCAGCTCAGCAAAGACCAAATAAATCAGATGCTTACGCACATTCCGACGTCCTCTCAAAAACTAGAAGGACTTTATAGCATTATGGTTAAGCAGTATAGTTTAAGTAGAGAAGCGTATGAGTTTTTAGAGGTTATGAAAAAAAACTCAGAATTGACCGGCTCCATTTTTGATGCACAGCCGGCAGTTTTGTACGGCAACATTCATAATGTGAACCGTCCAGATGAGCTTGTAGTAGGCTTTATGACCATTTGCCCTATACGGGAAAAACGTATTTTTATACACAAAAGAGAAGTGCCAGATTGGGAATACTTTCCAGGCTGCAAGACCACTACTTTTACAAATAGCAATGACATTGTTAGGGATGAGGTTATTATTGGCTATTTACCTATATCAGATATCTCACCTCCACCACTACCATTCCCAAGTCTTCCTTCTTTCTTAGCTGCACCTACTGGCTGTGTTAATTGTAGAGCAACTGGGTCAAACCAAAGACCGGACTTCTGGCCAGAAACATATTAATATGATTAATATATCAATTAAGAGTAGAATACAGCTTGTTTTTAAGAAGCCTTCATGGCTAATAATGATTTTATTATTATGTTATAATAAGTCTGGTGCTCAGGCTATTGATGATTCCTTACAAATTAGTTTTCAAGAGTTTCAAATTGATAATCTTCAGGAAAAGATATTTGTGCACACAGACAGAGAACTCTATTTAAATGACGAGTTAATTTGGCTTAAAATTTATAACGTTGATGGTTTCCTGCATGAAGTGATTGAAATTAGTAAAATAGCCTATGTAGAACTTATTAATAAAGAAAATAAACCCATACTTCAGGCCAAAATAGCTATAAAGGATGGACAAGGTACTGGATCAATTAGAATACCAAGTTCAATTCCAACAGATGTTTATAAACTTAGGGTATATACCAAGTGGATGCAGAACTTCAGTTCTGAGTTTTTTTTTGAGAAGGACTTGACTATTGTAAACACCCGTTTAATGCTAGATGAAACTCAAGCAGTAGATGAGTCAAGAGTAGAAGTTGGGATTTTCCCAGAAGGAGGAAACCTAGTAGATGGAATAGAGAGTATTGTTGCCATCCATGCTACAAAAAATGGAATGGGAGTTAGATTTAAGGGTATTGTCATGAATGAAAATTCTGACACGCTTGCCGCATTTAACAGTCATAAATTTGGCATGGGCCACTTTATATTCAAGCCAGAAACTAATATTCGGCACTATGTCTTGCTTGAATTTTCTAACGGAGGTAGACTCATACAGGATCTCCCAAAAGGCAAGCTGAAAGGAGTGAGGATGAAATTAAAAGCTAGCCGTGATACCGTTTTTGTAAACTTGAAGAGTTCTAGTGTTAGTATGGTGTACCTTCTTGCTCATACAAGAGGCGTGTTGAAAAGCATTCAACAAATAGAGCTTATAGACGGAAGTGGAAATCTCAGGATTCCTAAAGATGTATTGGGAGACGGAATCACGCATTTTACACTGTTTGATCAGAACAGAAAGCCTCTGTGCGAACGGCTATACTTTAAACAACCAACTCATATTTTTAGGATTGAATTAATCAAAAAGGAGGAGATTTACGATGCCAGAGAAAAGGTAAGTCTCAATTTGAAAACTTCAAATGAAGACAATGAACAGGTTTCGGCGAATCTTTCAATGTCAGTTTTTAGGATTGACTCCATGGCACCCGAAAATAATATAAACATAAGTAATTACTTTTGGCTCAGCTCCGATTTAGTGGGTCAAATTGAATCTCCTGATTATTATTTTAGAACTGGCGATGAAGTGGCTATGAATAATTTAATGCTAACCCATGGCTGGCGAAGGTTTAATTGGGATAGTTTGGAGGATAAGCGATATGATCTTCTTCCAGAATATGTTGGACATATAGTCCAAGGAAAAATAAGCAACAAGCTTACTGGTTTAGCAGGAGCAGGAATTCAGGCATATATTTCTGCCACAGGGAAGAGAACCCAATTTGGAACATCAAGATCCGGGGATGATGGCGAAGTATTATTTGACCTGAAAGATTTTTACGATGATGGAGAACTGATTATTCAAACAGAGAGGTCAAAAGACAGTTTATTTAACCTTGAAATTTATAGCCCTTTTTCTGTTGACTACTCAAATAGAAGGTCTTCGCCTTTTACCAAAGAGGAGATAAATCTAGCTGAAATAAATATCAGAAATAAAACATTAAAGATTCAACGAGTCTTCAATAGTCAGCTTGAAGATATTCTAGTGGAACCTCAGCTACAAAGCAAAGCTTTTTATTTAAATCCAGACGTTACCTTCAGGCTCGATGATTACGTGAGATTTCCAAAAATGGAAGATGTGCTTAGAGAATATGTTACACCGGTTATGGTCAGAAAAAGAAATAATAAATTCTATTTAGCCGTTTTTGAAGAAGAGGGTAATGGATCCTTTCCTAATGAACCCCTAATTCTATTGGACGGGTTACCCATTTTTGATACTAATAGAATTATGAATTATGATCCATTAAAAGTGGAACGATTGGAAATTTTGAAGAGTCAATACTTCTTTCGGGATTTGGTTTTTGATGGTCTGCTGAACTTTTTCTCGTACGACCGGAATTTAACTGGTTTTAAATTAGATTTCAATACCACAGTTATTGATTACGATGGTCTTGAGAAGCAGAGAGAATTTTATTCAACTAATTATGAAACTGATAAACAGCGTTTAAGCCGACATCCTGATTTTAGAACGTTGTTAAATTGGACTCCAGAAATTAAAACTGATAAAGAAGGCTGTGCAGCAGTTGAATTTTATACGTCAGATGTTCCAGGAAACTATGCCGTTATAATTCAGGGAATAACTAAAGATGGTAAAACGGGAAGTAAATCAGTTTCCTTCAAAGTGAAGGATTAAAGCCTCGAAGAATGCCGCTAAATAGCCTTGGAGAGTGGCTGTGACAGTTATTGGTATGAAAGAAGTCAATTTAGGGGTCCTAAAAACATGAACGGTGATTACACCTAATGTCTCCCGTATATTTCTTTAAAAGGAGTTGCCTCTCTTGATAATTCTTAGTTTTACTAGCCATGGTAAGAACTTCAATGAAGAATTTATTCCTTATTTGCATTGGTTTAGTTATTTCTTTTAAACTGTCAGGACAAGATGCTTTTATTTCTGTCCAGCCTACTTTACAAGGAGGTTTTGTCTGCTATGACGGGACAGCCACCATTACCGCAACCGCGTCAAATACGGAGACTTATAACCTACAAATTAATGATGGTGGGAATTGGAATAATTTTGGTGCAAGTGGTTCTGGAAATGCGATCTCCATCAGTGTAAGCCATTTTATTTATGATAATGACTTCCGTATTAGTGTTACCAATACAACAACTAACGAGGTCAATGTTAGTAATGTCATCCATATAATAGGCCAAAGGCCAAATTTGACTATACAGCCTATTGACCAAATTCAGTGTTATGGTCAAGATGTTTTTTACTACGTCAATGGAGGCTATACGTCCTATGAGTGGCAAAAAAGTGAAACCGTTGACGGATCTTACGCTGCTCTTTCAGCCGGTTCTAAGTATAAAAATGTAGGAACTGAAGCTTTGAAATTGGATGGTGTTAAAACTACCGATAACGATTTTTTTAGATGCAAAGTGGCTGATGCCAATGGCTGTGAAGCACTTTCAAATGCCGGTGGTTTGGCTATAAATTACATGGGGACACTCCAGCCAACTACCACTATTCCTTTATGTGAAGGTCAGGCCTTAGACTTTTATCCTGGCTCCATTGATGGTACTGCTACTAGCTATACATGGGAATATACAACATTGGCAAATGCTGTAATTCCAGTTTCAGAGTCTAGTATTTTTGAAAATGCCAACTCAGGAAGATTGACCGTAAATGAATTGCCTGGTGATTTTGAGAATATTGATTTGGAAATAACCTATACAAACAATTTGATGTCTGCCGGAGGCGGCTTACTTACAGGTTCTTGCAGCTATAAAAGAAACAGAGATGGCTATAGGATTAACTCACAGCCGGCAAGTCCTAGTAGCATTGCTTCTGATTCTACTTGTGGAATTGGAGGCGTAACCTTGGAGATAACAGATGTTAATTCAGATTGGGATTGGTCGGTTACCAAAGGAGGTTCAGCTATTGCTCAATCTAAAATGCTGAGCACAACCATTGTCTCTAGCTCCTATTTTTACGTGCAGCGGAAAGACGGTAATGGATGTACAACTAAACCTGATTCTGTTTTGGCAAAGGTGAATCCTTTGCCCTCTTCTACCATAGGTACTGTATTGGGCTTATGCACTGGAGCCACCTCATTTAGTTTGCCTTTCACAAGTGTGTTAAATGGAGGAGACAAGTTTAGCCTGAGCAAGACAGCAGGAAATGTAGGTTTCACCACAATTAATAATGCTGCTTTAATCGCCTCTCCAATGTCAATTCCTTTGACAAGTGGTGCTCTTAGCGGTGATAATAATTTTGATTTAGTTCTAAAAAATTCGAACACAGGATGCGAGAGTTCAGACCTTCCCTTTAATCTTCATGTCGATTTGCCTACTGTAGTGGTAACTCCACCAGGGTCGGCTATGATTTGCGAGGGAGATAATCATACTCTCCAAGTAGCTGGTACTGGTCAAGGAACCTTAAGTTATCAGTGGTTTTTTGAAGGGGAGGCCATCTTAAATGCGACCTTATCGTCGTTAATGATAAATGAAGCGGCAATTTCAGATGCAGGTGCTTACCATTGTATTATAACCGCACTTTGTGGTTCAGCCACTTCCTCAACAGCGAACTTCACCGTAAATCCTAAAACACGCCTAGGAACACAACCTCAAAATGCTGCAGTTTGTAGGGGGAGCCAAGCTACGTTTTCAGTAATGGCTTCTGGAGCGGGTACCTTATCTTACCAATGGAAAATGAATGGGGCCAATATTGGAACAGATGCTAGTTTTTTGGTTATAAGTAATGTTATTCTGGCAGATAATTCTGCTAAAATAACCTGTCTGGTGTCAGGAGATTGTGGCGATAGTCTTTCGTCAGAAGCAATATTAACTGTTTATGATTTACCTCTAGCCCCATCAGTTGTAGATACGGGTTATTGTCTAAACAGCTCCCCAGAATTATTGAAAGCTATTGCTTCAATTGGAAATACCATTAGTTCCTATGGGGCATTGGCCACAGGTGGAACGGATTTGGGAAGTATCTTACCTTCTACCTCTTCTGTAGGTAGTGCCAATTACTTTTTTTCGCAGACGGATGCTAGAAATTGCGAAAGTGAGCGAGTTCCGCTAGTTATTACCACTAGCCCAGAAGTTACTTCGAACCTCTCTTCAAGTACAGCAATGGTTTGTGGTTTTGGCAACTTAAATATAACAGTACTACTCAGTGTAGCTGGTGGTGCAGGAAACGAAACATACACATATCAGTGGGGTAAAAATGCAGCAGATATAAGCGAAGAGGTAGGGACAGAATACCGAGGTATGGGTGGAGGTGACTATTACGTTAAAACACGGTCGGGTTACTGTGAAGTCCAAAAGTCTGTGACAGTCAATGAAACCTCTGGGACAGGTTCTGCACCTACGGTGAGTAGCAACATTCCTCTGAATGGTCTAAAAGTTTGCCCAGGTTTAGGATTGACTTTGACGGCATTAAGTACTTCCGGAGGAAGTGCGTATATGTGGTACAAGACAGTGGATGGAAGTACAGCTTTCTCCAATTCGAATATTCTAAGTTTCACAAATATTCAATCTTCATCAAGTTATTTTGCTGGAGTTCAGCAAGATTTTGGACTACTAACCTGCGAGTCCGAGAGAAGAGAAGTAACTGTGGGTACTTTATCAAAGCCAGCTATCACGGCTGTTTTGAACCCTGAAACGTGTCCAGGTTTAAATGATGGAAGTATTGCTTTGACACCGGTGGGAGGTCTTACTCTATTGTATCAGATAGATGATGGCAGTATTATCATAGGCAATACCTTTTCTGGTTTGGCTCCTAACACTTACAAAATTGGCATAATAGACTCTGGAGGAACTAATAAATGTAGGGCGGACACCAATTTCACAATTGGAGCAACTCCTGCACCCATTTTTACCAGTCAGCCACAAATACAAAATAACTGTTATGGTAATACTGTAACCTTTGAGACCACAACGGATGGTACCTATACCATGCAATGGGAACAAAAATTACCGGTTGGTAATTGGGAGTTTATTACCGGTGAAAACGCCTTGGATTTAAGGCGAACCGGAGTAGGAACCAGCTCAAAACCTAATGGCACATATTATAGACTAAAGGCAACTTCAGGGGCATGTACCACGGTCTCAGATTCTGCAAAGTTAGAGGTGAATGAATTTACGGAAAACCTAGATAATCAAAGTACATGTGTTGGCGATTTAGTGACGTTTAGCCCACCTACACCCTCAGGGCAAATAGTGTCTTACCAATGGCAAAAAGATTCAGGTTCTGGTTACAATATAGTTCAAGATGGCACTTCTCCTGATTTCCTGATCAATGCTGCCGCTACTTCTTATAGCGGCGATGTCTATCGTGTAAGGATAACCTTTGATAGGAAAGATGGAAGTACATGTGTAGAAACGTCTGATCCAGGTACTTTAACTGTGATGGAAGTAGATGCTACTACCCTAAGTGGAGACATAGATATCTGTGCAGGAGAATCTTCTTTGCTTACGGCCACAGGCTGTAATGGAATCGTGACTTGGTCTAACACTGAAACCGGGGAAAGTATAACAGTAAGCCCAAATGTCAATACTATTTATACTGCCGTTTGTGGAGTAGGATCCTGTTCTAAAGCTGCTACTAATTCATTGGCCATAAATGTAAAGCCGGGTATTGCTATGGGCCTTATTAGTGTTACTAATGCCTCTTATTGTTTTGGAGATTCTGCAGTATTAACTGGATCAGGTTGTAGCTCAGGTATACTTTGGAGCACTAGTGAAACGACAAAGACTATTGTGGTAATGGGAGTAGGGGAGCAAACCTACAGTATGCGATGTATGACGGATGGATGTACCAGTAGCCCTACAGAAACTGTAACTACTACCGGAAACCTCGAACTTGTCGTTGGCCAAATTTCTACGTTTGCGGATACAAATTGTGCGGGTTATAACCCTGGTACTATTTCTAGTATGACAGACCCTTCGGGAGGAAAAGGCACACTGACTGTTTCATGGGAAATAGCCGAAAACTGCACAGCTAGCCCACCTACTTGGAACATCATTATCGGAGAAATCGGTTTAAGTTTTAATCCCTCAGCCTTGCAGCAAACAACCTGTTACAGGAGAAAAGTAGTGGATGAATGTGATGTTATACTTTACTCCAATATCTCTGTTATTAATATCGTAGAAGATCCGTCCATATTATTAGCTACTTCAACACCGCTAATTTGTTCCAATGCGGCTTTTACACTTACAGGAACTGTATCTGGAGGTACGGGAACTTGTACCACTTCGTGGCAAAAGAATTTAAAATCAAGTGCCTCAGGTTCTTCTTTTTGGGAAGCTATAGCGGGCTCAACTTTTATTAATAGTATTTCGGATTTATCAAATGCAAGTGCTGATACTACTTCCGTCTACTTTAGAATGATTTATGATTGTGATTTGACCAACTGCAATAAGGCTACTTCAGACGCCATAGAAATTAAAGTTTTGCCTTCTTCAAGGTTAGGCCTGAATCTTTCGGACTCCACAGTTTGTGCAGGCAATACGATTACTCTTATAGCGAATAGCTGTGGAGGGGTATTGACGTGGAATGACGGATCTACAGACGCTACACGAAATATTACAGTGACAGCCTCGGCAATATATACTGCAACTTGCAGCAGTACTTGCGGTACTTTTACGGCTACTGCCACTATTTCTGCTATTCCAGGCATAGTTCTGCCTATAAGTAATACACCTGCTAGTGTAGTGACGCCTGCCACGCTTCAATTTGATGCAATTGGTACTGATTTAAAATGGTATTCATCAGAAACGATCAATACACCTTTGATTGGAGCTCCCAGCGAATCAGCTATTGGGGAGTATGGCTACTGGGTAACACAATCGACTGGGTTTTGTGAAAGCCCTAGATTAGAGATAAAAGGTACAGTTTATTCTCCTTTGACCATAACTCAGCAACCGGCAGACCAATATGACTGTGATGGTAATTCGGTAAATTTTGCTTCATCTGCTACTGGTGTCGGTAGTTTGAGCTATCAATGGGAAAGGAAAAGACCAGGCGAAACAAACTTTACTTTTTTGAAAGATGAAAATGACGGTATAAAATTTTCTACGAATTCTTTTCTTAGGGTTTCTGCCGTTGGGGATAAGGACAATCCAAACCTTTCACAATACAGAGTTTTGATTTCTGATTCTTTGGGTTCTGTGAATTCAGAAATTAAAACACTATATGCCAATGTGCTAGATGGGAATTTGCCAAGCTTAAAGACTTGTCAAGGTCAAAATTTACAATTGAATTTAAATGCATTTATTAAAGTAAGCGGAGATGTGTTTTCTTACCAGTGGCAGGTCAGAGATGATGGAATCAGTAAGTGGATTGATTTATTGGACGATTTTTGGGTTTCTGGTACTAACTCACCTGTCTTGCAATTTACAGACATTCAGACTGTACATTCCAGAAAATATAGAATAAGGGTTTCTTTTAATACAGGTGGCTATATGTGTTCAGAAAACTCCGACCAAAGTGTAATTACGGTAGGAACTTACCCCAATAGAGCCCCAGATTTAACTGTGGATTATTGCCAAGGCAAAACCACAAAGACACTCTCTTTTAATGCCAAACCCAATAAGGATATTTGGTTTATAAGTGATGGTGACAATTCTGTAGGGAGTACCAAAAATCCAAAGCCAAGTTCTGAATTGGCAGGTATTTTTAATTATTGGTTTGCAAGCATAACTTCAGAAGGCTGCGTAGGAGAAAAGGCTAAATATACTGTGGCTATTCATTCGGAGCCAGAGGCTCCTAAAAGTTTAACCCCAGAACTAGTCCAAGAAGGAGACACCCTAGTTTTTGATGCTCTAGGCTCAGATTTAAAGTGGTATTCTTCTGGAACGGGCAGGAAATTTCAGTTGGTAAGGCCAGCGTACACGGCCATCGATGAGTATTCACATTATGTCTCACAAACTTCAGCGGCGGGTTGTGAAGGAGAACGAACATACATCAAGGCTGAAATTCAGGGTAGCTTAGGATTTATAGCTCCAATGATTGATAAAGCAGACTGTGAGGGGAATAGTGTTCGTTTTGTTTCAAATGGAAAGGGCATAGCCCCATTGACGTATGTTTGGGAGAGAAAAGTATCTGGCGATTCTCTTTTCAGGGTTATAGAAGGAGAGGGCGAAGATGACTTGCTGGTTTCTAATATTGGCTCTTCTAATAATCCTCACCTAACAGCATTTAGGGTAACTGTTAAAGATATTACCGGAGATTCTACATCAAATGTGGCCCAATTGTTTGTTAATGAAATTAAGGGAAAGTTAAAAGACCAGTCCCTTTGTGGTAGTGATTCGTGGCGAGTAAATCTGGAGGGGACAACTATCCAAGGAATGGTTAGAAGCTTTCAACTCCAACTACAGGTAGGGTCTTCTTGGGTGGGTATGGACACTACAAGTATCGTCAATACGATCTATGGGAAGTCTTATTTAGAGTTTCATGACTTAAAAAATAGTATTGATAATGATTCAGATTATAGGATCAGAATAGAGTTTGAAGCTGAAAAAGGGGGCACTTGTGCTAGAAGTACCAATGAATTTGAATTTAATTTGACCGATAGACCAGCCTCGCCAAACCGTTACTTGGTGGAGATGTGCCAATATACCCCTAATTTGGGTTCTGTATTAGATACAGATTCTCTGAGGTATTTTTCTGGCATACTGGACTCCACTGCGATTACGGATATAGAGGCAATAAATCTGGATAAACCTGGGGCGTCAACGTATTGGTTTGCAAAAAGAGATACACTCTCAGGCTGTTTGAGTACTAAAGATACACTTGTGGTAAATGTGCTTCCAGCGGACTCTATTCTTCTTTCGGTTTCTGAATATGCTTTCTGTACAGCGGATACAGTTACATTTCTACAATTGGACGAGGTTTTAACATACCAATGGTTTGAGAAAGATAGTGTTATGACTGCCTTGGGCGATTCATTGTTCGTAAATCGACTTACCGAATTACAGAAAGAATACGCCTTTCAAGCCACTTACGAAAACGGATGTAAGAGCCCCATTTCAAAAATAAGTGTCAAAGTAGAAAGCTGTGAAGACGAAACGGTCTCCGAAGTATTTAATGAAGTGTCCTTGAGTTCATTGGAGACCGGGGTTAACTGCGGGACTTATCCTAATCCTTCCCGGGCTAGAGATGAAATAAACCTTGATCTCCAAGGCATAGAGCCGGAGTATCTGAAAGTTTATAATAGTCTAGGACTTTTGGTCTGGGAGCAAAAGGTAGAAGAGAATAAAGTCGTGCGAAAACTGGCCTTAGATTCGGATTTGCCAGAAGGCTTTTATATTTTGAGAATTACTGGAAAAAATGGAAACCACTGTGAATGGAAAATGGTTAAGTCACCATAGGAATTCCTAATCCAAAAGCTTTAACCACTATATGAGATTTAAACAAATATTTGGGCCGGACTTGGCCAATAATCTTTTTTCTGGGCTAGTAGTTTCCTTAATAGCACTACCCTTAGGTCTAGGTTTAGCGTTAGCCTCAGGGGCTCCGCCCATATCTGGCGTGGTAGCGGCCGTGGTGGGCGGAATTATTGTATCGGTATTGGGAGGCTCTAATGTGACCATCACAGGGCCGGGGAATGGCTTAGTTGTGGCGGTTTTGGCCTCTATAACGATTCTAGGGAATGGTGATATGTACCAGGGGTATTTATATACACTTGCCGCTATTATAATTTCTGGAGGCTTGATACTGATTTTGGCTTTTGTTAACTTAGGAAAGTTGTCTAATTTTTTCCCCTCTTCTGCCATTCAGGGTATGCTAGCCGCCATCGGAATCATCATTCTTTCTAAGCAGTTTCATATTATGATGGGAAACCTAGAAGCTTCTGGTTCCCCACTTGCTCTTTTGTTGAGTATTCCGAAGTCTATTGTTGACGCGGTAAAAGAACCAAGTAGACATGCGGCAGCCATTGCAGGGGTGCTTAGCTTAGGGATAATGGCCTTTTATCCAAGGATTAGAAATCGGTACTTTCAGCTTATTCCGGCTCCCATGTGGATTGTCTTTTTTTCCGTAGCAATAGCAAATCTTTATGCAAATAAGCTTGGATCCGATATTCCCATTTCGGAAGAGTATTTGGTCAATATTCCTGACAATGTATTTTCTAATTTTCCACGACCAGATTTCTCCAAGATCTTGGAACTAGACTTTCTTTTGGCTGTGCTTACGCTGACATTAATTGCCAGTATTGAGTCTTTATTGTCTATTAAAGCAGTAGATAAATTAGACCCCCAGAGAAGAAGGTCTAATGTAAGTAGGGATTTGAAAGCTTTAGGTTTAGCAACAATCGTTTCCGGTTTTTTAGGCGGTCTAAATGTTGTAACGGTGATAGCCCGAAGCTCTGTCAATGTCAACAATAATGCAACCAATAGAAGTGCTAATTTCTTTCACTCGGTATTTTTGGTGCTTTTTATATGGCTTTTCAGTGCTCAGCTAGAAAGTATTCCTTTCCCTGCTTTGGCGGCTATTCTTGTTTTTACGGGGTATAAATTGGCCTCGCCAACTATCATTCGAAAGGTATTTGATATTGGGAAAGAGCAAGTTCTTATTTTCACGGTAACTCTCATTACCACCTTACTAACCAGCCTTATTATTGGTATAGGGGTGGGTATTTTGACAACTTTCTTGGTGCATATCTTACTCACCAGAAACGTGAGTCTATTCTTTTCTAATCTAAAGAATAACAATATTGAGACCTATATAGAAGAAGATGGTAAACACCATGTGACGGTAAAGCACTTTAGCACCTTTATTAACTTTTTTAGGCTAAAAAAGATCTTAGACGAAATAGACCCAGCAGAGCGTGTAGTGGTAGATTTTCTGCAATCTAGTTTTGTAGACCATACTGTTATGGAAAATCTATGGGATTATGAGCAGATTTTTGATAAGAACGATGGGGAGTTTGAAGTAATTGGATTGGATTTACACAATGCAGAGTCTAGTCATCCTTTTGCCTTACGTAGGGCTTTAAAATATGTTCCTTTTGTAAATACGCTAGATGTACAGACTAAGCGTCAAAAGGAAATTGGGAAATATATGGAAAGCCTTGGCTGGTCTTTCAGTATTGAGAATGATTATCATATGTTTTTCTTAAGACATTTTAATTATTTCAGAACGAGACAAGTTGATCATCTGTATAACAAAGGGAAAGCTCCTGGGAAGGTGTTTAAGTTTTTTGATGTAGAGTATTCAGAGGGTGCTTTTATTTTGGAAGAGCAGCTTCATGCAAGTATGGTTTATATTAATACCGGAAGTGATGTGCCCGCATTTACACTAGACAAAGGAGACTTTTATGAACGTATGCATTATTTAGGAGGGTATAAGGAAATTAGATTTAAGTCTTTCAGAGACTTTGCTAGAAGATTTACACTAAGAGGTGAAAACCTGTTGGGCATTAGAAGGTTTTTCTCTGACGAACTGATTCTATTTTTTGAGAGTAACAGTTATTTTCACATAGAATCTAATGGTGAAGGAGGCCTGCTTATCATGGATAAAGAAAGACATAGTGGGGTGGGAGAAGTCAAAGGAATGGTGGACTTTGCGATTAGACTAGAAGCTATCATCAATAAATCTGTAGATATAAAAACTCAAGTATAATGGCGTTTGATTTTAAGAAATATCATGTAAGGGCAATGAATGCCGCTGATGAATCAGAAAAGGCTGCCATTAATAAGGAGCTCAAGGATTATTATGCCAAACTTCCTGAGGAAGAAAAGGCAGGATTTAATGAAGCTCTTCAGTCTTTTTTGATAATGGAAATGGGGAAGATTAAATCGGTTTATGACGGAGTTGAAATACCTGAACCGTCTCAGAATTAAGTATGAAGATACTTGCCTTTGGAGCTAGCAATAGCAGAAATTCTATTAACAAGAAATTAGCCATATTTACAGCTAAGGAGATAGATCGGGCAGAGCTTAGGATTTTAGATTTGAATGATTTCGAAATGCCAATTTTTAGTGCGGATAGAGAGGCAGAAACGGGTATTCCAAAACTGGCTCATGACTTCAAGGAAGCCACTAAATGGGCAGACGGCATTGTTGTTTCTTTTGCAGAGCATAATGGAGCTTACAGCACAGCCTTTAAGAATATTTTTGACTGGGTTTCCAGAATAGAAAAGAGCTTTTGGAATGATAAGCCTTTATTTCTATTGGCCACCTCACCAGGAGCTAGAGGAGGTAAAAGTGTTTTGGATATTGCGTTCAAACGCTTTAGCTATGGATACGAACCAATTATCGCTGTTTTCTCCTTGCCTTCTTTTTATGCTAATTTCAAGGAAGAAGAAGGAATCTTAGATTCTGAACTAGATACTAGCTTTAGAAACGAGTTAGCTAAATTTATTTCTGGTATTTCTTAACAATAAGTCTCCTAAAATCGAGTCCGTCGTTTTGCTCAAAAGCTAAGACTTTAGTTCACAAGTCGGGCAGGTCAAGCCATTGTCTCCTTTTTTGAGATGAATGCCTTCTATTTTGTTTATCACAAATTTCTGAATGAAGGCATGATTTGCCGTATTGTTGTTAACGTCAATTTGCTTATCAATATACAACTCACGAATGGATTTATCGTATTCTTGCTCCCCCCAGCAGTTTGGACAGAGTCCTTCTGGAACTTGATTTTCTGTTTCGGCTTTGGACATCTTAAAGAAGCTAATAAGTTTTTCTATCATGTTATTGTATTATAGGAAGTCTTGAATAGTCTTGTCTTATAGAAAGCAAAAGTTATTTCCCGCCCCCCGTGGGCATAAAGTTCTTGTCTTTATACATTTGAATAAACTTCTGGTCTAGGTCTTCAGAGTCTTTGTATTTGATACGTAAGTCTGCCAAGTCATTTTCTAATTTGTTCAAAATTTCTGAATACTCTGGGTCATCAATGACATTTTTCAACTCCTTGGGATCCTTTTTTCTGTCTATCAGCTCCCATTCGTCCACATCGTCATAAAAGTGGATCAGTTTATAATTTTCTGTCACTATTCCGTAATGTCTTTTTACCATATGAACAGCAGGGTATTCATAATAGTGATAATAAACAGCTTCTCTAAAATTGTCGGTCTTGCCTTTAAAAAGAGGTATCAAGTTTTCCCCCTGCATGTCAGCTGGAGCTTCTACTTGGGCTGCCGCTAAAATCGTTTGAGCGAAGTCTAGGTTCTGCACCATTTGAGTATTTGTGGTACCAGGTGAAATCACATTTGGCCATTTTACGAGAAGAGGGGTTTTGAAAGATTCATTGTATATGAAACGCTTATCAAACCAGCCATGCTCTCCCAAATAGAAACCTTGATCCGAGGTATACATCACAATGGTGTTTTCCGCCAAACCGCTTTCTTCAAGGTAGTCTAAAACGCTACCAACTCCTTCATCTACGGAGGCTATAGAGCCCAAATAATCTTGCATGTAGCGTTGGTATCGCCATTTCATTTTATCCCTTTGGCTCATCTTAGGATAGTCCTTTTTAAACTGCTCGTTCATAGGGCCATAAACTTTGTCCCACGCTGCTCTTTGCTCTGCATTCATAGCACCTACTTCTCTCTCAAAAGCCTTCTTATCCCAATTTGCTGTTTCTGGGATACCCAATTCGTCCATCACATCTGGATATATTTTAGAATCGCCAGCCCAATTCATATGGGTCAAAAGGTTCATTTCAGCTTCGTGAGCCGCTCTTGTGCGACCTTCGTAATCGTCAAAAAGAGTCTCTGGTTCCTTAAAGACTCTATTTGTGAAATCTTTATAATGGCGTTCGGCCGGAAGCCATTCTCTATGAGGAGCCTTGTGCAAATAAGCCATGAAGAAAGGCTTTTCTTGTTCTCTTTCGTTTTGCAACCAATTTAGGGTAAGGTCGGTAATAATGTCTGTCACATAACCAGTGATGGTCTTTTTGCCCTCTTTTTTTGTGATAAAGTCGGGGTTGTAATATCGACCCTGACCTGGAAGTATCTGGAATTCGTCGAAGCCTTTTGGATTGTTTCCAAAGTGTAATTTTCCAAACATTGCAGTTTGATATCCTGCATCTTGCAACAGTTGCGGGAAAGTCATCTGAGTGGTGTCAAAAGGAAAGTTATTATCAATTTTGCCATTTAAATGGCTATGCTTCCCTGTTAGAATTACAGCTCTGGAAGGAGCACAAATAGAGTTTGTGACACAAGCGTTGGTGAATAGCATACCCTCATTAGCTATTCTGTCAATATTGGGTGTTTGGATGAGCGTACTATCATAGGCAGAAATGGCCTGATAGGCATGGTCATCCGACATGATGAAGAGGATGTTTGGTCGTTTGGCTGTTTCTTGCTGGCAGGAGAATAAAAGAACTAAGAAGGCAAGAGGTACTAGTTTCTTAAAAAACACAAGTTGAATTTTCATATAGTTAAAATAGAAGAAATGCCTTTTGGAATCCAAACTTTAGCCTTGAAGTATTAATAATAGTCATAGTGTAATCTCTATAGAAACGGGTAAATAACCTCTTTAAGGATGGGCAAAACCTCAATCCCAAACCATTCATTCTTTTTCATCCAGATGTTATTTCTTGGAGACGGATGGGGGAGTGGTAGATACTCGGGAAGGTAAGCCATATAGTTTTTAACAGTTTCTGTTAACGTTTGTTTGGCAAATTTTCCTAAATAATGCGTAATAGCATATTGACCAAAAAGCAAGGTCAGCTTAACCTCTTTCGTTTCCTTCAAAAGCTTATCATGCCATAAAGGAGCACATTCTGGCCTTGGTGGCAAATCACCAGACTTACCTGTTCCTGGATAACAAAAGCCCATGGGTATAATACCAAAGAGGTCAGTATCATAAAAAGCTTCTTTAGTAACGCCGAGCCACTTTCTTAGGTTGTCGCCGCTTTTATCATCCCACGGAATTCCGCTTTCGTGCACCTTTCTGCCAGGTGACTGGCCTATGATTAGTATTTTGCTTTTTACAGAGGCTTGTATTACAGGCCTGCATCCATGAATTAGATGTGATTCACAATGACGACAATCAGAGATTTCTTGGAGTAGTTTTTGCATGAAATGGAATGATAGATAAATTAACAAATCCTTAGCACTTCAGGATTGGGATATGCCCCTTGAAAAGTGGCATATTTGATAGGCATTTACCAGTAAACTCTTTTTCGAAATAGGAATATTTACACAGGTGAGTTCGTTTTAAAATAAATCACAAACTAATGAAAAAGCAAATAACATACATTTTAGGTTTAATAGTACTTTCTTTAACGTCATTTGGGCAGAATGTAGATAGCCTAGTAGCTAAATACATTACTGCCACAGGAGGCATGGAACTCTATCAAGGTATAGAAAAGTATGCTGTACACCAGCTAGGTACGGAAAGTAATGTGCCGTATGAGGCAACTTTGGCAGTAGCATTTAATGAAAAAAAGGTCTTAAAGACTAGAACCGTTCTTTCTAGAAACTTCTTATATAATTTAGATGGAACAGACGCCACACTTTATATCCCTACGGGAGGGTTGAACCGGGGATCCACGTATCAGAGTCAAAAACTGAGTGATTTTGAAAAGTCTAAATTAAGCTTAGAGTTAGTAGATAAGTTTTTGCCTATCTTAAATTATAAGTCTAAAGGTTATAAGGCCCGAATGATTGGAAATAAGGTCATAAATGGGGTAAGTCTTATTCAAGTAGAATTCTCGAAAGATGATATTGTGAGGAATTACTTTTTTAATGGTAAAACAGGCTTGATAGATCAGGAAGATATAACCTACTCCAATGGCGAAAAGGTCATTTATCAGCATTCTGTTTATGTAAAGCTAAAAAATGGTTTGAGCTATCCTTCAGAAAGTATTATGACAGAGCTGGGTAAAACTCGAAAAATCAAAAGCGAACTTGTAATAAACGATGTTCCAGAGTCTGAGTACACTGTTAAATAGTCTTTATGGCTAAATTGTTAAAAGTAATTTTAGCTGTTATTGGCAGCTTTGTCTTATTCCTAATTGCCCTGTTTTGGTACTTAAACGGGGAAAGCGGACAGCGTTTTCTTACAAACAAGGTAAATGACTATCTCAAAACTAAAATTGAGACCCCTTTTAGTATTGGGGCTATTCGCTACAGTATTCCAGATTATATTTCTTTAGGGGATATTTACATAGAGGATCAGTCTCAAAAAAGCATCCTAGAAAGCGGTAATTTGAGGCTGGACATGTCTATGTGGGCACTGGCCCAAGGTTTGGTGGATATTGACAGGATTTTAGTTGAAAATACTAAGGTCAATGTTTACCGAGAGGCACCAAATGAAAATTTTAATTATCAATTCTTATTAGATGCACTGAACCCTGCTAGTAGTACTCCGGATAGTTTGGAATCTGGCACAGATCTGGATTTTGCTCTGAGCGAAGTGCGTTTTTCTAATCTGGATCTAAACTTTTTAGATAGTTATGAAGGGTACCATATTAAGTCTAAAGTGAATGAGGGAAGTCTTACTTTTAATGAAATAAATCCTTCGTTTACTAAAGTCCATATCAGCAAAATTGATTTAGGTGGCGGTTATACCATCGTTAAAACGTTTAAGCCTTTGGCTGTTTTACCAGCTGAAGAGTTGGGCTCAGAACCTCTTGATATTGATTTAGAAAGTATCCAGTTTCATGATTTTTCGTGGCGATTTAATGGAGATGATCTGGGTATTGACAATAATGTTTTCTTTAAGAAATTTGAGACAGCATTTAATGTCTTTGATTTAGAAAACAATAAAATAGACATTGAAAGGATTACGCTCGAAAATAGTAAAGTGACGTTGGCCCTAAGGCCAAATCAGAGTCCGATAGAAAACCTTGAAGGCGAAGCCACTCAGCCTTGGGCGGTCAATTTGAATGACTTTTTAATAAGCAATACCCGCCTTATTTATGACGATTTTAATAACGCTAAATTGGCTAAAGGATTTGATTACAATCATATAGACGCTAGAAATACGACGATTGAACTTTCAGATCTTCAGTATTCTGAGAAAGGAATCAACCTAAATATTTCTGATGTCAGTTTTTCTGAGAAGTCATCTTTGAAATTAGAAAGTCTGAGTACTGCCCTGAGCTATTCGGAGAAAGGTATTTTACTCAAAAAGTTTAAGCTTAAAACGCCGTTTTCAAAAATTGGCTTAGGTGCTATTCTCAAATATAATAGTCTGGAAGACTTCACCTCTAATATAGGAAAGGTGAGCATAAACCTCTTAATGGATAAAAGTGAATTTGGACTATCAGATATGCTTTTATTCAATCCAGATTTATCCAATCAAAAGATTTTTCAAAATGCCCGGAATAAGAAAATTATTGGAGAGGTCACTTTTAAGGGAGGAGTTAATGAGCTTTCTATTGGAAAGTTTAAGTTAGCTGGTTTTGAAGGTTCTAGAATAGATATCTCTGGGAGATTGCAAGGTTTAGATGACTTGAAAAAACTAAACATGGCTATTGATATTAACGACCTTTCCACGAATAAGGCTTTGATAAATCTGGTATTACCAGATACGATCTTGCTTGCCGACTTTGTCATTCCGGATCTGCTTAGCCTGAAAGGAAAAGTGACGGGAAATGCAGACTTGTTAAACCTGAATACTATTCTTAGCAGCAGCCTTGGCGACATAACCTTAATCGGAAGAGTACGAGATTTGGCAGATGAAAATGCTATTCGGTACGAAGGGAATCTAAAAACGGTAGATTTAGCTATAGATAAACTTTTTAAAAAAAATCAGGGAGTAGGCATTCTCTCCACTGATGTTTTTCTAAAGTCGGATGCTTCATTTCAAAGTCTAGAGGCCAAAGGACAAATCCAGAAACTGTTTTATGGAGATTATTTATACCAGGGTTTAGATTTTGATGCCCAGATGAAAGACAGTGTTGTAGTCTTCAAAGCCTCATCAAAAGATCCTAATGCTGATCTTCAGACAAATGTAATCGTGGATTTAAATGGGGAGGCTTATCCAATCATAGGAAAAGTGATTATAGACAATTTGAATCTATCGGCTTTGGGCCTATATGATTTGAAAGAAGATATTGTTGGAGAGTTTGATATAGACATTAAATCACTATTGGCCGAAAAACCAGAAGGCAGATTTGATGTTAGAAATTTTGCTCTGGGGTCTTTAAAGATAGATGAGTTCTTTAGCTCCTTTTCTAATAGAGAGGGTAAGAATTTCGCCAAGGTGGAGTCTCCTTTTTTAAAGGCAAACATTGATGGAGATTTCAATTATACAGAGCTGTCTTCAGTACTCTTGAATGAGGCCAATGGCTATTTTGAATTTGATCCTTTAGGAATGACTGAAGTAAAGGGGAATCAAAACTTTACGATAAATGCAGTAGTTTATGAACATCCCATTTGGGGATTATTAGTGCCAGATCTGAAATTTGATAAGAATATTTCTTTGAGTTCAGAATTGAAGGATAGTAATCTTAAGGCAGACATGAGTTTTGAGAAACTGGCATATTCAGACTTTACTTTAGAGGATTTCCAGTTGACGGTAAACGGTGATGGGAATTCATTGAAAGGGGGGGCTACCTTAGGTCGTTTAAATTCTGGTGGTTTTGGATTGGCACGAAACAATCTGAGCATTGATTTAAATAGCGGGATTCTTCAGATGAGTATAATCTCCAGAGATTCTGTATCAAATGATAAGAGACACTCTGTGGCCATGCAAGTGCAGAAGCTTGATGATTTATTTAAAGTGAATCTGAGAGAGCTGACGGTGGACAAAAACGAGTTTAAAGTAAATGATTCTCCTATTTATTATGGGGGAGAGTCGGGCATTTCTACAGAGGGATTAACGCTATCGCGAGGACAAGAGAAAATGGAGATTAACGCTAATGAAAAGCTCCTTAAAATAATGCTATCTCAGATTAAAGTCACTCCTTTTGCTAATTTTTTAGGTTATGCAGAAGAAGAGATAAAGGGAGTTTTGGATGGCGATGTAAGGATAGAAGACTATCTAGAAAACTATGAGATCACGGGTGTATTTAAGGTTAATAAGTTAGAGGTAGGAGGGATTGAAGGAGGAGACTTGACGCTGAATTTAGAAGAGATAGATGAAGTGCATGCCAAATTAAATGGTGGATTAGATGGGAAGAATAGCCAGTTAAGTTTTATAGGGAATCTGGGTTTAACGGAAAGCTCGCCCATTGATTTTAATGTGAATATAGGAAAAGTGGAGGCCAAGTTTATTCAAAGCTTTAGTGATGGTCAGCTCAGAAACTCTAGAGGTTATGTGAACGGCAACCTTAAACTTAGAGGTACAGCCGATAAGCCTTTGATAGATGGTAAAATGTCTTTTGTAGATTATAATTTCACGGCAGACTATTTGGGTATACCATTGAAAATGGATAATCAGCCTATTTATTTCAAGGGCAATAAAATCAACTTTGAAAACTTCATTGTAAAAGATTCTTTGAACCAAAAAATGACTTTGAAAGGAGATATTGATTGGTCTGACGTGGATAAGGTGATCTATAATGTAAAACTTAATGCAAAGAATTTTTTATTGATTGACACGCAGAAAGGAAGTAATGAGTTATTCTTCGGCAAAGCTAACGTAGATGCCAACATGCAAGTTACTGGCATAGGCAGTGAGCCAAGTTTAAATGGAAAGATTAGGGTGAATGAACAGAGCAATGTTACTTTCATTATGCCTTCAGAAATAGAGACTGCTGAGTCTAATGGTGTGGTGAGTTTTGTGCCGCCCACAAAAACGGAAGATGATGTTGAGACTGAGGTATTACAAATTCCTAGAATGAAACTGGAGAATGGAACAGGCTTAGCTTCAGAAATAATTCTGGATATAGAGACAGACCCAAAAGCCCAAATAAACATTATCATTGACGAGCTAAGTGGTGATAATTTAAAAGTAAAGGGCACGGCTAATTTGACGGTAGGCGTTTATCCTACCGGTGAAATTTTCACTATCGGAGTTTATGAAATTGCCTCTGGTTCTTATGATTTTTCTTTTGAGTTTTTAAGAAGAAATTTTCAAATAGAGCCAGGAAGTATGTTGATCTGGTCTGGAGACCCTTATCAGGCTTCTTTACAGATGAAGGCTCTCTATGAAGTCAATGCAGATATTCAATCGCTCAATTCTTTTGGCTTGAATTTAGATGGTTTTGGGAAAGTGCCCATTGATGTCATTCTGAATATTGAAGGAACTATCCAAAACCCACTCATTAGTTTTGATTTAAAGGCGTCGCCAAAAGCGGAAAGTACCATTAAGGCTATTATTGAAAATAATGACCTTTTTGCCTCGTTGCGTAAAAATCAATCGGAGATGAATCAGCAAGTGTTTTCGCTTCTGATTTTTAACAAGTTCCTGTCGGCCGAATCTGTGAACATTTCCTCTGCCATAAATACACAAGCTCTAGCCAGACAAAGCGTAAGTAAGTTATTAACGGAGCAACTCAATGTGCTGGCAGGAGATGTCTTAGGTTCTGTAGGTTTGAATTTTGGACTAAACTCAGACCAACTAAACACGGGAGATGGGAATGCCTATAGAACTAATCTAAATGTGGGCTTAAAAAAGAGCTTCCTGAATGACAGGATAAAGGTATCTGTGGGTAAGAATTTTGAATTAGAAAATGGAAGCGGGATAGACCAAAACTCTGCAGAACTTCTGGATAATATAGAGGTGGGTTATAACATTACTGCTGACGGTAGGTATGCGGTGAAAGTGTATCGGAATAGTCAGTTTCAAACCGTTTTGGAGGGCTTTGTATTAGAAACGGGAGTAAGCTTTGTATTATCTTCCGATTACGACCAAGTAAAAGAATTATTTAAAAAAAGTAAACCTTTGAAATGAGTCGGCTAAGTCTACATATCTTACTTTTAATATTCCTGAGTGGCTGTAGTTTGTCCAAAAAACTTCCTAAAGGGAGGGCTTTGTACGGAGGAGCAGAAGTACTTATTGAGAATCCTGAGTTAAAATTCACCAAAAAGGAAATCGAGAGCCTGAAAGGACAAATGGAAGAACGAATAGCTCCAAGAACCAATGGTTTGCTCTTTGGTTTTCCTATAAAAGTGTGGATTCATTACGCCATTGGTGAGCCTAAGAAGAAGAGAGGGTTTCGTAATTTTTTACAGAATAAAGTAGGGGAAGAACCCATATTTTATGAAAATAGTTTTGGGAAGCTAAATCAGGGGAATCTTGTGAACCTGATTGAAAATAACGGCTACTTTAAAAGTACCATTCAAAACGAATCAAAGACCAATTCCTTTAAGACCTCCATTGTTTATAATGTGGCCCTGGCACCAAGATATACGATAAATAATATTGAGCTAGATAAAGAAGATTTTGAGGATTTTGAGGGGGATACTTTAGTGTTAATGAAAGCAGGTGTTCTGAAAGTGGGCAAGCCATATTCTTTAGATGAAATCATTGCTGAGAGAGAACGAATGGGGGCCTTTTTCCAGGAGAAAGGCTATTTTTATATGAGTGGAAGCCAGTTTTTGATGGAAGTGGATACCAATCTGAATGCCCAAAGGCTGAATATTAAGATTAAACTAGCTCCAAATACTAGGAGGTCTGTCACCTCAAAGTATTCCCTCAGGAATATAAATGTCATTTCTACTTTTAAGGAGGAGGGATCCAGAATAGATACGGTACAAAGTACTCTGGAAAAGATAAAAAGGAATGGTTTTTCTGTGGCTGCGTCTGAGAGACTTTACAAACCTAAAGTATTTACAGAATCCATTTTATTTAGAAAGGGTGAACTCTACTCAAAATCAAAGCAAGAAGCTAGTTTGAATAGACTTACAAATCTGAAGAATTTCAAATACATCAGAAATCGCTTTGAACTCATTCCTAGTTCGGATTCCACATTGTTAGACGTAAATTACTTTTTGACGCCCATTAAAAAGAAATCTATAAAAGCTCAGTTAAGTGGTCTAACTAAAAGCAATGGCCTTTACGGTTCTGAAGCCACTCTTGCATGGCAAAACAGAAACCTTTTCCATGGAGCAGAGATTTTAAAATTTGAGGTAAATGGAGGAATCGATCTGCAATTTGGGCAGATTCAATACGGGAATAATTACAAGAGGTTAAGTGCCTCTGGAGATTTGACTTTTCCTCGCTTTTTGATTCCATTTATTGATTTGAAAACCAAAATTAATAGCGGCGTACCAAAGACAAACATTAATCTGTCTTATGAAATTTTAAGACGAAAAGACTTTTATACGCTTACCAGCTCCAATGCCGCGTTCTCCTATTTTTGGCGACAAAATGCCGAGTATGAACATACCCTAAGTCCCGTTTATTTTAGCCTAATAAAGTCAAGCAACTTCTCGGAGAATTTTGTGAATCAAATATTTTTTAGCCAGAATTTGAATGACCTGGAACGTTATTTTCAGATCTTAGAAAGCAGGCTTCTTTTAGGGCTGGAATATAAATTGAACTATTCACCTAAGGGTTTACAAAAAGGCCGTAATAGGGCTAATTTTTCTTTTGGTTTGGATGCGTCAGGCAATGTGGCCTCGCTTATAGCATCTACTCCTGAGGTAGGGGAGGGGAGTTATAAGCAGCTTTTAGGAGTGCCCTATGAACAGTTTGTTAAGCTTGATTTTGAAGGGAAATACTTTAAGAGTTTAGGTAAAGTGGTTTGGGCTAATCGACTTTTTACAGGTTTTGGAATACCCTATAAAAACTCTATTATTTTGCCTCAGACAAAGCAGTATTTTTCAGGAGGTAGTAATGGTTTGAGAGGATTTAGAGGTAGGAGTTTGGGCCCAGGCCGAGTTTCACCTGCAGATGTAAGTCAAGAGCTCTTTGGTTTTAATTCGCAAGGAGATATCAAGCTAGAATTAAACACCGAACTAAGATACAAGGCCTCTTCTTACATAGAGTTGGCTGGTTTTGTGGATATGGGAAATATTTGGACCTATCGTGACGATACTTTTTACGGGGAGAAAGCTAAATTCACTAAGGACTTTATGAAGGATTTGGCTGTTGATGCTGGTGTAGGGCTCCGATTAGATTTTACCTATTTAATCCTAAGAGGAGATTTGGCTACACCTCTGCGTAAACCATGGCTAGATAAACCTTGGATTCTAGATGAAGTAAAACTAGGCAATAAGCCGTGGAGAAAGGAAAACTTGATTTTCAATTTGGCTATTGCTCATCCTTTTTAACCAAATCATCACATAAGGCTTTTAAAGGAAGTTTTATATTCTGAAAAGTGTGTACTTGTTTTTAAGTGTACGGAAGCTTTTTTCAAGAGGCGTCTTAAAAATTAAGGTTGAAGCTTAGAAGATTTAAAGTAAAAATTATCCATCACTATACTATGGGGTAGGGTTAAGATAGATATCAAAATGAAGAGAAGCAAGGTGCTAGATATGTTCAGGATTTCTGACTGAGAAAGAAAAAGTAAGATTCCACTTCCAATAAGACTTAATAGTGTAAAGGGTGTCAATAATTTGAGGAATTTATATGCAGACATTTGATGCATTCTTTTTTTCAAGTATTCAAACTCTTCTGTGAGTACTTGCATGGAATGCAAGGTGCAAAAATATAGTGTAAAACCTACCAAAATAGGGAGATGGAAGAAGCATAAATGTATCAAGCCTAATATTGCGGTCTCTTTTATGAAGTATTGAAGTGTAATAGAATTATTTGTCAATAGGTTACATAACAAAGAGACTGCTATAAATGTACTGATAATTAAAACTGATAGATATACGGTATAATTAAAAGCTCCAAGAAGTGCCATAGTGTCACTATTAGATGAGGCCAAAACTGAAATTTGATTGAAATTGTAAATCACTAGTCCACTCAAAATTGATAAACCCCATGTGATTTGTAGTACCACAATCTTAGATTTTTCATTGAAAAGTAACTTCGAAAACTGTGATTGACCAAAATGAAAAGCAGAAATCAATACAAAAACGGTCATACTAATGGCTGGGAAATACACCCACAGGATACAATACAATACCATTAAGCCAAGGTAGAAACTGTAGAATACGGTTGATGAGATATTTTTATCCTGCCTGTAAATGATATGGTCAATAGCTCCGTGTGGTATTCCTAACAAAGAAATAAAAATTCCACATATATATATCTGTAAGTCTAAGTGGATTACACCAATGGTCTCAAATAGTACTGTTATGACCAGAAGTAAGATTAAAAAGATGTAGTAAATCCGAGACATGGCAGATAATTAAAGTTATTAAATAAGAGAGGCACAACGTTAATTGTACCTCTCTAAAATTCAAATTTCCGCTAGAGTACCTATTCCTTAAGCTGTAGCGGCCTTTTTGGAGGATACAGCTATGCTGTAAACCACGAGTCCGAAACCAATTTTATTAATAGCGTCTGCTATATTATAAAATAAATTTACGTTACTAGATTCCCATCCAAATGCCACGTTAAACCATCCACCTGGCATACACATGTAACCTATTGGGTAGATAGCCCAGCCTACTAAAACAAACCAAGCCAATGTTCTAACACCTTTTTTTACTACTGCATCATTACTTGCTTCTGCTAGTTTTGCCACTTCGCCATACCATGCAGTGTAAAGGATATATAAGTAACCCAAAGTAGAAAGGAAACCCCAAATTACGGAATGCATAGTAGAACCATCAGTAAATGCTTCACCAATATAGCCTGTCACCAACATCCAAACAGAAGCTATTATTAGTTTCCATAATAGACCTGTCTTGGCACCAGCCGCTTTGGTCAATAAATAAAATTCAACACACATCAGGGGTACCGTGAGCGTCCAGTCGATGTAACGCAGAGCAGTAGGGTTTTCACCTGTTGCTAAATAATAATCTCTCATGTAATAGTAGTGAACCGCTGCAATTCCAGTGATTAATCCAGATACTAATAGAGAAAGTTTCCACTTCTCGTCTACACTACTTCTTTCAAAAAAGAAAAACACTGAAGAAGCAAGCATGGCCATGTAACCTGTGAAGAATGTGAAGGCTATCGGATCGTCCTTCGGAATAATTAAAACCTCTAATAAATTCATAATTTTTTTTTAATAGTAGTAAAATAATTATTTGTTTTGTTTAATACATATCAAAAATAGATAAACAAAAAATAATAATGAAAATATCCTGTATAAATTTTAATTTTTAGGTTTGGAGAAATTTATAAAGAGATAAGCTTAGAAGGCTACTTGGTAGATTGTGGGTGTATATTTTCCTATTCGTTTATTATAAATAACCTATAACTAAGAAGTTTAAGTATTTGGATTAGGTCTTATCTTATAGACGAGTTTGTTTCATCATTTAAAATTCTACTGAACGCACAATGGAAAGTAAATCGTTGGTCTTTACTGAAAAAGTCAATGTAATTTATAATGAGATAATTTGGCTTATTGATTATCTATAATGAAACATTTGATGAACAAAACAATTGTTATTATTTCGAGAAAGAGCCGTGTATTATTTCGAGATCCTATGGAGGTTCGCAATTGCTCATCCTTTTTAGGCAAATACTTTTTCTCATTTATAATTCTTGCCTCGGCAACATAAAAAATCCCTCAGGTCAAAATAAGACATGAGGGATTTTAGATTTAATCAGCTAAAGGATGCACAGGACTAATAGGTTGTACAGGCTGAGTTGGCTGCATCGGAGATACCAGTTTGCCATTCTTTCTAGGTGCCACTGGTATCGGAGGTACTGGTCTAGAAGTAGGCGGTGGTGGAGGTAAAATCCCTCCGTAATGCATCTCTCCTAAATTCTCTTGAACCTCTTTTGGCAGCATCCTGATAATTTGGTCATGATGAAATTCCATCTGATCGGCAGACTTTTCCATGATGGCCTCCTTTTCTTTCATAACCACTTCCAGTTCCTTCATAGGGGCTTCTATTTCTTTATACTTAGCTTCTACGTCCTTCATTCTCAACTCGAAATCTTCCATGCCCACCTCGAATAGCGTGATATTCTCTTGATGAGGCTTCATAGCCATTTCTAATTTTTCCTGAAG
>JBLHOT010000039.1:0-31713 GCA_047623945.1 Arcticibacterium sp. | reverse complement strand
TTTTCATTTCGGGCGTTGTCCCAAATGTTTGGAGTTTTTACTAGTAGATTAGACTGTTTCCAAAATTTAATTTCTTGATCATCTTTATCGAACCATCCATTACCCACTATTCCATGCTCATTTGGCCATTTACCAGTAAGATAAGTACTTTGAACCGAACAGGTCACGGCTGGCAAAACAGGATTAACGGAGGAGACCTTCTTCTTAGATGCCCATTTGCTTAAAAAAGGGGTGTGTTTTCCTAAAACTCTTTTAGATAAACCTACTACATTAATTAGGGCTGTTTTTTTCATTTTTCTACTTGATTTCTAACCCAATTCAATTCTCGAACTATACTACTAACTATATCGGTTTGCATTGCTTTTGGCAAAACATTCCAAGTATAAGTTTCTACCTCTAAATGATTAGTGAAATTTTCTAGTTTCCATATCTCTAATGTATCCACAATAGCCTTCTGGGTCGAAATAAGGTTTTCATATTTTTCGGTGAAAATAGGAACATGAAAGTGCGTTCTTATTTCTTCAAATTCAGGATTCTGTATTTCTTTTAAGCCGGGCCCTAAATCCTTAAATTTAACCAATTCCCCGTTTTGCTTCTTTGCTACAGCTTGATGCAAATATGTGGGCTCATCAAAAAAAGATAATTGTTCTTTGATTAAGCCTCTACTTGTACTCGAACTTAAAACCCCGCTACTTAAGGCAGCAGAAATTTGAATACGACCGATTTTGATATTCTCTGATTTTACCCTGCTCAATGCCTCCGAAGGAGTTTCAAAACCTACTGCAAAATGGCAGACGTCATAACAGAGTTGAAAATGCTCTCTGATGATGGCTTCTGCCTTTTCTTTGTTTAGGTTTAGCTTTTCACTGATTAGCTTACTACCAATTGGTAATAGTTCATTTTTGAAAAAATCGACAAACTCAATGGAGTTTTCCAGTATTCCATCAGGCTCTGGTTCCATATCAAGATGGAGGCTTTTACCTGTGTCTTGCTTGATTTGGTTTAAATGAATGAGCAGTTTGGCCAAATGGTCGATTCCGAGTGTTTTTACTCTGTTAAGAGCCTTTACGTCTTTATGCCAAAATTTATACGAAATTGGAGAGGTAGATACTCCCCCGTCTAGCCCGTCTGGTAGTAAGTAGGCTAGGATATCAAATAATCTAATCGTATAAGCCAACCTTTCAGTCGTACTCCAGTCAGGTGTATGAACTTCAGCTTTTACTGCTTGATTATGAAAGTTACCATAAGGAAAGCCATTTATTGTAAAAACATACATACTTTCACTTTCCATCCAAGTCTTAAAATCTGCAAGATTACTACCAACTAGTAATTCTATAGATGCTTCATTAGATAGTCTTAAGCCTATTCCAAAGCTTTCAGCTTTTAGGCCATCTCTTACTTTCGTAGTATAATTCTTGATGTTTTCAAATGTAGCGGTCCAAGATTCTCCCGGATGGATATTGCTGCAATAGCTTAAAAGACCGTAATGTTTATCAACTCGCATATATTTCTTGCTTTCTCCTTAATGTGAATGCTGCCTTTTGAATCCAATCTTCGTTCATTTCATGAACGTCAAATTTCTCTCCTATTTCCTTCACCATGGTAATGGTTAACTCGCCTCCCAAATGCTCTCTAAACTCCTCCAGTCCCTTCATTAAATGTGGGTTAATTTTGGAGCCAGCTTCATCCATGAGTACATCGTGGTAAGTAGCAAACCCAAGATTATGTAAAACATTCAAAATGCGGTCACAAGTGGCTTCATCCATGAAGCCCGCATACATACCATAAATTATATCTAGGCCAATACCTATTGCCACAGCTTCCCCATGTTTTATTTCAAAGCTTGTGAGCTGTTCCATTTTATGAGCAGCCCAATGTCCAAAATCAAGGGGTCTTGAAGAACCCACTTCAAAAGGGTCGTTGCTATTAGAAATATGATGTGTATGGAGTTTAGCACAGTCAAATACCAATTTCTCCATGGCAGCCATATCTCTATTGTTCAAGTCAGCAGCATTTTCCTCTATCCAATTAAAAAAGGCCACATCTTTTATCAATGCAACCTTGACGGCCTCAGACATGCCTGAACGCCAATCTCTTTGATCTAAAGTTTTGAGAAAATGGAGGTCATTTATCACAGCAAAAGGAGGGGCGAAAGTGCCCAAGAAGTTTTTCTTGTTGAAATAATTAATGCTGTTTTTGACACCGACACCAGAGTCGTTTTGAGACAAAACAGTACTTGGTATTCTGATATGTCTGATACCTCTATGACCAACAGCCGCTGCAAATCCGGCCATATCTAAAACCGCTCCACCGCCAACAGCAATTAAAAAAGAATGTCTATCAATTTTTGCCTCATTAATCATGGAAAGAGTTTTGTCAAATTCCTGAGTGGTATTTTTTGCATCTTCTCCTCCTTTAACGAGCAATGGATGGCACGCCAATCTGAGTTTTGGCTTAGATTCTATATACTTTTCAATATTTTTAATCAATTCAGGTTGACTTTCTGCAAGTCCATCATCGACCACAAACGCTACTTGAATTTGTTTTTCAGAATTTTGATCTTTATTCAGTAGTTCAAATAAGAGAGGGTTAGAGACGTCAAACATATCTCTGGTAAAGAGTATACAATAGTTATAATTAATTGAAAAGCTTTGTTCTATTTTCATTGTTTTATTTGACCTGACACTATTCCTAAATCACAAAAATGATCTTTTAATTCATGTTACGGAAAACTTTCTAGCTAATAAAATGGAGATAGGGAGTAATAGCAAAACAGCTATACCATACCTCCAATCACTAAATCCTGCTACATAACTAGCATTCAGCGGGATGAGCGAAAGCACTCCCATTTTTACCGCATTCATTATGTATTTAGATTCATTCTTCTTGATTGCTTTAAATTTAGCAAAGAAATTAATCCCGAACCATAAAGTAACAAATGGAATAACGGACCAAAGACTCATGAGCCCTTTATTTGCCAAAAAAAGTATAATACTAACAACTAAAAAATCCAAAAAGAGTGCAAAGATTACGGAGATCTTGTTCTTTCCGAGTACTTCCCCTTGGCTAGTTAAGGTTATAGCAGCTATGAAGATAATAGGAATGAATGCCATCATCCAGAATTCCGGCAGTACATTATTGGCCAACACACTCATTCCCAATAATAAATTCAAACCCCGACAAAGTCCCATAATTAAGGGTCCCGCTAAGATGTGATGCTTAGCGTATTTGTCATAAATTAATGCAAACGTCACAATTCCTGTGGCAATAAAGCCACTTAAATAACTAACCTTGAAGGCAAGTGAAATACCAAATAGGAACAAGATAAGTCCAAAAACAAGAGCTTCTTTTTGGCTTACTTTGCCACTAGGTATAATTCTTTCCGGCCTTTCTTTTTTATCAGTTTCCAAATCAAAAATATCATTGAAAACTATTCCGCCCGCATACAATCCAGCCGTGGCTATACATAACAATATGATGTTCAATTTAGATTGAGCAGATGAATCTAGAATCCCTACAATAGCTACGCCAGCTAAAATGTCAGAAACAGCTGTAATAACATTTGCAGGTCTTGTTAACACCAGATAATAAAAGAGCTTCATAATACCTCAATTACTTAATTTTCGATGATATCTGAATTGTCTTTTCTAGGTTCTTGACCTCTCAATACACTATTTCCGCCATATAGAATAGACTGGTCAATGCTAACTCCATCACTCCAATCACTTTCTTTCATGTTACCACTTTTGGCATATGCGTCTAAAGCATTTTGATAGCATGTCATGTGAACATCAAGTTCTGAGATACCATTAGCCAACATGAGGTTAGCGGTTTTAGGTACTGCCAACGGGTCGCTAACGCCCCAATCAGCAGAACTATCCACTATAATTCTTTTAGAGCCATATTGTTTAACCACTTCGACCATCCTGTCACTACCCATTTTTGTTCTAGGGTATATGGTGAAAGCTGCCCAATATCCACGATCTAGAACAGCCTTGGCTGTTTCTTCATTGTTGTGGTCTATAATTGCCATTGTTGGATCAATACCGTGCTCTTCTAGCACATCCATGCTTCTCAAGGTCCCATTCTTTTTGTCCCGATGAGGTGTATGAATTAATATAGGCAGTTGGACTTCTTTTGCTAATTCAATCTGTGCTCTAAAAAAGCGATCCTCGGCTTCTGTCTGATCATCGTAACCAATTTCGCCTATAGCTACTACATTGTCTTTCAAGGCATAAAGGGGTAACATTTCCATCACCTGTTCAGCTAGCTCTACATTGTTAGCCTCTTTGGAATTGAGACCAATGGTGCAATAATGTTTGATACCAAACTGTGAGGATCTAAATGGTTCCCAACCAACAATACTGCTATAGTAATCCTTAAAAGCACCTGCCTCGGTTCTTGGTTGTCCCAGCCAAAATGCTGGCTCTATAATAGCCACAATTCCGGCTTTCTGCATAGCTTCATAATCATCCGTGGTTCTGGAAGACATGTGCACATGTGGATCAATAAATTTCATTTTATTTAGGGTTAGTATTTTTCAATAAGTTTAATTTCCTGAAGATTTCGAAGTTCTTTCACCAATCTCATCCCAAGTTACATTTTGAGAAGACACTCCTTGAGTCCTTAACCAATTATCGGTTTCTGGATTATTATTCTCTTCTAATACTTTGATGGCCGCCAATTTGGCTATTTCACTATCGGTTTCAATTACCTTATGTAAATCTTTAATGATACTGTCATTCAGAAATCCGCTCATCAATCGCCACAATTCTGGAGTGACAGCCCGTCCAGCGGCCCAACGCTCATGGGCAAAATCTTGTAGTATTCCTGCCAATTTTGAGTTACTTCTTTCATCAAGTCCTAAAATCTTATATAAAGGCCTTTCCATGAAAATTGCCTTCAGAACCATGTGATTCCATGAGTCTTCACCAAAATATTTAAAAGGATATACGTCTTCAAGAGCTATCGCATCGAAAACGTCAATCATGTTAGTTCTGATACCATCTATAACGCTTAGCTGGAATTCAGCAGCATTGGCTAAAAACTGAAATGACTTGTAGAGAAGGACTTGCTCTTTTCTGTCAGCAGAAGATAATAATTTTATGATTTTGTCTTTACGATTTTCAGTTTCAAGAAAAAGTAAAAATGCCAAACGACAAAATTCAACAAGTGTCCAAGAATCAATGGAGAAAGCGGAATTGATAGACTTTAGCTGATTTTGCAATGCTGAAGTCATCGTTATTTGCGACTCTTCAAACTTTCGGTTTACCATCCCGAAGGAGAGGAAGAAAGAATGTTGGTCATTCAAGGTTTCAAACCTTTTTTGAAACCATTCTCTTTTACTGTCATCTTTAATGTTATCTAAACAACATTGCAATACGGATTCTCTTAATTCCCGTCTGGGTATCATTCTCGGGTATTTAGGGTTCATTTCTAAATTATCTAACATGCTATAATAGCAATTACCACAAAACTAGGGCTTTTAATGTTCTACAAAAATGAACTAGATCTAAATATAGACCAAAGGGCTAATTACAAATAGCATTTAGGGAATCTCAGTTACTCATAGAACACAGACCATCGTGGACATAAGGAAATCGGCAACTCGTTTCGATACTTTAGGAATTCATTGAAATAGTTCAAATAATGCCTCGTAGACATACAAGATTTCCAATACAGCTTGTTCTAAGGGTCATTATAAGTTGACAGCGTTTAGTCTAGCTTTTAGATCTTGCTAAAGTATTTCATAAAGACAGCTGAAAAGCTTTTTATTCAATCAACTGTTGGCCCTTTCGGCTTCTTTTTTCTTCCTAAAGTCATAAACACCACACCCAAAATGATAAGTATACTTGCCGTAATGGAGGTAGAATTCAAAACCTCATTGGCTAAATAATATCCAATAATGATAGCGACCACTGGGTTTACAAAAGCGTAGGTAGAGGTAACAATGGGAGGGGCGTTACTGATTAACCAAAGAAAGGCAGAGTACCCTATAAAAGAACCAATTAATATCAAATAGGCAAGGGCTAAAATGCTCTCACGATGCATGTTTTGTATGGACTGAATTTGGTTCTCCTCTAGGAAAAATGAAGCAGTCAAGGCTAGAGTACCTCCAGTAACCATTTGTACACTAAGACCTTCTATTCCCTTTAACTGTTTGGTTTGCAGACTCAAAAGGGACGCATAAGCCCATACAGAGGAACTCGCAAAGACTATCAATATTGGCACTACATCTGACGAATTCACACCACCTTCCATACCGAAAGGGTTAAAGAGAAACAAAACACCTAGGGAACCAATTCCCATGCCCGTCATTGACAGTTTTGAAGGTTTAGTTTTACTGAAAAAGAAGTAATCGAGTAGAAATACCCAGATAGGTAATAAAGCGGCCACCAATGCTACCAAGCCTGTTGGCAAAAACTGAATGGCATAAGCTAAAGCACTCGTACCAAACCCAGATAACAAGGATCCCAGGAATATACTTCCTTTGGCCTCTAGTTTATTTGGTATACCATTAATTAGTAAGGATATAATGAGAAGAAATAATCCTCCAATTATAAAACGCATCCCAGTCAGTAAGAGGGGTTTTAGGTCTGTTAAGCCAATTTTAACTCCCATATAGGTACTTCCCCAAATAATGTACACCAAGATCAGGTTGAGGAATAAGTTGCTTTTATAATCCTTGAAAATGTTCATATACTTGGACTCTAGCGTTGTGATAGGTTTATTCTCCTTTTGTAATCACATTTTTGTGATATTGTACTCATGAGTAAAATTTTAGTTTTCTAGACATAATTTATTTTAAATGCTCCATTCTTCTTCTCCAATCATCTAAATATTGTTTTCTCCATTTATTAACGGTTTTAGCACCGAACTGGCCATTTTCAATTAAAGAGGAGTCTCTTAAGTCTGTCCAATAATTAGGGCCATGAGTGGTTCTTTGAAATCTGCCTCCCCAACTTTCGGACTCAGGATTAGAAGGATCGCCATTTAGCAAATACAAAACGGAAGGAGTATCGCCCATTTTAATGTCAACTTTTTTGTGATAGAAAAAATCGCCCATTGCTCCGAATGACTTTATCGCAGATCTTACAAAGTTTTCGTTGTCATAATCACCTTCTTGGTAACCACCCATATACATGCCTCTAAAAGTGGAGTTATTCTCAATGAGCCATAAATCAGGATGTTCACTATAAACATAATCTCTGGCCAGGGAATCCTGTACCGTATTCCAAGAACCTATATAATATGCTCTAACTTTTGATTTGATTTCGGGTGCTTTATGAAGTGCTTGAGCCAAATCTGTAATAGAACCCCATATCAGAATATGCAGGGGACGGATGTCGTTCTTTTTAGCCTCGTTAATAATTAATTGAGCACCTTCACTTATGAGCGACTTAGGCAAAACAGCCTTTTGAGGTTCAATTGCCCCTTGAACAGAAATTGTTCTCAAATACTCAGGTGATGGATAATGGTCTGATTGTTCACTCAATTTCCGAAAATCTTTTTCATAGACGGCAATAGTTTCTAAGATATGTTCTCTACGGCCTTGATGAGGTGGCGAAGAAACAAGTCCTACAACTTCTAAGGTATCTGCATAAAGAAAAAGATGTACCAAGGATTGATAGTCATCGGGATCACTCCCTCCGATATCTGTCGAAACGATAATTCGGTGTTTCGGGATAGGCTTTTGGCAAGATTGAAGAAATAAGAAAAGAAAAGGTATCAGAATTCCGTAAAACTGTTTCATGTTGAAAAGGTCTCTAGCTTTTTCTTAAGGTGCCAAATTGGGTCGAATAATTTAGAATTTGAGATTTAAGGTTTTATCTTGCAAAACTTCACAATTAAATCAACAAATAATACAAATGATAAACCATCAAGTTAAGGTTTACCCGTCAAAAAGTAATCTAAAAAAGGAAGACCAGCTAGCTTGGAAATTAGCTGCAATGGTAACAGACAATACGCCAATTGGCGACGAAGTTACCGGTATGGTTATCAATAGAATAATAGACAATGCCTCTGTGGCCGTGGCCTCATTAAATAGAGAGCCTATCATTAATGCTAGAGCTCAGGCATTAGCCCACGGTAGAAGTAACAAAGGAGCGAGTATTTTTGGTTTGCCATTTAATATTAAAGTTCATGCGGAATGGGCAGCTTGGGCAAATTGTGTTGCCGTTAGAGAGTTAGATTATCATGACACGTATTTGGCAGCAGATTACTCGCACCCAGGCGATAGCATTCCTGCGGTTTTGGCCGTGGCACAGCAGTTAGGTTTAGGTGGCAATGACCTGCTTCGTGGTATTGTGGCTTCTTATGAGGTACATGTAAATCTGGTAAAAGGAATTTGTCTGCATGAGCATAAAATTGACCACGTAGCACACCTTTGTCCTGCACAAGCGGCCGGTATTTGTGCTTTATTGGAATTAGATACAGAAACAACGTATCAGGCTATTCAACAAGCTCTTCATGTAAGTGTAAGTACACGTCAGTCTAGGAAAGGCGAAATATCAAGTTGGAAAGCCTACGTGCCTGCACATGGAGCCAAACTAGCCATTGAAGCTGTAGACAGAGCCATGAGAGGCGAGAAGAGTCCATCTCCGATTTATGAAGGCGAAGATTCTGTAATCGCATGGATTTTGGACGGGCCAGAGGCCAACTATACTGTTCCTTTGCCAGCTATTGGTGAAGAAAAGAAAGCTATTTTAGAGACTTACACCAAAGAGCATTCTGCCGAATATCAATCACAGGCTTTAATAGATTTAGCTTTCAGGATGAGAGAGAAGATTTCAGACTTTTCTCAAATAGAGAGCATTTTGATAGAGACTTCACATCATACTCATTACGTGATAGGAACAGGTTCTGGGGACCCGCAGAAAATGGATCCTAAGAGTACGAGGGAGACATTGGACCATAGCATCATGTACATTTTCACGGTGGCTTTAGAAGATGGGTTTTGGCATCATGAAAAATCGTACTCACCGGAGAGAGCTAATAGGCTAGAAACGGTTTCTATTTGGCATAAAGTGACGACTGTAGAAAAGGAAAAATGGACAAAGCTCTATCACGACAAAGACCCAGATAAAAAGGCTTTTGGAGGTAGAGTACTCATTACTATGAAGAATGGAGGTGTGATAGCAGATGAGTTGGAAAGAGCCAATGCTCACCCAGCAGGTGCCATTCCTTTTTTAAGAGCTAATTATGTTAAGAAGTTTGATATGCTCACGGAAGATATTATTTCTAAAGACGAAAGAAATCGTTTTATAAAACTGGCCGAAAATATAAAGAATTTGACGGCAAATGAGGTTGCAGAACTAAATGTTTTGGCTCCTCAAGGATATGTGGTAGCATCAATTAAAAAAGGAATTTTCGAATGATAACTAACCAAACACCGGCGGTAGAAAAACGAGCTAAACTGGCAGCAGATTTAAAATCTGGAAGGCTATTACAATTTCCCGGAGCTTATAATGCCATGGTGGCTATGCTTATAGAGCAGCAGGGTTTTGATGGCGTTTACGTCTCAGGAGCGGTAATGGCTAATTCCATGGGTCTGCCAGACATTGGTTTTACTACCATGACAGAAGTGGCCATGTTTGCTTCCCAAATTGCACGAAGAACTTCATTGCCTACTATTATGGATATTGATACGGGTTTTGGCGAAACGATGAACGTGGCTCGCTGTATTCATGAAATTGAACATGCTGGATTATCAGGTTGCCATTTAGAAGATCAGGTAAATCCCAAACGCTGTGGACACTTAGACAATAAAACCATAGTACCTGTTTCTGAGATGGTTCAAAAAATTCAAACAGCTGCAAAGGCCAAAGCAGACCCCAACTTTGTAGTGATGGCACGCACGGATGCCAGAGCATCTGAGGGTTTAGAAAAAACCATTGATAGGGCCAAAGCTTATGTAGATGCTGGTGCAGATATGATCTTTCCAGAGGCAATGTATACAGAGGCTGATTTTGCTAAAATGCGAGAAGCTATTTCTGTGCCTATTCTGGCAAATATGACGGAGTTTGGTAAATCAAAACTTTTGACTACAAGGCAGTTAACAGACTTGGGTGTCAATATGGTTCTTTATCCAGTGACTACGCAGCGTCTAGCTATGAAGGCGGTAGAAGATGGACTAAAAGTGATCAAAGAAGCAGGGACACAAGAGCCTTTGCTTGGGAATATGCAAACGCGTAAGCGACTTTATGAAGTATTGAAGTATGAAGACTATAACGCGTTTGATAAGGATATCTACAACTTTAAGCTAGACTAAATTACATATTTTTTGCCTTCCTGATTTGGAATTAACTGAGATAGCCTTTTCTCAAGAATAGCTATATACAGAGAAAAATAAACTTCAGAAATCTTAAGAATACACTTTTAAAGTCATCAATAAATAATAGTAACAATGAACAAAGAACCAATAATTTATAAAGGCCTAGCAGGGGTGACTGTAGATACTACGTCAATCTCTAAAGTAATGCCTGAAACCAATTCTTTGACTTACAGAGGCTATGCTGTGCAAGACTTATGCGAACGAAAAAGCTTTGAAGATGTGGCATTTCTTTTAGTGAATGAGGATTTGCCAAATGAGAAGGAAAGAGCTGCCTTTATAGCCATTGAAAAATCTCAGAGACAATTATCACCTGAGTTGCTTCAAGGCCTAAGTTTACTTCCTAAAAATGCTCACCCAATGGATTCATTGAGGACAGGAGTAAGTATTTTGGGCTGTGAGGACGAGCGTATCTGGGATAGCTCTAGAGAGGCTAATATGGACAAGTATACTAGTTTACTGGCTAAGATTCCTGCGATAATTGCCGCTAGCTACAGACATAAAATAGGCAAGGATTTTATTCCTGCCGACCCTAACATGGAATTCTCAGAGAATTTCTTTCATATGTGTTTTGGGAAAGTACCGCCAAAGGAGGTTATCAAAGCTTTTGATGTATCCTTAATCTTATACGCAGAGCATAGTTTCAATGCTTCTACATTTACAGGAAGAGTGATAACGAGTACTACTTCTGACATTTACAGTGCAGTTACAGGTGCTATTGGTGCACTCAAAGGGCCACTTCATGGAGGTGCTAACGAACAGGTCATGCATATGCTTAGAGAAGTAGGTACTAAAGAACATGCAGAGGCTTGGATGTTGGACGCCTTGGCGAACAAAAAGAAAATAATGGGTTTTGGCCACAGAGTATACAGAAGCGGAGACAGCCGTGTCCCTACCATGAAAAAGTATGCTCTAAAAACAGCTGAGTTTACCCACAATCAAGCTTTGATGGAAACATCGGCAGTGCTGGAAGAAACCATGGTAAGAGAAAAAGGTATTTATCCAAACTTAGATTTCCCAGCAGGACCAGCCTATTACATGATGGGTTTTGAAATAGAAATGTTCACACCCATTTTCGTGATGAGTAGAATAGCTGGTTGGACAGCTCATATACTAGAACAAAACGCCTCTAACAAACTCATAAGGCCGCTAAGTGCATATGATGGAGTGGAGCAAAGAGAGGTGAAATAGAGCCCAGAGATAGCGTACTGAAAAGGAATTACTTTTTTAAGTTCTTTTTTTGCCTGAAATACGTAAGGAGCTTTTGCTTAATAAAATCTCTTACTTATCTTCTCTGAGATGTGTGATTGTCTAATAATAAAGTATTTACTTTGATTCATGTCGTTTGAATAAATTGATGATAAGACACCGATGAATGAAATAAATGCCCTGCTGTTAGAGGACGATAAAATCCTGGTGAAAGAGGTAAAGAGCTTTTTAAATTCACGAGGAATAAAATGTGAGGTTGTCTTTGACGGAGAATTACTTTTTCGGCAGATTCGTCAGAGCCAATATGACGTTCTCCTCTTAGATATAAATGTACCTGGGTTAAATGGTTTGGAAGTTTGTAAGCGGCTGAGGAAAGAAGGTATTTCCACACCAGTAATTATACTTTCCGCTTATGGCGACATTGAAGACAAAAAGGACGCTTTTAATTTAGGAGCAGATGATTATCTGGTAAAGCCTTTTCATTTTGAAGAACTTCTCCTTCGGATAAACTCTATTTTAAGACGAGGAAATAATGAAAAAGTACATGTGGAGCTGTTGTCTGTTGGTGACTTAGAAATCAATCAAACAGATATGGTGGTTAAAAGGGCGGACACCATCATTGAGCTAACAAAAAAGGAATACCAACTTTTGGTTTTCCTTGCCAAAGCAAAAGGTCGTGTAGTATCTAAACAAACAATTGCAGAGCAAATTTGGGATATTCATTTTGAAACGAGCCTAAATACCATCGAGGTTTATATAAACTTTCTTCGAAAAAAAATTGATAAAGGATTTTCTGAAAAACTAATACATACCAAACCAGGTTTCGGTTACTATCTAACAGCAGAGGAATAAATGACATTAAGAAGGAGAATATCGATTGGTGCTGCCACCGTTTTTTCGGCATTTTTTGCTTTAGCCTGTATACTCATTTATACTACTTCTGCCCAGTATAGAAAAACAGAATTCATAAAGCGACTTCAAGACAAGGCTTTAACCACAGCAAGGCTATTGTTAGATGTCAAAGAAGTGGATTATCAATTATTAAAATTGATTGACAAAAATACGATCTATAGACTTTTAGATGAAAAAACTATTGTGTTTGATGATGATTTTAAGCTTATATACAGCAGTTTAGATGATACCGAAATTCAGTGGGACAATGCAGATCTTGAACTCTTGAAAAAAGAGGGCTTTTTCTACCGAGTAGTGCAGGAGAAGGAAGTGGTGGGAATGTACTATGATTTTGAACAGCGAGATTATTTCGTGATAACTTCTGCGACTGATAAATATGGCCGGCGAAAACTCACTTACCTTTTTTACATCATCTCTGCTACATTTCTAATAGGAAGTGCCTTTGTTTGGGTGACCACCTTGCTTTTAATAAAGAACTTTCTAGTTCCTTTAGAAAATTTCAAATCTCAGATAGTAAATATCTCAGCTAATAAATTAAATCATCGCATATCTAGCAATCATAAATATGATGAGATTGAAGCCTTAGCTAATTCTTTCAATAGCATGATTGAAAGGATAGATGGAGCATTTGAATCTCAGAAAGAATTTAATGCAAATGCCTCTCATGAACTTAAAACACCATTGACCAGAATCGCTTTCCAGCTTGAAGGCATGATGCAAAATTATACTCACCCACCCGAAGTTCTGGATTATTTGAAGAACATTAAGAATGAGGTGCATCAAATGTCCGACTTGATAGATACCTTACTTCTATTATCCAGATTAGAAAAATGGGAAAAGGGTAGGGGTTTTGAAAAAGTCAGGGTAGATGAATTGATTTTCATGGCCTTTGAGGAAATGAAAAAAATGGATTCAAATTGTGACTTAAAATTTGAAATCGCTGAAACCAAAGACGGCAATTATGATATGGAGGTAATGGGCTTAAAAGCCTTGCTACAAATAGCCATTAATAACCTCATTAAGAACGCTTTTCAATATGCTTCAGATAAATCTATTACTGTAAAGATTGTTTCTGAAGACGAAAATGACTTGCAGGTTTTTATAGAAAATAAGGGGCAAACCATCTCCAAGAGCGAAGAAGCAAAGCTTTTCGGTTCTTTTGTGAGAGGGGGGAATTCTACCAAGGTAAATGGGTATGGACTAGGTTTAAGGATCACCAAACGCATTTTACAATTTCACTCGGCCGAGCTTTCTTATCAAGCCCCAACGGCCCTCCTGAATAGATTTATCATTGAATTTAAAATTTAAGCTTTTTTTAAGCTAGGCTTAAGTTTTAATAAAGAACTCCGCCATTACTTTGTTCCGTCAAAGAGAAGGTAGCATAATTAAATGCTATTAAGTTTTTGATTTTTATAACAATCAAAAAAAAAGAAATAGTAAAATGAAAAGTGTAAAGTGGATTTTGGTTTCCCTATTATTCGTAGGAGCTTTTGGGTCATGTGTGAGTAAGAAAAAATATGTAGACAGTCAGTCTAAATGGAAAACCGCGGGCGAATCACTTCAGAAGTGTAGTGACGATTTGCTAACTTCTAAGCAGGATATTCAAAAATTGAAAAGTGATTTGAGTGCAGCTAATATGTCGGTTTCTACTACTACAAAGTTGAGGGAAGAGCAGCTAGAGGATTTAAGAAAGCAAATCACAGATTTACAGAAGAATAGAGACCAGCAAGTGATGCAGGTAGAAGGTTTAACAGTGCTTTCGGCAGCAGCTAATAGCAATATTGACAAGACGCTGACTCAAATGAATGAGAAAGACAAGTACATCAGATTACTCCTTGCCGCTAGAACAAAAATGGACTCTATTAACCTTGCATTGGCGGTGAATCTAAAAAGTAGCATTGGTTTAGATTTGAACGATAAAGACATAGACATCAAAGTAGATAAAACGGTCGTGATGATAAACCTTTCCGATGCCATGATGTACAGCTCTGGTAGCTATAAACTTACTCCAAGAGCAACTGAAGTGTTAGGCAAGATTGCAAAAGTTATCAAGTCTAGACCAGACTTAGAAGTGATGGTGGAAGGTTATACAGATAATAATCCTATCTCTGGTACTATTGAAGATAACTGGGAATTGAGTACTAAAAGGTCTACTGCGGTAGTTCGAGTTTTACAACAAAAATACGGTGTGGATCCAAACAGACTTATATCGGCAGGTAGAGGCGAGTACAACTCGTTGGCACCGAATAACAATGCTCAGAATATGGCACTAAATAGAAGAACACGTATCGTATTGATGCCTAAGTTAAATCAGTTTTATGATTTACTTGATCCAGATTTAGCAAAGAAATAAGGAAAGCTTTAGTAAGTCGTAACCTCATTACGGTGAAATCTGTGATGAGGTTTTTTATGTATCAGGGCAGAGGCTGAGAGTCTAAAGCTTTTTTGGGCATATAGGAGGATTGGCTAAAAAGTTAAATGCTTTTAAAACAAAGATTAGCGAGCCCATAATTAATCGCACTTAACCCTTCAATCGCTCCAAAACCACCTTGAAAACCTCTTTATTCGTTCCCATACCAAAGTGGCTGCTTTCTACTTCTTTGTTTTGGTGAAGATCGTCTTCTAAAGGTTCTATACAAGCTTCCCAAGGTACTATGCCATCAGATATTGAGTAAATGGCTAATGTAGGCACATTGGCTGGTTGATGAATTTGGTTCTCAAATTCGGGCATTACTTTTCTCTCTGGATTAAGCAAGTCGAAAACCCATTTAGCGTTATTGGGGGCATGGATATTTCCGAAGGGGCTGCCCATAGTAATGAGCTGTTTGATGGCCTGAGGGATTTGCTTTGAAACTTCTCTAGCGAAAATCCCACCCATGCTCCATCCGATAAGTACAATTTTTTGCCCAGAGCCTTCATGTAGATTTTTAATTTTTTCTATGAGTCTCGGCAAATCAGCAAAACGACCTTTGTTTCTTCCCATTTCCCAGCCAAAAGTCCGAAAACCCATTTTGTTTAGAAAGCTTCGGAGCATTTTGGTAGATAAGTCAGTGCCCATCAGGCCTGGAACTACCATGACTATTTGACCCTTGCCTATGTTTTGATAAGCATAGGTTCTCATAAAGAACCAAGCTTTAATAGCTTGAAAAATGGCCCTGAAAACCTCGGTGATATGCAGGAGGAAACTCGGCTTTTTGATATTTTGATTCATAGATATGTTTAAGAGCTATATTCGGGCAGCGAGCCAAGAAGTCATATGACCTATAACCTCTGATTTATTAGTTTCGTTAAAAATTTCGTGAAAGGCGTCGTCCCAAATTTTAATTTCCTTGTCTTTACTTCGGCTTTGGGTATAAAGCAATTTTGAACCCACGGGATTCGTGATCTTATCTGCACCTCCGTGCATGATTAATACGGGATAGTTAAATGCATTAAACTTAGGCTTTACAGTGCCCATGGCATTTAACAAAGCCGCTCCCATACCCGCCTTTCCAGCTTCATGGAAAATGAGTGGATCTTTGATGTATTTTTCTACCTCGACTTTATCTCTCGAAATGCTGTTAGGGTCTAGTTTGACCGTCCTGATATTTGGTGAAATCCAGTTGAGGATTTTAATTAAAACCTTTTTAAAAGCATTTATATCTTCCCCTGGCTCTAAAGCAGGACTGGTCAATATTACACCTTTTAAGTCTGTTTTGGGTGATTCCAGAAGGAAGTCTGTCAAAATAAGCCCGCCCATACTATGCCCGAGCATAAAAAGTGGGAGGTTCTTTGGTGTTTGTTGGTAAATGGTTTCTAAGTCTGCTCTGTATTCAGAGATATCTCTAATGAAAGCTCTTGGCCCTTCAGACAAACCATGACCTTTTAAGTCAAAGCTATACACATTAACACCGATTGCATTTAGGGCTTTAGCCACATGTTCATAACGTGCACTATGTTCACCTAGTCCATGAACTAAAAGGAGGGAAGCTTTGGCATCGCTTATGAGCCAATTTTTAATATGTAATTTAAATCCGTCGGATGAAGTGAGCATGATTTATTATTTAATGGGTTTGCTTGCAAAAATATTGAATTTTGACCAATCCTTTACAGATTCTTTTAAACAGAAAAGCCTCGCAAATTTTCATGCAAAGCCCTCTGATATTTATTCAACCTATAAAATCTCTAAAACCTATTTCTTTCTCTTCAATGGGTTAGAAATCAAATCAGCATCCTTAATTGTTTCTACTGTATCCTTAAGTGCTTTCTTTGATGTTTTTACCACTTTTTGTTGATTTTTCATGGCAACCATAACGGTTTCGCCAATCGCGTTCTTACCTAGATCAACAACTTTCTTACCCGCTTTCTTATATATTCCCGCAATTGCCTTAGTAGACTCAATAGAAGAATCAAGGATTATCCCCCCTGCTGCTTTCACAATTCCGCTAGCTACTTTACCTGTGGCAAATGCTTTCTTTATTCCGTCCACGGCCATTCCTCTTACCGACTTAGTATTCTCTGCTAATATCTCTTTCTTAGCTGCTACAGGAGCAGATTTGGCTACTTTTGGAGCAGCTACTTTTTTGGCGGCAGGCTTAGTTGCGGTAACGGTAGCTTTCTTGGCTGCAGGTTTTCTAGTAGTTGTTTTTTTAGGAGCTGCTTTGGCGACTTTCTTAACTTCTGGGCTTGTTATATTATTATCTTCCATTTCAATGACTTTTTTTAATTAAATGATATGCAAATTTAAGATGGAGAGGTTACAGAATAGTTACAAGCCCTAATTAGGCTCGTTCCAATACTTCGTTGTAGATTTTTTTTGTCTCAGGAAGAGGCTTAATGCCGAACTCTTCTGCTAGAACCTTTTCACAAGCCTTATAAGTCTTTATGGCCATAGGGCGGTTTCCTTTATTACCATATGCTTGCATCTGAATCCTGTAAGCATCCTCCCAGGCTATGTCCACTAGGAGTGCCTCTTGACAATGCTGGATACACTCGATAGGGTTTTCTTCTACAAGAAGTTCAGCTAAAGCCATTAAACCACTTAGAAACATGAGTTGGAGTCTCTCTCGTTCTTCCGAGCTCCAATCCTCATAAACTCTATTCGGCAAAAAAGTACCCTTATGTATACTTACAGCCTTTCTATAAACTTCAATAGCAAACTTTGGGTTTTCTACAAAATGATGATTAGCTAGAGACATAAGGGCTTCAAAAACAAATGCGTCCACCATTAAATCTTCAGAATCCAACTGGTACGTCTGACCTACCCTGTGAAAATATTTTGTTTCTGCATGACTTTTCCTATCAGGTTCTAAGGCCTTATTTACACCATGCAGGGCTACTTTAAAGCCAGCTTCGTCAATATCATCTTCCCAAAGTTTATCCACTATTTGCTCTTTATGCGTGGCCTTTTTATTTCTTGCCATCAGGAAGAATTGGAAAAGCTGTAAAGACTTATCTCTCCCAAAGACTTTGGCACTCAGTTTCTCTCCATCTCTCCATACTTCAAAACGCCCTAAGGTATAAACCCTTAGTGAAGCCTTTTCTGCTTTCGCCAAAATCATGTCCAGGTCGGATTGCATTTAGCTATTCATATTTTTTGAATCAAGAGCTGCTACTTTCTTAGAAAGGCCATCTACTTTGTTTGAAAGCTTGGTGATGGCTTCTAAAATTTCATTTTTATCTGCTTTGGAGGCTAAAGACCAATTATCCAACTCTAATTTGTTGCCAAATTTGTCCTCAAACTTCTGAGAAATGGACTCGTTAAATTGCGTAATCTGCTGTTGGATTTGTTCTTGAATTTGTTCTGCTTGTTTTTTAGGATCTTTTATAGAATCCATGACAATCTTTGGGGCGTTTAATGCCATCTTTTTCCAAAAGTCAAAGCTCTGGGAGAGAATTCCTTTTTGATCTTCTTCCGGTTTGTCTTCTATGGCTGCCATGGTTATATCCGACAGTTTAGATTGGACAAACTTTGTGGCACCTTCATAGCTGGCAAAGCGTTTTTCTTCTCCAGATTGTACGTGTCTTATGTTACCTCTCCACTGCAGTTTAGCGTCGCCATTTTCCGAATTGTATATTTTTTGTGAGAGTCTTAAAACAAAAGAAGCCGTCTCTTCCTTTTTATTTGCCATTTTGGATATATTTGAGAATAGGTATAAATAATCCTATCGAATAAACTTTGTCCTAAACTAGCTAAAAAACCAAACAAACGCTAAATGTTAGATAAAATCACGAAGATGCTGACTCCGGAAAATTTAGAACCAATTTCTGGAATGGATGCCACCTTTTTATATACAGATACGCCTACGAGCCCTATGAACATTGGTTCAGTTTTGGTCATTGAGGGCTCACTTGATTTTGAAACATTTAAAGCTACGCTTCACTCTAGGATACATCAATTTGCTAAGCTTAGACAAAAACTGATGTATGCTCCTCTAAAGATTGATTACCCGTATTGGGTAGATGATCCCAATTTCGACGTCAATTTGCACATAACAAGGACGGCTTTACCAAAACCTGGAGGATGGCGTGAGTTAAGAGAAATGGCTTCCCATTTTTTTTCACAAGCATTAGATCACAACAGGCCTCTTTGGGAAATTAAATTTGTAGAGGGACTAGAGGAATTGCCACAAGTACCTAAAGGGTCTGTAGCAATTATTACCAAGATGCACCATGTGGCCATAGACGGAGTAGGTGGTGCTGGCCTTATGAGTTTGTTTCTAGATTTCACTCCAGACAAAAAGGATATTCCAGAGCCCAAGCCATGGAAACCTAAGCCAATACCAAATGAATTTAGTTTAGCGTTTAATAGTGCTCTGAGTTTTGCTAAGAATCCTCTTAAATTGCCAAAACTGGCTTCGGAGGCCTTAAAAGCAACAGTAAAAGCAGGATTTTTAACAAGAATGCAGAAAAGTGAGTTGCCTACAGCTCCATTTACCGCTCCCAACACCCCCCTTAACGGAACCATATCTGCTCGAAAAAAGTGGAACACTGCTATTCTTTCCTTAGAGCGTGTGCTCAATCTTAAAAAGATTATGGGAGCCACCGTTAATGATGTGCTCTTAGCCATTTGCTCTGGTGCACTAAGACGCTATTTAGATGAAAAAGGTAAGCTGCCTAGTAAACCTTTAGTGGCCATGGTACCTATATCTACCCGAGCAAAGGATGATAAATCACCAGGTGTGGATAATCAGATTTCTGCTATGCTGGTTCAGATAGCTACAAATATTGCTGATCCTTTAGAGAGGTTAGAAACTATTCAAGAGAATACCAATAGAGGTAAAACGTATCAAGGAGCCATGGGAGCCAAATCCTTGGCAAAAATGGCCGAGGCCATACCTTTTGGGATAGCAAACAATGCGGCCAGATTATATTCTAGGTTTCATGTTTCTGAAATGCTGAACCCTGTATTCAATGTGGCCATAACCAATGTGCCTGGCCCACCAATGCCGCTTTACGTAAATGGGCATAAGCTGCTTACTGTCATGGGTTCTGCTCCTGTAATTGACGGAATGGGGCTTATCATAACCATATTAAGTTATGATAATCATATTACAATAAGCCCATTCTCTGACACCAACTCTATGCCTGATTTGGATATGTTTACTAGGTATATCTGGGAGTCTGCAAATGAATTAGAGGCTGCAGTATTGGCTAAAGAGAAGAAAAAAACAGCTAAGAAAACAAGGAAACCTCGTAAGCCAGTTTCAAATAAATTGTTCTTAGAATTAGGCAAATTCTTAAAAGCTCTTCCAGATAATGGAAAGGAAAAGAGCGGCGTTTTTCAGTTTGTGGTAAAAGGAGATATGGTGGCCAACTGGACTGTGGATATCAGTAAATATCCTGCCGAAGTGAGAGAAGAAAGTACAGAAGGGGTAGATGCCACATTTATTATTTCGGATGAGCATTTGATGAAAATATCAAATGGGGAACTGGATGTTCAAACGGCCTTTATTCAAGGACGGCTTAAAATTGACGGAGAATTAGATCAAGCTATGCGATTGGCTAAGCTTATTTCTAAAATGCTGGATACCAGAAAGTGATTTTGAACCAATGTTATTTCAAAAAGAAAGGGACCCGAGGGTCCCTTTTCTTGTTTTATGCGTCGATGAAGTGTAATGCTTATGCTTCCTTAGAGTTGAATAAACTCTTTATGTTTTTTCTAGTCAATAATACTTGAGACTTAACTTCTTCTAAAGTATCAAAAACTAATTCCTGCTGCTTAGAAGCTAATTTGAAGCTTCTTTTAACTGCTTTTTCGCCAATTCTCTGCCACTCTGTAGCATTCTTCTCTACATTGTCAATGGTGTTATTAGCTGCTTCCATCGCATACTTGTTAGAGTTCAATACCGCATCTTTCGCATTAGTAATACGCTCATTTAATCTTACATTTTCAAGCATGTCATTAGCTAGTTTAGCAGTAGTGCTCTTAAGCTCCTCAGCTTTAGCAAGCACTTGAGAATTTAATTCTTTAGCTCTGTTAACTACCTTTTCGTTTAACTCAACTGCTGAAGCTTTGATTTTTTCTACCTCTTGGTCCATATCAAAGTTTGAAGCCATTTCCTTTACGCTTTTTACTGCGATGTCGGCTATTTCTTTGTTCATTTCTATAACTTCCTCAAATATGCTTGAAGTAGATGCTACTATTTGCTCGTTAAGTGTCTTTACAGAAGTTTTAACCTTATCTACATTTTTAGAGAAATCTGCTTTTTTGCTGATGTCTTTTACTGTAGATGATACTACCGCCTTAATTTCGTTTGAAGTCTCTTTTACTTCACTAACTACAGATGGTGTAGCTTTAGTAGCCAATACCACAGGAGTTGTTGCCACTACTTGCTTTACTCGTGGCTTTTTCGCTTGAGTAGTTTTTACCGAAGTTGATTTCTTAACTGGGGCTGTAGTAGCTACTGTTTGAACTTCTGTTGCCTTATTTTCTATATTGTTTTCCATTTTTCTATTATTTAAAATTGAACTCATTGTTGAAGTATGAGTGCAAAATTATAATAGAGCGGTTACAGAAAAGTTACAGATTTGAAGTATGGTTTTAGCCGGGGTCAGATTCTGCCCCAATCTCTCTTTTTATTAAACCTCTGAAGGCATCATTTACAGTACATTCATTTTGAATGACTTTGTAAACCTGTGTGGCTATAGGCATATCAATGTTATACTTCTTAGCTAATTCTATGACTACACCGCTAGTTTTGACGCCCTCTGCCACCATAGACATTTCTTCTATGATCTGATCCAATGGTTTTCCAGCACCTAACTGAAGACCTACTTGTCTATTTCTACTTAAGGGACTTATACAAGTAGCTAATAAATCTCCCATACCCGCCAGACCAGCAAAAGTTGGGGCCTTCCCGCCTAGAGCTACACCCAATCTGGTGAGTTCTGCTAACCCTCTTGTAATAACTGTAGCACGTGTATTATCTCCCGCACCGGCACCATCACCCATTCCAGCAGCTATGGCTATAACATTTTTTAATGCACCAGCTAGCTCGCAGCCAATTACATCATCATTGGTATAAACTCTAAACAGTCCGGAGCGGAAAATTTTCTGAAGTGCAGTTGCAATGTTATTATCAACCATGGCTAAAACAGCTGCCGCGGCTTGGCCCTTGAGGATTTCTTTTGCCAAGTTTGGGCCTGTGAGTACTCCCACAGGATGTTCAGGCAAAATTTCCTTTATAATCTCGGTCATTCTAAGGCAGCTGCCTTTTTCTAAACCTTTGGATAAACTAATAACGGGCACCCAGGGCCTAATACAGGCCTTAACTTCCATCAAGACGCTTCTGTAGTTTTGACAAGGAATAGCCATGATAATGACGTCTGCATGGCTTACGGTTTCAGATAAATCATTATTAGCCTTGAGATTCTTATTTAGGGGGAGTCCTTTCAGGTATTTACTATTAGTATGCGAAGTATTAATTTCGTTTACAGAGGCTAAATCTCTAGCCCAAAGCGTTGTTGGACAGTTTCTAGCTACTACAGAACCCATGGTAGTACCCCATGATCCACCTCCTAATACTGCTATTTTTAATGACATATATTTTCCTTTTTTGTGTTTTAATTAGTCACACTATTTACCTGATCCAAAACTTCTAAGAATTTATCTCTAATCTCGTCTACTTTCTCCCCGAGGTTTTCTTTGGTCCAATCGTGTGAATGAATTGGAGGAAGCACTACCACTTGCACCATTGTAGGGTTAAACAAGTTTTTTCCTTTGGGCATTACGTCATGAGCATTTTTAAGAATAATGGGGATAACTGGTACACCTGCTTCCATGGCTAGGTGAAAAGCCCCTTTCTTAAACTGACCGAGTGCGTAGTCATTACTTCTGGTACCTTCTGGGAAAATTATGATTGAAGTTCCGTTCTTGAGACTTTCAACAGCCGGTTTTAGAGCTTCAATAGATTTTTCCTTGTTCGTTCTATCCAAAAATATAGTGCCCGATAAGGAAAATATTTGGCCTATAATTGGAATTTTTTGAAGTTCCATTTTTGCGACACCCCGAGCTTGCTTTCTAATCAATTTACTGGCAATGATGAAGTCGGCATTGCTTTGATGGTTTAGAATGAAAACGGCTGGCCTGTTTGTCCATAAGTTTTCTTCTCCCTTAATGGCCAGTTTAATTCCTGCCACCGCAGTGGCTAAATCACCAAAAGAAGCCATGAGCGAATCGCGGCCTTCGTCCCAAGATAGGGTAGAAAGACCAGTAGTGACTCCTTTTAGGACAGCAGGGAAGAGTATTCCCCCTGCTAAACCCGTTCTTAATAGATTAGTCAGTTGACTTTTATTATCTTCTGTAAATCTTAAAACCGGCCAATCATTTTGAAAAGCTAGAGCAGATAATCGACTATCTGGATTTACGGGCCTTGGTTTTCCAACAATATCTAAAAGAGGTAAATCGTCAAAACTATCTGTGTAGAAGTACGTTTTTGTTAAATCTAACTTGTAGGTTTCTGCAAGTTCTTTTCCTGCAAGGGCTTTTCCAACGCCCCAACAAGTAGGCTCTATTAAATTACCTGTGAACTTACCTTTTTCTACTTCCATTCGAGTACAGCGAATTATTTCAACACCCAGGTCTCTAGCAATAGGTTCTACCTGATAAGGCGTAGCCGCTGAAACAATGACAACGGTATGCCCCATGGAAAAATGTGCTGCGACTAGGGCTCGAGCTTCTGGAAAGATGTTTTCTGCTAATTTTTCAGTGTATACTTCTTCTCCTAATTCCTGAAAAACACGTTCTTCAATGCCTTTAACACCTTTAGCACTTATACCCGCTAAACTCGCAAAGTTTCCTTGACCAGTGGCATAGGTCATCACACCAGAAAACTGACTTATAAGCTCTTTTGAAGTGAATTTTCCACTTAATAATCTTGATTTAACAAAATTCTTGGCAGAGAATCCGTCTATGATTGTTCTGTCGAGGTCAAAAAATGCTCCTATATGAGGGCCTTTTTCCATGGTCAAAACATCCTGTGTAACACTTTCAGTTTTAGAACCCGGCACAATATCTCTTTCTAGAGGTACTTCGTATGAATTGGTTTTGCCGTACTTATTTAAAGTAAACGATTGAAGCCTATTTACTCCCGTAGAAATACCGTCAGCTAGAACAGTGAACTCCTCAATTTTCTCGTCGTTTTTGGAATTTAAAGTAGGTGTAAGTCCTAAATTATTGATTAGCCGAATACCATTTTGTAAGAACGGTTTTGAAACGGCCTCTACACGTTTTATTTGACCTAACCAATGCATTTCTTCTCCAAGGAAAAGGCATTGCTCTATAAACTCTTTAGGCTCAAAGGTTTCTTGAGTATCCCATAACCTGAGGCCATGACCTACGACCTGATAAGCCTCTATGTAATTATTTAAAATCACTGGAGCTACCAGTATTTTCATGCCCTTTATTAGGGTAGGAATATTGGACTTTGTCTCAAAAATGTGTGTTTGCCAGTCGGCTCTTATATTTCCTAATTCTGCCTCTATTTCTGTGGTAAATACCTCTTTTGAAGAATAGAAAAACTCAAATTTGAAGAAATCTCGAAGTTTCATTATCTCTGTCCAGAAAGCAAAAAGCCTGTTTTCTACAGGTTCCACCTCAATTTTTAGTAGGGCAAGCTCAATAAATGCCCTGTGGTAAAAATGATGAACAGACATATTTGCATAGTATATCGCTTGCATATACTTCTCTCTGTTTACAATGTATTTGGTGTGCAAACTATCTCCATGTCTCAGTAAAATACCATTTTCAGTAAGCATATTTAAAGCCTCCTGAACACTCTTACCAATAGACTGCCCTCTGTCCACCAAAGCATCCACTTTATGGCTTTCTATAAGGTTCATAAGATTAGCAACGCTGCTTTCTACACCTCTTTTACTCAAAGCAAATTTGCTCAAGAGTGACAGACAAACAAGAGAAACGGTGGTGATGGGCGTGATCTTGTTAATCTTGTGAATAAGGTCAAATGCCAGCTTGGATACCGAACCTTCTTCCAAAATCTTCTCATCTGGGGCTTTTTCGGCATCAGGTACGTGAAAATCTGTACTTTTTCCCAATTTGGCCGGAGTACCTATTCTAAGTGAAATTTTGCCAAGGTTATTTTTAGACATTTTCCGGATGTAATTAAACATCCATTTAAAATCCTCGGGTTTCTTTTTCTTGCCCCTGCCTTCCTCTGTCATTTCTGCGACATCAGGAATCAGATCAAAGACAATTGATACAGGTACGTATTTTACTTTATTGGCTACATCTTGGTCTGCCTCCATAATGTATTTAAGAATACCCATTTGAGGCCAAACAAGTTTTCCCGTTCTGGAACGGGTACCCTCTAAGGCCCACATGAAATGTGCTTGCTTATTAAGCAGGGTGGTTATGAAATGTCTTAAAGTGGCTTTATAAATAAGATTGTCCTTAAATGAACGACGAATGAAAATAATGCCATTTTTTCTAAGCACTTTTCCTAAGGCAAATAGATCTAAGTTAATACCCGCAAAAAGATAGGGAATAGGCAGGCCATGTCTCGCTAAAACTAAGGACAGCACCATTAAATCTATATAGGACTTATGAGTAAGTACAAAGGCTACGGGATGCTTTCGCATAACCTTGGCGAGTTGTTTTATTTCCTCAGCATCCACATCGATAGATTTATCGTAGCCTTGACTTAGTAGGAATTGGAAAGTTTCTATGAAACCAATGCCTACAGAGGTATTATGCTCAGTAAAAAGCTCATCTAGGTAAGTTTCTGCATTGATATTGGCTTGTACATGACTTAAACCCTCTTGCACAGAAATCCTTGATAGTTTTTTTTGAAAAACAGGTTCGTTCAGAATTTCTTTAATCTGACTTTTTTTCTTTTCGCTCATGAAAGACTTTTCTTGACTTGTGTTGTTGATGTTTGCCTTAATGAAAGGAATGGCTCAAAATAGACTTTAATTCATCTTATGCCCCTGAAGCCCTTTTTCTTAACGCTAATGTAATCAAACATTTGATCCAAATGTAAAAATTTATAAACACCTTAGGTGTTTGTTTTTGCATTATTTGTGCAAAAAATGTAATTAAAGTTTGTTTATTGCGGTTGTATAAGAAGACCACTTAAGCTTATTAGTAATCATCAACATGTCTAAACAAAAAGTTTCACGTCCTGGTCTTATCCGTTTGATAAGTGAACCTGGCAGAGCTCTATTTGAAGCTGGAATCTCTTTTTCTATTAAGAAGTTTTTCATTAAAAAGGGAATTGGCGATGGTCATCCGGTAGTTGTTTTGCCGGGATTCATGAGTTCAGAGAAATCTACCAAAGCTTTAAGGAAATACATAAAAAATGCTGGTTATCAGGTTTTTGACTGGGGACTGGGTAGGAATTACGGTAAGATGGAGTATCTGGAAATTCTATATGATCGGATAGATGAAATCTATCAGCAAACAGGTCAACAAATAAGTCTGGTAGGTTGGAGTTTAGGCGGCGTTTATGCAAGACAGATAGGAAAAGAAAGGCCCGATATGGTTAGGCAAGTCATCACATTGGGTTCTCCTTTTGGTGGTGTATCGGAGTCAAATAATGCTTCTTGGTTGTATAGTTTAATTAATCGGGGAGAGAAAGTTGAAAACATTAACACTACTTTATTAGCAAACTTGCCTTTACCTGCACCTGTACCTACTACCGCGGTATTTTCAAAAGTAGATGGCATTGTCCCTTGGAGGATGTGCCTAGAAACGATAGAGTCTGATATTCATCAAAATATAGAAGTAAGAAGTAGCCATTTAGGATTAGGAAGTAACCTTACGGTGCTTAAGCTTATTGGAAATAGACTAAAGTTTGATAGAAGCAATTGGGTCAAATTTAAGCCAGAAAGCTTTCTTGAAGGCCAATTACTCTATCCAACACATTAAATTCAGGATACTTTAACCCCTTTCCAAAAAGCTACATACCCCTTAATTCCCTTGGCCAATTCTGAGGTCTCAGGATAATACCAAGCGGCATCCGTGTTTACTTTTCCGTTGACCTCTAAATTATAATAAGAGGACACACCTTTCCAATGACAAGTAGTATGTGTATCGTTTGATTTGAAAAATTCCTTTTTGATAGAGTTTGCTGGCAAGTAATGGTTTCCTTCAATTATTATAGTAGCATCGCTTTCTGCTATAACCACATCATTCCATTTTGCTGTTTTCATCTTTTTAGACCTTTTGTATGTAAGACTTACGTACATTCATTGACGCATGGATTACAATTGTTCTTTGATACTTTTATAGTAAACCCTCCAGCACCTGCCAGACATTTTCTGTCAAAACTTTATGACCCTTTGCCGTGGGATGAATCCCGTCAGACTGGTTTAAATCTCCTATTCCACCTACATTTTCTAACAGAAAGGGGACTAAGGAAATGTCGTTTGTCTTTGCTAACTCAGGCCAAATACCCTTAAATTCTGAAGTATATGCCTTTCCCATATTTGGTGGAATCTGCATACCAGTCAGTACTATTTTTGCGTCAGGATTTTTCTCCCAAACCTTGTCAATCATTTCTTGAAGATTAATTTTAGTCTCTTTTAGTGGAATGCCTCTTAAACCGTCGTTGGCACCTAGTTCTAGTACGAAAATGTCTATCTTTTGATTTAGAATCCATCCCAGTCTATTCTTTCCTCCAGTAGTAGTTTCTCCACTAAGGCCTGCATTAACCACCCTGTAATTAAGTTTGAGAGAGTCTAACCTCTCTTGTATTAATTCTGGAAAACCCTCGCCTTCTTTTAATCCGTATCCAGCTGTCAGGCTGTTTCCAAAAAAGAGTATCGTTTTGGAATTATTATTCTCGGCTGCGGTGTTCTCTGTTTGTATATTTTCGGAAGAAGTTGCCTCCTTTTGTTTGGCGTCTTCAGAAGTACATGAAAAGGCTAGAACTAAAATCAAAAACTTTAAACGCTGAAACATAAGATTGACGGGTTTTAAAGACTACAAAAAGATGACTAAAATATTAAACGTAAGTGGCCTAGGCAAAGTTTATAAAAGTGGAAGTAAAGAACTAACAGTTCTTGATGAAATCACTTTTGATGTTACGCAAGGAGATACTTTTTCAATAGTGGGCCCCTCTGGAAGCGGTAAAACCACTTTGCTCGGCTTGTGTGCTGGCTTGGATGATGCAGATTCAGGTGAAGTAATTCTTTGTGGAACCTCCTTAAACGGCTTGGGACAGGACGAAAGAGCTTTGCTTAGAAATGAAAATGTAGGCTTTATTTTCCAAGACTTTCAACTTTTACCTACGCTTACGGCCATAGAAAACGTGAGTGTACCGCTAGAATTACAAGGAGCTAAAGATGCTGTATCTAAAGCCAGATTATTGCTAGAAAAAGTAGGCTTGGGTGACAGAACGAGTCATTATCCATCACAGCTATCTGGCGGAGAGCAGCAGCGAGTGGCTTTAGCCAGAGCCTTTTCTACAAGCCCATCCATTCTTTTTGCAGACGAACCGACCGGTAACTTGGATGAGGAAACGGGGGAGAAGGTCATTCAATTACTTTTTGAACTGAATAAAGAAGCTGGTACCACCTTGGTTATCGTAACGCATGATATGGATTTGGCAGAGCGAACACAAAACATCTTACGTCTAAAAGGGGGTAAAGTATTAAGCAACGTATCAGTCTAATGGCGAAATCAAATTCTTCTTCGAAAGCTGGCTTCGCTTGGATTTTTAAAATGGCCTGGCGAGATGGCAAAGCGAGTAGTAGTCGTTTACTACTTTTTATGTCTTCTATTGTTCTTGGGATTGCCGCTGTGGTTTCAGTGCAATCTTTTAGTAAAAACTTAGAAGACAATATCCAGCTACAATCGAAAGCCCTCATGGGAGCTGACTTTCTGATAGATAGCAATGAACTCCCTTCTGAACGTGTCCAAGGTATTATGGACTCTTTGGGTGGGGAGGATGGCCATGAAATAAGTTTTAACTCTATGGCTGCCTTTCCGAGTAAGGACGCTAGCAAGTTTATAGAAGTAAGAGGAATAGGAGGAGAATTTCCATTATATGGTTTTTTAGAAACGATTCCTATAGGAGCTGCAGAGGCCTATAAGGCCAGTGAAGGTGCTCTGGTAGATGCCACATTAATGCTTCAGTTTGGCTTACAAGTTGGTGATAGCGTTAAGATTGGTGAACTCACCTTTCCAATATTGGGCTCGCTTAAAGCAGCTCCGGGGAGCAATGCTATATCTACCACCGTGGCTCCTCCGATTATCATACCTTATGGATCTGTAGAAAAAACAGGTCTTATTCAGCTGGGGAGCAGGAAGAAATATAATTATTATTTTTCGGCAAAGCCTGAACAGGATATAGAGGCTCTTGATAAAGCCATTGACCCTATTTTAGATTCTGAAAATGCTGATTTTGATTCACATACTTCTGTCAGCCAGCGATTAGGCAAACGTTATGACAATTTCGCTAAGTTTCTAAACTTAGTCGCCTTTATTGCCTTGCTTTTAGGCTGTGTGGGTATTGCCAGTTCGGTTCATATTTATGTTAAAGAGAAGCTAAAAGCGGTGGCGGTTTTAAAATGTATTGGGGCCACACGTCGTCAAACTTTTTTAATTTATTTGATTCAAATAGCGGGCCTAGGTCTTATAGGAGGTATAATAGGGACACTAGTAGGATTGGCCTTTCAGGGCTTATTTCCCCTCTTCATTCAGGCTTTATTGCCGTTTGAAGTTCAAATCAGTTTGGCCATTCAGCCTATAATTATGGGACTGATATTGGGCGTTTCCATGTCGGTTTTATTTGCACTTTTCCCACTTCTAAGTACATGGTATGTTTCACCATTGGAAGTTTTAAGGGTGCAAGAGTCCAGTTCTTATCAGTCAAAGAGAGCAGGTGTTTTTGTCTTGCTAGGCATTACTGGCTTCATTCTATTGTTTTCGTTCTGGCTCTTAGAAAGCTGGGCTTCCGCATTTGGTTTTGTACTGGTTATTTTAACCACGTTTGCTATCCTTTATGGAGTTGCAAGTTTGTTCATGTGGGGCATCAAGAAGTTTTTTCCCGTGTCTTGGAGCTTTACAGGCCGGCAGAGCTTGCTGAATCTTTTTCGGCCAAATAATCAGACCATGGTTTTGGTGTTGGCCATTGGCCTAGGTAGTTTTTTGATTAGTACATTATATTTCACTAAAGATATTTTGCTCTCTAAAACCTCTTTAGAGGCCAATGCTAAAAATCCAAATATCATTTTATTGGATGTACAAGCCAATCAAAAAGAGGCATTAGTGAATATCATTAAACCAAAAGGGCTAGAAGTATTAGATAATATGCCCATTGTCACTATGCGTTTGCAGAGCATAAAGGGCATTCCAGTAAAGCAAATACATCTTGATACGAATTCAACCGTGAAACAATGGATTTTGCATCATGAATTTAGAACAACGTACAGAGATTCATTAATAGGTTCTGAAAGTATAGCCGAAGGCAAATGGCCTATTAAATGGAATGGAAATGGCCCAGTAGGTATTTCGCTTTCTGATAATGTGGCTAATGATGCCCAAGTAGCCTTAGGAGATACGATGGTTTTTAATGTACAAGGCGTAATTATGGAAACCTTTGTAGGCAGTATTAGAGCGGTGGACTGGGGCAGAGCACAGCTCAATTTTTCTGTACTTTTTCCTATTGGAGTTTTAGAAAATGCACCTCAGTTTAATATTTTGACCACGAACGTACCCGATGAGGCTACTTCGGCGGCTCTGCAGCAAGAAATCGTAAAAGCCTTCCCAAACATTACAGTCATAGACTTGCGTCAAGTTTTAGATACCATTCAAGGAATTTTAGACAAGATCTCTTGGGTGATAAATTTCATGGCTTTCTTTAGTATCCTTACCGGAATTATAGTCTTGATAGGCTCTGTAAGAACCAGTAAATACCAGCGGATTAGAGAAAGTGTGCTTTTAAGAACGCTAGGAGCTAAGAGCAATCAAATACTTAGAATTACGGCTCTCGAGTATTTATATCTAGGTGGAATTGGAACAGGGATAGGTATTCTTCTTTCCTTATTAAGTAGTCAGCTGCTGGCTTATTTTGTATTCGATACCACTTTTGCTCCTTCATGGATACCTTTCTTGATCTTATTGCCAGGTGTTATGCTAATTGTGTTGGCCATAGGCCTATTTAATAGTCGAACGGTGATAAGAAGCTCGCCATTGGAGGTTTTAAGGAAGGCAGAGTAGGGCAGCGGTTTGCTTATAGTATTTGACTGATGGTGATTTGTCATGAGCTAAAGGCTTTAGAGCAATACTTAAAACTTATTACAGGCAGCTAAAAGCAAATAGTCATTAGCCAGAATCAAAACCTAAAGGCTACCGCTAAAAAACTAATACTAAAAGTCAAAAAGTATACTAATTATGTACTACGAGTTCTGTTATGAACAGGGCCTTCAAGTTTAAAAATTGGTCAACAGAATTAGTTGTAGTTTAGGTAAATGATGTCCCGCATCTTTAATAGAATAATCAGATTCTCTTGGGCACCTCTAAAAGTATAATCATGAATGGGCAAAATGATTTTCCATTGTTTAGCGGTCATGTATGAACTGCTAAAGTTTCTTGTTTCGCTTTCAAAAGACTTAGAACTTAATTTCATTATTTCTTCACCTTAGCCTTAGTGCCTATGGGCACGACATATTCGTAAAAAACTCAGCCAGTATAATATCCGTTCCATAGGAACGATATGTGATGGTATTCTGAAAGCCATCATAGAGGATTATACAACGTATCTACGGCACGAAAGACTATGGAAGCTTTGATTTTTGCGGATATATTGTCCCTAACGGGA
>JBLHOT010000038.1:0-32893 GCA_047623945.1 Arcticibacterium sp. | reverse complement strand
ATATTACAATAATAGCTAGTTCTGCCACTCATTTTTCTTCAATATAAAGATATTCTTCCTGGCTAGGCATTATACTATAAAACACAATTTGGAGTAAGGCACTGACATTGTCAAAAGCTTTTTTGAGGTTTCCATAGATACTTTAAGGTCATAATATGCTCGACTGTAAGATGTTAACAAATCTTAAAAACACTTAAAATGCCATTTGCTGGTGTAAGGATTTTATTCAAAAGTCGGTCTTATCGCTAATAGTTTTATTCGACCACTCGTAAAGGAGTGTTGCCATACATACTATTATGTTATGCATGGTACTGTGTGGTCAATACATTTGAGCTGTCAAACAAAAACTATTGACATTACTTATAAACAATTACAATTATGAAAAACTTATTAAAAATTATCGCAGGTCTTCTTTTAGTATCATCGTTTACGTTTGCAAATGATAACGTTGCAAATTATGAAGAAACGGACGGCAAATCTTTAAAAATGGGGATGTACTTTGATCAGTCTTCTGGTATAGTGAAAACGTTTTATGAAAAGCAAGTAGGTTCAGATCTTAATGTCTCTATTTCTGATTCTAAAGGAAGAGTTTTAAACCAAACTCACTTCAATAAAAAGAGAAACGGAGCGAGAGTAAACTTTGATCTCTCAACGCTAGAGAATGGAATATATACTTTAGAGGCTTCGCATAATGGCGAGGTTATTAAGAAGATCATCGTTATTGAGAAGGTAAAGCCTTCTAAAAAGAAGAATTACATCATGGAAATATTATAGTACAGTTTAGCAAAGGTTAAAGGGGCTATCTATTTTAGATGGCCCTTTTTTTATCTAGAGTATAGTTCTCCACTTATTTGGAAGGTGATAATTAAACTAGTTCTAGGCTAAAAACCTGGTTCTATAATTAAGAGGTGTAGTTTTCTTGACGTTTTTAAATTGTCTGTTGAAGTTGGAGAGGTTATTAAATCCACTCTCATAAGAAACTTCTGAAACGCTGTGCTTATCTTTTTGGAGAAGCTTACAGGCGTGTTCTATACGTATTTCGGTAAGAAAAGTGCTGAAAGTTTTACGGGTTCTTTTCTTAAAATAACGACTAAAAGCGGATTCGCTCATACTTGCCAATCCCGCGATTTCTTGAAGCTTAATTTCCTTTTGAAAATTCGCCATCACAAATTCAAATACCTTCTTTATTCTATCAGAATCCACATTATTATTTAAATAGATGGGGTCTGATGTTAGAAAATTAAAATCTTGTGTTTGGCTCATTTTATTAAGCAATGACAGCAAACCTAGGAGCCTATCCATATTTTCTAGTTTGCTGAGAGCGATAAGCTCTTCTCGTAATCCCTCGCTAAAGTCTCTGCCAAATTGCAAACCCCGTTTGCTATTAACTAACATTTGTTTCACTAAAAAGTTTTCAGAGATATTCATGAAGTCTTTTCCCACAAAGTCTTCATGAAAATGAATAACAAGTGATCTGGCTTTTATACCAGAATTGGCCTCATAATAATTACCATTATTCTTATAATAATGGGGTAGGTAAGAGCCTATCATAACTAAATCTCCCGGTGCAAAGTCAGTAATACTACTTCCAATAAATTTTTCGCCGGTGCTTTCTAGCATAAAAACAATCTCTACTTCTGGGTGATAATGCCATGGCGTAGCAAAGTAACCTGCCTCTTGGTCAAAAAGGTTAAAGGAGTAATCTAAAGGGTTAGATATTTTGAGTAATTGAGGCTTCACTTATTGCATATATTATGCTCAAAAATAGGATATTTTCGGAATAATAGTATTAGATTCGCTTAGTAATTATAACAAAACATTCAACTATAACGTATTAATTAAATGACAAAGAGAAGTAAACTGCTGATATACATATTGTTATCACTTGTGAGCCTAGATTCATTCTCACAGAAAAAAATGAAGGGTGATTGGGAGTCACTATTTAACGGCAAAAATTTTGACGGATGGAATCAAAAAAACGGCGAGGCAAAATACACCATTGAAAAAGGAGAAATTGTGGGTACCACAGTGTCTAATACTCCCAATTCTTTCATGTGTACCAATGAAACATACGGAGACTTTATTTTGGAGTTAGAGCTCAAAGTAGCCGAGGGGATGAATTCTGGGGTACAATTTAGGAGCCTATCTACCCCTGACTATAATAAGGGACGAGTACATGGCTATCAAATGGAAATAGACCCTTCTGACAGGGCTTGGTCTGGTGGCATTTACGATGAGGCCAGAAGAGGCTGGCTTTATGCTCCAAATATAAATCCGGTGTCCAAGACGGCTTTTAAGCATAATGACTGGAACGTGTATCGTATAGAAGCGATAGGTTCTACTATTAGAACTTGGGTAAACGGCACCCCTATTTCACATTTAATTGATGATGAAACAGCATCCGGATTTATAGCCCTTCAGGTGCACGGCATCAATAATGAAATGAAAGAAGGTATGCAAATCAGATGGAGAAATATTAAAATCAAAACTAAGAACCTTACGCCTAGTCCATATGACGCCACTCCAGTCGTTAACATGCTCAAGAATAACCTTTCTGAGCAGGAAGCAGCTCAAGGATTTAAGCTGCTTTTTAATGGCGAGAACTTTCACGGGTGGCGTGGTGTAAACCAGAAAGAAATGACTGGTAAGAGATGGTCTGTTAACGACGGCGATATAATGATTGGAAAATCTGATGGCTCAGAGACAGGAAATGACATTGTAACCAAAGACAATTATGGAGCATTTGAATTTACATTTGAATTTAAGCTTTCATCAGGTGCTAACTCCGGAATAAAGTATTTCGTGAATGAGGATTTTGCGAGGGGCGGAAAGTCAGGAATAGGTTTAGAGTACCAAGTTTTGGATGATGTGCTTCATCCAGATGCCAAAATGGGTGCAGTAGGGAATAGGACATTGGCCTCACTTTATGACCTCATTCCTTCAGAAAAACCAGATAAGCGTTTTCAAAAGAAAATAGGAGAATGGAATATCGGAAGGCTGATTGTGATGCCAGACAATACCGTGCAACATTGGCTAAATGGCTTTAAAGTGGTAGAATATGAGCGTAAAAGCAATATTTACAATGCCTTGGTAGCTAGAAGTAAGTATGCCAAATACGATAATTTTGGAGGGGCAGATGAAGGACCAATTTTACTTCAAGACCATGGAGACGAAGTCCGTTTCCGAAACCTTAAAATAAGAAGCTTGTAATTTTAAAAACCAATGGTGAGTTGACGCCCGTCTAGGTCGTTTTCAAAGGCCAGGTTAGAAACAGTGAGTCCCATAAGTCGGATTCCCTTTTCGGTAGGTAGCAAGGCGTTTAGCATTTCATAGGCTTGTTTAGAAATAAAGGTCTCTTCCCTCAATAAGAGTTGGGAGGTTCGGCTGCGAGAGATAATCTCAAAGTCGGCATACTTTATTTTTAGGGTCAAAGTTTTGCCAAACGCCTTCGCTTTTTTAACACGTTTCCAAAGTTGCACTAAAATAATATCTAATTCTTGATAGAGTTTATCTTGTTCTGATAAATCAGATGAGAAAGTGTTTTCAACACCAATAGACTTTCGAATCCTCTCAGGATTTACCGCTCTGTGGTCTTCGCCTCTACAGATATTGTAGTAGTAGCGGCCAGCCTTGCCAAAGTTATTCACCAGAAACTCTAAACTTTTTTCTTTCAAATCTCTCCCAGTAAGAATACCCATTTTGGTCATTTTCTCTGCGGTGACTTTGCCAACGCCATAGAAGCGTTTAATTTCCAAGCCTTCAATAAAAGCAGAAGCTTGATGAGGTTTGATGACAAAAAAACCATCAGGCTTATTCACATCAGAAGCCGTTTTTGCTAAAAACTTATTGTAGGAAATCCCAGCAGAAGCTGTCAGAGAGGTCTTAGCCATTATTTTAGCTCGTATTTGTTTGGCTATTTCTGTGGCTAGAGGAATATCCTTAAGGTTTTCGGTGACGTCTAAATAGGCTTCGTCTAAGGATAGCGGCTCTACTAAGTCTGTGTATTCCAGAAAAATAGCTCTGATCTGCTCAGAAACCTCCCTATACTGCTCAAATCTCGCAGGTACAAAAATGAGATTAGGGCAGAGTCTTTGAGCTGTTTTAGAGGCCATAGCAGAATGGACACCAAACTTCCTTGCCTCATAACTTGCTGCCGCCACAACGCCTCGCTCTGCATTGCCGCCTACAGCCACGGGCTTTCCCTTCAGTGCTGGATTATCTCGCTGCTCCACGGAAGCAAAAAACGCATCCATGTCTATATGGATAATTTTACGAGTTGCCGTCATTAATAAATCTTCTTAAAATTATGGCCAAGATTGGCCGAAGGCAAAGCCTGATTAATGTGGTGTTTAAGATGCTCTACGTAGTCGTTCATGATAAAGTCCAATTTAAATGGGCCTATACCATTAACAGAGATTTCATGGTTTAGAGCGTCGTTTGGAGTGTGTTCAATGATGTGGACAATGTGTAAATTAAGGCTACGCCAAAGGTTCAACAACGTTTGCCAATCATATGCTTGATAGTTTTGAGCTGCTACCCATTCGTCTTGCTGGTAGCCTACCACGTTGATATTGTTGTGACTTATAAGCTTAGTGAATTTCATTTGATTATTATTTGCAGAATCTATCAAATGGCCAATCACCTGTTTTGGACTCCACTTTTGTGGCCCAGATTTGAGGCTAGAGGTCGTATCGTCTAAATTTCTCAGCAATGGCTCCACTTGTGCCAGCACATCTCGTAGGTAATCGGCTGTTTCTTTCATGCAAATGCTTAATTTTGAATCAAATTTAAGTATTCCTTTTTAGGACTAAACTAACCATTTTCTATCCTTTGATTTCAGAAGTTATATTTTTCTTCATGCGTTTAAATGCTCTGCTGGCTTACCTCTTTTTTATAAAGAGAGTTGATGCTGTGGGCACAGAATATGTACCAAGACACAAGCCCGTTATTTTTGCATCTACTCATTCTAACTCCTTAATTGATGCCATTATAATTTACCTTCTTTTTAAAAAAAATGTGTATTCCTTGGCTCGAGGAGATGCCTTTAACAATCCTATTGTGGCTATTATTCTAAAGACGATCCATATGTTGCCTGTCTGGCGAATGTCGGAGGGTAGAAAGAATATGGCCAAAAACGGAAAGACTTTTGACGCGTGTAATGAGATTTTCAAACGCAATAAAAACGTATTGATTTTCCCTGAGGGATTATGTACAAATCAAACTACTCTTTTACCTCTAAAGAAAAGAGGGACAGCGGCTATGGCTTATAAAGCCTGGAATGATGGAATAGATTTACAAATAGTTCCGGTGGTGATCACCTATGATTCCTTTAAAAGGTTTGGAAAACGTGCTAATGTACAGTTTGATTCACCTATTACTAAGGAGGGATATGATTTGAGTAATGAGGTTACATTTTCGAAAAAATTCACCGATGATTTGACGGAGAAAATGGAGCCTTTGTTCAATTATGACTTCAAGTCAGTAGGCTTTCTTAGAAATGCCATGTTTTTATTTGGATGGCTCATTAATTGGCCTTTATACTTACTTATTGATTTCATAGTGAAAAAGAAATTTACCAAAACCATCTTCTTTGATTCCATGTGGTATGGTTTATTATTTGTCACCATTTTCCCATATTTATTGCTTTTGTTCTTTGCTGTCAAACACTTCCTTTAGATTTCAATTTATAATAAAATGTCTGTAAAAATTGGACCGATAGGTCAAACACTACCTGAATTTCTAAAAGATAAAAACTATTCCAAAGTGATGGTTTTGGTAGATAATAATACCAAAAGACACTGTTATCCTTTGGTGAAGGAATTCTTTCCACCGCATAAACTTATTAAAATTGAAGCAGGGGAAAATCATAAGACCTTAGAGACCTGTGGCCAGATTTGGCAGGCCATGACAGATGCCGAGCTAGATAGGCATTCTCTTATCATAGATTTAGGTGGAGGCGTTATTGGTGATATGGGAGGCTTTTGTGCGGCTACGTATAAAAGAGGTATTGACTTTATACAAATTCCCACCACGCTCTTGGCTCAGGTAGATGCGAGTGTTGGAGGTAAGCTAGGAATAGATTTTAACGGATTCAAAAACCATATTGGTGTTTTTAAGTTACCAGAAACGGTTTTGATAGATTCTCTCTTCTTGAAAACTATGGCATTTGAGGAGTTGAGATCTGGTTTTGCAGAAATTGTGAAGCACTGCCTTATTCAAGACGACGCTAAGTGGAGAGAAATAAGTATACTGGATTTTGAGGAGCAAAACTTCGATGACTTGATAGCTCACTCCATTGAAATAAAAAAGAAAGTGGTAGGTTCAGATCCTACAGAAAAGGGGCTTCGAAAGATTTTAAATTTCGGGCATACCTTAGGCCATGCTGTAGAGACTTATTTCTTAGAGAAGAAACGCCTTTTGCATGGTGAGGCTATCGCTGTCGGGATGATTTGCGAAGCTTTTATGGCCAAAGAACGCGGCCTTATTGATGAGGCTTTTCTTGAAGAGATTGAGGCTTTTGTGTTTTCAGTTTACGGAAAGGTACCTATAGTTATTGACCAAATACCAGATATTATCTCACATACTTTTCAGGATAAAAAGAATAGGGGAAATCAAGTCAGGTTCTCTTTACTAGACGGACGAGGCTCATGTGGATTTGATTATATTTCTGATAAACAAGAAATGAAGAAGGCATTATTGTATTATATAGGATAGGTCATTTCTACTTAATCCCTTGGTTTTAACGGTTTGCCAAGTTATTTTTATTCGCTGCTTGCATCCTTTCTTCACTAAGGCACGTATATAAAAAAGCTTCGGCTATTTAAAATGATTTAGAAACCCTTATAAACTGATTGAAATGAAAAGACTCTTTCCCCTCATCGCCTTATTGGCTTTAGCCATTACAGGTTGCAATTCTTTAAAACTCATGGTGGATAACGACTACAGTTATGATACCGACTTTACCACATACAAAAACTACAATTTTTTGGCCTGTGAAGTGGATACTTCTTTTATCTGTACGGAAATTCAGGACGCTATTAGAAGACAAATGAGAGCTCGTGGATACAAACTTACAGATGAAGGCCCAGGGCTTTTGGTGAGTTATAGTATTATAAGAGATAGAGTAGAATACAAAGGATATTTCCAGCCTACCTTAGATAGATGGGTAAACAAATACGACTACGAAGACACGTATAAAACGCAGAATTTTAATTTTGGAGGTGGGATGATTTTGGTCTCTCTTTTAGACGCCGAAAGTAGTAAGCTGATATGGAGAGGTTATGCGTCCGGCGTATTTAATAAGAAAGTGAAAAAACCCGTTAACTATTATAGGAGTGTGGTTCGAACCATTTTTGACCAGTATCCACTCTTTGCTGCTGGGCAGGCTCCTCGTAAGCTGACAGCCAACGACATTTAAGTTTAAGAGTTCTTCAAGTTTTCTAAAGCCTCGAGACTTTGTCTTGAGGCTTTTATGTGTGGCATGCCTTGTTTCTATAAGATTTGGGCGAAAAAGGGACTAGCTTACTTTAGCAAAGTATTGTGTCGTTTAAGTCGTTAAGCTACTAAAAGCGGATTCCATACTTTCCCCCCCTTTAGTGAAGTTTTTCAGAGAATCGTCAGCTACTATTTTACCTCTGTTTAGGATGATAACTCGGTCGCAAATGGACTCCACTTCCTGCATGATATGCGTACTAAAAATCACTGTTTTGTCTTCTCCTACTTTTTTAATCAGCTCTCTTATTTCACTCAATTGATTAGGATCAAGTCCCGTAGTGGGTTCATCTAAAATAAGGATTTCGGGGTCGTGAATAAGTGCCTGAGCCAGCCCCACTCGCTGACGATAACCCTTTGACAACTGGCCAATTTTCTTGTGTTGTTCTCTTTCTAATCCTACCATGTCTATAAGCAAGGCCACTCTTTCTTTTAAAAAAGATCCTTTTAAATGGTAAAGAGAGCCAGTGAACTCTAAAAACTCTTTGACATACATTTCTAGATATAAAGGATTATGCTCCGGCAGGTAGCCTGTAGAACGCTGGGCTTCCATGGTATGCTGAACAATGTCGAAACCATTTACAGAAGCATCTCCAGAACTAGCTTTTAAATAACCCGTCAAAATTTTCATGGTGGTACTTTTACCAGCACCATTGGGGCCTAAAAACCCAACAATTTCACCTTTCTTAATATCAAAACTAATATTGTCTATGGCATTTTGAGAGCCATATGTTTTGGTGAGATTGGTAATAGAAATGGACATAAATGAAAATTTTAAAAGACTAAATTAATACATTTTATTCAGCCTTCAGCCGAATTAGCTTGTGGTTTTGGACAAGAAAAAACCGCCCTGCCAAGCGGTAGGACGGTTTCTGGTTTTTATATTTGTTGAAGTATCTTGTTTTTTTGATGTGTTAGAAGCAATAACTGCCTTCCTCTAGAAGGGCGTCCGCTACTCTTCTTCTTGCGTTTTTAACATTCATTGGTTCTATTTTCGTGAAACGTTTAAGTCCCATGAGCATTACTCTTAGTTCGTCTCCTTCTGCAAAGGACTGGATGGCGTCTCTTCCTGCAGAATTACATAATCCTACAGCATGATGAAGGTTAAGCATCATCATATCATTTTCTAAGGTCACTGCTTCCATTCCTTTAATGCCTACTAATTTCTCCACTCTTAGTAGAGCAGATTCTGCAGCATATATCTCTATAATCATATCAGCTACATTCATCATGATTTCTTGCTCATGAGATAGCTTCATCATAAATTTCTGAACTGCTGCACCTGCAATCATCAAGGCTGCTTTTTTCATGTTTTTGATGACTTGCTTCTCCGCAGCAAATGCTTCGCCATTGCCGCTGTTGAAACTAGGAACAGCCAATATTTCTTTGGCCACTTCTTGAGCATGTCCTAGCAGGTCCATCTCGCCTTTCATGGCACGCTTAAGAAGCATGTCTACGGTGAGGAGCCTATTAATTTCGTTGGTTCCTTCAAAGATTCTATTGATGCGAGCATCTCTATAAGATCTTTCAGCTGGAGCATCGGCAGAATAACCCATACCTCCATAAATCTGAACACCCTCGTCCACTACATAATCTAAAACTTCAGAACCATGTACCTTTAGAATGGCACACTCAATGGCAAACTGCTCCAGAGCATTTAGTTTAGCTTCTGCATCCGACATTCCTGCCGCAACATTCGTGATGATGAGGTCGTCAATGTTTTGGCCAGCACGGTAACAAGCCGTTTCACATACCCAAATCTTAGTTGCCATTTCACCTAGTTTGTGTTTAATGGCACCAAAACGTCCTATAGGAAGGCCAAACTGCTTTCTTTCGTTGGCATAGTTTACAGCGTAGCCCATTACACCTTTAGAGCCGCCTACTGCCGCAATACCTAGTTTGATACGACCGATATTCAAGATATTCACAGCGATCTTAAAACCGTTTTGTCTGGAAGATAGCATCCTGTCAGTAGGCACGGTGCAGTCGTTAAAGAATACCTGACGTGTGTCAGATCCTTTAATTCCTAGTTTCTTTTCCGGCTCGTTCATGGTGATGCCATTATCTGTTTTCTCAACAATAAAAGCAGTTAAGTTTTTATCATCTTCTAGTTTGGCAAAAACAATGAAGACATCTGCGAAACCACCGTTGGTGATCCACATTTTCTGTCCATTGATTTTATAGTGCTTTCCGTCTTCCGTTAATTCAGCTTTTGTTTTTGCAGAATTTGCGTCAGAACCGGAATCTGGCTCAGTTAAGCAATAAGCCGCTTTCCAAACCCCAGTAGCTAGATTTGGTAAGTATTTCTTCTTTTGCTCTTCATTGCCGTAATAAAGGATAGGTAAAGTCCCAATGCCTGTATGTGCCGACTGAGCTACAGAGAAGGAATGACCAGCACCTAATACTTCTGCCACAAGCATGGAAGTATTAAAATCCATTCCAAAGCCATCATATTCTTCCGGAACTGCTGTACCCAAAAGGCCAAGCTCACCAGCTTTATCCATTAGGCTAGACATTAGATCAGGGCTTTTGGCATGATCTATTTCATCTAATATGGGGTGTATTTCAGTCTTTAGGAAATCTCTGCACGTATCAGCAATCATCTGCTGCTCTTCAGAGAATTCTTCTGGTATAAAAACTTCGTGTGCTTCGGTTTCCTTGATAAGGAATTCTCCTCCTTTTATTGATGTCTTCTGTGCTACAGTTGCCATAGAAATATAGAATTAATATTGTTCTTCAAAATAATAGTATGCATGCATACCATTACAAAAGAAAGAAATTAAATAATAGTATGCAAGCATACTATATTAAAATTTTTATAGAAAATATGACTTATGGGCAGTTTTGAATGGTAGCCTTGAAGACGGATCCAGCTCTGGCTGTGAATCCTGGTCCAAGCGTAATGGTCTGATTGGCAGAGTAGTTTATCTTGCCGCTAGGGCTTAGAAGTTGTGTACTTGTAATGGTTTGCTGACTTTTATAAGGGCTTTCTGTTCCATATACGCCTGATGTTAAATTTAGATGGTCTGCAAAACAAGAAGAGACTACCACCTCAATAGGAGCAGAGGCCGAGCTTAGGCAATGCAATGTCTTACAAGCCACGGTGTAGTTACTGGTGGCTGTGGGATAGAGCTCATACGGACTGCCGGTGACCATCGTATTCCATAGATAAGTGCCATTACAAGTGCTTCCAGTAAGGGTCAAAGTATCACCAGAACGAACTTGCATAGCCGAACTCGTAAAAGTAGGATTGGTAGGCAGCTTGAATGTGTTTAAATCAACGACAGGACTAAAAAGAACTTTTCCAGAAGTGGCCTTTCTTACATTCAAGGCATATTTACCAGTACCTACAGTGATACTGCTAGTGCTGTCATATTCCCAGTTTAGGCGTTGGTAGCCCTCTGGCGGATAATTAATATATTCACAGCAACCATCATGAGAGTATCCTTTGGCTTCAGAATCAGTATTGTCCCTATTTGTCCAAGCATATTTGTCATAAGAAATACTACTTGTTAAAGTAATGGGAGTGGAGGGATTACCGGGATTGCATGCAAAATCGAGTTCAATAAAGTCACTGGCAATCAGAGGAATACTGTTTTCTAAAAAGATAGTGTCTATGTATTGTTCAAGTAATCTTGAAAATTCGAATAAGCCGGCGGTATTAAAATGAGTGTTATATAAAGTTTCCCTATGGCTAGTCGCTGATGTGAGATTATCAGTAATTGGGCCAGCAAAAACATTGGCATCATTCGAAATTACCAAATTTTGCCCGGTAACTGGGTTTGCTGAAGTACCACCTGAAGCATATGAAACCCGACAAATAATCCACGCCAAATCTGGATTTTCAGAATCAATTCTACTTTCGCTTATTAAAGTCTCCAAATAACTCTGGTAGGTGCTCGAAGATGTAGCATGGTCACTTTCACCCTGATGCCAAATTATTCCTCTTAAACCGGTAAGACTAGCATAAAAGTTTAGGATTACTTTTAGACCTTGGTATGGAGCTCCAATTTCTTCTCGAATATAGAACTCAGGGCTAGTCAACGGGCTTCCCTCAGCAGCCTCTTTCCACCAGATGACTTTAGTTCCTCCGTGGGCAGCCCCATAAAAAAGGATAGGAACATTCAAACTATCAGCTAAAAGGTCTCCAAGTCTTGCCCAATTCCATGGGACATAGTGAAATGAACCTAAACTGCTGCTGTCACTATCAATTTTAGAAAAACCTATTGCTAATTTATTAAAGGTTGTGGTGTCATTGTCATAATTGATAGCTACCACACGGTCGTCGTATGCGAGTGGGCTAGCAGCACCATTGTCCCCTCCTTGGGCATTGGATTGACCAGCAATTGCGAAAACTTCTCCAATGCCAACTCTTTGAACGGTATCAACATCTATTTCAAAACCATTCTTAAACGCTTTAACATATAATGTATACCAACCGCCTTTCGCATTTATTGAGCCATTGAAATAAGGTTTTGAGTTTCTATCATTTATTTTTGTCCAAGAGGTTGCAATTCCTTGCCCCATAACTCGAGGCTCAACTTTAGCCTGTATACTATCGTATTCAGAAGAGAAATTACCAGAGATTCTAATTATTCCATCGCCTCTAAAATTGGTAGAATGATCAAAACCTGTTCTTTGGAAAACTTGCCGTTCTTTTGGAAAGTCAATAGATATCTGTGCATGGGCTGAAAAACCATACATCATTAATAAACAAGAAAGTAGGTGCTTTTCCATATTTCGGACTGCAAAACTAAGGTATGATCTTCATTTCGGAAGATAAATACGAAAAATTTGATTATAAGGTTACCTTGCAGCCTACTTTTGACCCAATTTCCTTTAAATGAAGTCTGAAAATCTAAAGCAGGGCATTATTTACATGCTCATTGCTTCCTTTTGTTTTGCTTTGGTGGGTGCTTCCACTCGGGTCTTAAGAGATGATATTAGCTCAGTGGAAATTGTCTTCTTTAGGAATTTAATTGGCGTTTTGTTTATAGGTTATTCCGTTTTTAGAAGGCCACTAGTACAGTCTGGCGGTAAGCCGCTCTTACTCGTATTTAGAGGGGTAATTGGTACTATAGCTCTCTATACTTTTTTTTATAGTATCACTCAAATTGGCTTAGCAGAGGCCATTACTTATCAGCAAACGTATCCCATTTTCATTGCCGTTTTTTCGGTTTTTGTGGCTGGTGAGGGATTAAGACGAAATGAATGGCTAGCAGTCGTCTTAGGATTTGCTGGTATATGCTTCATTTTCGTACCTCAAATGTCTGGAGGGTTAATGTCTACAAGAAACCATATTATTGGTATTGGGAATGCCATCCTTACGGCTTTTGCTTATATGAGCATACGTGGGCTCAGTGCTTATTATGACGGCCGTAGTATAGTTCTCTCCTTTATGATTTCGGGTATTGTTTTACCTATTATCTCTATGGTGATAGGTCAGTTTTATGATATGCCATCTTTAGACTTTCTGGTGGCTGCTTATGTTCAGCCGCATGGTATGGCTTGGTTGTGGATTATTTTTCTGGGTATAGCAGCTATGATTGGCCAGATTTATCTTACCAAAGCTTTTAGTTATGGAAAAGCAGGTGCCATTTCTGCAGTTGGTTTTAGCAACATCGTTTTTTCGGTAATTTTTGGAGTTTTCTTGGGCGACCCCAGCCCAACAAGGATTGCCTTTCTGGGAATAATTTTCGTTATTACTTCAGGCATTATTATTTCCTATCAATCCAAAAAAGAAGCCTGAAAAACTATCTTTGTACATGCTCGAAATCTTTGACTCTGACACCTATTTTGTGGATGTACTTTTACCAGTGCCTATTCCGCAGGCCTTTACCTATCGAGTGCCTAGGCATTTGAAGGATTTGGTAAGGCAAGGGAGCAGAGTTATTGTACCTTTTGGAAGAAACAGGGTACTTACAGGTATTATTTCGGCAGTTCATGGGAATCCTCCAGAAAAATATAAGGCCAAATACATCTCTGAACTCATGGATGAAGAAGCCATAGTTACACCTTATCAGCTATGGTTATTTCAATGGGTAGCAGATTATTATATGTGCCATGCAGGTGAGGTCATGAATATGGGTTTGCCTTCTGGCTTAAAGGTGAATAGTGAATCTAGAATAGAGCTTAATCCTGATTTTGACCAATATGAACTATTGGAAGGAAATGAGGCTGACATTCTCAAAGTTATTGCTGAGAATGATACTGTGGCGTATACAGACTTATCAAAGTTTATCAGTGAAAAGGATGTTAACTCGACAATTAAAAAGTTAATAGCCAAACGAGCTATTTTGGTCTTTGAACAGGTAAAGGAGCGATACACACCAAAAAAGATAAAAAAGATAAGGCTGAAAGAGGCCTTTGCTCATAAAAAGGGTGCTTTGGGCTTACTTGAAAAACTAGAGAAAAGTCAAAAACAGCAAGCCGTGCTATTGGCGTATCTTAGCCATATTTCCTTGGATGATTTAGAGGGAAAAAACCTACATGGAATAGACAAGGTATTTTTCAAAGATGCAGATACCTCGGCTTCTTCGTTAAAGACGCTGATGGAGAAGAATATTTTTGAGCAGTTTGAAATCACTATTTCAAGGTTTGATACGATTGACCCATCAGATTTACGACAGATTACGCTGACAGAACCCCAGTCCCGAGTCTCAGGTGCTATTCTGGAGGGTTTTGCCGAGAAGGAAGTGGTCTTATTTCATGGTATAACCGGGAGTGGGAAAACGGAAATTTACATTGATCTTATTCAGAAGGTTTTAGAGAATGGCTCTCAGATTTTAATGCTACTACCTGAAATAGCCCTTACTACCCAAATTGTGGGCAGGCTTCAGAAGGTTTTCGGTGACAAGATGGGCGTTTATCATTCCAAGTTTTCAGATAATGAACGTGTGGAGGTTTATATGGGTGTGTTATCAGGAAGGTATCAGTTTGTGGTGGGTGTGCGTTCTTCCATTTTTCTACCTTTCCAAAACCTCGGTCTTATTATAGTGGATGAGGAACACGAGGTTTCTTATAAGCAGTTTGATCCAGCACCAAGGTATCATGCAAGAGACGTGGCTATAATGCTGGCCCATAAGCAAAAGGCCAAAGTACTTTTGGGTTCTGCCACGCCGTCTTTTGAATCGTATTCACAGGCCTTGAAAGGCAATTATGGTCTGGTGGAGTTAAACGAGCGTTTTGGAAAAGCGAAGCTTCCGACTATTGAGCTCATAGATATGAAGGAGGAGCGGAAGAATGAGACCGTAAAAAATGAATTTAGTGAGACATTATTGAAAGCTATTGAGGCTAATATTCAGCGAAAGGAGCAATCGATTATTTTTCAAAATAGACGTGGTTACGCTCCCTATTTAAATTGTGAAGAGTGCAACTGGATAGGGCAGTGCCATCAGTGTGCGGTAAGTTTGACACATCATTTATACGAAAATACGTTGGTCTGTCATTACTGTGGTCACACAGAGACTTTGCCAAAGGTTTGTCCTGTCTGTGAGTCGTTGAAGCTAAAATCAAAGGGAGTAGGAACTCAGAAAATTGAAGAAGATCTTCAAGCAATCTTTCCAGAAGCCAGTATTCTTAGGATGGACTTTGACACTACACGCTCCAAGAATGCCTATCAAAATATCATTAGCGAGTTTAGTGAAGGAGAGGTTGATATTTTAGTGGGAACCCAAATGATCTCAAAGGGTTTGGATTTTGATAACGTAAGTTTAGTTGGCGTTTTTAATGCCGACAAAATGATTTATTTCCCAGACTTTAGAGCCGCCGAGAGAGCCTATCAGATGCTGACCCAAGTAAGTGGCAGGGCCGGAAGAAAGGATAAGCCGGGAAAAGTGTTGATTCAAACCGGTGGGCCGGATCACAGTGTCTTACAGCACGTTTTGGAAGGTAATTACAAGCATTTCTATGAGGAAGAAATAAAGGAAAGAGAGGGTTTTAGTTATCCACCTTTCTCCAGGGTTATAGCCATTACTACCAAACACGTAGACAGAAGTATCTCCCACAAGGCGGCAGGAATTTTGGTAGACGTTTTACGTACAAAGCTAGGTGCAGGGCGAGTATTAGGGCCAGAAAAGGGTTTGGTAGAAAGAATTAGGAATCAATATATTTATGAAGTTATCGTAAAATTAGAAAAGGCCAAACTTAATATTCCGGCGGTGAAGACATTTCTCAGAGAGCAAATCATAGCCTTGAATACAGAGAAGGCCTATAAAAGTGTTAGGTTTGTGGTGACTGTAGATGTAGTCTAGAAGTATAAAGAATGTTGCTTAAAATTTTTCTAAATAACCTTATGGGTCTAAGAAATAACTTATCGAATTTGTTAAGACTTGGTGAAATAAAGGACAGCATGGTCCGCTTTATAGAGGCAAAGTTTGAGCTGAAAAAAATAGAAATTCAGGAAAAAGTTGAGAGAGGTGTCGCTGAATTGATTTTCACCTTGGCACTCGTTATTCTAGGGGCTATCGTACTCGTTTTTGTATTAATTTTGGCGGCCTATGGCCTCAATGTTTGGTTAGGAACGCCTTATGGTTATCTCATGATTTTAGCCTTTCTTATTCTCACTTTTATTAGTGTTTACGTCAATAAAGTGGCCATTAAAGGAAAAATAAGAGACACCATTCAGAAAGAAATGGATGCGATGGATAGTTAATCATCTGAAAAAATAGAAACAAAAAAACCTCATAGGCCAATTGCCCATGAGGTTTTTTTTAGAAAATGAGTTTAAGCCATATCCTCATCTGTTAGCTCTTTTCCTTTGCCCCACCAGCTAGCGAGTAGGGAACCAGTAACATTCATTAATGGTCCGAAAATAGCAGAGGCTAGACCAACAGTAGCCACCTTTCCCATTTCCACGGCTAAGGCAGAAGCAAGACCACCATTTTGCATACCTACTTCTAAGGCGATAGTTCTGGCATCCTTTTTCTTTAGCCTGAATAATTTGGCGGCACCGTATCCAAAGAAATAACCACCCACATTATGAAGTAAAACGGCAACAAATAATAAAGCTCCAACTTCCGACAAGGAGGCCTGTCCTTTGGCAGTGACAGTAGTGATGACATAGATTATTCCAGCCATGGAGAACAGAGGTAATATTTTCTTCACTTTATCCATTAAGTTTGGAAGGAATTTGTTCAAGGCAAAGCCTAAAGCAACGGGAATCAACACTATTTTACACATACTCCACATCATTCCTAGCGTATCTACTTCTATAAGTTCACCTCCCAACCATTGCATAAGGTAAGGTGTAATAAACGGTGCCAAAAGTGTAGCACATACTGTCAAGGTGACGGATAGAGCAATATTTGCTTTAGCCAAAAGAGCCATAACATTTGAAGCCAAACCAGATGGACTACTTCCAATTAAAATCATACCAGCGGCAATAGCCGGAGGGAAACTAAAGACTTGCGTTAAACCAAAGCCCCAAAGTGGCATGATCATAAACTGTAGACAAACACCAATCAATATCAGTTTGGGCGTTTTAATCACGTTTGTAAAATCATTTAGGGTGATAGAGGCCCCCATTCCAAACATGATGATCTGAAGAACCGGACCTATGAGTGACGTGAGCTCTACACCACCAACATTTATAAAATATTGGGGAAAATTATAAGCTATAATTACCATTACTATGACGAGAATGGTATAAAGGTAGTTTTTCATTTATTTGGGGTGATAAAATTTGATTCAGAAGAATAGCGGAAGAGTGTGCTTCCAACTATTGCTTCTGAATAGGATTAAAATTTGGTAAAACTAATATTTAACTCCAACTACGGTCATGGCTATCCAGTTCATTCCACTCATTGGTCGGAGCGAAATACATGGTGCCACTTTTAAGGTGTTCTTTCACTACTTTTTCATTCAATTCTATTCCCAAGCCTGGCTTTTCAGGAACCTTCACAAAACCATCTTTATAGATAGGCTTGTCAATTCCTCCAACTAAGTCTTCCCACCAAGGCACATCAAAACTATGATGCTCCAGAGCCACAAAGTTTTCTGTAGCTGCCGCACAATGTATATTTGCCATGAAGGAAATGGGTGAACCTGCAAAATGCATCGCCATTGGGATACCATGTTCTTCGGCGTAGTCACCGATTTTTTTGGTTTCTATTAGACCACCTGAACTTGCCAAGTCTGGCTGAATCATATCAACGGCTCTGGCATCAATTAGCTTTATGAATTCTTCTTTTAGGAAGATGTCTTCGCCTGTAAGGGTAGGTGTGTCCAGTGCATCCGAAATTTGTTTCCATTGGTCAGTATAAAACCAAGGAATCATATCTTCTAGCCATGCCAATTGATACTTTTCTACAGCTTTCCCTAATCTAATAGCAGTATTGACCCCAAAATGGCCTAAGTGATCAGCGGCCAAAGGCACTTCATATCCTACAGCTTTTCTCACTTCATGTACATAATTGGCTAAAATGTCTATACCCTCATCAGTGATTTGAATGCCCGTAAAAGGGTGTGGGGTATTGGCGTAACTTCTGGCATTTCCTTTAGTGCTTGGCGGAGTTCCCCATTGCTTTGTAAAGTCAGTGTTTTTCCCTCCTATTACTGTCCCTGGATGGTTTTTAAGAAGACCTACGCCGAAATCCATCTTTAAGAAAGTAAGACCTAAGTCCTGGCGTTCTTTCATTTTCTGGGCAAACAAAACAGGATCATCCACCGTAGGTGTATCCCCATAAATTCTAATGTAATCTCTGTATTTACCACCTAGCATTTGATAAGCCGGAACGCCATAAGCCTTTCCCGCCAGATCCATCAAGGCCATTTCTACTCCGCAAACGCCACCTGCCGCACGTCCATGTCCACCGAATTGTTTAATTTCCTTAAAAAGCATTTCTGGCGTACATGGGTTTTTGCCCAACAACCTGCTCTTTAGAAAAAGGCCATATTTAGCACTGGCTCCATCTCTTATTTCACCGTACCCAGAGATTCCTTGATTGGTATCTATTCTGATGATGGGGCACTTCATAGGTGCTTTATCAATTACGGCAATACGCAAATCAGTAATTTTTAAATCAGATGGGCTACTAGACCTATTTACTTTCTGGCTCAGAAATTCTATTTCTTTAGCTGGGTTTCCGTTAAATAGCATGCCTAGAGAAAGACCTCCAAGAGCTGATTTTTTGATAAAATCTCTTCTATTGTCTCCGCCATCTAACTTTTGAGCAGTTTCGTCTTGTGGATGGTTTACGGGGCCTTCAGGTATTTGTCCTTTAAATTTAAATCTATCTAAGAGCTTACTTTTCATATTCGTATAGTTTTATAGGTTGAATCCAACGATATGGTTGGGTTTTAATAGTATTATATTTTTGACTTTTGAATCTAAGTGTTTGAGGCTTTGAGGTCTGGCTGCTGAGGCTCTCGAAGCTACCAGTTTCTGTCCTTCATATATGCATCAAATTCGGCTGGTGTCATTTGAAGTTTTTTTGGATTCGCTTTTATCCAAGCTAGGAAGTCTTCTTTAATATTATCGGTCCATCTGCGGTCTACTTCTCCTGGGGTATAAATGCCTTCACGAAGTCTTGTAATCCCGAACTCATCCCTCAAGGCTACAAACTCTGCATTTAATACTAATTGTTCCGCAAACTGTGCTGGGATAAATACCACACCTTCTTGTTTTCCTAAAACTAAGTCGCCCGGTAATACGGTAGCTCTACCTATTCTAATGGGGCAATTAATACAGGTCATCATAACGCCCTGTATATAGGAAGGGTCTAGGCCTCTCACGAATCCTACAAAGCCGTCAATTTTACTAATTCCTTCTACGTCCCTAGCTCCTGCGTCAAAAACGACACCATTGCCAGATTTAGCATAAATAGCATTGGCTAGGTTGTCACCAATTAATGTCCCGTCAATAATTTTCCCAAAACCATCGGCAACATAGACGTCACCATTTTCTAGCATGTCAATAGGCCATGAATTTGGAGATCCTATTCGGCCTTCTTCTTTTCCTTTGGCCTTTATTTTATCATCCATATCTGGTCTGGAAGGCATGTATTGAGAGGTGACCACACGGCCTACTAATGGTTTATTACCAATAGTTACCCAGCCCGCTTCAAACTGATTGTGGTAGCCCTTGCCTCTTAAAAAGCCCCAAGCTTCTTCCGTAGAGACATTTGCCAAACGCTTTATGATGTCACTAGAAACTTGCGGCCTACCGTCTGCAGAGCGAGGGCCGACATAGTCAGAGGTGAAGGTTTTTATTTGTTCTGGTGTCCAAGCTATCTGCTGGGCATGGCTATAAGAAAATGACAAAAGGCAGAGAAGTCCAAGCAATATTTTGATTTGCTTCATGTTTTTATTTTTTTTCGGTTGAATAATGACTGGTATAAAATTAAGAAATTGTAGGACAATTATCGCGAGACTTCTAATTTCGCAGAAATAGTAGCCTAATTAGATAATATAGTAGATGAAAAATAGACTTACCTCCATTGATATTTTCAGGGGAATGACATTAATGCTCATGACCCTAGTGAATAACCCTGGAGATTGGGGTAATGTAATAACTCCTTTTCTGCATGCCGAGTGGCATGGATGCTCTCCTACAGATTTAGTTTTCCCTTATTTTTTATTCATTGTCGGGATTACCACAGTTTTAGCTTCACCGGAACCAAGTTTTGATAAAAATAGATTTCTCAAAATTTCTGTGAGGGGTTTAAGAATTTTCACACTTGGTCTGTTTCTTAATTTCTTCTCCAAAATCCAGTTGTTTGGCCTGGAGGGATATGGGCTTCTAGCTATTAGGTTGGTCTTTGTCGCTTTGGTATACTACCTGCTTTTGACCAAATATGACCTAAAAAAGCAGCTGTATGCTGTTTTATCTGTGCTTGGAGCTTTGCTCTTTTTGGCATACTGGCCTGTGTCAGGGTTCGAGGAAGTTAGAGTTCCTGGAGTTTTACAACGAATAGCTATAGTCTATTTTGTAGTAGCCATTCTTTACAACAAGTTTTCATTAAAGGTGTTGGGAGCTATAGCACTAATATTATTATTAGGTTATTGGGCAGCCATGGCTCTCATACCAATAGATGGTGTAAGTGGAGTTTTTGACAAAGATGTGAATGTAGCGGCCGCTTTTGATAGAATATTTTTAGAAGGACACATGTGGGCATCTTCAAAAACGTGGGATCCGGAAGGCTTGTTCAGTACTATTCCTGCCATTGTTACGGGCATACTTGGCGTTTTTGTGGGCAAGTTTTTAATTGGTGAAAAATCTAAAACCGATAAAATGAATTACTTGGTTTTAGCTGGAGTCGTTTTAGTGGCAATTGGATATTTCTGGCATAAAGTATTTCCTATCAATAAGGCTCTTTGGACATCTTCCTATGTGGTCTATACGGCGGGTTTAGCTACTCTTGTCTTGGCTATTATTTATTTTCTGGTGGAGCAGTTGGAATCTAAATTCTGGATCAAGCCCTTTCTTATTTTTGGAGTAAACCCCATCCTCATTTTTTTCTTCTCGGGTATTATCCCAAGAGTGTTCTCATCCATTAAAATAGGTTCTGAAAGTTTGCAGCCTTTTGTGTATAGAAATTTAAGTACCGTATTTACGGATCTTAAATATGCTTCTCTCGCTTGGGCGGTTTTATACCTCCTTTTTTGGTTCCTTATTCTGGCGTGGTTTTACAGGAAGAAAATTTTCGTGAAAGTGTAAGTGCTATTGAATTCAATAGCTCCTGACACTGGGCTGTCATATCGGTATGTTTATTTCGTGTATAAATCAAACTGAGAAAATGAAGAAAGAACATATTGCAGCTAAGAAAGTCGTAGGTATTTGGGTAAGAACTAACAATCACAAGGAGCAAGGCCTTCAAGATATTCAGGCCCTGTGGGGAAGATTTATGGGAGAAGGAATTGCAAGCAAGATACCCAACCTAAAAAACAATACCGTTTATTCAATCTATACGGAGTATGAGGGAGATTATACGCAACCTTATACTACTGTTTTAGCCTGCGAAGTAGATAGTCTAGAAATTATCCCAGAAGGTAGAAAGGGCTAGAAATAGGGGGAGGAAACTATACAAAGTTCATAGCTACAGGAAATATTCGTCAAGGAGCTGTTGGAGCCAAATGGATGGAAATTTGGCAGAGTGATTTAGATAGGACGTATGCCACAGATTTTGAGGTCTACGACGAGCGAGCTCAAAACCCTGAAGATGTGGAAGTAGATATTTTTGTAGGTATCAATTAGCAATCAATTACTTTATGAGAAGTTTATATCCCTTGCCATGAATATTGGTGAGGGATATTGATGAATCTGGACTTAGTTTTTTCCTAAGCTTTGAGATGTATACATCAAGGCTTCGCCCTACGATAACGCCATCATCTTCCCAGACTGCTTTTTGAATACTATTTCTATCAATAATTTCATTTGGGGCAAGGGCAAAAATTGAAAGAATTTGGGCTTCTTTGTTTGTGAGTTCTATATACTGCTTGGCTAGAATAAGACGGTCATTTTTTGATCAAAAAGAAAATTTCCAATTTTGATATGACTTTCTGAGCCAATACCTTTTCTTGATTTGGAGTAGAAAAACAAAAAAAGAATAGTGATTCCCAGGGCACTTAAGATAGTTATAAAGAGAAAACCCTTTGTCGCTTTTTCCTGCTCTAATTCGAATTCCACTAAATAACAATCGGTTGGAAGGCGTCTACCCTTACAGGGAATAATACTTCTTTTACCGTTTTCAAGAATGGCAAAAGAATACACTACCTCTCCCATCAAGCAGCCCCTCACCTTAAGCACAAAGGGCCTTTTGATTTCAGTTCGACTTTGACTCAAAGCCACTAATGTGTCTGGATTTATGGAAAGTGGATTGCTAAATCTCAGCTGATAAATATCATCGGAAAGTTTCTTTAGAGGGAGTACTCTGGTGTTTTTTGTCATCATTAGCTATAAGTAGTCTATGGCCAACCATTCTTATACTTACCTCCAGTTTTGAGGCATCAAAGTCAGTTTTTTTTGAGCAGCCAAGAAGGAGTAAACAAAGGAGAGGGATTAGGATTTTCATCAATTGCAAAAGTAGATCTTTAAGTCGGGCCGTATGGAGTTGAAAACCTAGTTTTACAAAATTTTACAAAATCTTTTACAAGAAAAAAGCCTACATTAACAGGCTATTGGAGTGGTTGGTCAAAGGATAAGGGCAAGAATGAATGGCCGGTTCTTTACAAAGTGGCAGGTGTTCTTGACCAGTAAAATTTGCGGCTATTCTAAAGCATGGCACGGCGGACCACGGACTAAGTATAGCTCCGGTCAAAAAAGAGAACTATAAGGCCAAATGGATATTCAAACTCATTGAGTAAATTGGGATAAATATATCATCTATGAGAAAAATATATCTTCAGCTCGCCGTAAGCCTTGATGGTTTTATTGAGGACGCAGACGGAGGTTTTGACTGGTGCTTTACAGATCAAGATTACGGCATGAAAGGCTTTTTAGAGAAAACAGATGCTCTCTTTATGGGTAGGAAAACCTTTGAACTAATGCAAACTATGCCAGATAACAGCATGTTTGATAACATGACCTGGTATGTCTTTTCCAATAGCCTCGTTGCAGCAGGAAGTGGCATAATCCTAAATGGCGACATTGAAACAGAAATAGAACGAATTAGAAAAGCACCTGGTAAGGATATCTGGCTTTTTGGCGGGGCATCTTTAACCACTTTTTTTATGAATAATAAGCTGGTAGATGAAGTTCAACTAGCTATCCACCCAATTCTATTGGGTGCTGGCAAACCACTTTTTCAAGACCTGAATAAACGCATTAAACTCAAACTGTATGAATCAAAGGCTTATGATTCGGGTTTAGTGATGCTTAAATACCTTTTGGAGTAATTGTTAAAAAGGTGATTTATCCTCCCATGCCCCTTTTTTTTTAGCTTATAAAGCCCATTCTCCTTGCTCATAGAAGTTCAATATTTTCTCTTGGAGTAAGAAGGAGTATTTAGCCTGAACGAGGTTGGAGTTGGCTCTATCAAAATTGGTTTTTGCCAAAATGTACTGAATAGAATTTAAGGTTCCGGCGTCTATTTGGGACTGGATGGCATCTAAATTCTCTTGGTTTACAGCTACTTGTGATTGAGCATTTTCATAACGTTCAGCGGCTAAAGTATAATTTTGGACGGCGGTCTGCACTGCCTGATTTATTCTTAGGCGTGTAGTGGCTAATCTATTTTCGGCCATTCTTTTTTGAATGGAGACACTCTGAATTCTCGGGTTAGTTTGAAGCTTACCGAAGATAGGAATGCTAAGGCCCAAAGTGAAAGAACCGTTTCTTGTCGCGTTAATTTGTTCAAAAAATTCTTGTTCGGGATTGGAGGATGCATAAAAAGTATTCCAGTCGGCTATAAAGTTGAGTGTAGGTAATTTGCCTGCTTTGGTTGCTTTTATCTGGCTATCGAAACTCTGGATTTCTAAGTTTGCAGCCTTTATCTCAGGCAAATTTTGCAAGGCATTTTCTGTTAAGTTGTTATTGTAATATTTTCTTAAAACAGTAGAGTTTAATCGTTCAAAAGAAGTATTAGCGTCTGAACGAGAGTTCATTAATTGAAACAAGCCTAATCTCGAAGCTCTAACATTTCCAGAAGCCGTAATATTAGAAAATTGATCATTAGCTAGCTGGGTTTTGATTTGGAGTTCCTCGGTTTTTCCTAGCACGCCAGCACTCACTTGCTTTGTTATTTGGTCTAGTTGGGCTTGTGAGCTTACTACTTGATTTTGAGAGATTAAATAAAGTTCTTCCGAAGCTAAAACGTCTAGGTAGGCTTGAATAATCTGAATGGTAAGCTGATTCTGAGTAGAGGAGAGGTTCAACTTTTGAGCATCTCTCAATAACTCACTTTGGCGAATAGTATTTTGAATCCTGAACCCTTGAAAAATAGGTTGTCTTAGACGGGCCTGAGCATACGTACTGTTATAAACCTGATTAATGTAGCTATTGGTAAACCTGTCAATACTCCTTCCTGTATTTGTACTTTGATACACTTCTATGCCCATGGTAGGGTATCTAAGGCTCTTTGCTTGCAAGAAATCTGCGTTAGCAGATTCGGCACTTAAAACTCCAGCCTGATAATCTGGGTGATTTTTAAGACCCATTTCTATGCATTCTTGGAGCGAAACACTTTGGGCACTGGCCACTAAGGTTGAAAGCATCAGGAAGCTTAGAACACTGATTTTAGTCTTCTGTAAAACATTTACCAGTAGTCCTGTATTGTACTTTTTCATTCTGTATTTTTTGCCCTTTACTTAAGGTCACTTTTTGTTCAAATTTTCTAAGGTGTAGCTAAAATGGCAGCTATTTATTAATCTACCCATCCGTCTTTTAGTCTTACAATTCTATTACCGAAAGCGGCATTTTTTTCTGAATGGGTAACTTGAATAATGGTAACTCCATCCTTCTCATTGAGTTCTTTAAAAACCTTCATGATGTCATCGGCTTGTTCAGAATGTAGGTTTCCTGTTGGCTCGTCTGCGAAAATCACCTTGGGTTCTGTTACCAAGGCTCTAGCCACACCTACAAGCTGCTGCTGCCCACCAGAAAGCTGACTTGGGAAAAGGTCTTTTTTAGCTACGATTTGAAACCTATCTAAAATGTAGGCCACCTTACTTTTTCGTTCTTTGCCAGAGATGCCTTTGTATAAAAGTGGCGTCTCAATGTTTTCATAAACGGTAAGATCGTCTATTAAATGATAAGCCTGAAATACAAAACCTATGGCATTTCGGTGTAAATCTGTCCTACGTTTTTCGGTTAGTTTCTGGACAGGATCATCCATAAATAGGTACTCACCCTCAGAGGCTTCTTCTAGTAAACCTAGAATATGAAGTAAGGTGGATTTACCAGAACCTGATGGCCCCATGATGGATACAAACTCACCTTGTTTTACCGCGAGATTTATATTTCTCAAGACGTAAGTCTTGCCAAATCCGGCGGGATAGTACTTAGATATATTATTTAGTTTTATCATTTCTATTTACCGTTAAAGGCCTTGTTTTTTTAGAGCATTTCAGCTCTAAGCTTTTCATAAGTGTTGGAAAATGACCGCAATCGCTCAGATTCAATAGTCTATAGTCTGAAATTGTGCCAAGAAATATAAAAATCACTTTATCAGTATGTTACCTAATAATGTGTTTTGGAAATTGTCCGAAATCGAACAGCTAAAAGCATTATTGAACATGTAGTGCTTATTTCCCAGAATAATTTGACTTTGGTACTTTTACTACTGAGGGATTAAAAATACCAACAGGAGCTGTAGATAATTACATCATGCAATAAGATGAATCTGGTAATGCATCTTGGACAAATTCTGTGACCGCTCTCGGCTGGCAGCGAAGCAGCCCTACTAAGCTTTATAGTACAGGAGATTATGTTGGAATAAATACTACAGACCCTCTTAGACAATTCCACATTATGGGCGGTACCACCCTTATTTCTATGATTTTAACACCCAATGAACCATTTTCTGGTGATTACGCCAATATTATTCCGGCAGAAGATGATGATGATACTTATCATATGGAAATGACGTATGATGGCGGCGACAATAGAATGTACTGGTATGGCAAAAATAATGCTAATCTGAATGGTCCCCATATGGGCATTAATAGAGACAATGGTAGGGTTGGAATAGGAACAGGTACTGTAAATCCCGTTTCAGAATTAGAAGTAGTTGGTACTATTACGGCCACTGCACTTGATGCTGGAGATGCCAGCGAACTTGCTAATGTGTATACAGATTCATTAAGGGGTTCTATGCAAGCAGATACCAATGACATTCTACAGTGGGATGGTGCCAAATGGAATAAAATACCTTATGGAAGATATGCTTTTCATGCATCTGCCAGCACTGATCAGACGGTAGGAGAAACAGCATGGGATACATTAAGAGTCAATAATTCTTCTGCTGGTGAAAATTTTGAAGAGCCAGCGGGTGTATTTGATAACAATACTCATGCTTTTATTGCACCTGTGGATGGCATATACTTTTTTGAGGCATCTGTTTTCTGGGATAATACTAGTTTAGCAGAAGTTAGGAATGCCATATTTATACGTGTTAATAACTTTGATGAAGTGGGTAGGTGGAGTGTGTCTGGCGGAACAGATTTCTTTGGCACTAATATTTCAAGCACATTAGAACTTAATGCTGGAGATGAAGTCCGAATACGGATCTATAATGGGGATGGTAGTCCAATCGATACTTTTAGCCAAGGGGGAAAGTACTCCTTTTTTTCGGGGTTTATGGTTTTTGCCCAGTAGCTAAGAAGTAAGTTTTTAGGAGATTATAGCAAAAAACGTCCGAAAGCGAACAATTATTTCGTTGACAGACGCTAAAAAAATAAATTTTTACCCCTTAAATCTTTCGAAATAAATAGCCTGGAGCATCAAAGGCGATGCCGTTATCTATCATCAGTTCGTTTTCACAGATACGAATGGTTCCTTTCAGGAAGTTATCTCCACTTGAGTCTTGCCCTAAGCCATCAGTAATTACAGTGGCATCCGTTGTTATATTGATATAGCTGTAGTTGTTTTCGGTAACGTCATTGATGCTGTAAGCATTCGTGAATACCGTTTTACCTGCATTGGTCACAAACACCCCGCCGTCTGCTAAAAACTCAACCTTTATGTTGGGCACTTCCATGTTCGGTACCATGCTAATGATTCCTTTTAACTGCCACTTTCCTACTATCCATTTGCGTGCATCTGCAATAGCCGGAGGGTTATCTGCTTGCTGATAAACGCATGTAAAGTCTTGAAATGACTCTGCTTGTACAAAGGCCACAGCGTCTAAGTTTTCTCCTTCCATGGCTTTATCTTCGCATGCCGTAAAGCCAAAGCCTAATAAGGTTAATAATAAGTATTTCATTTTTCAATAATTTGTTTGTGCTTATACAATGCAATGATGTACGTCAAAGTTGTATCCATTAAAGCAGAAAAGATACTAAACTGATTTTACGGTAAAAGTCTTTGGTGTAAAGCCTAACAATTAGGCTTACTCAATTTTTAAAGAATGTACAGGATTTGCCAAAGCGGTCCTGATGGTTTTTCCACTTATCGTTATCAATACGATCAATAAAACCGCTACGGAGGGAATGGCAAACAACCACCAAGTTATTTCTATTGGCATAATTATCTTGCCAATTTCGGATGATGAAATAGGTAAGAGGAATGCCAATGAGCATAGAAAGAAGCACAGTTTTTAGAAACTCACTAGATAAGGCATATAGCAAGTTAGAAGTACTGGCTCCAATAACTTTTCTAATACCAATTTCCTTGGTTCTTTTGGCTACCGTAAAGGATGCTAGACCCAAAAGGCCTAGGCAGGCAATTAGAATTGCAAAAGCAGTCAATACACTAAAGACACTTTGAAACCTTTCGTCTGCCTTGTAGAGTTTGTCGTATTCGGCATCTTGGAAAAAGTACTCAAAAGGAGCTCCAGGGAATGAGGCATTATAAACGGACTTTATGTTCTCCACCTGGTATTGTGGGCTTCCGCCAGAGAATGAAATACTGGCCACCGACCTAAACCAGTTATCATTAAAAGTATGAATAATAGGTGCCTGATCAGACTTGGCAGTCAATTGTTGATAATCTTGAATGACCCCCAAAATAGTCCATGAACTACCCCAAAACTTCAATTCCTTGCCTACCGCTTCTTTAGCGTCTGGAATTCCCCAGAGCCTTATGGCCTCTTCATTGACAATCACTTCTCTGTTTTCTCCCCTAGAAGTTGCTGTGAAATTTTTACCAGCAAGTAGCGTCATACCCATGGATGGTGGCTATGTAATCAGCATCAATGAAATTTAGGTAATAATTATAGTCGTGCTCTTCTATTACCTCGGCTAAGTTAATGCCAGTCGTGGTACTAAACTGTCCAAGCGGCTGACCTGGAACAACACTGGAGAGTGCCACAGACTCAATATTGGCTTGAGCCAAAAGTTGTTCTTTAAAAAGGGAATAGTTTTTCTGTGCCTTACTTTCTACAGGAGCGCTAATGATTAGTGTTCGGTCTATTTCTACGCCTAAATCCACATTTTTCATAAAGTTCATTTGCCTGTTCACTGTAAAAGCCTGAACTAATAAAACGATGGTAATAGTAAACTGGAAAGCCACCAACGACTTTCTCAAAAACGTACCCTGACTTGAGCGAGAAAAGCTGCCTTTTATTACCGATACAGGCTTGAATGAAGATAAAACCAATGCGGGATATGCTCCTGAAAGAAGCATACTGGTTAAGACAAAGCCTCCGACACAAAACTAGAAGATGGGGTCAGAAAAGATGGAAAAGTTTTCTGGTAAGCCTGCTATATTAATGAAAGCTACTTTTACGCCAAGAATAAACAGAATAGCCAAGCCGGCAGCAAAAAGGTTGATAAGAAAAGCCTCCATCAGAAACTGAGTTTTAAGCTGAGTTTGGGTAGAGCCCACTACTTTTCTTAGGCCTACCTCTTTTGCTCTGTCTAAAGCCTTGGACGTAGCCAGATTTAGATAGTTTACAAAAGCACTAATAATGACTAAAAAGGCTACACCCAACAGGAAGAAAACTGTTTTGGCGTCACCGTTGGCTTCTGTCTCAAAGGTTTTGTGTGAGTATAAATGAATATCGCTAATTTTTTGAGCTGCTAGACGGTCGTTTTGCAATTTATTTTCATCCTTTAATCTCATATTGAACGTCTCAAGAGATTCGGTAAAGCTTTCATAGTTAGCATTGGCCTCAAGTAATAAGTATGTCAATGTATTATTGCCATCCCAGTTATCCACTATTTCACCATTAATAATAGGCTCGGCATACATGCTGGTATATGAAAAAACCATGTCAAATTTAAGGTGAGTATTTGGTGGGCTATCAGCCGCTATTCCTACTACTTGAAATAATTTAAACGTGTCTCCAGCGGGCATTTTTATCACTTTACCCACTACGTCAATACTGTTGAAAAGTCTTTTTGCAGTACTCTCTGAAAGAATGGTTTCTCCTGCGGTTTTAAAAATATTATGATCTGTTCCCCGCAATAGGGGATAAGTGAACATAGAGAAAAACGAGGAATCTACCGCAAAGACTCTTTCAAGAACAAACTGCTGTCCTCTATTTTAATCACCTGATTTGGTTCACCAATAGGATAAACTCTGGTGAAATCTATAACCTCTGCCATTTCTCTCATGGCCTTAGCACCTGTTGGTGGATTAGTTTCGCAGTCTTGTGTTGAAACAGTTTCACCGTCCATGTAGTCCATGGTAAGTCGTACTATTTGGTCGGCGTTTTCATGCGGTTTTTCATAGGAGAACTCATACCTCACATATTGAATAATGAGTAAGGTAATAGCCAGGCCAGAGGCTAAACCCAGTAAATTAATAAAAGTGAAAGAACGGTCTTTTATGAAAGTCCTGAGGGCTATTTTGATATAGTTCTTTAGCATGACTTATTTATTTAAAAAGAAGCCCGAACTCGTATTAGTGTAGATTTCGGGCTTCCTAAAATGATTACCAATAAGAATTAGTTGATATTAACGTGTCCTGAATTTGCAGAGATATCTACATTGGCTCCGCCACCATTGATAGTGCCTTGTACATGGTTTTTGCCAAAACGGCCATCAAAGTTTTTGTAAGCCATGGTAACTCTTCCACCTCTAATGTTTACATCCATACCCTTATCCATAGGAAGGTTTAAATCTATACTCCTTCCACTGGTATGTAATACTAGATATTCGCCTACTTCTAAAACATCGGCTTTAATTCCGCCTCCGCTGGTACTGGCCTTCAGGCTAGCAGCTATTCTTTCTAATCGAATAGAGCCACCAGAGGTGCCGGCTATTAATTGGCCCTCAATGTCACTGGCTGTAATGCCACCCCCACTTGTATGAGCGTTAATATTCCCAGCCATATTCCTCAAATTAATACTTCCTCCAGAGGTATGAAGTTTTATGTCACCTTCAGCATTAGAGACTTTGATGCCTCCTCCACTCGTGATTAGCTCTGCTAAATCTTCGATGTTTTGAGCAGCAATACCACCTCCAGAAGTACGTCCGTGGATGTCTCCACTCAGGTTTGAAAGTTTTAGCCCACCACCACTTGTGGTGAAGTCTAGGTTTCCGTTTAGGTTTTTAAGTTGAATTCCACCACCACTTGTCAATAAATCTGTATCAACATTTCTTGGGGATCTGATTTTGAAAGAAACGTTAAGTCCTTTTCTCCAATTAGCTTTGTTGGATTTTGCTAGGCAAACCAACGTACCACCTTCTTTTTCTACTTTAAGGGTGTAGTCCTGAAGCCTTTCTTCTATTTCTGCTTTGCTTAAGGTATTGTTCCCACTATTACCTTTAATGTAGATTTCTACCACGGCTTTGCCGTCTGTGCTGCCTTCTACGCTTATGCCGCCTCCAGAGGTTTTTACTTCTAGGTTTTTATAGCTGCTGCATTAAAGGTTTTCACCATGTAAAGCCCTTTTTGGGCGTAAGTGGCTAGACTGATTAAGGAGACTAGGGCGAGTGTGATCAATTTTTTCATAATTTGTGTTTTATAGTTTTGAGTAATGCTTTTTAGTGGGTAGAATGCCGTCATTATATGATTGGATGGCAAATCTCCTAAACAGGTTGCCGCAAGGAACGCTGTTTCTTTAAATCCTCTCTTTTTACGAAAGTGATTGGCACGAATTCCTCATTGGGTGAGCCAATGAAATAAAGACTCCATTCCTGATCATAATCTTTTAGCATATGACTGATACACTCTGTTCTGTCTATGGTAGGTACTTCGCAATCTTCCCAATAGAAAAGCTCAACGCGGTAATGCAGTTCTTGCTTTTGACCGTTAATAGTAACTTCAATCTCTACTTCTTGTTTTCCATTTCCAGGAGGTATAGGAATTGCAATATGTGCCATGCTTTAGGAGGGTTTGATATAATCTATAAGTTTAGGTTTAAAAGCCTTATCCTTAGGTACTTAATAAATTAGCGAAAGATGTGCCAGTTAGGCTAAAGTTCATAAAATCAAATAGATAGAATAATTTGGTGGCAAATGTTTTGTCCGAAATCGGACACTACAAACAAATTTTCGGACATTTCTAAGAAGAAATATTGGTGTAAACTAAACTGTGTAGGTTAGATTCGTGTTTTTCATATGAACCAGTAAATATGATATGAAGCTCGTTATTTCTCCTGCCAAAACATTAGATTTTGAAAGCCTAGTTCCTACAGACAAGTATACTTTGCCTGGCTTTTTAAAGGAAACAGAAAAGCTAAACGCCACCTTAAAAACGAAGTCAGTAAAAAAGCTATCGGATTTAATGAGTATCTCAACGGCTTTGGCAGAACTCAATAGAGTTCGTAATCAAACAAGGGTGTCAGAATACAACACTGATAATGCCCGACAAGCTGTTTTTGCTTTTAAAGGGGACGTTTATTTAGGCCTTGACGCCTATTCTCTTTCAGAAGAACAAATAGGTCAGATGGAGGGAAAGTTGAGAATCTTATCTGGACTTTATGGTTTGCTGAAGCCTCTAGATCTGGTACAACCATATCGGTTGGAAATGGGGACAAAGTTAAAAGTGGGCACAAAGCCAAATCTCTATAAATTTTGGAACAAAAAAATCACAGAAGCTATCAATGACGAATTGGAGGATGGAGAGCCTTTTATTAATTTGGCTAGCAACGAGTATTTCAGTGCCGTCAAGCCAGAACTTCTCAAAACACCTGTTATTACACCTGTTTTTAAGGATTATATCAAAGGCGACCTGAAGGTCGTGAGCTTCCACGCCAAAAAGGCCAGAGGAATGATGGTGCGATACGTCTTGGATAACAACATTGAAAAAGCAGAAGATCTGAAGACCTTTAACTATGGCAATTACGAATTTGACGTTAAAGCTTCCAGTAAGCATGAGTTTGTGTTTGTGAGGTAACTTGAAAACAAAAAAAGTTAACAAATGGCAAAATCTAACCCTGATACAACTGAAAGAATACTCGCAACTAAGATTCTGGCGGAGAAGAAGAGTTTAATGAGGTCTTTTAATCAAAATTTCGATACTCAGGAAAAAACACTTTCTCTTTTAGTGAAATCGCTAGAATATTCTCAAAGCAAGGAATATAAATCACTAATCAATATTTTTAACCTTGCTGGATATATTAATTTAGTTTCATATGATCTAAAGATTGTTTCAAGAGACTTGACTTTTGCAACTCAAAGATTGGGAAAGGAAATTATATGCTAGGCAGGCTTATTTGATCATTTATTAAAGCATGAATGACTTACTAAAGTAAACTGGAACGGGTTTGAGAAAAAAAAAGTTATAAGAATCGTAACTATTCAGGTCAATAATTCAAGTTTGTAGTTTCTTTATTCACATGTTGAATTGACTTTTTTCAGTTGGCCTTAAATCACGCAGTTTATGCACAAATGATGATAAGTAAGTCTTTGATGTTAG
>JBLHOT010000037.1:0-33159 GCA_047623945.1 Arcticibacterium sp. | reverse complement strand
AGGCCATTATAGCCGGCTGGTACTCCATTTCTCTATTCCTATAGTAGACTTGTTCCTTGTTTGTCAGTTCCCGAGAAACCATGACTAGATCAGCAGAATCCTGTAGCAAAAGGCCTATGGCCTTTTGTTCTGGGGTGTAAATAACTTCAAACTCTGCATCGGGATAATGTGCTTGATATGCCTGAATTTGGGCATCGGCAATAGGTCTGAAGGATTCATCTACGGCCACTGTGATTTTTCCTTTTCTTACGGATAATCGGTCACTTTCTTTTGGGTTGCTGCAAGAGGCTAGAAGTCCAAAGACTAAGGCTGCGTAGTATATTTTCATTTTTATATTTTGCTGTTTGTTTCACATAACGTAAAACTTAGTTCAAGGGTTTCGTTTCACTTGATTATATAGGTCCTGATTTTATGGGATATAAAAGAAAAGACCGTCTGCGAAGACGGCCTTTTAAAAATTTACTAGTTTTTTGTAATTCTATAGATGCGGAAGAGTCCGTAGGCTATCAGTAAGCCTCCTAGGGGATAACTGACTGCTTTTTCAAGGGCTGTCATAAACCATTGGTCTTTAATAATGTAAATTCCAATGACTATGTACAACAAACCCATTGTGATTTGAAGCATCAGTTTGGTGTATTCCCAAAGTCTCTTAGGGTCTCTTTGCATAGTACTACTCTAACTGATAGAAAACTGGCATGGTAAAGAATACACGAACATTCTTTCCATTTTGACGACCTGGATTCCACTTCGGCATTGATTTAATAACCCTCTCGGCTTCTTCATCGCAACCAAATCCAATTCCTTTTAGGATGTCAATTTTGCCAATAGAACCATCTTTTTCAACTACAAACTTTACAAATACTCTTCCCGATATATTAGCTCTTTGAGCCGCCGGAGGATACTTGATTTTTGAATTGATAAAGTTGTACATCTCCTTTACTCCTCCAGGGAATTCGGGAGCTTGCTCTACCGCTGTAAAAATTTGCTCTTCCTTAGGCTTGCCAAGACCAGCTGGCTTTGTAACCGCGGGTGGTGGAGGAGGAGGAGGTGTAAATACGTCAGTCACATCTTCCCCTTCTACATCTATCGTAGAAACAATGGCATCTTCTAGATCTTTATCCTCTGGTGGAGGTGATTCAATTATTACTTCCTCATCAGCCTTAGGCTCTGGAGGTAAGAATTGAACTTGCTTTAATTCTGGAGGCGGAGGTGGCGGTGGCTCTTCTTCTTCTAAGATTAGCTCTTCTTCCTCAGGTTCTTCTTCTTCGTCTAATAAAGATAAATCTATCTCCACAGAGTCAAAGACGTCTTCCTCTAAATTTGGGACCACAAATTTTTGATAACCCCAAGCACTTCCCAATAATAGCACAACACTGCTGATGCCATAGATAGCTGCTTTAGTTAAAAACTTGGAATAGTTTTTTCTTAAGAAATAGGCTCCATAAGCCTTGTTCTTATTTTCAAAAATAATGTCATCCAAACTCTGAGGCAGATTATTATTATTATCCATAGTAATGAATTTTAAATGTTATTCTGCTGGGACAGGTTTACCTATTTTGGTGTAGTAGGCAATCTTCTCCACTTGTTTCAATTCCACAACAGCCTTTTTATTACTTTCTGTAATGGCCATTTCATCTAAGATGTCAACAGAGTTAGCCCATGTTGATTCATCCGTTGGTTTTATTATCACCGTCCAATAATCTTGGTCTAAAGCCTTGGCTTTTAACCTAAGTATCGCGGTTCTGATTCCATCAGGGCCAGCAGAATAATCTACTTCCTTTAAATCGTCAGCTACCACTGCTTGTAAGGGCTCTTGGTAATAAAAAACTCTGTCATTCTCTCCTAAAATGATGGTAATGGTGTTAGATACCTTAATATCTAATTCTTTCTCCTCCACTTCGTCTGCTGGCAACTCCTTAGGAGTGTTATACACCATAGTATTAGGCTTACTGAAAGTGGTCGTATAAATAAAGAATGTAATTAACAAGAAACCTAAATCCACCATGGGCGTCATGTCTGGTTTTCCTGCACCTTTCTTTACTTTCGATTTACCTTTACCGCCACCGCTTTCTTTTACTTGTACTTCTGCCATTTTATTTTTCGCTTTTGGTTAACAGTTTAAACTTGTTCAAGTCAGCGTCGCTAAACTCAGAGAATAGGTTTCTAAGGGCCGGATAAGGCGTGCTTCCGTCTCCACGAACAGTGATCTTAGAGTCACTGAAAGATTCCCCGAAAGTCTTCACCCAGTCCACAAGCTCGTTATCTGTAGAATCTAAAGGAATGCCAGTTAAGTCATATTTAGCTCTTTGATTCTCTGTTAAATTTATATAACCTTTTAGCTGTTTCATTGGAACACCAACTTCTGCGAGTGTAGTGAATCCAACAATTTCTTTATTGGTTAATCCTAAGTCATACTTGTCGCTTAAGATCTTAGCGAAATCATCTCTTTGAGAAGGATCTACTATTCCAAAATAATATCTTCCTTCAGAATCAATGGAGACCATTGAAGCATCGGTTTCAGGTATTAAGTCTAGAGATACCGAAGATGGCGTGTTTATAGTTACTGTTTCCTCACTTTTAAATGAACTGGCCATTATAAAGAACGTAAGTAACAAGAATGCCACATCGCACATCGCTGTCATATCCATTGCTGGACCGTGTCTTTTTGGTTTTACTGCTGCCATATTATTATCTTTTAATATCTAAATGTAATTAAATAATTTAAATAACTAAAGAACTAGTTGATTAATTCTTAGCAGAAAATATTTGCTGTAAGCTCATGCCAATCTCGTCAATCTTGAAGGTAAGACCATCAATCTTGCTTGTAAAGAAGTTGTACATGATAATGGCAACCGCTGAAGTACCAATACCTAGACCTGTGTTAATCAAGGCCTCTGCAATACCACGAGCAAGCTCGGCTGCATCTGGAGCTCCTCCACCTTCACCAATAGCAAAGAAAGAACGAATCATACCAAGTACAGTTCCTAAAAGGGCAATAAGAGTAGCAACAGACCCAAGAGTAGAAAGAATGGTTAAATTCTTCTCGAGCATTGGGAGCTCAAGAGAAGTAGCTTCTTCAACTTCTTTCTGGAGTGCAGCTAATTTTTGGTCTTTCTTTAGTTCAGTTTCAGAGATTAACTGGTTGTACTTCATGAGTGCAATTTTTGCAACATTGCCTACTGTACCTTGTTGTCTGTCACACTCTTTGATGGCGTCATCTAAATTTCCAGCATTCAGTTGTGAACGAATCTTAGAAACAAACGCATCTAAGTTCCCTTTTCCAGAAGCTTTACCAAGTGTGATGAAACGCTCAACAGAGAAAACTACCACGATTAAGAAACAAGTAATAAGGATTGGTACAATTACTCCACCTGAATAAACGATACCTAACATGTTTTTAGGATGGTGCTTTACTTCTGGATCGTCAAAGTTGGCACCGTCGCCTAGAAAGAACATCCAAATACAAACACCGAGCACTAGTAATATTGGAATTACGATTCCAGCATTAAGTCCTCCAGATTTTGACGATGAAGCTGCTTTTTTTGGTGCAGGCTTAGCTGCAGGAGCAGTAGTCTTTTTTTCCATTAGTTTAGAATTTTTTGGGGTTTTTAAATTAATAAAAACGATTGTTTAAAAATAGTTATAATGCTTAGAAAGGATGGTTGAAATAGTTTATCTCACTCACATTTTCACGCAAAGGTTCGGCAATTCTAAGGAAAATACCTTAGAACGTAAAACATTTCTAGCTGCTTTTTTGTTGTCTTAAAATAATTTCTTGGATTATTCGACTAATCGCCATAAATATGCCCAAGGAGCGTTTTTTTTAAATCGTGGATTTGAAGAAAATTCATAGAAAGACAATGATTGGAGTATTATTTCAGAGAATCAATCACTTGGCTATGAAAACTCTTCTTTTAAACAGGAAAGAACTCAGTTGTATTAGTTTAATTTCAATGGTTTGCTACGATTGGATACCTCCCAAGCTGTATGAAAAACGAGTTGTGTGATTTTGGAATATTTTGGGAATAATATTTTCTCAATATCATCTCCTGGTTTATGGTAATCCTCATGAACACCTGTAAAAAAGAAAATAACTGGGATATTGTGTTTAGCGAAGTTGTAGTGATCAGACCTATAATAAAACCTATTTGGGTCTTTCTCATTATTGTAGGTATAATCCAGTTCGAAATTTATATATTTTTCATTAACAGCTTTGCTTATGTTATCCAAATCATTGGACAGCTTATCTGCCCCTATCAGATAGACATACTCGTCTGTTTTGTGTTTTATGTCTTGACGGCCTATCATGTCTATATTGAGATTGCATACAATGGAGCTGAGTGGTATTGGAGGGTTTTTATCTGTGAAATAGGCTGACCCAAGAAGGCCTTTTTCTTCTCCAGCCACTAAAAGAAATAGAATGCTTCTTTCAGGGCCTTTGCCATCTTTCTTTGCTGCCATAAAAGCCTCAGCTATTTCGAGGACGGCAGAAGTGCCGCTTCCGTCATCGTCTGCTCCGTTATTTATTTCTCCTTTTCCATTGATGCCAAGATGATCATAGTGGGCCGAAATGACTAGATACTCTTCTGGATGAGTACTGCCTTCTAATAACCCCATGACATTCATGCTAGACTTTATCTCATAATCTTCAGGCTTTTGACTCTCTTTTAAATCTAATAATTGCGATTTTCCTTTGACATATACATCAAACCATTGGAAATAGGATTTATAATCGCCTAGCTCAACTATTCTTTTTAAGCCAAGTTTTTCAAATTCAGAAGCGATGTATCTGGCCGCCTTATATTGGCCAGGTGTAGTGGTTTCTCTGCCTTCCATATCATCAGAGGCTATGATGGAAAGATGCTTTCTGAGGTCTTCTTGGGTGATGGTAGCTGCATATTTCTGAGCTACATCTTGAGCTCGTAACACATTTATTGTCAAACATAACAAAATACTAACGGTAAGAAGTTTTTTCATAGAACTGGTTTCTGCCTTTTTAATCAAAATTTATCGAAGAAGGCGAAAAGATTTTGCTTTAACAAGCAATCGTTATTTTGTACTTTTGCAACTCAGAATCGTATATAATTTTACTGCTTAAAAGAATGACAATCAGTCTTACACATCAGGATGCTTTTGAAAACAGACATCATGGAAAAAGGGAAGAGAATTTTAAGGCTATGCTGGAGACAATTGGTGTCGAGAGTTTAGAATTACTTATTGGCGAAACCGTTCCCTCTGGAATTCGTCTTAAAAAGGGATTAAACCTCCCAGAAGCTAAGACGGAAACAGAGTTCTTAGCAGACTTTAGGGTACTGGCTGATAAAAACAAAGTTTTCCGTTCTTTTATTGGACAAGGTTACTACGACACTGTATTACCTTATGTGGTTCAGCGTAATATTCTTGAAAACCCGGCATGGTACACTGCGTATACCCCTTATCAAGCAGAAATAGCTCAAGGAAGATTAGAAATGCTTTTTAATTTTCAGACTGCTATTTGTGATTTAACAGGAATGGAACTGGCTAATGCCTCACTACTAGATGAAGGAACTGCAGCCGCGGAATCCATGGCTATGTTTCATGCATCACGGAAAGGGGCCAAGAAGAAGAACGCTAACGTTTTCCTGATTTCTGGAAATTGTTTTTCTCAAACAATAGACATTGTGGTAGGAAGGGGTATTTCTCAGGGGATTGATGTTAAAATTGTTTCTGATAAAGACCTGATTTTAGAAGAAGACGTGTTTGGCGTGTTGATTCAAAACCCTGGTAAAAATGGCGAAATAAAAGACTATACTAGCTTCATCGCCGCCGCTCATGATTTAAATATTCAAGTTGCCATAGCGGCAGATTTACTTTCTCTTACACTTCTAAAGTCTCCTGGCGAAATGGGGGCAGATTGTGTTTTGGGGACATCTCAGCGTTTTGGAATTCCTATGGGTATGGGAGGTCCTCATGCAGCATTCTATGCCGTAAACGAAAGTTATAAAAGACTGATTCCTGGAAGAATTATCGGTATGTCCAAAGATGCTGAAGGAAATGATGCTTACAGAATGGCACTTCAGACTAGAGAGCAGCATATAAGAAGAGAAAAAGCTACATCAAACATCTGTACTTCTCAGGTTTTACTCGCTGTTCTTTCTGCGGCTTATACCTTATATCATGGACCAGAAGGTATTAAAAGTATTGCTGAAAGAGTTCATGGCTTAGCTAAGTTTTTTGCGAATTCCGTTCAAGGCTTAGATTTTAAAGTTAATCATCAAGACTTTTTTGATACTGTTTCTGTAGAAATTCAGGATGCCGGAACCCTCAAAGCTTTGGCAGAATCAAAAGGAATAAATCTATTATTTGTAGATCAAGATACGGTTCAAATAAGTTTTGACGAAACAAAGACGCTAAGTGATGTTGGGGACTTGTTAGAGGTTTTTGCGGAGGCAAGGGGCGAAAGAGTTTTGATGAATTTAAAAACGGAAATTGAAACTGATTTCCCTGAAAGCTTAAGAAGAACCTCTTCTTACTTGAATCATCCCGTTTTTAGTTCTTATCACACAGAGCATGAGATGCTACGCTATCTTAAGTTTTTAGAGAGCAAGGATTTGTCTTTGGTGCATTCCATGATAGCTCTAGGTAGCTGTACTATGAAACTAAACGCTACTGCTGAAATGATTCCGGTTACCTGGCCTGAGTTGGGAAGGATACATCCTTTTGCACCAAATAGTCAAACAGAGGGCTATAGAGAGATGTTTAAAGAACTTCAAGAATGGCTTTGCGAAATCACTGGTTTTGATGGCGTTTCTTTACAACCAAACTCAGGAGCCCAGGGAGAATATGCTGGTCTAATGGTCATCAGGGCTTATCATGAGAGCAGAGGCGATCATCAAAGAAACGTAGCTTTAATTCCATCTTCTGCCCATGGTACTAATCCTGCTTCTGCCGTTATGGCGGGCATGAAAGTGGTAGTGACAGCTTGTGACAATAAGGGGAATATTGATTTGGAAGATCTTAAGAATAAGACAGAAAAACATAAAAACGAACTAGCCTGTCTAATGGTTACTTACCCGTCTACTCACGGTGTATTTGAAGAGAGTATTAAGGAAATATGTGGCCTCATTCATGAAAACGGTGGAAGAGTGTATATGGACGGAGCTAATATGAATGCTCAGGTTGGACTTACATCTCCTGCGACTATTGGAGCAGATGTATGCCATTTGAATTTGCATAAAACATTCTGCATTCCTCACGGAGGTGGGGGGCCTGGAATGGGACCTATTGGTGTGGTACAAGATTTAAAGGCATTTTTGCCAGGTCATGTTTCTCTTAAAAAAGAGGAAAGATCTGATGATTCTTATTCTTTCGGTTCTATTCATGCTATTTCTGCAGCTGCATGGGGTAGTGCTAGTATATTGCCTATATCGTATGCCTATATTGCCATGATGGGTGCGGAGGGTTTGAAAAGAGCTACGCAGTTTGCCATACTTAATGCTAATTATATTAAGGCTAGATTGGAAAAATATTTCCCGATTTTATATACAGGTTCTAAGGGCAGGTGTGCCCACGAAATGATTGTTGACTGTCGTGGGTTTAAGCAGTCTGCTGGTGTGGAAGTTGAGGATATAGCCAAAAGGCTCATGGACTACGGCTTTCATGCACCTACGGTGTCTTTTCCTGTAGCGGGCACATTGATGATAGAGCCCACAGAGTCTGAATCTAAAGAAGAGTTAGACCGCTTTTGTGATGCCTTGATAAGTATTAGGAAGGAGATTTTGAATATAGAAAACGGGAATGCGGACCCAGTAAATAACCTATTGAAGAATTCTCCACATACAATGTCCTCTTTAGTTGGGGAGTGGAATAGACCATATTCAAGAGAGGAGGCGGTTTTTCCTGTCGCAAGTCAAAAACAAAACAAGTTTTGGCCTTCAGTGGCTAGAATTGATTCTGCTTTTGGTGATAGAAACCTTATTTGCAGTTGTCCTCCAGTAGAAGAATATGCAGAGGCTTAATGTCAAAAAGAAAGAGTCGTGTTTTTTCGGAAATAAATAAGCTAGGCAAGAGCAGAACACCATTTATTTTTATCACCGACTTTGATCTTAATGATCCTTTTGTTATTCCTTTACACGCTCTGGATTCCGAAAAGATAAGGTATTCGATGAATGATAATTTTCTGGAATACAGGAATTATTTAGAGGATCTAAGTATACCTGAAACTAGTCTTAAGCTTCAGAGAAGGCCACTGTCATTTACACGCTTTGAAAGAGCTTTCAATATTGTCTGGGACAACCTCAAAAGAGGGAATAGTTTTTTAACCAATCTTACGGCAGAATCTTCGGTTTCCTCTAATTGGGATTTAGAAACTGTTTTTCAGCAATGCAAATCTAAATATAAACTTTACTGGAAGGATAAGTTTTTATGTTTTAGCCCAGAGACCTTTGTCCAAATAGATGAAGGAGGTAAAATTTCCTCTTTCCCAATGAAAGGTACAATTGACGCTGATATTCAGGAGGCCGAATCCATCATACTTGATGATGCTAAGGAGAAATATGAACATACCACCATTGTTGATTTAATTCGGAATGATTTAAGTAAAGTAGCTGATAAGGTTTGGGTGGAGCGTTTCAGGTACCTTGAGAGAATAAATAAGGAAGATGGTTCTGCTTTGTTGCAAGTGAGTTCTGAGGTTTGTGGCCAACTTAAGGCAGACTGGAAAGATAGAATTGGAGATATTTTATTTGATTTATTGCCAGCAGGCTCAATTTCTGGAGCTCCAAAACCTAAAACATTGGAAATAATAAAAGAAGCTGAGAAGCTTACATTTGAAGGAGGTTCAAGAGGGTATTATACGGGTGTCTTTGGTGTCTTTGATGGTGAAAAAATGAATTCAGCAGTAATGATTCGATTCATTGAACAAAGAGGTGAAAAGTTAGTTTTTAAAAGTGGTGGAGGTATTACTTTTAGAAGTGATGCTCAAAAGGAATTTGAAGAACTCATTAGTAAAATATATGTCCCAGTTTTTTGAAACCATTAAATATAGCGAGGGCGAGTTTTTCCTAATAGACTATCATATGGAGAGGCTTAATAGGACTAGGCGGAATGTTTTGGGATTAGAAAACGAATTAGATTTAAGAGAATACTTAAGAGATGCTCCCAAGGACAATAAAACCTACAGGTGCAGGGTAGACTACGGTGAGATTATTCATAAAGTAGGGTATTGTCCGTATCAGTTGGCCATTCATCAGTACATTGGCTTTACAGAGGCCTCTACCTTTGACTATACTTATAAATATAGGGATAGGACTTTTTTGGAAAATGCTAAAGAGGCTTTAGCGACAGATGATGTTATTTTCCTAAAAGGCGATCTAGTCATGGATGCTTCTTATTCAAATTTGGCTTTCTTTAAATCAGGCTCTTGGTATACTCCTAAACATTGTCTTTTAAATGGAGTAAAGCGTCAATTTTTACTCCACCAAGGAATTTTACAACAAAAGGAGATTAAAGTTGAAGACCTAGGTTATTATGAAAAAGTGGCCTTTATGAATGCCATGCGTGACTTTGAACTGGTTTATTTTTTTGAATTGATAAATGGCAAATTGAAGCTTACATTAGAGGCATGAAAAGACTCGTGGTCCTTGTAACTTTAATTTCAAGTTTCCACTTGAAAGCCCAAGAAAAGTATTTCTTAATTTCTGACTCTTCTGATAGTGAAAGTGCTTATCAGTTGGCTTTAAAATCGAATGACTTTTTAATACTTAACATGGAAACTGGTCTAGTAAGCGGTGTTTTCTCCGGGGGAAAATATAATGGAGTATTTGATATTCTAAGGACTTCCAGCGGTTTTATAAAAGGATTTAACTACGGTATGGCTCTGGGCTTTTTGCAAAGAGACGTACCGGCGAGTAAAGCCTTTGATGATTGGACAATGAGTTTAGCCAGAAGTACTAAGTTTTACTTTTATCCAGATATGCTAGTTAAGCCCAAATGGGACTTTTTAGAAATAAGTGGATCTACGTATAATAAAATTTACTTGGTAAAGGAGCATTAGTCTACTTTGTGGCTTCTACCACCCGGCTACCTAATTTAAGTTTTCTGATGGAGATTATTTGCACTTTGTTGAATGCTTCATAAGCAGGGTTTAAAACAAAATTATATTCGTCAGGAATAATAAAGGAGGGCACTTCCTAAAGAAGACTTTCTTTTGGAAGTAGAAAGGGGTTTCCAATATTTATGGTTTCTTCTCGAATAAAGTCACTATTCCAGTTTTCGGATAGACTTTCAGGTAAAACTTTGGGGTAATCGAGGTCTGGGACATTTAATTCTAGTATGCTGTATGTCCTTTCGGTAAGGGTGCTGTAGTTAGCATATACTAGAATTTCAAGAAGAGCTAGAGCCCTGCTTGAGGCAGTATATAGGGCTTTGATCCCTTCGGAATTCTACCTCCCGCCAAAAAGTTTTGCACCGTTTCCCGAAAGGTCATTAGGGTATTCTTCTGGACTAATTCTGTAGACTCGCATAGGTCTTAAGAAAAAACGCCTTGCTCCATTATTTCGAGTACTTTTAATGCCAATTGGATACCGAAGGTGGTGTCTAAGAAATCTAAGGGCGGCTTAGTTCCTAAAGCTTTTATGGGGCTTTGTAATCATTTTTTAAAACCAAGTTCTGAGCCAATTACCTGAACACGGCGACGAGCAAAAGTGGCAAGCTCAATGGCTTTTTCTGTTTTTGAATTGTCTAAAGTATCATCTGCATCTTTACGATGAAGGTTTCTATAGGTGGTGGTGCCTAGCAAAACGGCCATCTGCTCCATTGTAATACCCAAATAATTGTTTAAAGATTTAATAGAGGCCTTTTTTAAACCTTCCCTAGATAGATTAATAAGGTCAATGTCATTGAAGTTTAAGGCTATAGAAGAATCAATGACAGGTTTCTTTAATATAAAGTTTAAACCTGAACCGGCTGATTGATAGGCTATCTGTGGCTCATTTAAGATGTTTTCTGAAGGAGGAGTAGGGTCTTGTGACATATCTGTTTTCTATCTAAATAAATAGATGAGATTATGGCCAAATGTTCATCATGTTGTCATATTTCTTTCTAATTATTATTTATCTTGTAGTTTTATTCTATATAAAACTATATTTGTTTATCATTTCAAGGGCCGGATCTCTGCCTGTGTATTGATTTATAAAGACGAGGGGAGAGAATGGGCTCTTTGAACCTCGGGCAACCTGTCCCGCATATTGCGATAAGGTGCCAAAACCTACCTAATAGTGCCATAAGGGCCTTTGGGACTTATAGACCGATCTGTGATTTCAAAAAATCATGTTGGTTTAATTCCGATAATCGGGAGCCGTATGTCTTGTTTGATATACGATTTGGAAACTTATAAAAATTAATTTAGTCATGTCTGAGTTAAAGTTTGAAACCTTACAATTACACGCTGGTCAAGAAGTGGATCCAGCAACCAATTCAAGAGCTGTTCCTATTTACCAAACTACAGCCTTCCAGTTTAATAATTCTGAGCACGGGGCCAATTTATTTGCTCTGAAAGAGTTTGGTAATATCTATACTCGAATAATGAACCCTACAAATGACGTCTTTGAAAAAAGAATGGCGGCATTGGAGGGTGGTGGTGCAGCCTTGGCTACAGCCTCTGGGCACTCAGCTCAGTTTATAGCAATAAACAATGTGACCTCTGTTGGAGATAATTTTGTAACCAGCCCGTTTCTTTATGGAGGTTCTTACAATCAATTTAAGAATGCTTTCAAGAATTTAGGAGTGGAGGCCAGATTTGCCAATGGTAATGATATAGATAGCTTTGAAGCTTTAATAGATGATAAAACAAAACTTCTATATGTAGAAACAATAGGTAATCCAGGACTTAGCACGCCAGATTTTGAGGCACTTTCTGCCTTGGCTAAAAAATATGATTTACCACTTTTTGTAGATAATACATTTGGAGCAGGTGGAGCTCTTTGTCAACCAATTAAACATGGTGCCAATGTGGTAGTTCAGTCTGCCACTAAGTGGGTAGGAGGGCATGGTACTACAATGGGTGGTGTAATTATTGATGCATGTAATTTTAATTGGGGCAATGGAAAATATCCTCAATTCACTGAGCCATCGGAGTCATATGGAGGTATGGTATTTAATGATCACATGGGTGTAGATAGCCCGATGGGCAATATCCAGTTCATCATCAGATGTAGAGTGGAGGGTCTTAGGGATTTTGGTCCATGTCAGTCACCTTTCAATTCATTTTTACTTCTTCAGGGACTAGAAACATTGACACTTAGAGTAGAGCGTACTTGTGAAAATGCTTTGGAATTGGCTCAGTGGCTTGATTCACATCCTGCTGTGGAGTCCGTAAACTATCCTGGATTAAAAAGCCATCCTACGCATAATATTGCTAAGAAATACCTCAACAGAGGTTTTGGGGGTGTATTGTCTTTCATTCTGAAAGGGGATAGATCCAAAGCAGAGAAGTTTGTGAATTCATTGAGTCTAATTTCACATGTGGCGAATGTAGGAGACGCTAAAACGCTGATTATACATCCGGCAAGCACCACGCACTCACAGTTGGGAGATGCAGAGCAATTGGCCGCCGGAGTTAATCCAGCCGGACTTAGAATCTCAGCAGGTATAGAGCACATTGAAGATATAAAAGCAGATATAACTCAAGCCTTAGAAGCTTAGGCGTTTCACATATTCATAATCACGCCTCATCAGTAGGCGTGATTACATTCCTTATTTCAAGTTTGAGCTTAAAATTTCTTACATACAAACATAACTCCCCAATAGCTTTAGAAGACGGTGAGTTTCTTCCCGAGTTAGAGCTCGGGTATACTACGTATGGTGAACTAAATGCTGATAAAAGTAATGTGGTCTGGGTTTGTCATGCCTTCACAGGAAACGCCAATCCTTCTGATTGGTGGGGAGGTCTTATTGGTGACGGCAGATATTTTAATCCAACTGAGCATTTTATAATCTGTGCCAATGTGCCAGGCTCCCATTATGGTAGCAGTAATCCATTGAGTATTAATTCAGAAACAGGAAAGCCTTTCTATTTTTCTTTTCCTATGCTCACAATTCGGGATGTTATCCAATGTTTTGAACTGCTGAGAGAGCATCTTAGCATTTCAAAAATACACACATTATTAGGAGGCTCTTTAGGAGGCCAGCAGGCAATTGAATGGGCGGTTTTGAAGCCTGACTTGATGGATAGGCTTATTTTGTTTTCTACCAATGCCATTCATTCTCCATGGGGAATAGCTTTTAATGAAAGTCAGCGTATGGCCATCGCGAGTGACCCTACTTGGCAAGAAAATCATCCTGATGCTGGGAAGGAAGGTATGAAGGTGGCCCGAGCCATTGCCTTATTATCTTACCGGAATTATCAAACGTATAACAGGACACAATCTAGAGACGAGGGACAGATAAACTTTTTTAGGGCGAGCACCTATCAGCAATATCAAGGAGAAAAAATCATAAAGCGTTTTAATGCTTACTCTTATTGGGTGCTGAGCAGAATGTTCGATTCTCACGATGTTGGTCGCGGGAGAGGTTCTTTGGAAGGAGCTTTAGCTCGGGTTAAAGCCAAAACATTAGTGATAGGCATTAACTCTGATCTTCTTTTTCCTATTGAGGAGCAAGCTACGTTGGGCGATCTTATCCCTAATGCCAAATTTGTAGAAATAGACTCAACTTATGGCCATGATGGTTTTCTTATTGAATTTGAAGAAATGACAAAGGCTATTGCTAATTGGTAAGGCTTACTTCAGTTGTTCCATAATTTTCCTTAAAACTTGGATCTCCACTCTATGTTCTCCCTCAAAAGCTATAATTTCTGTACTCAGACGACCTTTTAAGTCATTTAACATTTGATCTTTAATTTCTGGATTTGATACTAGGAATTCATCTTTGGAGCCATAAACGTAAAATGTTTTTGTGCCTTCAAGTCTAGAGGTTTCTATAATATCCGATATTCCTTTGGCAAAGAATCCTGCCCAAATAATAAAAGTTTCTGCCTTTTGGTCTAGTTGATTTAACCACCTACAAGCCATGGCACACCCTTGTGAAAAGCCAAAAGCATGAACTTTCACATTTTGTAAATCAATATGAGCTGTTAGTGTTGCAAATACATTATTGATAAAAGCTAAACTTTCCGCAGCCTCTTCATCTTTCATATCTCTAGTAAGCCAGCTGGCTCCCACACGCTCATATTTCCCATGGATATAAAACCTGGAAATCCCTTCAGGAATAATAAAACAAGTCTCTTCGTCAATAAACGGTTCAAACTTCTTGGCAAAAAAAGAAGCCAACTGCCCATATCCATGAAAGCAGATCCAAACATTTTTAGTTTTTGATGTTATTTCGCCTAGAACTATATATCTGGCTGTTCTTTCTACTTTGATTTTTTGATACTTCATGCTTTATTAAGTCTGGCGTTCATCATTTGACCTAAGTCTAGAGCTTTAGATTTGAGGAATTCTGCTTTATCGCCAATAAAAAGTTCGTCAACTGATCTAAACCAATGACTCAGCCATCTTTCAAAGAGTTCTGGGGAAATAGGGTGAGTTTGGTTTTTCTCTATATGGGCCCACATTAAACCTCCTTTATAGTCACCGGTTTCAAATAGCCAATTATCCCAAAAATTATACGTTCTTTCCAAATGAATGTTCCAGCGTTCTTTTGGCATTACAAAAACAGGAGCCATTTTCGGGTCGGAATGGACATAGCCGTAAAAGTGCTGGACTAAATTTTCAATGTCTTTTCTATTTTCTATCTCTTTCATAAAATAATTAAAGAGGCTTCCATACGTTATTTCTATATTTGAGGATAAAGTTATGATACAAAAGAGCTCGTCAGCCATAATTGTTTTCTTTTTAGTCCTATTTGGCCTTTCATCTTGCAAAGTCCAGAATAGAAAAGTGACTAATCAGAGCGATTTAACTGCTAAAGGGGAGAATAAAGGAGAGAGTGAACCTTATATTACTTCTATAAAAACAGATTATATCCTGAAGGATTCTTCTAGTTTAATGCTTTACCTGGAGGTGGAGTTTGAGAATCTATTAGCAAGTGGCTTAACTTCAATAGGCGATTTTCAGAAAAAGTTTAGAACAAACTGGGTATATAATCCGGCTTTCGGAATTAAGGAAAAACTGGAGTCTGGCAGAATGGCCATGACTGAAAAAAATTCTACTCTAGAAGGCAATACGCTTAGCATGGAATTAGAACTTCCTAGACTACGAACGGTGTCAGAAGTTAAATTAGTTTTGGAATTTATTGACTTATCTGCTTCTAGAAAGTTCACCAATGAGGCATTTATTGACTTTAATGCGGAGCGTCCAAACCATAGATTTGGAATGTTTGTGAATGGAGATTCAAGACCTACTTTTAAATCTTATGTTACCACAAGTACCCCTATTCGTTTTAAAAGTGTAGATGAGTTGGCTAGGCCTTTGTTTTTGAAAAGATATGCCACCAAATCTCCTCCGGCACTTTCTCCTATGAGTACTTCTAAAAGGAGCGATTTCACAACTTTTGAAGAGAAAGAGGTTATTCGTTTTTACTCAGGAGATGAACTGAAGTTGACACAAGAAGGAACCTATGTCTTATTGGATGAAGAAGAGGGTTTGGGCAATGGTTTTGGTTTCTTGGTGGTAAATGAGAGATATCCGAGGTTAACGGCAGCAGAAGATTTATTGGGTCCATTGGCTTATATGAGTACCAATAGCGAAATTATTGACTTTAGGGAAGCAGACACACTGAAAAATGCACTAGACCTTTACTTCTTAAAGATGTCTGTTGGAAATGAAACATTAGCGAAGCAGGTTATAAAGTCTTATTATAGACGAGTAGAAAAAACTAATAGCTTATTTACATCATACAAGGAAGGATGGAAGTCAGATAAAGGAATGATTTATCTAATTCTGGGGCCACCCTCAAGAATACAGCGAACAGGAGATAGGGAGGTCTGGCTTTATGCACAAAGTGCCAATTTTTCTGAAATTATATTCACATTTTATCGTAAACAAAATCAATTTAGCGAGAACCATTACGAGTTAGTTCGTTATCCGGAATACGGAGCGTATTGGTATCCTTTTGTAGAAGCATGGAGAACAGGAAACGTTTTGGAGTAAAGCAAGACTCGTTTAAAAGCAATAAATTTCACAAACCAGCCCCAAAACAGAATCCAGATGATTTTGTTTTTGGTGTTCAGTCTGTACTAGAAGTACTGGACTCGGGTAAAGATGTGGAGAAAATCCTTATTCAAAAGGGTTTTTCGCACGATGAAGTGGAGGCATTGGCTCGTCAAAAAGATATTATTATTCAGCGTGTACCTCCAGAGAGACTGAATAAGGTAACAGGTAAAAATCACCAAGGAGTGATAGCCTATGTCTCGGCAATAAATTATTCTAATTTGTCAAACGTCATTGCCGAGTCTTTTGAGACAGGAAAGACGCCACTTGTTTTGATTTTAGATAGAATTACGGATGTTAGGAATTTTGGAGCTATCGCCAGGACGGCCGAAGCCTCTGGTGTAAATGGTATTGTTATTCCTCTTAGAGGGGCTGCCCAAATTGGCTCTGATGCTATGAAAACCTCTTCCGGTGCATTGAGTCATATACCTGTTTGTAGAGAAAGCAATTTGTTAGATGCAATTGGCGAGTTACAGCAGTCCGGTTTTAGAGTGATTGGCTGTACGGAAAAAACAAAGGATACCTATTTTAGGCATGACCTTACCGGTCCTCTGGCTATAGTCATGGGCTCTGAGGAAGATGGTATCTCGGACGAAATTCTGGAAAAATGTGACATGATCGGTAAAATTCCGATGATGGGAAAAATAGGATCTCTAAACGTTTCTGTGGCTTGTGGCGTGTTGCTTTATGAAGTTAATCGCCAGAAAATGACAAAAGACTAGCCTTTCTCTAAAGACTGAAACCTTTTAATAATGGGAGGATTAAATCTTTTTCAGAGACGTTAGGACTTTTAACTCCCCAGTCAATATTTAATTCTGGGTCGTTCCAGAGTAAGCCTCTTTCACTATCTTTATTGTAATTGTTGGTACACTTGTAAGAGAAAATGGCATCTTCTATGGTGTAAAAACCATGGGCGAAACCAGGCGGTACATAAAACATATTGTTTCGTTCTGCATCTAGAATCACTTTGTCATGCTGGCCATATGTGGCTGAACCTGGTCTTAAGTCTACCGCGACATCCAATACTTTTCCACAGATTACTCTGACTAGTTTCCCTTGAGCGAAAGGGGCCTTTTGCATATGCAAACCTCTTAAAACGCCTGCTGTGGAGAATGATTGATTGTCCTGAACAAATATTTCTTCAATGCCATTTTTTTTGAACAACTCATATTGATAAGATTCAAAGAAATAGCCTCTGCTGTCTTCAAATTTTCGTGGCTGAATTTCTACGAGTCCTTCTATGGCTGATTTGGTAAATTTCATTAAAGCGGTTTCTTTAAAAGATTCGGCAAAAATAGCCAATTCATTATAACTTTGGGCATTCAAAATAGGCAGAATGACAAGAGAAGAACTTTTCCAAGAAATAAAAAGAAAGCAATCCTTTCTATGCGTGGGTTTAGATACAGATATACAGAGATTGCCACCGCATCTATTAAAAGAAAAAGACCCAGTTTTTGAGTTTAATAAGCAAATAATTGATGCCACTGAAAAGTACTGCGTGGCCTATAAGCCCAATATTGCATTTTACGAAGCCATGGGTCCAAAGGGCTGGGAAAGCCTTCAAAAGACCTTAGAATATATTCCTGAAGGATGTTTCAGTATTGCAGATGCTAAGCGAGGTGATATAGGGAATACCTCTTCACTTTATGCGAGAGCCTTTTTTGATAAATCTGCTTCGGGGATGTCTTTTGATTCTGTAACGGTGGCTCCTTATATGGGAGAAGATTCTGTGGGACCTTTTTTAGAATTTGATAATAAATGGGTTATTCTCTTGGCTTTAACCTCTAATTTAGGTTCTAAGGATTTTCAGCAGCTAGATCTTAATGGCAGAAAGCTCTATGAGGAGGTATTGGCTATCTCATCTACCTGGGGAACCGCCGATAATATGATGTATGTGGTGGGTGCCACAAAGGCAGAAGCCCTGAAAGAAATTAGAGGTATTATACCTGAACATTTCTTGTTAGTTCCTGGAGTAGGAGCTCAGGGAGGAAGCTTAGAAGAGGTAGCGAAAAATGGAATGAATAAGAAATGCGGACTCCTAGTAAATTCTTCAAGAGGAATTATTTATGCCTCCAACGGCTCAGACTTTAATATAGCCGCCGGTAAAGAGGCTGAAAAGCTTCAAATGCAGATGGCAGTATTGTTAAATGAGTATATTTAAGACAGAATGAGATTCTCTGCTTAAGCTCTTTTATCATTCTGTTTTACAAAACACAGCAATGAAAGAAGACTTTCTACATTATCTATGGCAGTTTCAGAAATTTGATAAGCAAAGGCTTTTTTCTACGGAGAAGGAGAAAGTATCTATTCTCGTTTCTGGATTAAAAAACACAGATTCGGGGCCAGATTTCAGAGAATCAAGAGTTAAGATTGGAGAGGTAGAATGGGCAGGAAGTGTAGAGATTCATTTAAAATCTTCTGATTGGCTCAAGCACAAACATCAGAATGACCCGGCATACGAAAATGTGATTCTTCACGTGGTTTGGGAACATGACAAAGAAATCGCTCACAAGGATGGCCGGGCCATTCCTACTTTAAGTCTAGCTTCTATAACCAACCCTTCCTTAGTAAGTCAATATGAATCTCTGATGAACGCTAAGGATAAAATACCATGTCAAAAGCACTTTCCTGAAGTTTCTGATATTAAAAAGTTTTCTATGATAGAGAGAGCTTTAGTTCAGCGGATGGAGCGAAAAGGGGAGGAGGTATCACAAAGGCTTGCGGGCATGGGTAATGACTGGGAAGAAGTTACGTATCAGGTTTTGCTAAGAAACTTTGGTTTCAAACTTAATAATGAGGCCTTCCTGAGGTTAGCGGAGAACTTACCATTCAATATTCTCAAAAAGTATAATGATTCTGCTCTGCAAATAGAGGCTCTGTTATTTGGAATGGCGGGTTTATTGGCATCAGATTTAGATATTTACGGCCAAAAATTGGCAGCCGAGTTTAAGTTTTTGGCTCAAAAGCATGGATTAACAGACAATGTACTGAATCCTTCTGAATGGAAATTTATGAGGACGAGGCCTGCTAACTTTCCGACGGTGCGGTTAAGTCAAATTGCTGCTTTAATGACTCATTCTAAAGGCTTATTTTCAATATTAACAGAAACGAGTGAGTATTTAGATTTGAGCAATTTTCTTAAGGCTAAACCTTCTGAATACTGGCAGTCTCATTATCATTTCGGCAAAGAGAGTGCTAGGAAATTCAAGGGAATGGGAGAGAAGTCTATTCAAAATTTAATTATCAATACAGCTGTACCTGTTTTGGTGGCTTACGGAAATTATGTGGATAGTCCATCTTTCATAGAAAAAGCCATGAAGTTTTTAGAAGATATCCCATCAGAAAAAAATTGGATAACCAAGTTCTGGAATTCAGAAGGACTAGAAACCAAAACGATGTTCGACAGCCAAGGAAGTATTGAGCTTTACAATGAATTCTGTCAAAAGCGGAAATGTCTTTCGTGCGGGGTAGGTGTAGAGATCTTGAAGTAGATTCAATGTGAAAGCTAGTATTGGTTGAGGCGAGAATTGGAGCCGAAGTTTCAGGCAAAGGTTCCTAAAATTTATGATAGACAAACGAGTATTATGAATGATAAACTAGTCACAATAAAAACCTTTTATTACGATTCTGAAACGATGCTTTATGAACCTCGTTTTAAGGATGCAGGTATTTACTATTTACTAAAAGACCAGAAAACTGTTTCTGCAGATCCTATTGTTTCTAATGCTATTGGTGGCATTAAGCTTCAAGTAAAAGAGCAAGATTTAGAAACGGGAAAGGCCATCTTAAAAGAAATTGACGATAATAGAATTCAAAGTAATTTTGGGAAAGAACTAGAATTCAAAGGCAAAAGGTATTTGGGCACTTTAAAGATATGCCCTAAATGTGGCGAGGAAGAGACTTATGAAGAACAGTTTAACTTTTGGAGAGGCTGGTTTTCTAAACAGAAATTCTATTGCAAAGCTTGTAATACTGAATGGTGAATTGTGTGATTTATTTTTACGAAAAACGCTCAAAAGCATCAATGATGTCGAGATAAACCCATCAAATCCTGAATCAAGGATTTTTTGGAGGTAAGAATCTGAGTTACCATAGATGACGTCTTGCCATTCTTGCTCCCAATACTTTACCTTAAAATCAACTTTCCAGTTTGGGTTTTCCTTATCGATCTAGGTGGGCTTATCCTTTTTCAGCTTGATTTCCAGTAGTAACGATAATCCTCAGCTTCACCGATAGATATATAGGCAATCACCATACGTTGGCCACAGTTCCCCTTTTTCTTTAAATGGTTTATTTCGCCATTTGAGAGAGCTGCATTAGTCGCATCAAATAAATCTATAATGAGCAAATCATAATTAGTTTCCGCAAGAGTATTTACAAAAGCTTCTCCGTCCAAATACTCAGATGGGTTTATTAAATATAGGAAATTCTGGGCTTGGGATAGATTGGTGATGTTGTCACTGTTTTCTCTATAGACATTAGACAGAATAAGGTTTAACTCTAGTTCAGGGGCAGGAAAAGGAAGATAATTGTAAGCCTGATTTTGTAAGTTCGAATTGTTCACAAAACTTGGCGACCAACAATAATCAGTTATCAAGACAGTTTTATTCTCTTGAATTGCTAAATCTAAAAAGGCCTTTCAATAAGTTATTTCGTTTGATGAACTTCCTTTATTGTCTTTATCATAGCCGTATAAAAAATCCTCTTGGCCTTAGGCATCAATGGCACTTAGATATGATTCATGACCTTCGCTGTTTTCTTCACCATTTTGAGTCAATAGTTCAATGCCATTTTTTGGAATGATAACAAAATTCGGATTCTCCGCTTTAGCCCAAGAGCTAAGACCAATCACAAACGAAGGCATCTCCTCTTTAAAATCTAAGCTTTCGGAAATTCTTGATTCGCAGGAAGAAAACAAAAAGTGGAATGAGCCTTTTCATATTCTAAGATAACGTATAATTGTGTGTAATATGGCCCTTAAAGAAGCCTCAAAGATTGATTATAAGGAGCCGGTATCAGTTATTCCTTTCAAAACTTCTTCTAACGTTTTGTCCAACTCGAAACCCATTTTCTCCCCTTCTTTTTTAATGTAGGCAAAGCCGGATTCTAGTTCATTGGTAACATGACCATCTATCACTGCTTCACGTATCGCAGATTTAAGCATGCCCACTTCTTTAGAAGGTGGTAAATCAAAGGCCGCCATAATGATTTCGCCTGTTATGACAGGTTGGAAGCTACGTAGCTTATCTTTTTCTTCTAGCTCTATGAGAAGCTCTTCTACTTGGTCAAAGTTCTTTAGGTAACGTTTTACTCGGGTGGCGTCTTTAGAAGTAATATCGGCCCTGCAAAGCTTCATGAGATTCTCTAAATCTTCTCCTGCATCTACTAGAATTCTACGAAGGGCGGAATCTGTTACGCCTTCTTTTGCTAGAGCAATTGGTCTTAAATGCAGTTTTACTAGATTTTGGACCGAACGCATTTTTTGATCAAGGGGTAACTTCATTTTTCTGAAAATACCTTTAACCCATCGGGCTCCCACATCTTCGTGACCATGGAAAGTCCAGCCCACTTTATTGTTAAATCTCTTAGTGGCAGGCTTGGCTATATCGTGTAAAATTGCTGACCATCGTACCCACAAATCGTCTGAGGTGTTGCAGATGTTGTCTAAAACTTGGAGTGTATGGTAGAAGTTATCTTTATGCCGTTTTCCGTCTACCACATCTACGCCTTGCAGAGCCTCCATTTCTGGAAATATGATTTTCAAAAGACCCGTGTTGTAAAGAAGCTTAAAGCCGTAAGAAGGCTTAGGACTCATGATGATTTTATTGAGTTCATCTGTGATACGCTCTTGAGAGACTATGCTTATTCTATCTTTCATCGCGGAAATGGCATCAAAGGTCGTGGTGTCAATATCAAAATTTAGTTGCGACGCAAAACGGATGCCACGCATCATTCTGAGTGGGTCGTCTGAAAATGTTATTTCTGGTTCCAAAGGCGTTTTTAAAATACGTTTTTCTATATCTCCCTGTCCGTCAAAAGGATCAACGAGTTTACCAAAAGTGGCTTGGTTTAAAGAGATTCCCATCGCGTTGATAGTGAAATCACGTCTATTTTGGTCATCTTCTAAGGTGCCATCCTCCACGGTAGGTTTTCTGGAATCACTTCTGTATGACTCTTTTCTGGCTCCTACAAACTCCACTTCTATGTCCCCAAGTGGAATTTGGGCTGTACCAAAATTCTTAAAGACATTTAAGCGTGTTTCTGGCCCTAATAATTCGGCTACTTTGGAAGCAAGAGTAATGCCGCTGCCTATACAGACAACGTCAATATCCTTATTTGGCCTTTCCAAAATAAGGTCACGTACGTAGCCACCTATCACATAGGCCTCAAGATCTAGTTGATCCGCAGCCTGACTTAAGGTTTCAAAAATGCTAAATTGACGTAAGTGTTTTTCGAAGTTCAAGGAGAAGTGCTTTTGCTTATGGTAGAATATTTCTTTTGACGGAAGTCGGATTTTCGACCTTTCACGGGTGCAAAGTTAAAAAATTGAAGGATTAAGGCTTTGATTCTTTGAAAATTGTTGGGTTTTAGCTGGTGCTAAGTAGCTTTTGGTGATTAGCCTTTGTCATAGTTATAATTGGGTAGGCCACTTTATGCGATATTGAATTTACATAGAACTAAGTCAATTAAGAAGAACCTTTCTAACACCTAACAATCTCCAAAGGACTCAGATATATAATGAGCATTTCTACTTCCTTAAAACCCATCTGTCTGTAAAGTTCTCCATAATGTTTTATCTGACGGAGGTGGGTGTCTCTTTTTTGACCTGTTTTGTAATCTATCACAATGGCTTTTTGGTCTATAAGAACGACCCTGTCTGGTCTACTTATTTCTGCGTTATTTTGTAATATATCACGCTCATTTTCTACCCGAATATCTCCAGAAAAGAGGTGCTTAAGCTCAGGGTGTTCTAAGATTTTAATGGCATCTTCTCTCAGCTCGTCTTTTTCTTTTTCGAGAATTAGACCCTCAAATTGAATTTGCTGTAAAGCCTGCTCTAAATCTTCGGCCTTTTTAATTTCAGAGAATAGACTGTGAATGATATTTCCTTTGTCTCTTTGGTTTTGTTCATTTAGGACTCTATCTACACTAGATTTTAGTTTTAACCTACCCAGATTTTCACGGCTATTAATCTTTTTCAGTCTATAGACTTCTTTTAACTCCTCTTTCTGTTCTTCTGGTTCTTTCTTATTTCCCTCAGCAAAGATATAGCGTGTGCCGAGTGGGGTAGTCGTATGGTTTTCGGCAAATCCTCTGAGATAGGGATAAATACTGTCCAATGGGCTCACTGTTGGCTTTTTAGCAATAATGTATAATCTATCCACTGGCCTTGTTAAGGCCACGTAAAGTATGTTTAAGGCTTCTAGTTTATTGAATTCCAGTTCTCTTTCATACTGTTCCACAATTTTGGTAGCAGCCAGATCTTTTTTGAAAATCAAGGGTGCGGCCTTTAACTTATTGTCAAATTCCTGGTAATGCACTTCTTCCAAATTAACCCAAAAAGTGGAGCGGTTATTTGGCTTTAAAGACCAATTGGCAAAAGGAATAATCACCACGGGATATTCTAAGCCCTTTGACTTATGAATCGTAGAAACAGTTATGGCATTAGAATTTGAAGTAGAGAGAGCATAGGTCTTAGCGTTTTGTTCCCAAAGAGCCAAGAACTCAGATAGGCTGTTTCCGGATTTCTTAATATGGTTTTGAACCACATCTAGCAATGCGAATAGATAAGGTAGGAGTGCGGCATCTTCAAACATGCCCATTTTATTGGCAAAGGATTCTGTCAATTGGTGTAAACCAAAAGCTCCCAAGGCTCTAAAGTCTAGATCTATGCTTAGGGTTTCAAAAAACGTCCAACAGGTAAGTTCTTTATTTCTGAAATCTAGGTTGGTTGGTATTTTTAAGCCAGTATACCTAAAATAGAGTAGAATGGCATCCGCATTTTTGGTAGGGCTTTTTGGGTCTTGATAGGCTTTTAGAAGGCTTATCAAAAAAGAAATGCCAATCTTATTCTTAAGTAAAAGAGAGTCAGAGGAGATAACAGGATAACCTTTGGTTATTAGGTACTCAGCTATTTCGGCAGCCTGGCCTTTTGTTTTTCTGCATAATATGGCCATGTCCTTGTGGTCAAAACCTTGCTCTTTGGCTCGGTTTATTGCACGCTCTATTTCTTCTAATGTCCAGGGGAGTTCGTCTGTTGGGTCTTCCCCTTTTACATCTTCTATTAGGTTTAATTCTACATGCCCTCCTTTTTTAGAGTGTTCATGGAAAGCTTGTGTTTTGTTTTCAAAGGCCTGTTGAATGATGTTTTCTTCAGAAGATTCGGCTATTTGAGTAAACAATAGATTGTTAAATGAAATGATCTCCTTTTTGCTCCGATAGTTTTTTTCAAGGTTTTCTTTCTCCACTTGGAGCGTAGTGAAGGCAACAGTTTCCTTTTGGATAGCTGTGAGCATTTCATTTTGATGAAGTGCTGCTACGTCCTTATTTAGAACATGAATCATGAGCTCCACTTTGCCTCCTCTAAACCTATATATAGATTGTTTTGGGTCACCCACTAGCATATTGAAATGGTTCTTGGCCAATGCATTTTCAATGAGTGGAAGCAGGTTGAAATATTGAATATCTGAGGTGTCCTGAAATTCATCAATCAATATATGATTGTACTTTTCACCCAACCGCTCAAAAATGTAGGGTACTGGCTCGTTTGCCACCACTTTATTTATTCGTCTGTTGAAGTCGGTTATATATGCTAAATCATTCTCATGAAGAATCTTACCAAACTCATCACTTACTTCTGAAAGTAGGGCCAGGTTATCTAGACTTTTTCGCATCTCCTGAAAGAGAAGGTATTTTGGTTTTACCTCTATTAGGAACGCCACTAGGTCATTAAACCATTCGGAGAGGTCTCCCTTGATTTTGTCAATACTACTTTTGACTTCCTCTGGAGCCTTGGCAGTGTACCATTTATCATTATTAATCGCATCTAACATTCTAGCTTTAGGTTCCCAAATCTTATTTAAGATCTCGCTGTCCACATTTTGAGCATGAAGAAAGATAGACGCAAAGCCAGATTTGCCATAAGCGAAATGCTCAATTTTAAGCATCTCTTGCTCTAATAAGTCTTTTCCTTTTTCACCGAAAGCCAAGAATTTATTTTGAATAATTTTAAGAGAAGCATTTATGTTCTTTTTGACGGACAGGTAATCTGAATAGGCTAATCCTTCATTTTTTTGAATCAAAGCATAGTATTGATCATTGAATATATTATTCGCAAAGTCTGCCAAATTGGGCACAAGCATTTGCCAATTCTTACCTTCATCTGCCTGTTCTAAAGCATAATTTTCAATCAATTTTGAAAGATGCTCAAAACCCGAAACTCCTATCTTATCAAATACTCTTTCTACCGCTTTGAGGAGCAGTGGTTTTTTGTCTAAAACTACTTCATAGTTATAGGGCAGGCCTAAATCCAATGAAAACGAACTGACCAGTTGATTTGTAAAACTGTCTATGGTCTTTACATTGAAATCTGCATAGTCTTGTAAGATTTGTTCAAAACTAGCTTTTGCTCTTTTTTGAATTTCTAGAGGATGCACCTCAGGCATTTCTTCTTTTAGGATGGTCCAGAGGGCTTTTGTTTTGGAAGACATCCTAGACTCATCCTTACCAAGTTCCTTCAATGCGTCCAAAATCCTAGCTTTCATTTCTGAAGCGGCATCATTAGTAAACGTAATGGCTAGTATTTGCTTAAAATAATGAGGGCTGCTGGAGTTTAGAAGTAGCTGTAAGTAAGTTTTGGTAAGCGTAAAAGTTTTACCCGAACCTGCTGAAGAACCATAGATTTTGAATGACGACATAATTAGGCCGAATATCCCCAAAATTGACCTCTAAAAAAATGGAATCATCCATTTTATCTTTTCAGTGGTCTTTCATAGCCTTATTAGCTGTGTTTTGGGTAAATTTGCAATTCGAAGGCATATTTAACTTCATTTTATGAAAAAGTACTTAGTTCTAATTCCTCTTGTTTTTTGTTTAGCTAGTCTTAAAGCTCAGCAGGTTGGTTCTGTAAGAGGTATTATAAAAGATAATGTGACACAGGCAGCGGTGAGTAATAGCACTGTGAATATTGTAGGTACAGAATTTAGCACCATTTCTACAGAAGAAGGCGAGTTTGAGTTTAATAATGTGCCAGTTGGTAGATTAGAATTAACCATTTCTTCAGTAGGTTTTAAGACTCAGCTACTTAAAGAGATTTTGCTCTCTAGTAATAAAACCTTAGTGCTAGATGTCTTTTTAGAAACCCAAACGGAAGCTCTTTCTGAGGTCGTGGTAACAATTGCTAGTCCTAATTTATCCGGAGCCAAAAACAGTATTCAGACCATTACTGTGGAGCAAGTGATGCGTTTTCCCGCTAGTTTCTTCGACCCGGCCAGGCTAGCTTTTTCTTTTCCTGGCGTGGCCAATACCAATGATCAAGCGAATGGTATGAGCATTAGGGGTAATAACCCTCGTGGTTTGCAGTGGCGATTAGAAGGTATAGAAATAGTAAACCCAAATCATCTATCCAATGCAGGTACGTTTTCTGACCAGGCCACTTCAAATGCTGGTGGTGTCAATATGATTTCTGCTCAAATGCTGGGCAATATGAATTTCTTAACTGGAGCTTTCCCTGCCGAATATGGCAACGCCATAAGTGGTGTGATGGATATGAGGCTTAGAAAGGGAAACAATGAAGAATATGAACATACAGCTCAAGTAGGTTTGCTGGGCATAGATTTGGCTACGGAGGGTCCTTTGAGTAAGAAAAATGGCAGTAGTTATTTATTGAATTATAGGTATTCATTTACAGGTTTGTTGGCCTTGGGTGGTTTAACCTTTGGAGGAGAAGACATTAGATTTCAAGACCTGTCTTTGAATTTAAGCTTTCCAAATGAAAAACTAGGCGACTTTACCCTATTTGGAATGGGAGGTTTAAACTCAAATGAATTTGCATTTGAAGATGAAGAAGGCTTAGGACCTCAGTTTGAAAAGGACATCTCTACTATCAATTATTATGGCAAAATGGGTGCTGCCGGAGTAACGCATTCCAAGAGAATAAATAGTAGTTTGTTATGGAAAAATGCTTTAGTCTTTTCTGGAAGTAGAACAAGCCGAGAGCAGTTGGTGGACCCAACAAGTTCATTTTTCTCCCCTTATCAAAATGAGATTAATAAAACAAGCAAACTTTCATTCAGTAGTATTTTTACAAATAGAGTTTCCTCCAATTCAGATCTTAAAGCTGGTCTATATATGACTAGAACAAGCGATTCTTTGTCGTCTTTACAAAGTGATTTAATCCAAGACGTTTCTTCTTGGATAGTACAGCCTTTTGCACAATACAACACTAGTCTAGGTTCAAAGGCCAACTTGACCGTTGGCTTGCATTACCTTAATTATACCTTAAATAACACGGCCTCTTTAGAGCCTAGGGCTAATTTAGGAGTTGCACTATCACCTAAAAGCGAGGTAAATTTAAGTTATGGTAGACATTCACAATTATTCTCTCCTCTGCTCTATGCTGGAAATGAGGATTTGAAACCAACGCTTTCTGACCATTATGTTTTGGGTTATGACTTGAAACTAAAGAAATCGGCTTTGTTTTCTGCGGAGCTGTATTATCAATCATTATCTAATGATTTAGCAAGCTCGGGTCTATCTCACCTTTCAGGGGTTAATTTGACAGATTATTTAAATCTGGATATTAGAAGCCTGAACAATGATGGGAAGTCCCGTAATTACGGAATTGAATTCAACTATAATAAATACTTGGACAATGGCTTTTTTGCTCTAATAAACACCACGCTTTATAAATCTGAATATATGGCGGAGGATGGCAACTATTATGAGTCAAAGTATAGTGGCAATCATATTATGAATCTGACTCTCGGTAAAGAATGGAGCATTTCTAAAGACCGAATTTTGGGTGTTAATACTCGTATTGTTTGGATGGGAGGTTTCAGGAGTTATCAAATAGACGAGCAAGCCTCAGTTTTACAGAGGCGTACCGTTTTTGATTATGATTCTCGTCTTACAGATAAGAGAGCACATTATTTTAGACCAGATATTCGCATTTACCTGAAAAGGTCAAAAGCCAAACTGAATAGAATGTGGTCTATAGACATTCAGAATGTGGCCAATTATCAGAATGAGTCTTTTGATTATTATGATGCCTTTCAAGGAAAGATAATCACTAAATATCAATTGGGCTTAATCCCAATGTTGAATTATCGCTGGGAGTTTTAAGATTTAGTGGTTTAAGTCTTTTTGGGTAAATTGAATAAAAATAACCCCTATGGCCTACGACGAATTCCTTGCTGATAGAATTAGACGCACCTTGAGCGAAAAGAAAGCCGCATACTCCGAATTAAAAATGATGGGTGGGCTTTGCTTCACTGTTGATAACAAAATGCTTTGTGGTCTCCATATGGATAAAAAATATGGAGACAGCCTTTTAATGGCTAGGGTAGGTGAGGAAGCCTATGAAGGGTATCTAGATAAAGAGCATACACTGCCTATGGATTTCACAGGAAGACCCATGAAAGGTTACGTTTTTGTTACGCCACATGGTTTTGATACAGATGAAGACTTAGATTATTGGATTGATAAGACATTGGCATTCAATCCATTTGCGAAGGCTAGTAAGAAGAAGAAAGTCAATTAGTGTTATAACTTATTCGCAAGTTTCTATTTCAGCCTTGAATACGGAAAGTCCAGAATTGAAACCCTCCTCTAATAATATAGCATTGTTCGCCTTGATTTCTGTTGGGGACGTATTGAGCGTTATGTCGCTAGCTTTTACAAAATCATAATTATCAATTGAGCTACTAGGGTTGGTTACCGTAGAATTTAAATGATAGTACCTCTTTACTTTAACGTCGTCTAACCTTATTTCATCTCTTGCACCGCTTTCTGTGTTTCTTCTATTGCCCGTATAATAACTTCGCCAGAAAAACTGAATATACTCTTTATTCAGAAGTGTATATGGCAAACTGATAGTGAACTTTGATTCATGGCCGTCGCTATTGTTTCCTTCGTAAATTACCTTGTGATTATTATACAATAAGGGAGTAAAGGCAAGCTTATCTCCTATCCTATATTCTAAGCGTAAATTATAGGCCCTTGATTTAGATTTAACGGTTCCTGCAGTAAATTCCAAAACTAAAGAATCGTAGCCAATGGTATTAAGGGCTAGAATGGCTCCACCTAAGCTAGTTTCCTCATAGCCGGTTTGTCCAGATCCCGTGTTTATGAATGATATGCCATTCTCGTTTAAGCCATTTATTCTGGTCTTAGAAGAAAGATCATACCTTCCAGAAGTAAATCCAGCAATTTTACTATCAATTAAGGGGTCCGTTTGATCCATATAGACAAAAGCTAAATTTGAAGGGAAGGTTCCGCTCGGAGAATTATCGCTCCATTCATTGAAATTATAGGAACAAACCGTAAGAGTTTTTACTACCGGAAAAGGATTGTTAGATAAAAAATCATCATCAAAAACGGCTTTGACTTCGTAATCAGTGTCAGAAGATAAATAGATGACAGAGTCGGAATCATTGATTCCATTGTACTCCCAATGGCTGAATTTGTAGCCTAAATTAGGCTGAGCAACTAGTTTTATCTCTAAATTATTGACGTATTTACCAGACCAGGGATAAACATTGTTATCTATGCCGTCGGTGCCGTTTTTAATAGCAATAGTGTTTAATTCAATAAACCCTTTGTCTGAATTATTAACAATTAAGGTCAATTCATGTGTTCCTGATTTCCCCAAAAGTCTATTTAAATAGTTTAGCTCAAGGCCCCCTCTATTTGTTACGTAAGTTTTTACTTCATTGATTGAATAATTCCATGTGGCCATATCAGGAATCCCTCGCCATCTATCAATATGGTCGTCAATTGCAAGCTCTATATTTTGAGCCATGGAATCTACACTGCTTAGGAGCCTAGAAGGCTTAAAGGTTGTATTTATTAAATCAGAATATCTAATGACTAGACGTTTTTTGAAATCTCGATTATCCATTAATTTTTTAAAGATGACCTGATCATTTTTGGCACTTGTAAACTTTTCATTTTGAGACAGCATGCTGAAATCCGTATCAAAAAGCATCCACCTCCACTTGCCATCCATACCATAATCACTGCTAAATTTAGAGGCATTATTCATACGCCAATGCATCGTGTTGTTTGGCGGCCAATCATTATTATTGTAGAATATTTGTGCTATTTGATAATCAATATAATTTTCTAAATCGATATTAGCCTCTGCAAAGGCCATTCTAGCGGGGTTGCTAGCCCAGTCATTATAGTTATGGAAATATTGAAGCAGATCATCATAATTGTCTAGACTGCCGGACTTTACTTCCTCATGAAATTTTATAAGATCAAGGTCTTGTTCTTCAATTCCATATTTTTCTCTAAAGTAGAATTTGTCATACCTTTCTCTTAAGTTAAGTATTCCCCAAAATTCACCATTTAAATATGTTACAGTTGGTCTGTATTCTTGTACCTCAAAGTTTAGGTTCGATACAGATTCTTGGATGAATGCATCTTTAAACATTAGAGAACGGTCTGGGTTTTCTATTGAAAAATCATTTCCTGAATTTCTTAAGAGGAATCTTTTAAAAGATGGTACACCTGAGTCTGAAAAGATGGGATATTCTATATCACTATCATCATCATACTCACTTCTAGCGTAAAGCCTAAATGACTTTAATGGATGCTCCTTAGATGAGCCCCCGTGTATTTTTGTGCCCAAGTTTTGTTGGAAGGAGACTGAATTTTGTTCCATTAATTCAAAACTTAGGGGCACTTCTGTGGTGTCAAAATAATTAGGCGAACCAGAGCCATTGACATGGATGCCATAGTCATATTCAAAAAGTAAATCCTCATCCATATTAAGGGATACTACAGGTATATTAAAGGGGTTTTGACCTGTGCTATTTATAAAGAAAGAACTTGTGACCACATCACTAGAAATGTACCCGTCCTTTACGGAAATTGCCCTGACGGGTGTAGACTTTAATACGTTAAAGTTGGGCAAGTATGAGTTCATATTCTCGTATTTATTCGCTGTCGGGATACCACTTATCTTATTACTTTCTGTGCTTTTATCACAAATTTGAATTGGAGTTGCATACACATTTGATTTCAATTGACCTTGAGAGAAATTTCCAGAGCTGTAGTGAATTTTATACTTATAGTTTTTGACTGTAATATTGTTTTTAGTTGGTGAAGAACCATCCAGAGTATAGATAATTTCAGCATTTGTATTTTCTTGGGAAATGGAAAGGTCAAATGGACTACTATAATAACCTCCTGTATGAGATAATGTAGGAGGCTTTAGAATCCCAAGAAAGGCTTGATATGGGTTGTTAACAGTTTTGAATGATGCTGGCATGAAGTATCTCCAGGTGGCATCACCATCAAATAGTCTTCCATAAGAAATGTCCGTTTTTAAATCAGGGAAACTGACGGAGTCAATTATGGTCTCTCCATCAGGATCTACTAAAGCCAGAAATTCTCCATTTGAGGACAGATTGAAGTCTAAAAAATCTCCACCACTATCTGAATCCTTATTGGCCCAGAAAATGTGGTAAGAATCGGAGGGTATTATAATATTATCTTCAATCTTAAACTGGGTCTTTTCGGAAAGGTCATCTGTAAAATAATAGCCAATAAGATTAACGCTGGTAGAGTTGCCATTGTATATCTCAACCCAGTCTGAATTATTTCCTTCGGTATCAATAGCTGTTTGACCATTGGAAGCCATAACCTCATTTATATAGAATTTTGGGCTTGATGTATGGCTTAGATTTTGGGTGATTTTACAATCAAAGCCCAGAGTGGAACTAGAGTTAGAAACTTGATGTATCTCTACCGCAAAGACGTTTACTCCAGTTAATAAGGAGCCTGAGGGTATTTGAAACGAGACTGTAGCCAAGTTACTATTAAAATTAGTTGCCTGTGTTCCAAATGTAATTATACCAGAGGGTAGATTATGTCTGTGGGTTTCTAGGCCATTTAGGTAAAATATAGCCCCATCATTTACTTTTAATTCTACAGAAATATCCGAATTATTTAGAATATCTATTTCTTTTCTAAAATAGGTAGTAATGTGTCTGCTGGAAGGGTTGCCGCCATAGGAAACCTCGCGATTAATGGTTGTTCCGAATCCATAGCCAAAAGTACCGTTACCAAATTTCCATAAGTTATCATCATAGGAAGAGCTTTTCCAAGTGATATCATTAATGTCGCCACTGTCATAATATTTCCATTCCGATCCATAGGAGATAGCATTAACTTATGCAGCTATTGAAAAGGGAGATAGCGAAATCAGAATTATAAGGTTTTTTAGTTTCATAGCTGTCATCTACTCAATCTGCATTTTAAGCTTTTAAATCCTGAAAATAAAATTAAAACTTGTTTGATTGTTTGTAATTTATTTAATGGCCAAGATTTATGCTAATTTATATCACTTACTTAATTGTTAGCTTTTATGGGCTGTAGTTAAGTAAGTATATTGTAAATGAAAACATCCTAGCCATGGATTTCACAGGCAGACCCATGAAAGGTTACGTTTTTGTTACGCCACATGGCTTTGATGCCGATGAAGACTTGTTGTATTGGATGGAGCAATGCCTTGTTTTTAATCCTCTAGCGAAGGCCAGTAAAAAGAAGAAGGCTAAAACTTAAGCTTTTCTTATTAGCGGAATAACCTCTTTCCCTATCAATTCTATGGCCGACATGAGTTGTTGATGATTCATCCCTGCGTCCATTTGGAAACTGAATCTGGAGATACCTCCCAGTGCTTCACTATGTCTTAAGATTTTCTCTGCTACTTCTTCTGGGTTTCCTACTACCATAGAGCCTAGAT
>JBLHOT010000036.1:0-33234 GCA_047623945.1 Arcticibacterium sp. | reverse complement strand
AGCCTCCTTTTGATGAAGTTATTTCTTCATTAGCACCTATCCTTGAGTACACTCTACTCACTATTTTCCATTTGCCATCTATCTTTAATAAGTTTAGAAGGTCAATGATTTTTGACGTAGGATAAATGGTCTCTGTGGTAGCGGTGGCCGCTATGCCAGCATAACTCCATGAAACAATGCTGGTTTCTCTAGACATGGTTTGTCCAGGCTTTAGTTTTGAGGCCAGACTTTCCACTGTCATGCCAATAACTGTTCCTGACTTTCCTATAGAACGTTGTACGGCGTCAGGTACAAATGCTCCTTTAAACTGATTCACGTTCCCATTGGTACCGCCATCTAAATAGTCATTTACTGCTGATAGAATACCTTGCTCCTCGGATTGAGCATGTGAATTAGTGAAAGACACTAAAAGTATGAAACTAAGGACACTGAAAACTTTCATAGGATTAATTGTGGTATGATTATAATAACGCCAAATCCCTAATGCATATTTCATCGGGAAGATTGTGACCAAACTTATTTTTTTAGTCTAAAATACTATATTTGTAATAGTTATAAATATTAAATCTAAACAAAAAAACAATGGGATTGATGTCATTTTTTAAAGGAGTTGGTGAAAAACTATTCCCTTCTACAGAGAAGAAGCCTGAAGTAAAGGCAGCAGCTTTATTAGCTCACGTTCAAGGTCTTGGCTTACCATTCAAGAAATTGAGCATAAAGGTTGCGGAAGATGTAGTAACTCTTGAAGGACTTGTAGCAGAGCAGGTTGATGCAGAAAAAATTGCAATAGCAGTAGGAAACGTTGAAGGTGTTTCTTCTGTAAATAATACTTTGGTAGTGGAAGTTCCTACTCCAGAAGCAAAGTTTCATACTGTAGTATCTGGTGACACTTTGGGCAAAATAGCAAAGAACTTCTACGGTAATGCGATGAAGTACCCAGTTATTTTTGAAGCTAATAAGCCAATGCTTTCGGACCCAGATAAGATATATCCTGGTCAGGTTTTGAGAATTCCAGCACTGGAAGACTAAAAAAAACGACAGTCTATTTATTAGGCCTTCTCTTAATTGGGGAGGCCTTTTTGTTTGCCCAGAGAAATGAACAAGATTAATTTAGCCTATTAGAGGCTAACACCCCAAAAATGTAAATTATGGATATTAAGATAAGAACTAAGGTTTCTAAAATAAGCACTTTTGTTTTCGATGTAGACGGTGTTTTTACAGATGCTAGAATAACAGTGACAGATAATGGAGTAGACAGGGTCTTTAATGTACGTGATGGCTATGCCATACAAATGCTCATAAAGGCGGGTTTTAAAACAGCTGTAATTTCTGGAGGGAAACAAGAAAGTATTAGGACGAGACTTGGAGGGCTGGGGATAGAGGAAATCCATCTTTCCGTGGGTACTGCGGATAAGCCTAGCGTTTTTAAGGAACTTCTTAACAAGTGGGGTTTAGAGGAAGAGGAAGTCCTTTACATTGGAGATGATATTCCAGACTTACTTTTAATGCAGGGGTTCAACGTATTAAAGGCTTGCCCAGCAGATGCCGAACCAGAAGTGCTAGCAGTGGTAGATTATGTTTCCCCTTTTAATGGAGGAGCGGGAGCCGTGCGTGATGTCATAAAGCTGGTTATGAAAGAACAAGATAAATGGATGAAGGTGTTTTAAACAAAAAAAGACGGCCATGGCCGCCTTTTTTGCTAGCATTTTTGGACACTAAATGTTTTCCAAAACCTTGTTATTTCTTACTTTCAGAGGTTCTGTAATTTTGATAATATGAACTTGATAACCTGCTCCATTACCCTCAATTTTGTATAAAGCTTGATTGTTTACGAAATACTTTTTTGCCAACTTTTTAAATTGGCCGTACTTATTTAATTCTTTCACAACCTCTTTATAACCAATGTCTAAAGTCTTTTTTACCGTACCGAAAATGTTTAGATAAACAAAATCTGTATGGTAAGTACCCACTTTGGCTGAGATTAACTGATTGGGAACGATACTTATCACATCATTAGAGCCCTTGAATTTAATTATGGGAAATGTATTTGATTTAGGTACGGTCTCTTCCAAGTTTTTAATACGCTCATTTAGAGCAATAGCATTAGCAGTATACTTCTTTCTAAGAAAGGATTCTTTAATAAAAGAGGCAAAAACAGCTAAGCCAAAACCAACCGAAGTGAATTGTAAAAGGAAGAGTGGTAAGTTAAAATTTGTTAATCCAGTTTGGTTACCAAAAACCATTACCATGAGCCCGATAAAGAAAAAACGAAGGACAAATAGCGAAATATCCTTAGATATCGTCCATTCCTCACGATTGAAATATTTTCTAAAGATCAGAGGTAAGCCAAAATCAGAGATGAGCATACCAACAAAGCCAGCCAAGGCAGATAGACCTATAAGTGTTTTTTTGTTTGCTGAGCTATATGCTTGAATACCAAATGGTTCTACTATTGTGTATAGCTCATAAACCAAAAAAGCTGTAATAGTGGCCCCTATTAAGGCTCTAAAAGATAGTACCCGAGTTAATACTGGATTTTTACTGGCTTTTAATAATTTCGAAAGGGCTCTCGAAATATTTTGAAAGACTTGGACAGGAAAACTAAAAATTAATTTTATCATGTATCGTGGTTATATGTCTTTGATTTTTCAAAAACTATACCAATTGGACCCCCTAAGCCTAAAACTATTTTTTAAGGAGCGTAATTTTTTGTACCATTACTGTGTTAAATAGGAGTATAAGGATACTCCTATACACAATTAAATTATTCAATAGCAATTTCAAATGAAGAAAACTATATCGGCTTTTTTTACCCTATTTTTAGCTACTCAGAGTCTTACAGCTTTATCTCAAAGTATTTTAAGTAATGAATCAGACTCTCTGAGCTACGCCATTGGCGTTAATATAGGCCAAAGTCTAAAAGCCCAGAATTTGACTACTAACACAGAAGTACTTTACGCCGCTATAAAAGATGTGCTGAACTCTTCCGAAATGGCAATTCCGCCCGCAGAATGTGGTGCTTATATTCAAAGTTATATGCAGAAGGCGGCTTCTGAAATAAGTGATGCAAATCTGGATAATGGAAACGCTTTTTTGGAAAAGAATAAACTTAGAGAAGGAGTGATGGTCACGGCTAGTGGCCTTCAATATGAAGTCCTAAATGCAGCGGAAGGTGCAAAACCTATCGCCTCTCAAAAGGTGAAAGTACATTATCATGGTACCTTAATAGACGGTACGGTATTTGATAGCTCAGTAGAGCGTGGGAATCCTTCAACTTTCGGCGTAACACAGGTGATAAAAGGATGGGTAGAAGGTCTTCAGTTGATGCCATTGGGGTCAAAATATAAGTTCTTTATTCCATCCTCACTTGCCTATGGAGTTCGCGGTCAGGGAAAAATAGCTCCTAATTCGGCCTTGATTTTTGAGGTAGAATTGTTAGAAATATTATAAGTATTAGAACCTATTGGCCTTAAGGCCAGCATTATTAAAAATATGAAAAAACTACTTATACTGGGTAGCGTGCTTCTTTTTGGAACCGCCACCTTTGGTCAGAAAAAAGCACCTAAGTACAGTTACGAAGACTTAACGCCAACTGCTACACATCACAAAGTGGAGCAGTTCGTGACGCAGTTTTTAAATAACTACCATTATCAAAAATTTAATATTGATGATGAACTGTCTTCTCAGGTTTACGATAATCTATTTGAGAGTGTAGATGGTGGCCATTCTTATTTCTTAAAAAGCGATTTGGAGGAGTTTGAGAAATATAGATATGTGTTAGATGATGCTCTCTTATCTGGTGACTTAGATATCCCTTTTTTGATTTTTAACAGATATAGGGGCATCTATAAAAATAGGTTAGACTTTATAATTAAAAGACTGGATAAGCCTTTTGACTTCACTAACGAGGAGACCTACCGAGCCGATAGGGATGAATTAGACTATATGACCTCAATGAGGGATTTAGATCAGGAATGGGATAAAATCATAAAAAGTCAAGCACTTAGTTTAAAGCTTAGTGGAAAAACAGACAGTGCCATTGTGAGCACATTGAAACGTAGATATGAGAGATATGAAAGCAGAGCAGCGAAATGGCGTTCTGATGATGTCTTTCAGACCTATATGAATGCTTTCACGCGAGCTATCGATCCTCATACTGCATATATGGTACCAAATAGAGCCGCTCAGTTCAATATTGACATGAGCCAGTCTTTGGAAGGTATTGGGGCAAGGCTTCAAAATGAAGATGACTATGTCATGATAGTAGATATCATTCCTGGTGGGCCTTTATTTAAAACGCAACAAGCTAATAAAGATGATTACATTCTGGCAGTGGCTCAAGGGGATGGTGAGTTTCAAGATATTGTAGGATGGTTAACAGATGATGCCGTTACTTTGATTAGAGGGAAGAAGGGAACGGTAGTTAGACTCCTTTTAAAGGCAAAAAATGCAACCATGAACTCTGAGCCAAGAGAAGTTACAATAGTAAGAGATAAAATTAAATTAGAGGAGGCTGTGGCTTCCGCTGAAGTGCTTAAGCTCAAAAAAGAGGATAAAGAATATCGTATTGGGCTCATTGATATTCCTATGTTTTACAGAGACTTTGACGGAGCCAGAAAAGGTGGCGACTTTCAGAGTACTACTAAAGATGTAAACGAGTTTCTGGAAGATTTTAAGACTGAAGGATTGGATGGCGTAATCATAGATTTAAGAAATAATGGCGGTGGTTCTTTGACTGAGGCCATTAACTTAACCGGTCTTTTTATCCCAAAAGGCCCTGTAGTGCAGCGAAGGACAGGGAAGGGGCGAATAGACGTGGAAGAGGATAAAGATAGTAGCGTTTCTTATGATGGGCCACTTTTGGTACTTCAAAACAGAGGCTCTGCTTCCGCATCAGAAATTTTTGCTGGGGCTATTCAAGATTATAAACGTGGTTTAATTGTAGGAGAGCAATCTTTTGGAAAGGGTACGGTACAGCAATTGGTCAACTTAGACCAGTTTCTTTTATCACCTAAAGTGGCCTCCAGAAGGGGAGGTGGAACTAAGGGTCTGGAGGAAGAAGAGCGTTATGGTCAGTTGAAACTTACTACAGAGAAGTTTTACAGAATAACTGGAAACAGTACACAACGTAGAGGAGTAATTCCCGATGTAGCTTTCCCTTCGCCTTGGGAGGCAGAAGAAATGGGAGAGAGTAGTCGTCCTACAGCTCTAGCTTATGATGAAATAGAAAGTTCCCAATTCCAAGACGAGCAAAAAATAACTACGGAGTTGTTAACAACAATTATTCAAAACTTTCAAAAAAGAAGCTTGGAGAATGAGGAAATGAAAGCCTTGCTGAAGGAAATTGAGTTCTATAAAGGACAGAAAGAAACCGTTGAGTTTTCACTAAATTATGAGCAGCGTCTAAAAGAAAAGGAGTCTTCTGACGAGAATAGTGAGGTGATGAAAAAGCTGAGAAAGAGTAAAGAGGGTGATGAAAGAGAGAATGATTTATACCTCATAGAGGCTAAAAAGATCATGGAAGATATGCTCGTTTTTGGTGAATAATTAAGCATCCGGAAACAAAAAAACAGGCTTTCTTTAAGAAAGGCCTGTTTTTTTTTGTTCAAAATTGGTTTTATTTCTCCTCGATTTTCTTCTTTTCCTCAGGCAATACGAACTCAATAGGCTTTGCGACTTTAGTCTTCAATAAAGCGATTTCTAATACTTCTTCTACCATATCTACAAAGTGAAATGTAAGGCCTGTGGTATACTCCTCACCTATTTCCTCTACATCTTTTCTGTTTTTGTAGCAGAGTATAATCTCTTTGATATTTGCCCTTTTGGCCGCTAAAATTTTCTCCTTTATTCCACCTACGGGAAGTACTTTCCCTCTTAGAGTTATCTCACCGGTCATGGCCAGATTGTTCTTTATCTTTCTTTGGGTAAAAATGGAGGCCATAGAGGTAAGCATTGTAATACCCGCTGATGGACCATCTTTTGGCACGGCTCCCTGCGGCACGTGAATATGAAGATCATAATGCTGAAATATTCTATAATCAATGTCTAAATAGTCTGTATTAGACTTTAAATAGGAAAGAGCCGTCATTGCAGATTCTTTCATAACATCTCCTAATTGACCAGAAAGAGTCAATACACCCTTTCCCCGGCTTAGATTACTTTCAATAAAAAGAATATCTCCGCCAACGGGGGTCCAAGCTAGACCCGTAACCACACCAGCCATGTCATTACCTTCATAAAGGTCTTTGTCAAAAATAGGTTGGCCTAGAAGTACTTCTATATCTGCCCCGTTTAACGAGGACTTATACTCCTCTTCCATTACCATAGCTTTCGCTATTTTTCTTACCACACTCCCAATTTTTTGCTCTAGAGAGCGAACTCCAGATTCACGGGTATAGCCCTCTACTATTTTAGTCAAGGCCTCTTTGTTTAGTTTGATGTCTCTGTTTGTAAGGCCATGCTCTCTTAACTGCTTAGGCACCAAATGCCTTTTAGCTATTTCTACTTTCTCGCTTACTGTATAGCCACTTAGTTCAATAATCTCCATCCTGTCTCTTAAAGCAGATTGTATAGTATCCAAGGAGTTAGCCGTGGCAATAAATAGAACCTTTGACAAGTCAAAATCTACCTCAAGGTAATTATCCTTAAAAGCACTATTCTGTTCTGGATCCAGCACCTCCAATAGAGCACTGGAAGGGTCTCCTCTATTGTCTCTAGATATTTTGTCTATTTCATCTAGTACAAAGACTGGATTAGATTTTTTGGCTTTTTTGATGTTCTGGATGATTTTTCCTGGCATGGCACCTATATAGGTTTTTCTATGCCCTCTAATTTCAGACTCGTCATGTACGCCACCTAAAGCCATCCTTACATACTCTCTTCCTAATGCCTTGGCAATAGATTTCCCCAAAGAGGTCTTACCTACACCGGGAGGGCCATAAAGGCAAAGGATCGGAGCTTTCATATCTTTTCTCAGCTTCAATACAGCTAAGTATTCTATGATTCTCTCTTTTACTTTCTTTAAGCCATAATGATCGTCATCAAGAATTTTGGCTGCTCTTTTAAGGTTGAAATTGTCTGAGCTAGAATTATTCCAAGGCAAATCCGCCAGTAATTCTGCATAACTCACGGCAATACCATATTCAGGTGCCATAGAGTTCATTCGACCAATTTTATTCAGTTCCTTATTGAAATGCTCATTTACATCTGGAGACCATTTTTTTTTTGCTCCTTTCATTCGCAACTTCTCTATCTCTTGGTCTGGCGAATCACTGCCTAACTCTTCTTGCAGCACTTTTATCTGCTGCCTTAAATAGTATTCTCGCTGCTGTTGGTCAATATCAGAACTAGCCTTAAATTGAATATCTTTTTTAATTTCCAGGACTTCTACTTCTTTAAGCATATGCTCTAAAAGCTTATGAGCCTGCTCGCCACCATCAGAGATTTCTAATAAGAGCTGCTTTTCAGCAATCCCAATATTTAGATTCGATGACAAAAAGTGGGTAAGAAATATAGGCGACTCAATATTGTTAATAGCTAATTGGGCATCTCTGGGTATTTCTGGATTGAGGTTTAGAATATTAGTAGCTGTATCCTTAAGCGTAGAGATTAAGGCTTTTGTTTCTTTCTTTTTTGCATTCGGGAAGGAGTCAGTAATGTATTCCACGGCCGCTATCATATGTGGGGCCGATTTTACCATTTTATCTATTTTGAACCTTCTTCTTCCTTGTACAATAATGGTAACATTGCCATCTGGCAACACAATCATCTTAAGGATATTTCCAATAGTACCAATTTTGTATAAATCTTCTTCTTTGGGCTCTTCCTTGGTTTGGCGTAGCTGTGAAACGATTCCTAAAGTCCTATCACCTCTGTATGCTTTTTTTACTAACCTTATAGCCTTTGTACGCGTTACCGTGACAGGTATTACGATTCCTGGAAATAAGACCGTATTTCTGAGAGGGAGAAGTGGTAATGTAGCCGGTAGGTTATCATCACTATCCATCACCTCATCTGGTGAGGCTATCTCTATCATCTCTACGTTTTCTAAGTTTGAGCTCGGATTGGCAAACTTTTCTAGCAATTCAAAATCTTTGTTCATTCTATTGGTCTTCAGTTTGTCATGCCAGAGTGTCAGAGTGAAATTACTCAAGCCGCCTGATAATTCAAATCTATTGTAGGGGGTATAAAGGTCAAGCTTAATGCCATCTTTAATACATCGGCTATTTTGTCATATTATAGACGCATAGCTATACCTTCGTCACGTAAATATGTCTTTAATTCAGTAATTCCGATTTCTTTAAAATGGAAAATAGAAGCAGCTAATCCGGCGTCAGCATAGCCAGTTGTAAACACTTCTTTAAAATGTTCCATATTTCCTGCTCCGCCAGAGGCAATGATAGGAATACCTGCATTTCTGGAGATTTCAGCTGTAAGAGCTAAGGCAAAACCATCCCTGGTGCCGTCTGCATCCATTGATGTCAATAGAATTTCGCCTGCTCCTCTTTCCTCTACTTCTTTGGCCCATGGAACAGTTTCTAGGCTAGTCGGCTTTCTTCCACCATGCGTATGAACTATATGCCGGCCTTCTTCCATGTGTCTGGTGTCAATGGCTACCACAATGCACTGACTACCAAACTCTTGAGCTAATTCGCTTATCAATTCAGGGTTTTTCACCGCAGAAGAATTGATAGAGATTTTATCTGCACCAGCGTTTAAAAGAGCAGAAACGTCTGCGACTGAACGAATCCCACCGCCCACGGTAAAAGGGATATTGATAGTTCTGGCTACTTTTTTAACAAGATCTAGCAGCGTTTTACGCTCATCTACAGTGGCCGTAATATCCAAGAAAACCAACTCGTCTGCTCCACTTTTGGCGTAAAGTGCGGCCAGCTCCACTGCGTCTCCAGCATCTCTTAAATTTACGAAATTAGTTCCCTTTACGGTTCTTCCATCTTTGATGTCAAGGCAGGGGATAATTCTTTTGGTCAGCATTGTTAGTTTTTATAAATGTCTTTCGTTGCAATCTCCATGAAATATCCTGGATTTTCCAAGGATTTCCATCCAGATTTCTTTTAGAGAGAATGTGCATCCTGAGTGGATAACAACCATTTTCTTAAGCCTTTGAGTTCTGGATGTTTGCGAATATTCGTCATCAAAAACTGTCCAAATCCTTTTGCTTTTTCCGCTTCTACAATAAACACATCTGCCAAATAAGCGAAAGTTGCATAGTCTGTAATAAGTCTACAGTAGCCAATTTGCAACCCGCTTTTATAGAGCCCAAAAGCTAATGAGTGTTGAATAGCTTTTATTACAATTTCTTTTGTGATTTCTGGAGACCAATAACTTTGACTTAAATAGGCATGAATTAATTCAATGTCCAGTAATTCTTTATCTGAACTTAGAAGTAAATCACCATCCCTAAATTCAAATGGCTCCATGTCAATTCAAAATGAACTTCTCTATTTGACTAAGCGAGATTCTTCCCTCATAAATAGCTTTCCCTACAATGACACCATATAGCTTTTGTTCAGCCAGCTTTTCTATATCCTCGAAGTTTGCAACGCCACCGCTGGCTATAATGTTCAGGTCAGGAAACTTGTTTTTTAGCTTTTGATAAAGCTGATACGATGGGCCTTGAAGAAGGCCATCTTTGTCTACATCTGTACTAATGGTATATTTAGCCCCCTTAGAAACATAATTTTCTACAAAGTCATAAATATCTTGTCCGGAATCTTCTTGCCAGCCACTAATGGCAATTTTCTCATCTTTGGCGTCAGATCCAAGAATAATCTTGTCGCCGCCAAATTCTTCTAACCACGCGGTGAATACATCCGGCTCTTTAACGGCAATACTTCCACCCGTAACTTGACTGGCTCCATAATCGAATACAAGTTTCAAATCTGAGTTAGACTGAACACCACCTCCAAAATCGATATTTAAACTTGTTCGAGATGCTATTTGGTCTAAGACCTTAAAATTGATAACCTTTTTTTGTTTAGCACCATCAAGATCTACCAAATGAAGCCTTTTAATACCGTGGGCTTCAAACTCTTTAGCTACCTCTAGTGGGTTTTCGTTATATATCTTTTTTGTGCTGTAATCTCCTTTCGTGAGTCTTACACATTTACCATCTATGATGTCTATTGCCGGTATTATCTGAAACATTACTACTTTATCTTTAGGAAGTTACGAAATATACGCTCGCCTACGTCGCCACTAATTTCTGAGTGGAACTGGCATGCATGAAAATTATCCTTCTGTAACATGGCAGAGTAGGGGAGAATGTAATTTGTCTTGGCTACAGTTTCTTCTGCTAATGGAGCATAAAAGCCGTGGTTATAATAGACGAAGTCTTTTTCTTTGATTCCTTGAAGTAAATCAGATTTGAAATCATAGATATCATTCCAGCCCGTCTGAGGTATTTTATAAAGGTTTTTTTTAGGAAACCTTACTACAGGAACATCAAAAACACCAAGGCATTTTGTGTCTCCTTCTTCAGAATGTTTACACAAAAGCTGCATACCCACACATGTACCTAAAAAAGGCTGCTTAAGAGTGGGGATAAGCTTATCCAAACCATTTTCCACGAGACTTTTCATAGCTGTGGAGGCTTCCCCCACTCCCGGAAAAATTATTCTTTCAGCAGCTTTTAACTTTTCTATATCGTCTGTGAGTTCATAAGAAACACCTATTCTTTCTAGGGCATACATGACAGACATCACATTTCCTGCATTATATTTTATGATACTTACTTCTGCCATTTATAATATTTATATACGCTAAATTACGAGAAAGGTAGTTTTATAGAGACAAGAGAAAGGAGCTTCTTCGAAATGTGTAATTAATACTTGTCATAACAAAATAAAACCCGACAAGCTGCCGGGTATATTTGTTCGCTAAATTTGTCAGGAAAAAATTCTTTATATTCTTAAGGTATATTTCTGATTTGGATACGAAAGTAAAATAATGAATTCACTTTTACAATTTTTTCGAAAAATTACAAATGGCTTTTGCAGGCTAAATACTTCATTAACTTAATTAAGTGATTTGAATTTAAGGACCGTACAAAGGAATTTATAAAAGTCATCTAGACGCTCCGGTAGCAAATTGTAAAGCTGTTTTCTAGTCCAGTTTTAATTCCTCCTTAATACGTTGAACTTTATTTTGTAATGACTCTAAAGTAGCATTGAATTCGTCTTTGCTTTTTAGTTTAGTTTGAACCCCCACGTAAAACTTTATTTTGGGCTCTGTCCCAGATGGCCTACAAGTAAACTTAGTTCCGTCTTTTGTGAAATACTGAAGGACATTGGAACTCTCAATACCCAAACCAGATGGGATGTCTTCTACATTTTCATTTACTAAATCTGTTCGCTTAAGGGTTTTATAGTCGTCCATTCTTATGACAGGAGAACCTGCAAACGTCTTAGGCGGGCTTGTCCTGAAATCTGCCATCATTTGTTGGATTTCTTCAGCTCCTGATTTTCCTTTTTTTGTGACAGAAATAAGGCCTTCGTAGAAGAAACCGTATTCTTTGTACATATCTGCTAAGAAATTAAAAAGACTGATGCCATTATGCTTGGCATAGGCCGTGAGTTCGGCAATTATGGCACAAGCGGCTACAGCATCTTTATCTCTTACTTTGTCTCCTATCAAATAGCCGTAACTCTCTTCACCACCTCCAATAAAGGTTTCTTTTCCTTCTGTTTCACGTATGACTTGGGCTATATATTTAAAGCCAGTCAGCGTATTATAGCATTTAACTCCAGACTTAGCCGCCATGGCGTCTATTAGGTCTGTAGTGACAATAGTTTTGGCTACAAACTCTTTTCCTGTTAGCTTTTTAGCCTTTTTCCAAGCTTTTAGTAGGTAAAAAACAATAAGGCTGGCTGCTTGATTCCCATTTAGGAGTTGCCATTCACCACTTGGGTTTTTCACAGCCATACCTACTCTGTCGGCATCTGGGTCTGTGGCTAGCACCAGGTCGGCATCTATTTCTTTAGCCTTTGCTAAGGCCATGCTCATCGCCTCTTTTTCTTCTGGATTTGGATATATTACGGTCGGAAAGTTTCCATCTGGTTTTGCTTGGGCTTCCACACTATGCACATTCTCAAAACCAAGTTGCTTTAGGGCAGCTGGTACCATGGTAATCCCCGTACCATGAATAGAAGAAAAAACTATTTTGAGGTCAGACTGCTTTCTATTAATTCTAGGTGAAACACTAATACTTTTAACAGCCTTGAGATATTTTTTATCTAAGGCAGGTTGTATAGTTTTAAGTCGTTTCTTAACTCCGTTAAACTTGATTTTACTAACCGTAGTAATGGCGTTTACTTCATCAACGATATTTTTGTCATGCGGGGCTACTACTTGAGAGCCATCGTTCCAGTATACCTTATACCCATTATATTCTCTTGGGTTGTGAGATGCTGTAATAACTAGGCCCGCTTGACAGCCTAATTCTCTTACCGTAAATGATAATTGTGGAGTAGGTCTTAATTCTGGAAATATGTATGCTGTAATACCATTGGCGGAGAATATATCACCAGCTATTTGGGCAAACTCCGGAGAGAAATTCCTGCTATCATAGGCGATAGCTGCCTTAATATTACCCTCAGGGTAGCACTTGTTTAAATAATTGGCTAAACCTTGCGTGGCCGCACCCACTGTGTATTTGTTCATTCTATTAGAACCCACACCTATTTCTCCACGCATTCCTCCAGTACCAAATTCCAAATTCTTATAAAAAGAGTCTGTGAGCTGAGTGATGTTTTTTTCATCTATCCATTTCTGAATGGTGGCTTTGGTTTCATCGTCGTATTTGCCTCGAAGCCATTTTTTTATGTTTTTCTCAGCCGTCTTATCCAGTTTCAAGTGCTCTAACATTTGTAGGTTTAATTTAAATAGATTGATAGGCAATTTATATAAGCCTTTTTGCTAATCAAAAACATTTGAATTAAATGATAGCGATACTCAATAAACAATTATTTTTGCTGCAGTTTTTGGTGTATGGGGTTTCGTAAATCTCAGACTTAATAGGGAATCATGTTTAGGACATGAGCTGTCACCGCAACTGTATGGTCATCTAAACTTCAGACCACGTTCCACTGCCGCATAAATTGTGGTGGGAAGGATATCTGGAGTGATGCCAAGCCAGGAGACCTGCCAATGAATCATTCTTTTCAAACCCGCTACGGATGATGGCGATTGATGAGCGATAGCATATTTTCAATTCGATTTAATCGAGAAAAATTAACTCATGTTTTTATCTAAAAAAAGCAGTATTCTAGCTGCACTATGTCTTTTGGCTTTAAGTACAAAAGGGCAGAACTCCTTAGCCGAAATAACGGTTACCACCACAAAACTTCCTCAAAAGGAATCTCAATTGGCCAAATCAGCCATTATCCTAAACGATTCTATTTTAAATGCTCATGCAGGGTGGTCTGTTTCAGATTTACTTCAAAAACAGGTAGGCATTAGCATTGTAGGAGCCTCTCAGCCTTTGGGGAGTATTCAAAGTGTTTTTATGAGAGGAGGTAATTCTGGCCACACATTGCTTTTGCTTGACGGTGTACCTCTTTATGACCCCTCTTCTACAGAAGGTAATTTTGATGTTAATCTTATAAACCTGTCAGATATTGAAAGAATAGAAGTGTTGAAAGGAGGACAGTCTACACTTTATGGCTCAGATGCACTGGCAGGGGTCATTAATTTTATAACAAAGAAAGCGGGAAAAGAAAAATTTAAGCCCTCTGTTAGAATAGCCTATGGTAGTTTTAGTACGCTTGATGCAGGCTTAAGCCTTAAAGGGAACATTCAAGGGTTTACTTACAAGGCCAGTTTTAATAATATCTCTTCGGAGGGTATTTCCTCGGTATTATCGGAGACTAATGATCCAGAAAAGGATGGCTTTAATAAAACAAATTACCAGCTTCAATTAAGCAAAGCTTTTGGGAACTTAAATATAAGAGCCTACGGCAGAAAAACAGACTACACGGTAGACATAGATGCGGGTGCTTTTATAGATGATTATGATTTTACACTTGCTTCCGGAAATACACAGTTTGGTGCAGGTGTAAACTATATTAAAAACAAGGTGGCAGTTAACTTGAACCTTAATAATTCTAATGTAGAAAGAACCTTCGAAGATGACTCTACCCATGTGCCAGAAGCGTCGTTTAATAAGTATTCCATATCAACCTTTGAAAGTAAGGCCAACTTTTTAGAGGCCTATGCCTCATATGCTCTTTCAGATTATTCCAGTCTTCTGCTGGGTTTGGATTATAGAAAACAATCCATTGCCCAAACGTACTTTTCTTTAGGAGCTTTCGGGCCTTTTGAGGATACGCCAGTAAAACATGAAGACGCAAAAACAAAAAATATTAGTCTATATTCTACTGTTCTATTAGCCAATGATAAACTCGGTTTAGAGTTAGGAGGTAGGCTAAATTCACATTCGGAGTATGGAGCTAATTTTTCGTACACATTAAACCCTTATGTTAATATTACAGAGGATCTAAGTTTATACGGTTTATATGCCACTAGTTTTAAAAATCCGTCTCTTTATCAATTATATTCCATTTATGGAAATCTAGATTTAATACCTGAGAAGTCTGATAATATTGAAATAGGTGCAAAGTGGAACCATAAGTCCGCTGGCCTAATAGCTGGTCTTAGCTGGTTTAATAGGAATCATGAAGATAAAATAGGCTTTTTGAGCTCAGATGCACCTCCTTATGGTCAATATTCTAACATCGATTGGGAAAAAGTACAGGGTCTTGAAATTTCACTGAATAAGTCGTTTAAGAATTTCACTTTGAACCTAAATGAAACTGTTCTAGATGGGAGTTTTGGCACAATTGAGGGAGAAGAGTTTGAATTGATAAGAAAACCTAAAAGTCAGCTAAATGTAGGTGCTACGCTTCACTCGAGCGTTAAATGGAATATCTCTTTAAATTATCAACACCTGACTAAGAGAAACGACCGGTTTTATAATAACGACACTTTTAGCACAGAAATGGTAGACCTAAAGGCGTATGGCTTGGTAGATGTAGACTTTAATTATAAGCTAAAATCTTCTTTAAAGGCATTTGCTAGTGTCTCAAATGTGCTTAATAAAACATATACAGAAGTATACGGATACCAGTCTAGACCTATCAATTTTAGAGTAGGAATAAGTTGGAATTAAACTAGCGAAAAGCAACGGTGGTGGTAGTGCTATCTGCCACCACTTCTTTTTTGAGGTCCAGATTTAGGACGTTAGAGGCCACTGTAATTCCTTGCAAAGCTCCGTTTGTGGCAGACATTCGGTAACTAACACCAGCGTAAATAGGTGCTACAGTAGCTTCTTTGGCAAATGAACTGAAAGTCTTAAATGCTCTTTTCTTAGTATTATCCGCCTGAGAAACGATTTCAAACGTATAATCTTCGCCAAATTCACTTGCTAGAATAGTGGCCACCGCCGAAACTAAAGTGGCTTGATCTGAAGTGTAATCTGGTACTGGCGTTTCAGGAAGATTTGGCTGCCAGTTCGGGTCTATCGCTTCATGTATGTAGCTAGAGGGACGCATAATATTGCTTTCGTATTTGTTTTTGTACGAGACTACCAAGGCGTCATGCATGGCAAAAGTGACTTTAAGATTGAGCAACAATGCCTTGTCTAGTTTATAGCTTTCTTTTGATAGCAAGTTTAATAAAAAGCCTAGCTGATTTCCGGCTTGAGTCACAGAGCGTTCTGGCATATACCAGAAGTTCATTATGGCTTCTTGTGCTATGTTTAGATTGTTCGCTGTGGTATAAACATCGTTTACTTCTGAGAAAAACGCCGTATTATTTGAAAACGAAAAAACTTTCGCCGGTTCTACGGTTAAATTACTGTTTCCCGTTCCGAAAGTCCTTACTGTGCCCCAATTAGGCAATAAGGGCCTTTTTACTTGTCCCGTAGGTTGCCATTTTCCAACTCCAGAGAATTCATTGTTGCTTTTTGGGTAATTATTATCATATGCGGCATGTCCATTATCATTTTGGGAATAATTCCAAACAGCTTGAGCTACATCTGCACCAAATCTAATTGACCTTTCCACTATGTCACTACCTACCCCAATTTTATAAAATGTTTCGTATTGCTTTTTAAGTGTATCCATTCTTGATTTAAGAACATCGCCCGTAGTTCCATAAATTTTCTTCATCAAAGTATGCTGAGATGCATTTATTGCCAGAGGCCAGTTGTATTCTAAAGACGTATCAATTTCGGGAAGATTATTAAAACCTTCCAATGTTCCGCCAAGGCTTTTCTTGCCTTCAATTCCATTAACGCCGGCTTCGTATGCCGCAAGAGCCAAATATGCCATACTTCTAGCAGCTACAGGGGTTTCGTATCCTGGCGTATTGGGAATGAGTTTAAGCTGTAAGGCACTATAGTCGCTAATAACGTTAGCACTATAACTGGAGACAGGCTCTGAAAGGCCTTCTGTAGTTTCTGGATCAATTTCTTTATCACCGTCTTTCTTACATGAGAGGCTTAAAAAAACAGAAAGGCTTATATATAAGAAAGCAACTTTATTTGTCATTTCTAATCATATTTGTCTTGTGAAGATTTCAAGAACCTTGCCAAAGGGCGTAGAAGAATAAAGCTTTATAGTAAATTCCAAAACGCATAATGATCATTCTTTAGGGCGTCTAGAGAAAGTATTATGAATTGTAAACAGTAAATTTGAGAATGATTCCTCAGGATACTATTCAGCAGATTCTTCAAGCCTCAGATGTAGTAGATGTGGTAGGGGATTTTGTGTCCTTAAAAAAACGAGGGGCCAACATGATAGCCTGTTGTCCTTTTCACAATGAAAAAACGCCTTCCTTTTCAGTTTCTGTAGCTAAGCAAATCTACAAGTGCTTTGGGTGCGGGAAAGGCGGCGATGCTGTTCGTTTTTTAATGGACTTAGAGGGGCTTAGTTATCCAGAGGCTCTTAAATGGCTTGCCAAAAAATATGGCATAGAGATACAAGAAAAGGAGTATACGGATGAGGAGTTATTGGCTCAAAATGAACGAGAGAGTCTATTTATAGTTACTGAATTTGCACAAAAATATTATGTAGAACAGCTGCATTCTGATGAAGGTAGGAGTATAGGATATAGTTATTACAAAGAAAGAGGCTATAACGACACCACCATTGAGAAGTTTGGTCTAGGCTATAGCCTAGATGGCTGGGATTCCTTTACAAAGCACGCCCTTAAAAAGGGGTTCGCTCTGAATATATTAGAGAAGGCGGGTTTGACCATCATTAAAGAAGGGAAGGACCCAATTGATAGGTTTAGAGGTAGAGTGATTTTCCCCATTAATAATGTGGGAGGAAAGCCCATTGCCTTTGGAGCAAGAATACTTAAAGCTAATCCCAAGTCTCCTAAATATCTTAATAGCCCGGAGACAGATATTTATCATAAAAGCCGAATCGTCTATGGCATTAATACTGCCAAGAGTTCTATAAGACAAGAGGATAATTGTTTTTTAGTAGAAGGCTACACAGATGTGGTAAGTTTGAATCAAGCAGGTGTAGAAAACGTAGTGGCCTCTTCTGGTACCTCCCTTACCAAAGAGCAAATTCGCCTCATTCGGAGATTTAGCAATAACATTACGGTGCTTTATGACGGCGATGCAGCAGGGATAAATGCTTCTTTAAGAGGGACAGACTTGATTCTAGAAGAAGATATGAATGTTCGTGTTGTGGTTTTCCCGGATGGGGAAGATCCAGATAGTTATGTTCAGAAAGTAGGATCAGAGGACTTTAAAAAGTACATCAAAGAGACACAAAAAGATTTCATTCGTTTTAAAACGGAGATAAGTCTCGAGAAAATCGGGAATGACCCAGTTGCCAGAGCTGGTTTAATATCAGATTTGGTGGGCACCATAACTAAGATTCCTGATGCTATTAAAAGGTCTGTTTTCTATAAAGAGGTGGCTCTTCTATTGCAGATTGATGAAGCTGTACTTATCAATGAGGGGAATAAGTTTCTCAGGAAAAACATAGCCGACAAAAAGAAAGAGGCCTCCAATCAAAACAGGAATGATAATCAGTTTCCACCTCCAGACTTTTTTGTGGAGGAAACTGTTTCAGATGAGTTTCTTGACAATTTCCAGCTTTCTAGTGATTCTAATTCTATTTATAGGAGAAAGTATATTCTCGAGGAAGAATTTTTACGATTAATAATTGTACACTGCTGTCTCGATAGTGAAGAGAATCAGGTTTATTCTGATGAGCAAAAAAGGGCTCTAGAGCTTCTTTTTGAACATATATCCGGAGAGTATTTTTCTATAGATAATCCACTTGTTGTCGAAGCGGTACAGTTATTTTTGGACATATACGAAGAGAAAGGATTTGTTTCACAAAGTATTTTTAAAAGTAATACAAACGAACAAATTAGAGAAAAAACTATTAATTGGCTGTTGCCTCCACTGAGGATTAGTCCGGGTTGGGCTGAGAAAGAAATTGTGGTAAAAGAGGAGAGCGAAATTCTTTTCAGACTATTCAAAGAGACTTTGGAGAGAATTTTTATAGAGTTTTTTAGGATCAAAGGAGATTTAGAAGCGGCTAAACTTGAATTTGAAATCACGGAGGCTGAGGAGGCTCAAATTTTTAAGCGACATAGTGTTTCCAAACAAAAGGAAATGGAATACGCGGATAAAAGAAAGTCGGTTATTTAGCTGCTAAATACTTTTTCACATTGTTATGAAACTGACTAATAATCATCCCATGTAAAGGTGGATAAAGCCACTTGTCTCTAAAATTAGATTCGCTTTTGTAATAGGTATGATGAATCACCTTAGTCTTATCGGCGGCTAATTTCTCAAAATAGAGGTATTGCGAACCTGATGATTTTCCGCCTTCAACATAACAGAGTTTTACTTTTTTTTCATCCTCCGAAATGGTATGAACAAAATGTGTTACAGCGAGTTTGAAAAATCCAAATAGCAGTTTAATGACAATGAAGACCAATTGGTTTTCTTTCATTCCTTCGTAATGATCTTCCGAATAAGAGATTTTACCGGGTTGAGAATCATACGTAAACGAGAACATTAGGTTACTGCCAGACCAGGCCGTTTTAGGAGGAATATTTTTGTACGCTTCCCAAGTATCTTTTAATGAATAATTAAACTCATAAGCCTTTTGGTGCAAATGAAAATCCCCGTATTCTGTATGGCAAATAGGCAAAACCTTGTCAAGGTCTTTAGCAGTATTTAAGGAGTGGGTTTGAAGGTAGTCAATAGTTTGTGTTGCCTTAATACGTTCAGTATCAATAATTACATCTGCTTTCTTAATGCCTACAGCCGACTTTACCTCCATGCTCTTCTTTGATTTCTATTTGGATATGAAGCAGCAAGATGCTTTATTTTGGCAAATTAACCTACGGACAGAGTGGTTTCATCTGTAGTTTAGAACTTCTTATAGCTGCTTTAGACTAATTAGACTGTTAAATATGGATTCGTCAATTATGTAAATTATATTGTAAATGTTAGAGGCCAAGGCAGCAATTCACCTTTGGTGTGGTCTTTATTAATCAATAACTTATAACGATTAGAAATGCAATTAAGAAAAACGCTACTCATAGCCTTAAGTATTTTATTTTCCTTTGGAGTGCACGCTCAGCAGAAGAAAAAGAAAAGAAAGAATAAAGAGACAATTACAGAAATGGCCTCAGATTCATTGAAAAAGGAGGCGGCTCCAAAAAAGAAGGAAGAAGAAAAGGGCCCTAAAAAATTCAAGGACTTTATTGATAGCACAGCTGTAAGTCAAGAAGGGCTTTTTAATGTTCACTTCATGAAGGATAAATGGTACTTTGAAGTATCAGACTCTATTTTAGGAAGAGAAATCATGGCTGTTTCTAGGTATTCTAAAACAGCGGCAGGAGGACGTATTTACGGAGGCGAGTTGATTAATAAGCAAGTGATTAGTTTTGAGAAAGGCACTAAAGACAAGCTCTTTATGAAGTCTATCTCTTATATTGTAATGAGTCCTGACAGCACAAAACCTATAGCTACGGCGGTGTTAAATTCAAGTGTAGATCCTATTATTGGGGCTTATGAAGTATTGGCCATTAAATTAGATTCTACCACAGGTCATAAAACGTATGTCATTGATATGTCCTCTACTTTAGAAGGTGACGAACAGACCTTTTCTCTTAGCTCTATTGACAAGCAGCGACTTAAAATAACAAGTATCAAAAAGGACAGATCTTATATTGACGAGATCAGTACCTATCCTATAAATACGGAAGTAAGAACGGTCAAAACATTTGGCGTGTCTCCACCTCGACTTTCTCTTTCTTATGGCCCATCTATTGGAAGTTATTTGCCCGCGTCTAGAGATGCAGGAGTGGTTACTATGGAGTTTAATACATCCTTTCTTTTGCTTCCTAAAGTACCTATGCGTAAAAGGCCATTTGATGCACGTGTAGGATATTTTGCAAATAAAGTTGGTGTTTTTAAAGAAGAATCTCAAAAGGCTGATACCGATGTTTTTGCGGTAAGGTGGCGATTAGAACCTAAAAGTGCCGCTGATGCCCTGCGTCAAAAAGACGGAGAACTCGTAGAGCCAGCAAAGCCCATAGTTTATTATATAGACCCTGCTACACCAGCTAAATGGAAACCTTATATAAAACAAGGTATAGATGACTGGCAGGTGGCTTTTGAGCAAGCAGGATGGAAAAATGCTATCCGAGGAGAATACTGGCCTGAAGATGACAGCACAATGAGTTTAGAAGATGCTCGTTTCTCGGTATTAAGGTATTTTGCTTCGCCCATTGCGAATGCTTATGGCCCTAATGTGCATGATCCACGAAGTGGCGAAATCCTAGAAAGTCATATTGGCTGGTATCATAATGTCATGCGTGTAATGCGTAATTTGTATATAATACAAACGTCTGCTTTAGACGAAAGAGCCCGTCAAATGGAGTTTGATGATGACTTAATGGGTGAATTAATAAAGAATGTAGCTTCTCACGAAGTAGGACATACCATTGGATTAAGACATAATATGGGAGCCTCTTCAGCTACTCCTGTGGAAAAATTAAGAGACGATGCTTGGCTCGTTCAGAACGGACATACTTCTTCTATAATGGATTATGCTCGTTTCAATTATGTGGCACAGCCGGAAGATAGTGTAACTCATTTTTTTGGAGCAATAGGAGATTATGATAAATGGGCCATAAAATGGGGTTATAGTTATTTTCCTGAAGCACATAATGAAGAGGAAGAGAAGCTACTCTTGAATGAAATGGTAAAAGAGGCTTACAAAACTCCAAACCTGAGATTTGGAACAGAAACGAGCCCTTATGACCCTAGATATCAGACAGAAGATTTAGGAGATAACGCCATGCTGGCCTCTACGTATGGAATTAAGAATTTAAAAAGAATAATTCCGAACCTTGAGCAATGGAGTGCTAAAGATGCGGAATCGTATAAAGAATTGGGCGAGCTTTATACGTTTTTGGCAAGCCAGTTTAGGAGATACATGGGTCATGTGACCAAGAATATCGGTGGCGTTTATGATGATCCTAAGACTTATGACATGGAAGGTGCACAGTTCACAGTGGTTCCTAGAAGTATCCAGAAAGAGGCCGTTACTTTTTTAAATAATCAATTATTTAATACACCAGCGTGGCTTTATCCCCAGTCAATTTATGAAAAAACAAAAATAGAAACTGGACTGGAGGCTTTAAAAAGCTTACAGTCTAGAGTTATTGGTGAAATCCTTAGTGGAGAAAGGCTAGCAAGAATGATGGAACATAGTGCTATTAGTACTCATAATTACAGCCTAGATGAGCTTTTGACAGATATGGAAATGGGAATATTATCAGAGATGAAGGCTGGTAAGGAGGTGGATCAATACCGGAGAAACTTGCACAAAGTTTATGTCTCTGAACTGATTGATTTATTGAGCCCAGGTAAGTCAATTATTCGCTCTATTCCAGTAGGGGTTACTTCTGGGTATAGTGCCACATCGGTGAATCTTGAAGAAACGGATTTGCCTTCTATCGTTAGAGGTCATTTGATGATTATAAAGTCCAACCTTACTTCTGCCAGTAGAGTTTCTGATAAACTTTCTAGATATCATTACCAAGATTTACTGAAACGTGTAAGTGATGCACTAGATCCTAAATAAGATTAAATGGTGTCTGAAAAAAAATATCGTCAATTTTTGGCGATATTTTTTACCTTACACTTCTTGTGGAGGCACGATTTTTGCATGACCTTGTGTTGAAACCTCGAATAATAAAAAACATAAATTGAAAAGGCTTCTTTTCGTGTTAGGAATGCTTTTTGGCTCTTTTGCGTTTGCCCAAACGGGAAATGCCAGAGTAGATAAGCTAAGTGCGAGTTATTCAAAGCTCGCATATCAAGACGTCATAGATGATGCCAAACTTTTGCTTCGTAAAAAAAACCGCTTAAATGAAGTGCAGCAAAAAGAGGTATATACTAAAATTGCTTACTCGCTCTTTAATATAAACGACTACAGGCAGGCAGAAATTTACTTTCAAAACCTTGTCAATTTTGTAATCGAAGACAGAGAGGATGCAGGTATTCTATTGAAATATGCTCAAGTTTTGGCAGGTAACGGTAAATCTACTTTGGCTTCAGAGGTTTGGGCAAGGTATAGTGATGCTATAGAGGATAATAAAAATGCCAAAGATTTTGCCGCATTACTAAAAAACACAGACCCGATAACGCGAAATGTAGGGAGTTTTGAAACTCAATTTTTAGGAATAAATACCAAGTTAGCCGAGTTTAGCCCTGTCAGATATGATGGAGGACTCGTTTTTGTTTCCAATAGAGCTAGCAATACTCCGATAAAAAGGGTATTTGCTTGGGATGATTCTCCTTTCTTGGATTTGTATTTTCTGGAGGATGAGAACCTAATTAAAACAGGAACAATTACATCCAACCTCAGTTCTAGTACAATCACGAAAATTGAGAATAGAAATAGGACAATGGGCTCTGATTTTTACACACCTGAAACGGCTAATGATGGATCAGTTTTGGGTTATAAGGGCACTACTGGTTTTTTTGATAAGCCAAAGATTGATTCTGATAGGTTAAGTAAAAGCCTTAATTCCATTTACCATGAAGGCCCATGTCAATTTTTCAACGACGAGAAGAGTGTAATTTTTACACGAAATGGGGTTAAAGGATTATCATATAACGCTACTGACGATATAAATAGGGTACATCTTTTTCTTGCGGAAAAGTCGGAGGGTAACTGGGGCAGTCTTGCCTCTTTCCCGTTTAACTCGTCGGAGTATTCTACAGGGCATCCGGCTTTTATGAAAAATGAAAGTGTTTTGTTTTTCGTGTCTGACCAGCCAGGGGGTTTTGGAGGTACAGATATTTATTATTCAAAATATGAAGACGGTAGATGGTTTGAACCAGTAAATGCAGGCAGCAGCATTAACTCTTCTGGAAATGAAATGTTTCCTTATGTCGACGAGAATAACATCCTCTATTTTTCTTCCAACGGTCATCCGGGATTAGGCGGTTTAGACATTTTTTCTATCCCACTATCCTTTAACGCTTTTCCATCAGGATTAGTTAGGAATTTGGGAGCACCTTTAAATTCGAGCAATGATGATTTTGGAATTTTGACGGATGGAGATTTGGAGACGGGTTATTTCAGTAGTAACAGAAAGCGTGGTGCTGGAGATGATGACATTTATAGCTTTAAAAGGCTTGGAGAAAAATATGGCTGTAAAGATGTTCTTCTTGCTTTAAAGGCTAATGACACTCAAAATGACCTTGCTGGGCTTAAGGTAAGTTTCTATGAAATTTCCAATCCGGATAGTAGGGAAGAACAAGTTTTGAACTCAAAAGGGGAGTCAACTCTCTGTTTGCGTTCAGATGCTGAATACTATTTTGAGGTTACTGAAAAGGGTTTTGAGCCTGTAAGGCAATACTTTTCCACGTTCAATCTTTCTGATTTTAAAGTAACTAATTTATCTATTTTCATAAAGGCAGAGGAAGAAATAAAGGAAGAAGAAAACTTAGAGCTTCCACCAAGAGTGATGGGTAGAGAAAAGGACTTAAGCTCAGAGTATAGATATAGGGGAGTTATTTACGACAAAAGTATTTCAGGTCCTTTATCTGGGGTTAAAGTTAGGTTTGTAAATAAATGTTCTGGACTATCTGTAGAGATAATGACTAAAGGTGACGGAAGATATGATTTTAGTAGAAACTTTGAATGTGATTATGAGTTTATTGCCATGAAATCTGGCTATGCTACTAATTATGAGTTTATACCTTATAATAAGAGGTTAATAACTAAGGTGATAAGCCCAATAGTATCAAATAGGAAAACCACAGAATCATTCTTCGACCCTAAAATTTTCAAGGTTGGTGATGTAGTAAAACTTGACAATATCTATTACGAAACTAAAGATTATCAGCTGGCTACGTCATCAAAAAACGACCTTGACCAGCTTGTGAAAGTGATGGATGCTTACCCTCAAATGATAATTGAGATATTTTCTCATACAGACTCACGAGGGAACTCAGAAGAGAACCTTGAGCTTTCTCAAAAACGAGCAAATGAGGTTAAAGACTACTTAATTAAAAAAGGAGTTTCTAAACTCCGTATGCGAGCAATAGGAGTAGGAGAAAACTTCCCTGTGAATAAATGTGGTGACGGTATTCAATGCACTGAAGGAGAATACCGCCGAAATAGACGCACAGAATTTAAAATACTCCAGATTTCTAGAATTTAAAAAGGAAGGTCATCTTCATCACTTCCTGTACTCATTTGTGGCGTAGGTTCAGATGCCTGAGAGTTAGTAGATTGATTTCCGTAAGTACTACTTCCTGTATTTGGTGCATGGATACTATTGCCCGTACCTGTAGGAGGTGCACCTCCGCTACTGTTTCTTGAGCCAAGCATTTGCATAGAAGTGGCTCTAATTCTAATACCGGTTTTCTCCTGACCGTTTTGGTCGGTCCATTTTTCACTCCTAATTTTGCCTTCTACATAGAGAGGATCGCCTTTTTTGACGTATTGTTCCACCACATTGGCCAGTCCTTCCCATATTTCTATTCTGTGCCATTCGGTTTGACTTTGTCTTTGGCCGCTCTTGTCGGTATAAGATTCTGTGGTGGCTAGAGAGAAGTTAGCCACTTTTACTCCGCTAGGTAATGTCCTTATTTCTGGGTCACCACCTACATTTCCTATTAGAAGTACCTTATTAAGTCCTGCCATAATACTGATTCACTTTTTATTATAAACTAAAGATACTGTTCTAATTTAAAGACTCCAATAAATACTTTTCTATCAGTCTATGCTTAGGCAATAAATCTATCTCAGTTATATCATAAAAGGAAGAGGAAGTCAATTGTGGTATTTTTTCAAGATCTAAAACCCAGAACTGAGCGTGAATTCGTTGATGACTAAGGATTTGTTTAGCATAAATAGGGCTATGTGTAAAGTTTGGGCTCTTGAGCCATTCTGGGAAGCTGCTGTTTAAATCGTCTAAAGAAGCAAGGCTATCCAGGCTTTCAATAAGAAAGAACTCATATAATCCTATCCAGACGTCTTTAACCTCTCTTTTTTTTAGAAAAAATTTACCCTGAGAACGGATGACCAAATAATTGAAATATCGGTCTTTTATCTTCGCCTTTTTTAACTTAGTCGGGAAAGAAAGCTGTGAGTTATTTTGCAAGGCACTGCAAGTATAACTAATGGGGCATATATGACATTTGGGTTTCTTTGGCGTACAAATAGTAGCTCCTATTTCCATCATTCCTTGGTTGTAATCACCAGGATTGGAAGGAGTAATGAGGCTTTGAGCCAAGTGGGCAAAGGTTTTTATGCCAGCCGAACTGTTTATGGGAGTGTCAATTTCGTATAGCCGTGAAAGTACTCTGTAAACGTTTCCATCTACCACTGCTGTGGGTTCATCATAACATATAGATGAGATGGCGGCGGAAGTATACGGACCCACACCCTTTAGTTTTAATAATTCAATTGATGACTTTGGGAATACTCCATTATAATCAGCTACAATTTGCTTTGCCGTTTTATGAAGGTTTCTAGCCCTAGAGTAATACCCCAAACCTTGCCAAGTTCTTAATACCTCTGACTCGTTGGCAGCGGCCAAATGAAAAACACTAGGAAATAAGGTAACAAAGTTTTCATAGTAAGGTAAACCCTGCTCAACACGAGTCTGTTGCATGATGATTTCAGACAGCCAGATGTAATAGGGATCTTTTGTTTTTCTCCAAGGTAATATTCTTTTATTCTCCTGATACCACCCAATTATTTTTTTTGAAAGCATAAAAAGCCTAAAAGTTTTGTTTTTTAAAAGATTACTTGTTATGTAACTATCTTGTAATAAATAAATTATGACAAGATATTTGAAATAAATTTGCCTAGGTAAAATGTATTCTACTATCTTTGCAATCCCATTACAGTATTGGAGATGATTTTCATCTTTTAATCTCTTAATAATAACTAAAAAAAATTAACGACGTGACTAAAGCAGAAGCTATTGCACAAATTTCTGACAAGACTGGTATTGACAAAGCCAGCGTTTCAACAACTCTTGAAGCATTTTTCGTAACAGTGAAAGATACTTTGAGCAGTGGAGAAGCTCTTTATGTAAGAGGGTTCGGGAGTTTTGTGAACAAAAAGAGAGCAGCTAAAAAAGCTAGAAACATCTCAAAGAAAACTACAGTAACGGTACCTGAGCACCACATTCCAAGTTTTAAACCAGCTAAGGAATTTGTGGATGTAATTAAGGCCAAAATCAAGTAATTTATGTCTGGCGGGTTGAAAACGGGAAATCATTTCTTAATTGTGTTGAGCATAGGAGCTCTTATAAGTATAGGGCTATATGCTTTGCCGAAAACGCTTGTCAGTAATGAAACTAAAACTTCTGCTAAGCCCGCCAGAACAGAATCTAAAGGCCACGCAGAGCTTACAGAAAAGCAGCAATCGGGATTATTGGCGATTAGAAGTTCAAATGATTCAGAGCTGTTAAAGCTTGAGGCTTTGACAACGTACTTTTCTACAGAAAACATTTTTGATAGTGCTGGCTATTATGCAGGCCTATTAGCTGAGAATGAACCGTCTGAAGGGAAATGGCTTAAATCTGCAGATTTGTATTATCAAGCTTATTCGCTCAGCCTTAATCCGCTGACTAGAGAAGAATTGGCCGAAATCACTCGATTTTCCTACCAGAAAGTGCTGGAATTAAATCCGAATCAGCTACACGCTAAAACGAATTCGGCTATGACCTTCGCTACATCTGGTAGCCCCATGCAAACCATCATGATGCTTCGTCAGGTTCTGGACCAAGATCCTCGATATGTTCCGGCAATTATGAGTATGGGAGCACTTTCTATGCAGTCTGGGCAGTATGAAAAGGCTGTGGAAAGGTTTAGGCAAGTACTCGCTATTGATGCTAATAATATTAATGCGAAATTAGGACTGGCCTACAGTTGGATAGAGACGGGGAAAGTGACAGAAGCTAAGAAATTACTGGAAGAAATATCGAGCTACGATGTAGGAGAAGTTCTTCAAAATGAGATCAGGAACACTTTGAAAAGTTTAAACTAATCTGTACTTTTGCGGTGCGATAATAATCAGCTCTTTCCCGAGAGCGTTGAGATAAAGATTTTTTTTAAAATATACCCTTTGGGAATGGGTTTTAGCTAATTTAATTATGCCTTGCGGAAAGAAAAGAAAAAGACATAAAATGTCTACTCACAAAAGAAAGAAGCGTTTAAGAAAGAATCGTCACAAGAAGAAATAAATTCTATGCGACTAAAGATTTAAATCTTCTAGTTAAATTAGCAGTTAGCAGAGGAGCTATGATATATAGACCTATTCTGTTATCTGCTTTTTTTTGTCATAATTATTAAACCTTTAATTCTGACTCAAACTTGAGCAACGAATTATATATAAGTTCCACGCAAAAAGGTGAGCGTATAGCTCTTTTGCAGGATAAACGGCTCATTGAATATCATTTCGACAACGCGGAAAGTCATTTTGCGGTGGGAGATATATATTTAGGAACGGTGAAAAAAGTAGTTTCAGGACTAAATGCCGCATTTATTGACATTGGTTATGAAAAGGATGCCTTCTTGCATTATCACGATTTAAGTCCAAATATTAAATCGTTAAATGCATTTACTAAAGGTATTCTGAATAAAAAACCATGGAGCCCACGGCTGAAAGGTTTTAAGCTTCAGCCTCAAATAGATAAGCTGGGTAAAGTTACCGAAGTGTTAACCAAGGGGCAGCCTATTCTTGTGCAAGTGGTTAAAGAACCCATCTCATCCAAAGGCCCGAGACTTTCCTGCGATATTTCTATTGCTGGTAGGTACATTGTTTTGGTACCATTTGCGAATGCCGTAAACATCTCTAAGAAAATCACGAGTAAACAAGAGAGGCAACGTCTTCATAAGTTACTTTACTCTGTAAAACCAGATAATTTTGGTGTGATAGTGCGGACTGTCGCAGAAAATAAGGATATCAAAGATCTACAAAGAGATCTAGAGGAATGTCTGGAGAAGTGGGAGCAGGGTATTAAAAAACTAAAAACGGCTAAATCTAGAGATAGAATTGTCACAGAAATGGATAGAGCGGCTTCTCTTATGAGGGATATGCTCAATGACGATTTTGATAATATTGTTGTTGATGACAAGGAAAATCATTCTAAGATAAAGGCGTTTCTAGGCAGTATTGCACCAGAGAAGGAAAGGATTCTTAAGCTACATACTGGAAAGAACAAGCTATATGAGCATTATGGTATTGAAAAGCAGCTGAAGTCATGTTTTGGGCGTTCTGTTAGTTTACCTAGTGGGGGTTATCTTATTATAGAGCATACAGAAGCTCTACACGTCATAGATGTGAATAGCGGAAACAAATCTACTAAAGAAGAAGACCAGGAAGCGACAGCCATCAATGTGAACCTAGAGGCTGCTAAAGAGATTGCTCGTCAGCTAAGGCTTAGAGATATGGGCGGTATTGTTGTGGTCGATTTCATTGACATGAAAAAGGCTCAAAACAGACGTGATATAAATGATGCCCTGAAGTCAGAGATGAAAGGTGACAGGTCTAAGTATACTATTTTACCTATTACTAAATTTGGTTTAGCTCAGATAACTCGTCAAAGAGTTAGACCTGAGATGAATATCATCACAAAAGAAAAGTGCCCTACTTGCAGCGGAACAGGGAATATTCAAGCGAGTATTGCGGTCACTGACATGATAGAGAACAATCTGGAGCATCTAATGCTTAAACAGAATGAATCTGGAATTACGATGGTACTGCATCCTTTCATATACGCCTATTACAAGGAAGGTTTAGTTTCAAGGCAAATGAAGTGGTTTCTTAAGTATAAGAAGTGGGTTAAGCTGACCAAAGACACCTCATTAGGCGTCACAGATTTCCATTTTCATAATTCTCATGGAGAAGTAATAGAGCTAGGATAGGGGGAATCTTACAAAAAATTAAATTAGGCCCAAACTGACTAGTCAATTTGGGCCTGATTATTTAATAGTCGTCATAGAAACGCCTGACTCTCCTCGTAAATTGGTCGTAAATAGGTTGGCTAAATTCAATAAAGAGCTGTTGTGGGGCTGGCGGAATATCTTCTTTCTTCTTAGTCAGCTCAAACTCTTCGTCTGTAAGAGCCCTTTCATCACCATTGAAACTAGCCCACTCGTTTACCCAAGTATATTCTCCTGGAAATTCTTCTTTTTTAAGTAGTCTGTCGTTTTGGAAATCAATAATTTCCATGGATAAAAGGCCACTAGAAACTACCACTTTACGGTTTTTAGAGTAGTTGGCAGTAACCTTTGCATAAACATCCACTGTTTCACCTTTGAAAGTAGCACTTCCTGTTTTTACACTGTCAGAGCTTGTCAAAGCAGACTCTTTTCTATCCACGAAAGTCTGACCTACCACGAAATCTACAAACTCTAGTCTAATCACATGATCTGGTTTTAGGTTTACTTCTTTGGCTTCAGCAGAATTGTAGAATCGGATGAATTTATTTAGCCTTCTATTTTCTCTTAAAAATTCATCTACCTTTTCTTGAAAGTAAATATGGCTTAGTTCATATGCTCTTGAATTAACAATAGGCTGCTCTATTACTACATGATAAGAACCTACGTTTAGAGCCTCGTCCATTTTTTCTCTAACATTTTTAAAATTAGGGGCAAACTGAAATAGGTTTTCATAGGAATCAAAGGCAGATCTACCACCTTCGATGGTTCCCTTCAATAGCATTTCTGAGGCATAAATATAGCGTTCATTAGCGGCTAGGTCTCGAGCCTCTTCTGCCTCTTTGAAAAACGATTTAGGGCTAATCACTCTTCGGCATGAAGGGCATCTAGCTATTAAATCGTACATGTTGTTGAGTTTGGTATAGCTATCTAAGACGTTTTCCCATCTAAATTGCTGATTAGCGTTTTTGGTCACAGATACATTTCTGATTAATTCTTCAGAGGCAAATCGATATGCGTCTGGAAGCACAGAAAGAGACTTGTCGTTGTCAGTGTCTTTTTTTAGTTTTTCTACTGACTGAATAACGGCATTGTAATAGTCTCCTTGTTCTAAGGCCTTGGTGCCACTTTTTGAACATGAAATAGCTGTTAATGCGACTAGGAAAATCAATAAGCCTTTTGGAATAGTTTTCATATTTTGTTAAGTCTAAGGGTGAAAATGTTATTTGAAGATATTCCAAATTCTTAGGAATAACCAAAGTTACCTCACTTCTTAACAAAGTATTAAAACCTCAGAAGGATTTTATATTACGGATTCAAATAGCTTTGAACCATTAAATTGTTGGCTTTTGGAGTTCCGCAGACCCAAAATTGACCTTGAAAAGCTTACACCAGATAAGCACATACTTTTGCTTGTCTAAGTCTGCTTCAGCAGGGATGTTATAAGTGACAGTGCCGTTTTGGACATCTTTACTTATTTCAATAAAGTTTTTAGCCCTTAAATCTTCAGCAAGGTATACTCGGACATCAGGGCCATTATCCGTTTTGAAATTCACCAAGTTTAATTTTTTAACACCCTCTAGGTCAATTATTGTTGCTGTTCCTGATGTTGGATGTGCCCCATCCTTGAATTTACCTTCATACAGCAAGTTTCCATCTTCTTGAGCCGCAATGAGCTCCTCTTTATTAACTATTTGTGCAGGATTCACAACAGTCTTGTTGCAGGACATCAAAAAAATAAAAGTTACAAGTGTTATTAAAGCGTTACTCTTTTCCATAGTTTTCAATAAAAACCTTAGACCCTTTTTCTACGTAATTACCATTATAAACACTTAGTAATTATGAACAACTTATTTAGTAATTGGTCTATAGTCAGAATAACGTATTTAGTTGTCTCATTGGTTTTTATTGGACTAGCTTTTTTTTACGGGCACAATTTCTTTTTGTATATCCTAGGGATCGGTTTCTTAGCACAAACACTGCTTAATGTTGGATGTAGCCGTGGGCAGTGCCAGAGAACCACACATTTTAATTATAGAAGAAGGCACTAAGTGAAAAATAAGTAACCTATTAATATAGCAGCCACTATGCCTACAAAATCTGCCAGAAGGCCATATTGAATTGCATATCTTACTTTGGTAACGCCAACAGAACCGAAATAAAGAGCTACAATATAAAATGTGGTGTCTGTGGTTCCTTGAAAAATACAGACCAGCCTCCCTACGAATGAATCTGGACCGCCATTTTCGGGAGACATGGCTTCCAGCATTAGCCCTCTAGCTCCGCTGCCTGACAACGGCCTCATAATGGCCACAGGTAATGCCTCTACAAATCTAGTATCCATGCCTAAAAGGCCTATAATGAAGCCAAGTGCATCTATGACAGCACTTAGAACACCTGAATTACGCAGCACGCTTATGGCCACAAGCATTCCCACCAAATATGGGATAATTTTGACGGCTACTTGAAATCCTTCTTTGGCCCCGTCTATGAATGTATCAAAAATGTCAATTCGCTTTCGGAGGCCGCCTAGGATAAAGACGACAATCACAGAGAAGAGTATTAAGTTACTGTAAACCTTTGAGAAGGCTTGTATCTCGGTCTGGTCAAGCGAAGATAAATACCAGAGTAGCATCAAAATGGCGGCGGATATACCGCCTATCCAGCCCAAAATAGTTCTGTCCCATATAGGTATTTTTTGCTTTATCATTAAAACAAAAAGGCTAATTACTGTAGCAAAATAAGTACTTATCAGGAGTGGCATAAAAACATCTGATGGGTCGGCTGCTCCCATAGATGCTCTGTAGGTCATAATATTTATTGGGATAAGAGTAAGACCAGACGTCTGAAGAACCAAAAACATGATTTGAGAATTGGAAGCCGTATCTTTACTTGGGTTGAGCTCTTGGAGACTTTCCATGGCTTTTAGGCCAAAAGGTGTGGCAGCATTGTCTAGATTAAGCATATTTGCCGAAAAATTCATAATCATTTGTCCATGAGCTGGATGATCTTTAGGGATTTCCGGGAAAAGTTTATTGAAGAATGGACCTATAATTCTTGAAAGGAACCTTATGGCTCCAGCTTTTTCTCCAATTTTCAAAATGCCTAGAAAGAGCGTCATGATGCCTGTTAGAGCTAGAGATATTTCAAAACCAGTTTTTGCGGAGTCAAAAATCCCACTTACTAACATTTCAAATATCAGTTGGTCTTGGAAGAAGAAATATTTTATCAAAGCTACTATCATAGCAATGATGAAGAAACTAGACCAAACATAATTTAACACCATAAAGGAATTCTAAGGTTTAAATGACGAAATTTCGAATAAATTAGCTCACAAACTACGGCATTTTGATGTTTAACAACACTTTTTTCAAGCAGAATTTATATTTAAAATTCTTATTAACGTTCCTTTTGTCATGCTCTGGAGTAAATAATGAAATGACGGAAGTAATTATAAAAGAATCTAAGGATTCCGTCGCTTTCATTTATGAGAAACCTATTGTTTTAGAACCAGTTATCGGAGAGTTTGAACAAAGTTTGATCAATCAGGGTCTGGTAAATATTCAAAAAATTGACAGTTCTCTTCTAGTGGATCTTAAATACTCTACTCTAGATAACTTTTTCCAAGAAGACGTTTATCAGGATTTGGAGAATGCTTATTTACCTTATGAAGTGGCTCAAATGCTCATAATCGCTAATACAATGCTCCAAGAAATATCCCCGAAATACAGACTTTTAGTCTTTGATGC
>JBLHOT010000035.1:0-34362 GCA_047623945.1 Arcticibacterium sp. | reverse complement strand
CTTCTTTATTATTTGACTAAACAGCGTTAAATTTACCATTGGAGAGGACGTTTTTGTTGTGCAACTCAAAGGTAATTTGAGATACTTTAATTTCCTCTCCTTTTTTAATCGTTTAGGACGCTATTGTTTTCTGACTTATAATACTTCTTATCGGATAAAATAATGGAGGATATGCTTTTTTTGGCATGCTTTTGGAGTGTACAGTTATCGTGCAAATCCTAATAAGGAAAATGAAAACCAGAATGTCCATTTTTAAGAAAAGTGCTGGACTATTAACCCTCTTAACCCTAATAGTCTTTCAGTCATTTTCGCAAGCTAGCCTCAAAGCCGGAAATCGTGATTACGATAAGCTGAGCTGGGTGGAGGCCCTAAAACATTATGAAGATTTCGTAGAGGGTGCTAAATCGGGTCACGAAGATTTGCCAGAAGGTCTATCTAAATTGGCCTTCTGTTATAAAAAACTACAAGACTTTACTAACGCAGAGCGTGTTTATAGAAAACTTTTTAAAGACCACGAAAGTGTTTTGGACAGTAAGGAATACCTCAATTTTGCCCAGGTATTAGCATCAAATTCAAAATACAGAGAATCTCAGAAGTATTATTCCGCCTATGGAGAAAGGCAGTCCAGTGACTTAAGAGCTAAGAATTTTACGGTGGCCTATATGGACCGAAGCAACTTTTATAGAGACTCTTCTTTATACCAGATAAAATATTTAGAGGCTTTGAACTCTCGTCAGGCAGATTTTAGTCCGATGTATTATGGTAAAGGTTTAGTATTTGTATCTGCTAGAGATGAGGATAGTTTCATTAAAAGGGTGTTTATGAACAATCAGACTCCTTTCTTAGATTTATTTGAGTATCCAGACACCACCACATTATCTGTAAAATGGGGCAATAAGCCTACGGCAAAGATTTCTGGTGCTAAAAGTGGAGAATTGGCTGCTTTAGAAGATATGGAAGTTTTTAGCAAAAAAATAAATTCCAAGTATCATGAAGGCCCAGTCACTTTCTTTAGTGACCAAAAGCAAGTCATTTTCACAAGAAACAATTATTTAGGCTCTGCCCAAAAAAGCGACGAAGGCATAAATAAACTTAAGTTATATTCTGCCAAATACGACGGTGATAAATGGAATCATATAGATGAGTTACCTTTTAACTCAGACGAGTATTCTTGTGGTCATCCTTCTTTAAATAGAGATAATTCTAAAATGTATTTTGTATCTGATATGCCTGGAGGTTTTGGAGGTACCGATTTATATGTAGTGGAGTATAATGGCGGTAGCTGGGGTGTTCCTATAAATATGGGTGTAGATATCAATACCGAGGGCGATGAGATGTTCCCTTTTATTGACGAATTAGATAATATGTATTTCGCTTCCAGCGGCCATGCAGGCCTTGGAGGTTTAGATATTTTTTACGTAGAATTGGAGAATGATAAGCCTCTGAATATTCCGGAAAACTTGGGTTCCCCGGTAAATTCTGAAAAGGATGATTTCGGAATCATTACAGACGCTGGCCGAAACTCCGGCTTTTTCTCATCAAATAGGAAAAAAGGGTATTCAGATGATAATATTTATGCTTTTAGCCGACAGTGTCGCCAGCTTAATATTTTGGTCTTTGATGCCATTACGGAAGAGCCGCTTCCAAGTACAGAAGTAAGGCTTATTAAAAACGGTGTCAATCAAGATTTATTTATGACAGACAGGTCTGGTAAAGTAGGCATTTGCATGGCCACCGGACTGGAGTTTGAATTTAAGGCTTTCAAAGAAGGCTATGAAGGAAACTCAGTGGGCTACGGAAGCATGGCTTCTTCTCTAGAGTCTGGGGCAGAGATAAAAATCTATCTACAGCCCTCTAAATTACCCTTAGTTAAAGGAACTATTCGCTCAGAATTAACTAACGAGCCAATACCAGGTGCCACAGTAGTTTTAACAAACGAAAGTGACGACTCTAGTGAGACTGTAATAACAGGGAAAGACGGTAAATACGAGTTTCAGCCTACTAAAAAGGGCAAGTATGTAGTTTCTGCGGTGAAGGATAATTATGCCACCAATACTGAGAAAATTGGTAAAGTAAAACCAAAAAGAAGAGAAAATACCACCTACGAACAAAATCTTGGCATGATTGCTGAGGGTGATATATTTAGAATTGAAAACATTTACTATAACTACGGTAAATACGATATTCGAAGAGATGCGAGAAAGGAATTAGAAACCACGGTTTTACCAGTTCTTAAGAAGTATCCTAGTTTAGTCATAGAGCTTAGGTCTCACACCGATAGCAGGTCTGAAACAGATTTTAATCAGACACTTTCTGAGAACAGGGCACAAGCGGTAGTCGACTTTTTAGTGAATCGAGGAATAGGAGCAGAGAGAATGGTAGCCAAGGGTTACGGAGAGTCTAGATTGGTAAACGCATGCGGAGAAGGAGCGAAATGCAGTGAGAGAGAGCATCAATTAAACAGACGAACAGAGTTCAAGGTTTTGAACGTAAGCGAGTCGTCTTTGAGTAATAATTAAGATATATTTTTTCATAGTTTAGGGTTAAGGTTTATTGTTAGAAAGGACTTGGGAGATTCCCTTGTCCTTTTTGCGTAAAGAGCCTTTTGAATTATTGCCATTTTTCGTTCTTAAACAACGTAGGTGTAGCCGGAATCAGTCTACTTGAAAAAATAATAGTTCTAAGCACAAGTTTTTTAAAGCAATGGTATCTAAGGGATAGAAATAAACAAAATCTTTTTAGATTTCATATGAGCAATAACAGAGTTTTCTTTTCGGTCATTTCTCCACTAACTTTTTTGGTCCTAGGGGCTACGGTATTCTTAGAATGTTCAGATAAGGACATCTTACTTGACCCAGTCATAGATGAGGCCGTAGAAGTCGTTTTTGATGATACTACTTTTGAGATATCAGACTGGACGGAGCAAACCCATAGTAAGTCTGGAATAAATGATTACACGACCATATTTAATGAGGAGGCCGTTCAGCGTATAGACATTGTAATCACAGAGGTCAGGTGGAGTAGCCTGATGGCAGATATGACGAGTAAGTATGGTGCTTTTGGTGGAACAGGCGGCGGCCTGGGTGGACCTGGAGGCCTTTCGGCAAACGAAAATCCAATATTTGTTCCCGGAGAAGTTTTTTATGAAGGCAAAGAGTGGTACAGAGTGGGTGTAAGATTCAAAGGGAATTCAAGTCTGCAGTCTACATGGAGAGCAGGAAACTCAAAACTGTCTTTTAAACTCGACTTTGACGAGTTCGAGGATGAATATCCTCAAATAAAGAATCAACGTTTTTATGGATTTAAGAAGTTAAGCCTAAAGAACAATTTTGACGATGCTTCTTTTATGAGAGAAAAAGTAGCAGGTGACGTATTCAGAAACGCTCGACTAGTTGGACCACATACCGCTTTTTATACGGTTTATGTAGATTTTGGAGATGGTCCTACTTATTTCGGACTTTATACCATGGTAGAAGAAGTGAGTGATGGCGTAATAGATGATCAGTTTTCTAGTGATAATGGAAACCTTTACGAGCCAGATGGAGATGCGGCTAGTTTCGCAAATGGTAGTTTTGATACCTCAGAATTGGTCAAAGAAACCAACGAAGACGAGGCCGATTTTTCCGATGTTCAGGCATTATATGATGCCATTCATAATGGAGCAAGAACTTCGGATGCTGCGGCTTGGAGAACTCAGCTTGAAGGTGTTTTTGATACCGATGTTTTCTTAAAGTATTTGGCGGTGAATACGACCATTCAGAACTGGGATACCTACGGCAGAATGACTCACAATTATTATTTGTACAACAATCCTGACAATAATTTATTGACATGGATTCCTTGGGATAATAACGAGGCCCTACAAAGTGGGAAAATGGGTGGTTCTTTGAACTTGGATTTTTCAGACCTATCTGTCAATCAATGGCCTATCATCGGATATATGTATGAAGATGAGGTTTATAAAGCAAAGTATGAGGCTTATTTATCCGAGTTAGTTGAAGGAGCATTTGAGCCGAATGCAATTCAAGGAATTTATGCAAAATATCAATCGCTCCTAGAGACTTATGCCACTTCTGAGCTACAAGGTTATACGTTCTTAAGAAGTGCTTCAGAGTTTAGTTCGGCTGTGAATACATTAAAAAGTCATGCGACGAGCAGAACAAATGCTGTTAAGGCATATTTGAACTAAGAGACCAGATTTTAATGAAAAGCCTTTCATATGCGTATGAGAGGCTTTTTTTATGTCAAAAAGAAAATGAAAGAATTTCAACTAGTTTAGTGTCTCAATCAACGTATCCAAGATGGCTTTAAGCGAAAGACTAAAAACATGGAGAAATTCGGGGGACTATATTAAAGCAGGTTGTTTTGAGCACAGTGTTTTTGTCAAAGAGTTGGGAAGCAAGGAAGCTTGGGCTGATAAGACCTTACTTCTATTACACGGATTCCCTGAGTCTTCTTTTTCATATCATAAGATAGTAGAAGGTATGCTAAAGGTTTTTGACCGCATTATTCTATTTGATATGATAGGCTATGGTTTTTCAGATAAACCAGAGAAAGACTACGCTTATTCTTTAATAGAACAAGCTGATTTAGCTCTTTTAGTTTGGAAACATTTTGGTGTCAAAGGCGGGCATTTGTTGGCTCACGATATGGGAGATAGTGTGGCCACAGAATTAGCTTCAAGACAAGTGAATGGTTTACTTCCAGCTTGGTTTGACCAAGGTTTTAAAAGTTACACATTTACCAATGGTAGCATGCTTTTGGCTTTTGCTAAATTAAGAATTACGCAGAAGCTTTTGCTTTCTAAATATGGGCATTTAATGAAAAAATTAGTAAGTTATACCCTTTTTTCAAAGCAAGTTAAAAGTGCTCAAGGCAATGGTACACTCTCCGAAGAAGACATCAATGACCTTTGGGAGGCCAATAGGCTTAAGGATGGGCATTTGAAAACTTACCTAACTATCAAATATTTGAACGACCGAAAGCAGTTTGAGAAAACTCGATGGATACCAGCTTTAAAACGAGGAATCGTTCCTATTCACCTTTGCTGGGGAGATGCAGATGCAGTCGCCAGGGTAGAAATGGCACATCAATTAAAGGCAGAAGTGTGTAAAGATGCCACGCTGACTATCATGAAAGATGTGGGTCACTTCTCCCAATTAGGAAGCCCAGATGTTTGGATTAAATCTGTGTGTGCGTTTTATAATAGTTTAGGATGAAAGAGCCCCTTCTTAATCCTAAAATAGGCAGCATTTTAATGTTGATCGGAGGCCTCGTTGCTTTCGCTTTTTTACTAGTCAATGGGCCTATTCAGCAAGATTTAGGCTATCATAAACTAAGTGACGAATTAACGTATTTGGGCATACCCAATTTCTGGAATGTAGTTTCTAATCTTCCATTTTTCTTCATTGGCCTGTGGGGTATTTGGAATTTGAAAGTTCTTGCCAATACTCAATTGCAGTATTTGGCCTTCTTTTCTGGAATAGCATTGGTGTCATTAGGCTCTAGTTATTATCATTTCACCCCAACTAACGCTACTTTGATATGGGACAGACTACCTATGACCATTGCTTTTATGGCTATCTTCTCCATTGTTATAAGTGAGTATATTTCTTATTACCTAGGCAGGAAAATGCTTTTTGTGCTCGTTTTACTAGGTATAGGTTCGGTGGTTTATTGGCATTTTTTTGATGATTTACGCTGGTACGCTCTCATACAGTTCTTTCCTCTTTTTGCTATTCCCATTATTCTTTTGAGTTATCGGGGAGATTATACTTTGGCAGAAGGGTATTGGTATTTGATAGGAGCTTATTTGCTGGCCAAAGTTTTTGAAATATATGACACCCAAATTCATGAGTCTTTAGGTTTTATAAGTGGGCATTCTTTAAAACATGTGACAGCAGCAGTTGGCTTATATACCTTACTAGACTGTTACATAAAGCGTAAGTTTACTATCCATTAAGTATATGATAGAAATACACCCAGATTTTCATTATTATTTAGACTTGAAATCAGATTCTCAAATTGAGCTATTTAAAGATTTACGAGCCTAAGTTTTGTCTTTTTATCCAGAAGCCAGCGAGTTACTCTATCATACACATGCCTTAACAGCTGTTTTCTCTATTTCAGAAAGACTTTCAGAGGCATTTGTGATGCTACCGGTCTATAAAGCTCATATGAATTTGGGCTTTCATAAGGGCACAGTATTACCAGATGCTGAGGGTCTTTTAAGAGGTACAGGCAAACTCATAAGGCACATTTCTGTTTCTGAACCAGGAGATTATAGAAACCCAGAAGTGGCAGAACTTATAAAAGCGGCGATAAATATTGCTATTCGGGATATAGAGAAGCCCCCTGAGAAAATAGGCCAGACTATTTCTAAAATAAAAAGGCTATAAAAGGAGGTTTGGGCAGCCTCTTGGGCACTAGTCCTAGTTAAGCCTAAAATGCTAAGAAATAGAATCTAATTTATTACGTTCACCTTTGATTCCAAGGGCTTCTATGCCTAGCTTTGTGGATAAGAAAAACGCCCATGCTAGCCCATCTTTTAATTAAAAATTATGCTCTAATAGAGCATTTGGAAATTTCACCAGACGCAGAGTTAAATATCGTTACTGGTGAAACAGGTGCAGGAAAGTCCATTATGCTTGGAGCCCTAGGCCTATTAATGGGTAAAAGAGCAGATTCCAAGGCCCTTTTAGACCAAGAGGATAAATGTATCGTGGAAGGTACCTTCCATATGGAAGGCTATGGGCTGGAGGCTCTTTTTAAGGCATCTGATGTGGATTTTGAAAAAGTAACGGTAATCAGGAGAGAAATTAGTCCAGCTGGCAAATCAAGGGCTTTTATAAATGACAGCCCGGTTACCTTAGACATACTTAAAGGTATAGGCGAGAGCCTCCTAGACGTACATTCACAGCATGATTCAATACTTTTAGGAGAATCAGATTATCAGTTAAATTTGGTAGATGCCTATGCTGGAAATTCAGCTTTAATAGCAAGCTACAAAAAGGATTATAAGACTTTTAAAGAGGCAGAAAGAGTATTAAATAAGCTCTCTGAACAATCGGAATCTCTTAAAAAGGAGTTTGATTACAATAGCTTTTTACTAGAAGAACTGTCAAAAGCAAACTTTCAAGAAGGAGAGCAAGAACTGGCCGAAGAAGAACTGGCTGTTCTAGAAAATGCCGAGGAAGTCAAACTTCGTTTATCTCAGGTTTCTAGTCTTTTAAATCATCCAGACCAATCCTTAATTAATGCCTTGCAGGAAGCGTCTTCTCAGTTGAATCCGATAACCAAATTAGCCACCGCTTATGAAACCTTAAAGAAGAGGCTTCAAAGTATTCAGCTAGAACTCTCCGACGTGGCCGACGAAATAGAGAGATTAGAAACAGACGTAGAACATAATCCTGAGCGTATAGAATTACTTAAAGGCAGGCTGGATCAGATGTTTAGGTTACAGCAGAAGCATCAAGTCAAGACACTTTCTGACTTAAAAAGCATTGAAGAAGATTTAAGCTTAAAGGTAGAACAGGTATTAAACTTTGATGATAAACTAAAGGGTCTTCAATCAGGTTTAGATGCAGCTGAAGCTAAAGTGAAGTCTTCGGCAATGGCCTTGTCAAAATCAAGAGAAGACATTAGCGGCGAGTTAGAGCAGAGAGTGATGCTCATTCTAAGAGAACTGGGAATTCCGAATGCGGAGTTTAAGATAGACATTCAAGCAAAGATCTATGAAAAAGACGGTATAGACGCGGTAGATTTCCTTTTTTCAGCCAATAAAGGTTTTGCCCTTCAGGGATTACGGAAAGTGGCTTCTGGTGGAGAATTTTCAAGGTTGATGCTCGCTTTGAAGTATATATTGGCAGAAAAAACAGCCATGCCTTCTATTATTTTTGACGAGATAGATACCGGTATTTCTGGCGAAGTGGCTATGAAAATGGGACTTATGATGCGTCAGATGAGTAAAAACATGCAGGTGATGGCCATTACACATTTACATCAAATAGCGGGAAAGGGAACGAGTCATTTCTTTGTTTATAAAAATGATACTTCGGAGAGAACAGTAAGTAGTATTAAAAAACTGGGCGAAAACGAAAGGATTTTAGAGTTAGCTAAAATGATAGGAGGGGCGAATCCGTCGGATAGCTCTATTCAAAGTGCATTAGAATTATTAGAACAATAAATGATTATGAAAAAAGTACTTACCGTTGGGATCTTAATGGTGCTTATGGTGGCTTGTGGCCCTTCTGAGGAAGATATGGCCACAGACAAGCTTTACAGTCAACTCATGGAAGGTCATGACGAAGTGATGCCCAAAAGCATGCTTCTTCCCAAAATGAAAACCAAGATGTTGGCAATGGTGGCAGATTTATCAGAAACGGATTCATTGAAAACGGTGGCCTTAGACTTAAGCTCTGATTTAACAAAGGCAAACGAGGATATGTACACTTGGATGGCTGAGTTTGCTGTAGCGATGAACAATATAGAGGATAAGTCAGAAAAACTTAAGCGGTATACGACATTAAACGAGGAAATTGCGGCGATTGGCGAGGCCACTAATTCGGTGATGGAAAAAGCAAAGACCTTTTTAGAAGAAAATGAATAAATTCTTAATACTCATTCTAAGTAGTTTTTTATTAGGTTCATGTGGCTTAGAAGACGCCTCTTTACCTTATTTGGGAAGAAAAACGGTGGATACCAAGGGCGTAGAGCAGAAGCATACCATTCCTGACTTTGATTTTGTGAATCAATATGGAGAAAGCCTCAGCCAAAAGGACATGGACGGGCATATTTATGTGGGAGATTTTTTCTTTACTTCTTGCCCGACCATTTGCCCAGTCATGAAAACGCAAATGCTTCGTGTTTATGAGCATTTTGGCGGAAATGACGATTTGAAGATACTTTCTCACAGCATTGACCCTTACCATGATTCTGTGAAGGTATTGCATGACTATGCCGCTGCTTTGGGCATAAGTGGAAACCAGTGGAACTTTGTTACAGGTGAACAGGAAGAAATCTACGAGATAGGAGAGAAGGCCTATATGGTTACTGCACAAGAAGATACTTTAACAGCAGAAGAAACAGGTGGGTTTTTACACTCAGGGGCTTTTATTTTGGTCGATAAGAACCGACATCCAAGAGGGATTTATGACGGGACTGTAGAAGAAGAAGTGAATCAAATGATACGAGATATTGAACTATTAATGAAAGAAGAAGAATGAGGAAATTGCTTTTTCTTTTAACTATAGGCTGTACTTTTTCCTGTACAAACAGAGAAAAAATGGAGTATGACCAGTATTTGGTCAATGGTGAGCTTATGTACAAACAAAAATGTGCCAACTGTCATGGAGCAATAGGAGAGGGCTTAAAAGACCTTTATCCGCCCTTGGCTAATAACAGCCATTTAGAAAACACGGCCGATGTGATATGCATCATTAAAAACGGGGCCTCAGGAAAGGTGGAGGTAAATGGTAAGGTGTATGACCAAGCTATGCCTGCTAATCCTAAAGTCTATAATTTAGACATAGCACAGCTAGTCACTTTTCTTAATCATAAATTCTTAGAGAAAGACATAAAAGTAGAAGTCAAAGAAGTTGTTCAAACGCTGGATGCCTGTAAATAGGCCTAGTTTAAAACTCTTGACTGGCTGGTGTCTAGCTGTGTAATTAAAGAATCTACCTGGAAATAACCAGTGATTCCTCCTGTAAATTTGTACGTGCTGAAATCATGATTGGCCTCCATGCCGTTGCCTATCATCTGGTCATTTGGTGTATTTACCTGTACTTTTTTGTCGCTATAAATTATCCTTTTTTCAGGACTCCAAATCAGCTCGTTGGTAGATAAACTCTGCTGCTCTTCTCTATTATAAAAGAAGACATTTCCCATGATTACGTAGTGGTCTTTGCTTTTGACATACCTCCCGCTATCTCCTCTCAGAGAGCTGTATTCTACGGCATCTCTGTTGATAAAATTGACGTAAACTGCTTTTGGATAGCGTTCGTCTTCATTTTGCATTTTTTCCTGAATGGCCGTTGACATCTTTACCACCACACGTCCTGAGTCAGAATAGGATATTGCGAGATTTTCTGTGGTCATTAATGGGCCTGTGTAAACAAAGTGTTCCTTCGTGAGAGACTCGTCTTCACAAGCCATTAGGCCAACTAATAATAATATGGAAAACAGCCGAAGCATGTTAGTCTATTTTTGGTTGGATAAACCAAGGACTTAGTAAACTCATGCTGGCAGAGAAACGAATATACTGCTCGCGAATGAGGTTATTAGCCGTGGTGCCACGTTCTCCAAAAGCCACACCTAGATTCACATAACTAGGATTTCTGAAGCCCATAGGTAATGACATCCCGAATGAGAATTTATTGTCCTTAATCCTGTTGCCATTAATAACATATGGCGAGTCTGCCATAGAGAAACCAACTCGGTAGAATACTTGATTTAAATATTTTGTGGAATTGGACTTTGGCAACCATTCTATCCCAAATTTGTATTCTTTGGTGTCCTGAAGGACATTCTCTAAACCTTTTTCAATAGATTGATGACTAGACCATTTGGTGCTGTGATAATCGGCGGCAAAAACCCAATGGAAAGGACTTTCTAAACTCACTCCAATTCTTTGCTGTGCAGGTGTAGTTCCTCTGATAGCAGAGAATAAGGTGGTATCGGGAACACTGACAAGCACTGGCCCATTTCCACTGTCGGAGTAGCTTCCAAAGGACTTAAGAACATCTCCTTTTAATTTTCCAGAGATTTCTGTGGAGGCTCCAGCATTAATTCGCCATTTGTCTGAGAGTCTTTTCTGATAGGCCAATCCAAGTTTTAAAGAAGCTCCTTTTAAGGTATATCGTGTGCTGTTTCTAAGCTGATTGGTTTGTAAACCAAATAAATAACTGCTGCTATCCTTCTGAATGGTCCCGAAGTTATAGCCTGCTTCCACACCTAAGTAAAGGTCTTTAAAGAAACGTAGTGAGTTTACATAAGATACACGTGTTACGCCACCCGAATTCACATTGTCAAAATTCACAACCTGATTTTCTGCTCCTATTATCTGTCTGGTATAGCTAGATTTATAATCCACCATACTGTAAGGTCTTAATGCTACGGCCATAGCCCAGTTAGTGCTTATGGGTGTGGTTAGCGAAAGGTGTGTTAAATTCATGCCCAAATCATATTGAGCCGCATTTGTGGTAGATATGTTTCTGGAGTTACCCCTTACGCCAATATCAAAAGCCACATATTTTAGATTGTTGGCTACCCTGTTTTTGACCAACAGGGCTGGATTTATAAGATTGACGTAGAACGCATTGGAGAAGGAGGCTCCTGTTCCTCCCATCATTTCTTGAGAGGCTGAGCTTACATCAGCCAGTTCACCAATTCCAAAAACAGAATAAGGCGTGTTTCCCTGACCCTGCGAAAAGGCCAATGAAGCTGTGAGCAATAAAATGAGACTACTTAGTAAAGTTTTTCTTCTCAACATTATATTTTAATATTCTGTTTAATCCTTCTAGGACCAAATTTGGAGCCGCAAAGGTCGGATAATTAATCTGACTTTCAAAGAATTCGGAATCTCCACCACTTATTATAATTTGAAGCGAACCTTGTTCTAAATAACGCCCAATTAAACCATTGATTTCTGCCGAAATTCCGTTTATCACGCCACTCTGCATGCAACTAACAGTAGAATCGCCAATGAGGTTGGGAACGCCTTCGTTGGGAACGCCTTCTGCGTTTAACAACGGCAGCTTTTTGGTGAAAGTATGTAGGGCTTTGAAACGCATGTTCATACCAGGGGAGATTATCCCACCTTTAAAAATGCCCTTAGCATCAATGAAATCATACTTTATAGCGGTGCCCATATCTATCAAGAGGCAGTTTTGATTTGGAAAGCGAAAATGTGCTCCAGTGGCTCCTGCAAGCCGGTCATATCCTAAAGTCTCTGGTGTGGCATAGGCATTTATTACTGGAATAGGGATGTCTTTAGTCAAGACAATGGCATTAGGAACAGCCTCAAAAAGAGAGTCCAATTCGGACACACTTTTGGTCACAGAGCAGACTAATACATGCTCAGGTTTAAGCTTTTTTAACCTTTCCACCATCACAGCGACTTTAATTCCCGTTGTGACGGAGGACAACTCTAGGCCTTCAAAAAAGGCGAGTTTTCCAAATGTATTGCCAAGGTCTATAACGGCATTCATGCGTAAAGCGTGTTTAATAAAAAAAGCACCCACGTAAATGGGTGCTTTTTTGTAGTTTCAATACATAACTATTAAGCGGCCGTTTCTTTATTCCCTTTTTGCCAGAAGAATAATATGGCAAAAGCAACTATCAGAATAATTGGAAAAGTCATCATCGTTGACAACGTAGCTTGTCCCGCAGCCAAATCTAAATCAACTCCCGTTAATCCTGACTTTGCTGTTTCTGCTAAATCACCATCTATCCAACCACCAATGATAGGCTGGAAAATGGCCGTTGAAAGCATTCCAATACCACCAATGATAGACATACCAAGGGCACCACTTTTAGGCACCTTTGCGGCAATAAATCCAAGCATCGTTGGCCAGAAAAAGGCTACACCACATGCAAAAAATATGGCAGCTACATAGGTCATTGTGCCGGTTTGCGTACTAAATAGATAGATTCCGAGTGTGGCAAGAACAGCTCCTGTTAATAAAACACCTGTTTGACCGAGAAGCACAGTTACTGGCCCACCAAAGAATCTTAAGACAGCCATTAAACCTGCAGTAAGGGCCAAAATTAGCATTGGCTTAGCTCCAGAACTTTCCATGATCAATCCAGTCCACTTTTGTGGTCCAAACTCTGTAATGGCCGTAAGGGCCATACACGCAAACATGAAAAGGAATAAAGGAGTTAGCATCGCTTTAAAATTGATAGATAGAGCATTTGATTCATCAATTTTAGACTTAGGGAATGTTTCGCCTCTGAATAAGAAAAAGTAAATAAGAGCAGGGATTGGAATTAACCAAAACTGACTTTGCCAAGATAATCCCATATTAGACATGGCTTCAGAAAGCAAGGCTCCTACGAAAATTCCTCCAGGGAACCACATGTGAAACCTGTTAAGCATGCTGTTTCTTTTATCACCTTCATACGTGTCTGCAATCATAGGATTACAAGCAGCTTCTGTACATCCACATCCAATACCCATGAGGAGATTAGAAAATAATAGGATAGCATAGCTAGATTCTGAAACGAAATAAATCGCATACAGGGTTAAAGCGGCTCCTAAAAAGTGTGTGATGAAAGCAATATTCATGATTTTCTTAGGACCCATAGTATGATACACAAGGCCACCAATAATCATGGCTATTGGAAATCCGAAAAACCATAAAGAGGTGATGTATCCTAAATTTACGGCTGAGTAGCCTAAGTCTGTGCCTAACATTTTTAATGTTCCAGCACTAATACTAAAAGATAAGGCTGTAGTAATAAGTGCAAAACAGCTTGCTAGAAATAATCGTTTATCGTTAACCATTGTAAAGTTTTTGATTAGGGTTGAAGTTTAATGCGTGTAAAAATAGTTTTTTTGGCTATCCATCAAAAAGATATGGAGATAAATTCCAAATCAAATTATTCTAATAGCGACTATCAGTTTGAGATTCGGCCGACTTAAGCGTTTTTTTTGAGGCTTTAGTCCGATGCAATTTGGAGAAGAATAACGACTGTGCTAATTTGACACTTCATAGCCTATGCTAAAGGCTTTATTATTCAATTTCAACACTAGCGTAATAATGAGTAGAAAAATAAGAATGGGTATGATTGGCGGGTCCTTAGAAGGCTTTATTGGAGCCGTACATAGAAGAGGAGCGGCCCTAGACGGGGAAGTAGAATTAGTAGCAGGAGCTTTCAGCTCAAACCCAGTTAAATCAAAACAAACGGGCGATGCACTTTATCTAAACCCAGACCGTGTTTACGGTTCTTATGAGGAAATGATACTCAAAGAAAAAGAATTGCCCGAAGGAGAGAGAATAGATTTTGTTTCTATTGTGGTACCAAACCATGTGCATTTTCCTGCGGCAAAGTTTGCCATAGAAAATGGTTTTCATGTGATCATGGATAAGCCTGTTACGCTCACTACTCAAGAAGCCAAAGACCTGAAGGTGATTTTGGATAAAAGTGGGCTTCTTTTCGCATTGACACATAATTATACCGCTTATCCGATGGTGAAAGAGGCTAAGCAGCTCATAAAAAACGGCGTGATAGGAGATATAAGAAAGGTAATTGTGGAGTATCCACAGGGCTGGTTATATGAATTGGTGGAAGCTACAGGTCAAAAGCAAGCCGACTGGCGTACTGACCCAGCAAGAAGCGGTGCTGCAGGCGGGGTAGGAGATATAGGAACACATGCCGAAAACTTAGCCGAGTATATTACCGGTTTGGAAATCACGGAGCTCTGTGCCGACTTAACCATTTTTGTAGAAGGTAGAAGGCTAGACGACGACGCCAATATCCTACTTCGTTTTAATAATGGAGCTAAAGGGATTTTACAAAACTCGCAGATTTGCCATGGAGAAGAGAACGACTTAAACATTAGAATTTACGGTTCAAAAGGTGGCTTAAAATGGAAACAAATGGAGCCGAATACCTTGATCCTTACTAACCAAGATACAGGTTCCAGGATCATAAGAACAGGTGTCGGCAATCTTTCTGAACACGCCCAAGCACATACACGACAGCCTGCTGGACATCCAGAAGGTTATATAGAGACTTTTGCGAGTATCTATAGAAACTTCGCGATGGCTTTGAGAGATAGATGGGGTAGTGCTGTAGAAAAAGGTGCTACGGGTGGTTTAGGTGGTGGAGCCTCCGATGGCTCTTATAATGCAGATGTGTATGACTTCCCAGGCATAGAAGATGGTTTAAGAGGCATGGGCTTTATACAAACGGTAGTGAAATCTGCCTTAGACGACGATACCAAGTGGACCAAGTTTGAGATTTAAATCATGGCAGGGTCTGCAGAAGCTTTAAGTATTAGAAAGGCAGAAGAAAAGGATTTAGATGAGATTCTAGACCTTTTTGAAGCAAGTATAAGACAGACCTGTAACCAAGACTATAATCAAGCCCAAATAGAAGTTTGGGTAGAATCAAGATATAACAAAGAACGGTGGCTCAGATTTCTGAGTCACCATTCTTTTTCGGTGGCTGTGATGGAAGAACAAATAGCTGGTTTCGCAGCCTTAGACGGCCCGGACTATTTAGATCTTCTATACGTACACCCCAACCATCAAAAAACTGGCGTAGCGGCTCTTTTGTTTGTTGAAATACTTAAAGAAGCTAAAGGAAGAGGAGCAAAGGTATTAAGAAGTGATGTGAGTATTACAGCCAAACCTTTCTTTCTCAGCAAAGGCTTTAAGGAAGTTCAGAAGAATGAACATCTAAAGGATGGTGCGGAGCTTGTTAATTATTTGATGGTTTTGGAGATTAAAGGGAGCTGAGTTTGTCAAACTATCCTTTTAGCTAGGATAAATGTTCGGAGACTGAGACTCTTGAAGTCTCAACATGGCAGAGTGATAGGGCCGTTTCTGCATTCCCGAAGGTTCCCTAACGGAGACTCTGAGCAGGGAAAATGCTAGTTTACCTATTTTAAGAGATGGTAAATAACCTTATAATGAGGATTCTAAATCTTTCAAATAGTTTTTTGAAGCTAAATATTGAAAACCTATAGCCATAAGGGCACCGAAAAAAGTAATACAAAAAGCCCATCTAAGGCTCAAATCGCCATAACTTGGTTGGAAATAATCGCTTAGAAATCCTACCACTAAAGGACCGCCGCCCAAGCCAATAAGGTTTAAAACAAAAAACAAAATGGCCGAGGAAAATGCACGCATTTTGGCATTGACTAAACTGTGCGTAATCGCTATGGTTGGTCCTAAATAAATAGCAAGTAATAAGTAAGCCATAAAAAGCCCAAAATACACTATTTGAATAGTGTCACTAAAAATGAATAGATAGAGAAACGGAATGGATGCCATTCCAGCAAACATTGGAACCCAAATATGCCAACGCATATCTTTATGGCTAAGTTTATCTGATAAATAGCCTCCTAAGAAAGTACCAATTCCACCCCCAACACCAATGGTTAAACCAAGTACAATACCCGCTGTAGCAATATCTATCTGGTGAATTCTGGCTAAAAAAGATGGAGAGAAATTGCCTACTCCATATGTTACGAAAGCATTAAACCCAGAAGCCAATGCCACAAAAACGAATGTTTTCTTTTTTAAAAGGGTACCTAAAACATCTTTTAACTTTGGTTTTACATTACTTAAATCTACGGCGTCTAGTTTCCCTTTAATTGGCTCTTTAACAATAAAGTAGAGTAAGATAGAAAACAATATACCAGGTATGCCGAGGGAATAAAAGGCCATTCGCCAGCCATAATTTTTAGCCACAACGCCACCAATCACAAAACCAATTAAAATACCAATGTAGATTCCTGACGAATAAATGGATAAAGCTGTTGCCCGCTTTTTCGGAGAAAAATAATCTGAAATAATAGAATGTGCCGGTGGACTTCCGCCCGCTTCTCCAACACCCACACCCATTCTAGCCAAAAACAAGTGAATAAAGTTTTTCGACATGCCTGATAATGCAGTCATCAAAGACCACAAAGCCAAACTACCTACAATGATATTTTTCCTGTTGCTTTTATCTGCAAATCTGGCAATGGGGATTCCTAAAATAACATAAAGTGCTGCGAATGTTAAGCCAGTTAAAAGGCCGAGTTGTGTGTCAGACAATCCTAATTCGGCTTTGATGGGTTCTTGGAGAATGACTAAAACTTGGCGGTCTATAAAGTTAAAAACATATACGATTGTAAGGGTAGCAAGCACAATCCATTTGTACCTGTCGTTTGACTTGTCGTTGGCCATTCTTATTTTTTCATGGTTGAGAGCAGTTCAAATTGAATTTGATGCATTATGTAACAAGTTAAAATATTAATCCAATATTGAATTAATAAAACAGAACTATTTTCCGCCCAACCACAATAGGCTTTCTTAAAGATTAGGTTTTTTAATTCCAAAAGTCTCGCTTAGGTTACAGACTCCTCGAGGACTCTGCGAGAGGCTAAAGCCCTTTTCGGGTTCTTCTTTTCAATTGGGAAATTCGTTCTTCGTAGTAGTGTTTTAATTCATCCACAAATTCAGTGGGTTTTCATACTCGTACAGCACTTAATGGAGATGATTTTTCTTAGCTAAATTAATAGCCTTTTCTAGGGCCTCTTTTTCTTGTTGCAGATAATTTTTTTAGAGAAAACTATGATTTTGGCAGCGGCGTCTTCTAAAATAATCTGTGTATTTCCTTAAAAAAAAGAAGCCAGAAAGAATTAGAGTTTTTCTGGCTCTCTATCTTATAAATTTCAAAGAGTCTGGTGCTCAGCTCCGTGGCGATATACGTTTCATTTTCTTTCTTGTAGAATTTGTCTGAACATCTAACATCACTTCTCGGTGTAATTCTTTAATCATCCGCCTCTTTTAGTTTGGCATGTGTGCCGTCACAATAAGGCGGGTTCTTTGTGTGTTTGCACAGACACAGGTATGCGTCAGCAGACTTTTTAGCTATAAACTTTGTCGGGAATATGTCTGTAGTACTGTGTGAACCGTCGCAAAAAGGTTGGTTTTTACTTAATCCACAGGCACACCAATACTGATCATCTCCAGCTTTTAATGCTACTTTGATAGGTTTCCTATCGACTATTTTCACTTTACTCATAATTTTGTTTTTCTAATTCGTTTCTATTCCATTTTGAGGTATTGGCAGCGGCTATGTATGTACTTTGTAAAAAGTCATAAAGCATTTCTTCGGGCTTACTAGATTTCTGTAAGTCTTCATACTTGAGGAAAAACTCTCCCATTTCTTCACTGTAAAAGCTTTCCTTTGGAAGAACATCCTGCTTGCCAAAATCAGGGCCGCTGGGGTAGGCATAAGCGTAAAATGCCGGTGATGGGAAATCTGCGGACCCAGGCCAAAAGCCAGCACTGCTCACTTCTTTGGAATAGGCTTCCTGCATAACTTCTAGTGGCATGTTGGGCATTCCACCTTGATGCAGTGGAGCAGGGTTTCCAGAAAAACGTGTGACCGCTAAATCGAATGCTCCCCAAAACAAGTGAACAGGGCTACATTTCCCTATAAAGTGACTTCTGAACTTGTTGAAGACGCTATTTGCTTTTAACATAGCTGCCCAAAGAGCCTGAGCTGCCATTGGGTCGTAAGATTTGTTTACGGTGTTTTCCTTAAATGGAATTGCGGGATCCATTTCATTAGGACTGCCATGAATCTCCATATCTATGCCCATACTATTTAATTTCTCAAATAGTTCATCGTAAAAAACGGCTACCGTCATTGGTTTAAGGTCCATGCTTAACGTTTTCTCACCTGTGCACGCTATAAAAAGCTTGTGTTGTTCAAAGTCAAAGTCTATCTGAAAAACCCGTCCTTCATAAGGTATGCTTTGCGTAGTATAGCCATGTGAACTGATGTATAGTGCTGCATGCCAGGAGTGATTTTGCCATGGCATTGTCTTTAATCGAATTTTACCAACTATTTGAATCCACTGATGAAGTGTATCCAGTGTGTCTTTTATCTCGTTAAAATCTAAGACAGGCCATGGTAGAGGTGTGTTTCTTGCGTTCATATTATTTGATTTCTTCTGTTCCATTACTATGCAATGCAAACCTTCCTTTATCTTTTGAATGAACTACTTCTCTTTCAGCCCAAGGCCATCCTCCAAATTGTGTTTTGCCATATTCTTTCATGGTCTCTCTAATTTCTTCTTGCGTATTCATGACAAAAGGACCGTGTTGTACCACAGGTTCCCCAATTGGCTTTCCTTCTAGTATTAAGAAATATGCGTCTTGGTCTCCATTTGTGATTGCTATATCTTCAATAGCCGCCAGCTCTATGATATGGTCTGAGGCGATAGATTTACCTTCCATTTCTATCTTGTCTCCTTTATAGAAGAAAACTGAACGATTAGCTTCTTTACTTGTCTTAGGGAGTGTCCAAGCAGCACCTGCTTCCATTATGACGGTATAAACGCCAACTGAGTTTTTGGGATTTGCTGCCCAAGAGTCAGGAGTAGGGGATAAAGCATCAATATTGCTTAGGCTACCAGCAATTACTTGAATGGAGGTCTTTCTGTTTGATTCGTCTAAATGTTCTATGGTAGGAATTTCTTCATTCCATAACATCTTAAAATGTGGCTCTACCATTTTGGAAACTTTAGGCAGGTTTAACCAAACCTGAAACATTTCTAAAGGGTTAGTTTCATTCTCATTTAATAATGGAAACATTTCTGAGTGTTGAATGCCTTTTCCCGCAGTCATCCATTGCACATCACCATTCATAAATCTTCCAGCTGCCCCCAATGAGTCAGAGTGGTCTATTGCACCTTCTTTGCAGATAGAAATGGTTTCAAAACCTCTGTGCGGATGATAAGGGAATCCTGGGATATTACTTCCGTGATACATTCTCCAGCCATCTTTTACGGTAAAGTCCTGTCCTATATTTCTGCCTTTTAGTTCTTCAATATCCACAGCCATTGCAGTATTTCCCTTTGGATATTCGTCTCGGTGATAGGCACAAAACAAAAACGGGTCCTGTGTTTTCCAAGGAAAACCGAGCGGTTCTATATTTAGTATTTTATTCATTGATAGTGTACGTTAAAGCCCCGGAAGGACAGTTGCCTACTTGATGCTTTAGCTCCTCCGTGGTCGCATTTTCTATGGCTATCCATGGAGATGCATTTGGATTATAAACCTTTGGTAATGTTTTTACGCACACACCGGCATGTTTACAAAGTTTTGGTTGCCAATTTATGGTGATATCACCATTTGAATACTTTTTGCTCATAAGTTTGAAATTAAAGTCCAAATTTCATGACTTATTTTTTGCTATGCATTCATCTAGATGAAGAAATGAAAAAGCTTATTAAGAACTCGCTATTTTACCTCTAATAGTGCTAAGAGCTTGAGGTGTAATCCCTAAATAGGTAGCTATCATACGTTGGGGAACCCGATTGGGTAATTCAGGATAGGTATTTAAAAAGTAAGTATACCGATCTATAGCTGGCGAGCCTAATAGCATGAGAACTCTGCGTTGTAATTTCCCCATACGTCTATATAAGAGTTGTGCGTTTACTACCATTTTTTCCTTGGAGATATCAGCCCTGAAAAGAGAACTTTTATCAAAGATTATTATTTCCGAGTCTTCCAAACAATCAATAAAAAGCTGGACTGGTTCATTAAATTCCAGTGCCTCTACATCGGCAATTATCCAACCTTCTGGAGCAAACATGAAAATATGCTCTTTCCCTTTACTGTCTATGATATAGCTTCTTAGAAGACCTTTTTTGACGAAAAAAGTAGAGGCTTTTAAATTTCCAGGTTCTTGCAGAATATCTCCTTTTCGGAAGTGCTTTAATTTGGCTTTAGGGTCAAAACTTAATATTTCTGATAAATCTTCCATGTGTATTTAATGCAGGCTAACCCCTAGGGTAGGGTTTAGGCGTGTTTTAATACCCTAATTTAGCAAATACAAACCGAAAAAAAAGTCAGCTAGGGTTTTGTCGACAGGTTTGAATTAGCACTTAATTCTGAGGTGTATCTGGCTTTGTTAATTGTATGGCTATCCAATCACGTGATACTAAGTCAAAAGCAATATGCGGCATCATAGCAATTCATAACCCTAGATGACTAAATAAGGAGCCCACTATGGATTTGATTTCATAGAGTCTCAATTGCAGCTTCCACTTTAGGTAGATTTCAAAGCCCCTTTCGAGTTCTTCTTTTCAATTGGGAAATTCGGTTTTCGTAGTAATGTCTTAATTCGTCCACAAAGGTCAGTGGGTTTTCATACTCGGTGAGCACCTTATGAAGATGACTATTCTTAGCTAAGTGAATGGCTTTTTCTAGGGTCTCTTTTTCTTGTTGCAAATAATTGTCTTTAGAAAATACCTTTATTTTGCCAGCGGCATCACCTAAAATGATTTGTGTATTTCCTGTAAAAATATGAGCATGAAAGGCTTGCAGTTTTTCTAAACTCTCTGTCTTATAAATTTCAATGAGTCTGTTGGTAAGATCCGTAGCGATATCCGTTTCATTTTCTCTCATGTGGAATTTGTCTGGATGCACATGTAACATCGCTTCTCGGTATAAGCGTTTTTTCTCCTTTTGCTGTTCTGGCGGAATATCCTTCTTTTCCTCTTTGGGTATAACCTTTAAGCCTACGGGTTCGGTATATTTCTTTCCTCGTTTTTTTTGCTCTAATCTTTTTACCTTTTTCGCCTTTTTTATATCCTTATATAAAGTAAAAAGCTCTTGTGCCTCCACTATCAAATCACTGAGGTGAGAACTAAGCAAAGCCTCAAAAGCCTGAGTTTCTTTTTGGATTTCTTCCAGCTCTTGTTTGAGAATTTGAATCTCTTCTTCTCGTTTTTTCTGGTCTATATGGTTAAGAGTTAGAAGCCTTTTTTCGGACATGGGCAGGGCTATTTTTTGAGAAATAAATTCGGATGCAATTACAAGGTTTTCTATTTACCAGGATAACCAATCAGATAGGTGGAATGAATGCCATATTTATTTTTCATCTTTCCAGCTTTCCATAGATAATGGTTCGCGTTGGTTTTATGTGCAATCTTCAGCAACTCTTCTGATTTATACATTCTAAGAATAGAAACGCATCCGTCCCAAACGGTATATATGGGAATGAGTGGAATGATGTACGTGAAGAATAGCCTCGAAAAACTAAAGGGCTTGAAGAAAGGGGTGAATAGCAGAAGTGCTATTGGGTGAAATAGTAGGACAGTCAGTATGGCCAATACACTTTTCTCGTAACCATCAAATATTCCTATTGGAGCATTGTGGTCAATGGCATTTTGAAGAATTTTTTTTACTTGGTCTGGTTGAAAATGATGAATGGCAGAAAACATCACTCTGAACCCTTCTAAATCCTTAGGTACATCTGCAGCATCAACAGGATAGTTTACAAAATCAATTTGTCCCGCAGTCCTTGCCTTTATGACACTATAGGCCTCATAATTCGGAAATTTGTCAGTAAGGTGAATTGATATATTTTGTGTTGAATTTTCGGACAAACGCTTATAAAGTTGTTCAATATAACCGCCGCCACCAGAACACAAATCAATTATAGTCGTTTGATTAGTGAGAGAAAGTGATTTTGAAATCAAAGGTATCAAGGGTTTGTAGACGTCGGTGGCAATGAGAAGGTACCGTAGGTAATCTGTTCCTCCATCTCTTATGACATTAGGAAACCAGGGCAAATCTTCAAATTCAAAAAGATGGATTCTCATGCTGTTGTTAACCTCATTGTTTTGTGATTAAGGCAAACTTTTGTTCCAAAACCTGTTTTTTCTCTTCTTGCAGTAAATTCCACATGATTTTCATTCTGCAGAGGTGTTCCACTACCAGAATAATTTCATTTCAGAGTTGACAAATCGGCTTTACCTTATTTTAAATCTCGTGCTTCTAATTCTTTTTTCAGAGCGTCATTCTTTTTAGAATTGGTAACCATTCTGTAAATCAAATATAAAGGGATTAAGGTTAGAAAGCCCCAAGTGTTTTTCACAACGCTGAAAATTATAATTCCCGCCATAAATCCAATGAGTAAAGCACTCATTATGGAATTTGATTTCATTTTTTTTGCATCGGCTAACAGTTCTTCATTTGTTAATTCTGATAGTTCTTTTTGCTCCATTCGAATTATTTCGGTTTATATTATTTTTTATTGATGTAGTCCGTCCTAGTTGCCGACATCCCAGGGTATATCGTATGCCGCATGTTTCAGCTACTAATTTAGTAAAAATGGAACAATCGAGTGGAAATTTCAAAGGAATATCCAAGTGGGTCGGAACCTCCAGACTCCGCAATCGACAGGAACACCTGCCGGAATCAAGGTGCCGGCAAACTAATGGGAGAAGGCAATTATTTTCAGTTAAAAGCATTGACTGAGCAGCATGGATTACTGGTCGTTCGGCTTTGTACTCGGTCCTACAGTCGCTTCTTTAAACCATACTTCTGCATAGCTTCCATTTTTATATTGTTTTGCTATATCACCATCATACGTATCTGAACCAGTACTCTTACCATTTGCCTGATTATAAGCACCTTGTTTAAAATACTGTATTTCACCAGTATAAGCACGTTCACGCTCTGTACCGTCACGGCCTCTAGATGCGTACATCTTTGCTATTTGCTTCGGGATATCGGAGGCTGTTGCAAATTCTGAATGCATTAAGTCTTTTGTGAACTTGACAGTCTCGTGGCCTTCACTGCTAAAAGTGAGATACATTATACCTTCATGCACGTTTACTTCATAGCTAAATTCTTCTCCTACTTCAATGCCATTTTCAGGTTCTTCAGGTGCCAGCGAGTCATTGGTGCTTACGATAGACATATCATGTCCCCATACTGCTGATGAATAATCCCATCTTTTTGCATTATCACCTTCTGTGTTAATCTCATAGTTCCAAAAGACAGAGCCCTGGGTGTGGCCTGGAAATTTTTTATAATAGATTTTTAAAGGTTCGTTTTCGTGCCCTTCATCACTGTGAATTTGGCCTACTACTACCGAGAATGAAGATGGAGCAGTAGTTTTTCCGGTGGTAGAAACATGCATTACTTTTAAGATTCCAGTCAAATTACCACCCGTTTCAGGTATCCAATGCTCTTTTTGACCTAATTCTGTACGTGTATTGCTTGAAGTTCTTGATGTCACACCAGAGTTGGGTGTCTTATAAACAACCCAATCCGCATCGTCGTCATTTGAAACATAAAAGAAGTCTTTGGCCTCATAAGCCACTAAATCTTCAGAATGTCTGCCATCACCCAGCAGAATTTTCCATTCGTCCATAAATGGAATAACATCGCTAGGGTAGGTCGTGCTTTTAGTGTGTGTATCGGCAGAGTCATTGCTGGTGTTAGTGCAACTATTCCCTATTAAAGCAAGGCCAATTAGTAATAGAGCTGTTAGGGATGATTTTACGGTTTTTAGATTCATTTTGTTATTTTTTCCTGATGCCCTTCTTATGAAAAATTAAGAGAGAAATGACGAGATGCACGTTTACAGCCCCATTTAGATTTTGATTGTTTTCTGGGTATGTTTTTATTATTAATGATCCATTCAGAAGGATATTACTTCGTTGTTATCTCATCCAATATGGTTTTACGATTTTCCCTTCTTTATGGCTTAATACTAAAAGAATAATTGTTGCAATAAGGCAAAAGACAGTTGCTTGTATTGAACCCTCTGGTCCAAATTGTCCACCGGTGAACCATTCTGCTCCTTCTATTTTAGAGGTTATTAATGTTTTTGAGATTGATCGTCCTGATACACTTGCTCCAAAAATTGCAGACTGCGTAAAATTCCAAGCAAAGTGAATAGCTATGGGAAACCACAGGTTTTTTGAATAAATATAGGCTGCTCCAAGTAACAAACCGGCTTGAATTGCCAGTCCAATTCCGGCACTTATAGAACTGTTAGGATTACTAATGTGCAGTGCTCCAAATATCAGAGCTGAAATTAAAAGAGAGATATAACTCCCTAATTTTTGTTCAGGAATTCTAAATATTATGCCTCTAAAAAATATTTCTTCAATGATGGCAGAAGTGATGCCCATGGTCAAAGCGGGAAGGATAAACAAAATAGGGTTAACTGAAACAACAGAATATCCCCCTTTTAGATAAATTACCAGAATTGTCAATGACTGCAGGAGTGCTCCTAAAAATAAACCAATTGCTAAGTTCTTAATGATTCCTTTTTTAGAGAATTCTGTAATCACCCTTTTTTCATAAAATTTGAACAAAAAAGTGTAAGATACGATAGCAAGCATCACTAGTACTATGCCCTTAATAAGGTTTTTAAATACAGTATCAATATTTGTTAAGTGCAGCAAATTGGATATTAAAGTCTCTCCAATTCCCACTATGGCTCCACAAACAATAAGTCCGATTATTATTTTAGTTAAGGGAAAGTGAAGGATTTTTTGCCCAAAGCTTTTTTGGTTCATTTTAGTTCTGATTTAATCTGTTGCTTTTAACATCTCTATTCGAGTTGAGATTATATATACCCAACTTTAATTGTATCTCTTTTAGGTTAGGTTATTTCACGTTAACCTCATTTGGAGGATATATTTTTGAAACGATATACCCTACAAGCATAGCCAAGGCAAACGAAGGAGCGAGCACATCTAATTCTACAAAATAGGGCCCTATTCCTTCAAGATTTGAAGCAACAAACTTGAAGAATATTACGGAGACAAAGCCGGTAATCATAGAGGCAATAGCCCCTTTTTCAGAATAGCCTTTCCAAAACAGAGAGAGAATGATTACAGGACAGAAAGTGGCAGCAATGCCAGACCATCCAAAAATCATAATCCAGAAGATTTGTCTATCTGGGTAGAGGTAGTATAATAGAATAGCAATTCCAAGGGCCGTTAGTGCCATTCCAATGGTTACTAACCTCGAAAATGTGGTTAAGTCTTCGTCTTTTAAATCAGGTCTGAATATTTTCTGATAGAAGTCTCTTGTAATGGCACTGGAAGCAAGAATTAGCAGAGAGTCAATCGTTGACATTATGGCTGAAAGAACAATAGCAATGAAAATTGCAACTAGAATTGTTGATAAGAATTCGTTGGTTATCATGCTTAAAACATTTTCTCCGCCAGTCCCTAATACTGCTTCAGGATCCTGTCCTTCCTGCGTAAAATAAATTCGAGCAAGAATACCAATCGTTACCGCTGCCGCATCTGTTAATAGGGTGAAAACTAGTGCAACCCATTTTCCTTTATCGATCTCTCTTTCGCTTTTTATTGACATAAAACGAACATAAACTTGCGGCGATCCTAGGAAGCCCAAACCAATCATTGAGAAACCAAGAATCGTAAATAAGTTCATCCATCCGTCATCACTTCTCCCCATTATTTGTGTAAGAGTGGGGTCAATGGCGTTTAACCCTTCCGTAACCCCAGCTCCATGATCCATGGAGAACCACACCACAATTGGTATTAAAACCAAGCCGAAAAACATTAAAACACCCTGGAACATATCTGACCAAACCGCGGCTACAAAGCCACCAATGAAAATATAGACCAGAACAATACCGAAGCCAATTAGAGCACCAATTCGATAGTCAATATTAAGCATTGATTCGAAGGCGATTCCTGTTACGTCCATTTGGGATGCGACATAAATAACAACAAAAACAACTAGCACAGAAGCAGAAATGATTCTTAGGCTGTTTGTGGATGATTTAAAATGACTTTCAAGATAGTCAGGTATAGTAATGGCATTATATTCATCAGATAGCCTTTTAAATCGTTTGGCCATAAATTGCCAAGAAATAAAAACTCCGAGTAATTCACCAGCTACGACCCAATAGCCTGAATAGCCGGCCATGGCACCCATCCCCGTTAAGCCGATTAAAAGCCATCCAGATTCGCCAGTTGCCCTCGCAGAAAAAGCAACCGCCCAAAAGCCCATTTTTTTTCCTCCTAAATAATAATCGCTCATACTATTGACTCTCCGAGAGGCCAGTATTCCGATTAAAAATAGAATACCAACATAAATTGCTAGAACGATAATTTTTATAGTCATTGTTTTTTATTTATCTCTTTAAAGAGCGTATTTCTTAAGGATAGGCTGAGTAAGGTTAATGTTTCGAAAGGGTGCTAGAAAAACTCGCCTTTTATATATCTGTGGCATTCTATAATGTTTTTTAGTATAATGAATAATTTGCTACTAATTCATTTAAGTCCTCATTAGGTTTTTTGCAGCCAAACGTATTCGGTTCGTGTCCTTCATTTTGTTATTATTTATATATTGATTTTACTAATTTTCCAATACTTAATCCTTGTGCTATAATCGAAACTAATACGACTATATAGGTGATTACAATGATTTGTTTCCCGAAAGGATAATTCCCTAAACTTAATGCTAACGCAATGGAAATACCTCCTCTCAAACCACCCCAAGTCAATACTTTGACTGTATTAAATGGGGACACGTCGTCTTTATGTTTTAAAAGTGAATAGGATGAAAAAACAGAAATAAAACGTGAAGCTAAAACAATAACTATGGCTATTATACCTAAAATGATTGTTGCCTTATCAAATTCCAATAAATGTATTGCTAAACCAATGAGCACAAATAAAACACCATTTAAGACTTCATCCAACACTTCCCAGATCTCATTCAAAAGATGAATCGATTCAGGTGCATCGGCTCTATTGATATCGAGTCTATTACCAATGATTAAACCAGCAACTACCATGGCTAGGGGGCCTGAAACGTTCATCGTACTTGCGAGAGCATAGCCGGTCATACAAATCGCCAGACTAATAGTGACCATAAGCTGTGGATTTGTACAGCTCTTTTTAATGAAAAAGTATCCAACATAGCCTAAAGCTAGTCCATAAAAAATGCCACCAACAGCTTCTTCAAGAAAAAGCAAGCCGATTTCTGACACTACCGATACTCCTTCTGTTTCAGTCATAGGAAGTAATAGTAAAAGCCCGGAAAAAACAACCACACCAATGCCATCGTTAAACAGAGATTCACCTTCTATTTTTAACTGAAGGCTTTTAGATATTGAAGTTCCTTTAAGTATGGCTAAAACAGCTATAGGATCGGTAGGCGAAATCAATGCACCAAACAGTAAGGCATAAATAAATGGGAAGTCTAGAGTAACCAATTTAGACGCACCATAAATGAGACCTCCAACTACAACGGAAGATATTAAGGTACCTAATGTAGCAAACAATAGCACAGACCATCGTTCTTTTTTTAACTCTGAAAGATTGACATGGATAGCTCCTGCAAACAATAAAAAGCTCAGTAAGACATCGAACAACAAGTGCTCAAAGTCTGCATCGTAAACCAAATCGCAAAAAAAGATATATACCTCTGGAAATATCGGTTTTAGAAGGTAAAGGGCAGCAACCGTAAAAAGGCTTAGCAACATCAATCCAATGGTGTTTGGCAACTTTAACCATTTGTAATTTATAAAGCTAAAAACTGCAGAGATGCCGAATATGATCGCAAAGGACTGAAGCATACTTTTTGTGGATTTAATGACGTTTTCTGGTCAAATTAAACTGAACGTTCTCACTTTAAAATCTAGATAGGTTTCATACTAAATTAGATTAATATTTCATTACTCCTTTTTTCAAATTGCTAAACCAGTAAGTTAACATTGCTATTGATATGAATACTAAAAAAGCTATTCGGCTTCCATATTCTGGCTAACGATGTTGTATTTGAGCCGTTTTACTGGATATATGCCTCGTCTGACTTGAATTGTGAATTTACTTCTTTAAGAGAACAAACCAAAGGTCCTCGACTCACATGTTGCCGAAGTCTAAAACTATTCAATCGGATAACAGAGGAATAGAAGATGTAGCAGCAACGGGTAAAATGATACCTATCAGTCGGCAGAGTGTTTTGTCTTGCCAAGGATGATCTCCGTTTTATAAGCTAGAAAAGAAGATTCAGTGCAAAGCCTGCCGAAGCCTTTTCAATTATTTGATGGTGAGCTTGCCGTAGTCCAGCGGTCGTTAGTGTTCTTGTTTCAGATACTCTTTTAGAGGAAATTGTATGAGGATATTAATGTATAATATGATGCAAAGTTTTGAATCAAATATGACTTCTCAATGCTCAAGAAACACAAAAACTATATTTCGAAAATAATCACAAATGACAATGCTTGTATTAGGGCAAATGCTTGACTATAGCCTACTTTTGGGGTTCAATTTCAATCAGACTTTTATTTATACTTATGTTGCTACAAGTTAGTTGTGACTTTTTATTTGATATAGAAATGCCGACGCCATTTATCTTAATGTTACGGCCCCAAAGCACGCCTACACAATGGGTAGCGAAAGAAGAATTTGAGATTTCGCCAAAGGCTCCTATCATACAATTTGCTGATGATTATGGAAACTTGTGTCAACGGTTAATGGCTCCTGCCGGCAATTTCTCGATTCATGTAAGATCTGAAGTAGAAACGCTTTCATTAGTAGAAGTGTGCCATGACGCCCCATTTGTCCAGATTCAGAATTTGCCCGATAAAGTTCTTACCTATTTATTGCCAAGTAGATACTGCGAATCTGATAGGTTTGGCGAATTAGCCACCATGCTAACTGCAAACGAAAGGCCTGGTTATGCTCAGGTTTTAGCCATAGAGACTTGGCTTAGAAATACTATCAGTTACATTCCAGGAAGTAGTAATTATCCTATTTCTGCTCTTGAGGTTAATCTCAGACAGTCAGGCGTTTGTAGAGATTTAGCACATTTAGGAATTGCACTTTGTAGGAGTTTGAGTATACCGGCTCGCTTGGTGGTGGGTTATTTATATGATTTAAAACCTATGGATTTACATGCTTGGTTTGAAGCCTATGTTGGAGGGAAATGGTACACTTTTGATGCTACCCAGTCTGGGCCCAAAGGTGGTTATGTAACTATAGGCTTTGGACATGATGCTGCAGATGTGGCTGTTTATAATCAGTATGGACCTGCTGTCTACCCCATTTGCCAAAAGGTAAATGTTCTAAAAATTGAAGAGAAAGATTCTTGAAAAAATTCCAAACATTGGTCTACCCTTTTCATGTCAAATGATTTTTTAGTGACCATTTATAAATCATTGAAGCCACTATTTGACTTCATAAGCCGTATTTTATAACACCCTGTTTCATTGGTGGCTATGCTTCCGTAAGTTTAATACAACGAATCAAATTATTCAAGAAGCCTTAACGGACTGTAACATTTGGGAGGCACGTTAAAGTATGCGTTTTTGTGCTGCCGTTTTAATCCTTTTTTCTATTCCTAAATATGATGATAGTGACTATATAGATTAGAACAATCGCAAAGGGTATAACAACGAATCTATGAGCCAGTAATGTGTACTACAGAATTAAACAAATATCGTTCTAAATATTGCCTGGAAAACGCCAATCCAATGCTTAATAATCCACGAAAATGGTAACCACATTAATCCGGTCAAAATTCGGACAGTCAGGGGTAAGGAAGAAGAATCTATAAGAAAAAAAGGAATGGCTATGAAATAAACTAAAACGGACTGTGCAACAGTGAATAAAAACAGATTGTCAAATTCGTTTTTGGGTTTCTTTTTACCAAAAAAAAATCTCCCGTAAATTTTGAAATAAAGATCGCTAAATACACGATACTTCCCGTTCCAATGAATAACACCCATACGGTTACTTCTATTGGAAATACAAGTTCTGCAATTCCAATTATTAGTCAAACTAATAGTCCGGCTATTGGCGTTACCCTGAATTTTCTATTGGCATATGCTATCCTTTGCTCTTCGAGTGTCCTGTTAGCCTGTTCCATTTGTTCCTATCCTTTAGGACTTTTCCCAACATACTGTCTTATTTTATTTCCCATTTTCAACGGGATAACCTAGTTGGGCCCAAACGAGCACACCTTCATCGAGAATCGCCATGTTTTTAAACCCATTTCTTTTTAATGTATTGACCACTTTTTGTGATGCGGCATGTGGACAGGCACAGTAAACCACGATTTGGGTACTGTCATTAGGTATATCTTCAATAAAGTTTTCGGGCTCTTCATAATAGGGAACTGGAATGGAACCTGGAATATGCGACTGTCGCCATGCTACTTCTGAACGGGCATCCAGAACCACCATTTTTAAACTATCCTTCATGGACTTAAATAACTGTTCGGCAGATACATAGAGACCTTCTCGAAGTGTGAACTTTGGAACTTGAGCAGTAGGGTTTAGTACATAGTTCGCAGGCAGAGGTACTGTTACGGTACTCGGTTTTGGTACATTCCATCCCGAAGCTCTGCTCCTAAGAAAAGCAGTGACCGCATTTATTTCTTCATTACTTAATATGTCCTTAAACGCCTTCATTGGCGTATTGTCTCTCCCTTCTGAAATGGCATAGCGTAAAAAGTGGTCTGTAGCTGTTGCTAGTAAAATAGGATTTCCTAAGGCAGGTGCAGAAATTCCTTCCCCATTTTTACCGTGGCATGTTGAGCAGTTTTTAGCGTAGATGGTGGCTCCAAGGCTTATGTTACCCATTACCGGTTCTCTTGATACCTCAATTGGCTGTTTAACTCCGCTTGTTTGATATAACCATTGCATTATCATTTCAATTTCGATGTACTCCAATGGACCACCTTCCCGCTTCAAGTATCCCGCCATGGCTGTTCCAGCTCGACCAAATTGGATAGTATACCTCATAAAGTTAGAGGTTTTGCTGGTGGCCAGTAATGAGTGGGAGCTAAGGGAAGGAGCATTATCCGCGGCGTATCCTTCACGATTCTCTCCATGACAAAGGGCACAATATTTCTTAAACATGCCCGCGGCATTCTGTACAGCCGCACTATCCAAGTCTGCATCTGGTCTTAACATTTTAGCCATAGCTCCTTGTTCCTCAGATTCTTCCACAAATTCCATTTGTACCCCGTGTGCATATTCTTTTAATACTTTCAGGCGTTTTGGTAATCCTTCTATAATCAGTGCCTTGGCAGGCAGACGCTCTTTTAGGTACTTATATGTTGAATCCAAATTGATAACTTCAAAACGCAATGCAAAGACAGCGAGACCACGTGATGCCAGAAAATCAGATAACTCATCGTCTGGTTTTTTTGGAGCTATCAAATGTATCTCCTGATTTCGAAAAAGCTTATAACGGGATAATGAGTCGTTAGTCTCTAGCTCGGCGAATCCCATTTTTTTGAATTCTGTACGGGCAGTCTTCATATCTTTCACCGCTATACGGATAGCAGCTGTTCCCACCACGCCATTGGCGTGTTCTTGGTATCTCCGTCCGTAGCTGTAATACGTTTTCCATTCCTCTTGGGCGGCTTTGTAGTCAAAATCGGCGTACTCCACAAACCTCGGTAGATGAGCGGGAGGGTTAGTTGACTTAAAATCCAAATTCCGTATTTGAGGACTGCCGTCATCCCATGACCAACCCTTTGGTTCTTCATCGGAGGTTCGCAAAGATTGGATCGAATCCATTTTAAATCCTTTATTCTTAAGCCAAAACGATGTGGAATCTGTCGATGAACTGGATAAGGCATACAATCGTAAACCTTCCTGTTTCTTCAAAAAAGAGCTAATAAAGGGTGGTTTTGCTTCCTCCGAGATGGAATCATTTAGAGAAAGGATTTCTAAAGATGACAAGTCAGCAAAGGAAATGGAAGACACGATTGAACCATCAAAGGTTCCTTTCTCCATTTTGTTTGAAATTGTAAAGCCGAGTGTATCTCTAAGGTAGTTACGGGTTGCGTCTAAATCGTCTACAAACAAAGTGGCACTGTTGATACCGTATCCAGAACCTAGGAGGTAAGGTTTTTCATTGTTTTCTGAGCAGGCAGTTACGGAAATTATAAAAGCAAAAGTTGATGCTATAGTAATTAGGTTTAAATTATTAGAATACTTCCATAGATGGGTATTTATTTTCTTTTTCATTTCACTTTTAATTCTTGTAATCATGACTAATAACGTTAAAGGCAATTGGGCTTTTTTTTCCTCGAATGGCAAAAATTTCACTAAAATGGCCTTTTAAGGTGACATGGTAATCTCTCTTAATGGAGAATTAGTTAAGGATCATTGCTAGCTAGATTTATACTAGGAAACAATAGTAAAAGGAAAGGTTATAACCATCAAGATAATTTTGATTAACCGTGCAGGCGAACCACCGAGGTACGGCAGAATCTATGCTTGCCGGCCAACTAATTGACTATTCCAAGTTAACTATAGCTACATGATTAAATTCAAATTAATTATTAATAACTGTTTGGACAGGTTGTGTCCAAGCAGTTTCATAAAATAAATCTTCAATAGGGTTTTCATGTAATTTTGAAGACGTGATTTTGCATCTTACAAAAAGAAGGTCATTCGTTAATTCAAAACAAGCCTTATCGCCTTCAATAGACATTAACTCTTCTGTTTCAGTCTTTCCTTTTTTACAACCTATAAAGGCTATTTGATAGGTTACATTAGCCTCTTTTTTTACTTCAATGGAAAGCTTATTATTATCGAGTGTTAACTCTTTGATTTCAACGCCAGTACTTGCATAAAAATCGCCCTTATCTATAGCAGCTATGAGAGATTTTGGATTAAGTGAATCTGCCTGAACTTGAATCCAACCTCTACCAGCATTAGCCCATTCACGGCCCTTCACATGATAATGGTGGGAGTCATCTGTAGCTAGTCCGTACATCAATGGTTTATTGCTATTGATATATGCAATATTGATAAGATCCCACATTCTCTCGGTTGAGATATGGAGTGAATCTCCCGAGTTATGAACCGCATGATGTCCATTGTATACCTCAAAGAATTGTTCATCTCTCAAGGCAATCATCTCTTCAAGACTTATGGCATATCCGAAATTTGGATGGTTTATATGCACAATCATCGGGATGTTCAATTCTTCTCTCTGTTTTATCACTTCGTCAATATTGTTTTGAAGCACTTCCACCAAAGTATTGCCACCTTGAGGGTTTATTGTCTTTCGAATATTAGTCGCATTTAAGTGTAGTGGCTTATCCCCAAAGTGAGCTGAAATCTCTTCAGATTGAATAATTAAGAATTTGTTTTTTTCTTCATATAGGCCTTTGTATTCTTCATAAGTCTTCAACTTTACTTGAGTTCGATTGAGTGAGTCTATTTTGTAATCTACCCAGCTAGAGCCAAAGCGATTAAGGTAGCTTTTGAATCCCTTTTGATAGATTGAATCTTGCGAGATAACTTTCCACTTATCGCCCTCTGCCAAGGTGTTATGATCTGTCAATGCCACAAATTGATAATCATTTGTCTTGTACCAATCCATGATTATTTCAGGAAATTCATCTCCATCACTCCAATAAGAATGAGTGTGTAAGTTTCCTTTAAACCATTGTTTTGTTGATGAGGGTGTCGGCTTGCTACAACCAATAATTGCGATCAGGAATAGGAGGAGAGTAAATCTTAAATAATTCATCTAAAAAGTTTTATTTATAACGTCTTTTAATTTCTAAAAATGGTCTTCGCTTTGGATGGTATTAAAAAGGAACCAACTTTTCAATTAAGCTTATAGCCAAAAGTATTTATTTTATCTTTTCAGACATTATGCCAAACAAAAAAAATGGTGGACTTGGTTTACAGCCAAAAAGGTTGGGTTAAATATCAAAATACGTTTAACTATAGTTATTTTATCAATAGCGTCCTAAACGATTAAAAAAGGAGAGGAAATTAAAGTATCTCAAATTACCTTTGAGTTGCACAACAAAAACGTCCTCTCCAATGGTAAATTTAACGCTGTTTAGTCAAATAATAAAG
>JBLHOT010000034.1:0-34885 GCA_047623945.1 Arcticibacterium sp. | reverse complement strand
ATAATAGCCCTTATTTTTAGCTTCCTCCACTTAATCATGGAATTCCCGCTAAATATTAAAAGCATAAATACGCTTCTTAACAACGCAAAACTCCTTAAAAAAGTTGAATAATTCCCATTCCTGACGCTCAAGGAGCCTAAGTGGTGCCAATCAAAAGCCATCTATCTGCTTCTTGACTGCTGCGAAATGCCTCGTTAATCCTTCCCAGTTTTGAGTCTTTACCAGCTCCTTGTTAATCAGCGAACTTCCCATGCCTACGCCTACTACCCCAACCTCAAAAAAGGAACGGATATTATCTAGAGAAACGCCGCCCGTAGGTAAAAGCTTCACTTCATTCAAAGGTGCTAAAACGTCTTTAATAAACGTAGTGCCCAATTGCGTAGCTGGAAAAACCTTAACCGCCGAAGCCCCAAGTGCCCACGCCCCATATATCTCTGTGGGTGTGTATGCCCCTGGAAATACAGGTATTCCTTGAGCGACACATGTTTTGATAACTTCTTTATCTACAATGGGCGTTACGATGAATTGAGCTCCTGCATCCAGTGCTTTTTGTAGGCCATCTGTGTCTAGCACGGTACCCGCACCCACACTCATTTGAGGATATTCCTTTGCCAATGCACTTATGATTTCATCTACCCCTTCGGTATTCATAGTAACCTCTAGCGTGTATAAACCCGCTTCCAAAAAACAATCGGCTATTTTCCTGCAAGTATTCAGGTTATGCCCTCTTAAGATACCTACAATAGGTGCGTTCTCAAATTTCTCAAAAAAGATTTTACTTAACGTTGACATATTGGATGAGTATTTTTTTATGACCGACTAACAAAGCCGATTGAATAATAGAGCTATCGCAGAAAATCATGTCTTCTGTCACCTTAATTTGGGCTAAAGCCAATTTGTATAAATCAAAGACAGGTTCAGCAGCTGCCAAAATAATTTTTGACGGATTGTTTTTCAAATATGAAAGTTCATCGCCAATAAGCAAGCCGCTTAGAAAAAGATAATTCGCTTCTTTAGAAGCACTTTGGGTAATGTCTCTTACCCGAACTGAAAACAAATACTCGCTTAATTTCTTTTGTATTCCTAAAGCCACTCCTTCTAAGAATGCTGCTTCATTTATCCTACTCCAGTCACTTTTAAGGACAGAACCAGACAGAATACTGTGTTCGGATATGATCTGAAAAAGCTCCCCAGTCATGAACGTTTTCATGGCCGTATATGATCCTTTTTCGAAAGTGAGATGTTTGCTATGCGTTCCTGGCAGTATCAACAAACCTGAGTCCAAATCACCAAATTCTTTTGCCAAACCAACCGCCTGTATTTCTTCCCCACGCATAACGCTGACCTCACTTTTCACACCAGAAATCAAGATAAGCTTCAGACCCCTTTCGGTTTTTATACTTTCTGATATAATACCATCTCCCTGAGAACTAAACGGCATCTGAGCATAGGGTAACTCTAACATACCAATGGTAGAAGATGCCATTCCAGAAATAACTATTAGGTGGTTTCTATGTTCTTCAGGCAGCAGAGAAATTTGACCAGCTAGGAATGCAGTAAAATGGCCTAACCTATCAGTCTTTTTAAGGCTTTGGTTTAGATTTTTTACGCCGTTTTCCGACTTAAGCTCTCTAAGCACCTCTAGGCTCTGGGTGTTTACAAGTCTTAGTCTAAAATTGCTTGTACCCCAGTCACAACTGATAAAAAACTGTGGAAGATTCATCTATACTAGTGGTTCTTTTCTTTAAAAATAATCACAAGATTTGTATCCATAGCAATCTATATCAATTCTACTATCGATTACGCCTGATCTAAGTAATTAAATGAACATTCCTCACTGAATTGACTTTGCCAAATCCTAGGTTTTTGATGCAGTAATTCATGTTCTGGTAAATTCAATATCACACTACAAACCTACGGATATATAAAACCTGGTCCCTCATATCAATTACCAGTTCGTAGCACTATTTTAGCATTGAACTAGAGTCAAAACCCAATTCCAAATAGAATATTTCTGACTTATTTTCAAAAGTAGGAGAAAATGCCTTTGATCCCCTTTTACTAAAAACGTGGGTAACTCATCTATGTAGAGCCATTCTGCTGTCCCATCTCCTCCTGTAAAAGCGTTTATATTATTCTAGGCCATAAACTCTTTCCAGAAAATCCTTAGCCAATTTATCTTTGGAAATAACAATGGCCGCACCCAAGGCAGAGCCTATTGGTGAATTAGCCATTCTTATAGCCATCTCTTCAAAATAGTATTTAAGTATTTCTATGAAAACCTCATTGTCCGCAAATCCACCATCAACGTAGACTTGTTTAATTTCGCTATTCCCTAAACACGTTTTAATGCTTTCAGCCTGTAGCCAAACCAGCTCCATCATAAGCTGATGATAGACTTCTTCCTTATTTCTAAAGTTCTTTAAATCCAATTGCTGGTCATTTTTATTCTTTAGACTTTGCCATACAAAATGCTTTTGCTTCTGTTTTCTGATGGACTCAAAGAACGATTTACTAAACTTAATTTCTTTATCCCAGCCTTTTTCTAGTCCAAAGTGTTCTCTCAACCTTTTGATTTGAACCTTATACTCATTGCCCAAAAATAATCGGGAAGCTTTTACCGTTTCCCCATTCATTCTCATATTAAAGAGACAGTCCTCAGCGAGTTCACTCTTTGTCAATGAGTCTTTACTAAATGGATTAAGAGCAATACTCCAAGTACCCGTGGAGAGTAATAAAAACGGTTTTATAGAACTCCACAAATATGGAATTAATGCCGCTGAGCTGTCATGAATCCCTACGCCCACTACAATCTGACGCCCTTTGAAAGATTTTATAACTTTAGTGGAAGTGGGGACGATTTCAGGCAATTGATGATCAATACCCTCTTCGTAAACCCATTTATGGTAATCCTTTTTTTCGTAATCCCATAAGCCTGTATGGCAACCAATGCTGGTGTACTCACTAAAAAAATCCCCTGTAAAGATGTAGCTTAAGTATTGAGGCAGATGAAGGGAATATTTGATTTTTTGATGTAAATCAGACTTAAGGTGTTTAATCCAATACAGCTGAAGTCCAGAATTAAGCCAACCTAGATTTGAAGACGCCGTTTGTTGGCAAAAATCCTCCATTGGGCCATATCTTTCATAAAATCGACGGGCTAAGGCTTCGTCATACTTCTTGGTATAATTATATAAAGAACCTACCACCTCACCACTTTCACCAATATGAACAAAACTGGCTCCATAAGTAGAGAAGTTTAGGCTTTCAATTTCAAAATGGTCATCGTCCAAAGCTTTATCAAAAACTGCCAGTGCCCATTTTTTCAAATTTCGAATATCCTCTGAAGGATGACCATCATCATCTAAAATCTCTTCAAACTCGGCATATACCTTATATACTTCCTTAAAGTTTTCATCAAAAAGAAAGAATTTCTTATTGGTTTTACCAATATCAAAAACTGCCTTTACTTTTATCCTCATTGGCTTTTATCTTACAAAAGCCGTAGCCATGCCACCGTCTACATTAATAATATTTCCGGTAGATTTATCTAATATGGCTACCAGAGCAAAAACACCGTTGGCGATATCGCTCGGATATATAATTTCATTTAATAAATTACGCTTAGCATAATGAGCAGGTAATTCTTCCACAGTGATGCCATAAGCCTTGGCTCTTCCTTCTGCCCAAGCTCCTTCCCATATCTTACTACCTACGATTACCCCATCTGGATTTACCGTATTTACACGTATACTATCAGAGCCAAGTTCTGCGGCTAAAAGTCTTGCCATGTGTTGCTGTGCTGCTTTAGCAGTACCATAAGCCACATTATTTGGTCCCGCTACTAAACCATTTTTACTAGCTATACTTATAAAGTCTCCTCCCAAATCCTGCTTCCTCATGATGCTAACACCTTTCTGGGCAAGCTCAAATTGACCCTTAACCAATACTTTTTGAAGAATATCCCAGTCTGCCGCAGTGGTTTCTTCCAATGGTTTAGAGATAGCTAATCCTGCACTATGCACCACTATATCTACACCTCCAAATGCTAGACATACCTCTTTATATGCCTGTTCTATAGAATTAGCATCTGTCACATCGCAAACCGCATAAGCTGCCGTGTCTGACTTATATGTGGCTATAGCATCTTTCAGCCTATCTTCTGCGATATCTGTTAAGAAAACATTTGCTCCCTCTTCTGCCAATTTATCGGCAATAGCTTTACCTATTCCTCCACCAGCTCCTGTAACAAAGGCTACTTTTCTTGATAAAGGGCTTTCTTTCGGCATTCGCGATAATTTAGCCTCTTCTAAAAGCCAATATTCTATGTCAAAAGCCTCCTGCCTTGGTAAGGAGGTATATGACGTAATGGCTTCTGCCCCACGCATCACATTAATAGCATTGACATAAAATTCACTAGCTACACGAGTGGTCTGCTTGTTTTTTGCGAAGCTAAACATTCCCACACCCGGATAAATAATAATCACTGGGTTTGGGTCTCTCATACCCGGGCTGTTGTCCTTTTTACACGTCTCGTAATACGCTTTATAAGTCTCCCGATAGGCTTCAAAACTTGGAGTTAGCTTAGCCAAAAGAGTTTCGTCATCTGAAATATCTTCACCTGGTGACAGCTCTAAAACTAAGGGCTGAATTTTAGTACGCAGAAAATGGTCTGGACAAGAAGTACCCATAGGTGCCAATCTGTCTAAATCATGACTATTGATAAACTCCAAGACGGTTTCACTATCTGTAAAATGGCCTATCATTCTATTTTCAGAAGAGCAAAGTCCTCTGAGGACGGGCATCAGTTGAGCTGCCTTTTCCTTTCTATCGTCCGCTGCTAGGCTTTCTAATTTGGCTCCGCCAAAAACACTCCCCTTTTCTTTAATTTTTCCCTCTATATAGGCAGACGCTTTCTCAATAACCTCTAGGCTATTTATGTAACACTCCAAAGAAGTATCGCCCCATGTAAATAAACCATGGCTTCCTAAAACAATCCCCCTAATTCCAGGATTATCGGCCAGACATTGTTCCAACTGAAGGCCTAAATCAAACCCCGGTCGTTGCCATGGTACCCAGCCCATTTTATCTCCCCAAATTTCTTTAGTAACCTGCTCACTATTTTCTGCAGCAGCTACCGCAATAAGAGCATCTGGGTGTAAATGATCTATGTGTGCAAAAGGCAAGAGACCATGTAATGCAGTGTCTATTGAAGGGGCTTTGCTATCTAAATCATAAATACAATGGTTGAATAGGCCTACCATTCTGTCTTCATCATGAAGGCCTTTATATGTATTTTTGAGATTTCTTAGCCTGCTAGTGTACAAGCCCGCTATACCAGAACGTGTGAGGGTTCCTATATCACCGCCGGAGCCCTTCACCCACATCACCTCTACCTCCTCACTAGTAAGAGGATCTTTTTCTATAGTTTTGCAGCTCGTATTTCCACCACCATAATTGGTAATTCTGAGATCTGCTCCAAGGATATTGGAACGATAGAGAAACAAGGCCACCTGATCATCGTTAAGAGATGCTGCCTTCTTGCTATCCCACAAGTAGTTTACATATTCAAAATCTTGAGGAGAAGTATTCATACTAATTTGGTTGGTTTATTTGCTAAGGTATTAAGATGGGTTAGCTAACCCATCATTTACTGTACTTGCATGGGGAACATAAACTTGTTCTCCATGAGAATGTTAGGTATAATTCTGAATCAAATTTTAAGAACTCTTGGGCTATACAAATTGGCCATCTACACCAGTATCCACCCATTTTCTTTCGTTGGCAGAAGTGATGATAGCTTCACACACCTTTTGGGTCTGTAAGGCCTCTTTGAAGGTAGGCGAGCAAGCACTTCCATCTTCTAAACTCTTTAGGAAATCTGCCACTTGATGTACAAAACTATGTTCCCATCCAATGCCACAACCAGGAATCCACCATTTGTCAATGTATGGGTGGTCGCCGTCTGTAACGTGAATAGAACGCCATCCTCTAACTTTGGAATCATCGGAATGGTCGAAGTATTCTAGTCTGTTCAAGTCATGCAAATCCCATCGGATGGAGGCATTTTCGCCATTGATTTCAAATGTTTTTAAGGCTTTATGCCCTCTAGCGTATCTTGTGGCCTCAAAAAGACCTAAAGAACCGTTTTCAAAGTGACAATGAAAAAGGCAAGCATCGTCAATTTTGACAGGCTCTACTTTTCCTGTAAGTTGGTGCATACGCTCTTTGACAAAAGTCTCTGTAACTGCAGAAACATCTTTAATGCCACCATTTAACCACATGGCCGAATCTATACAATGGGCCAATAAATCCCCTGTTACCCCAGAACCCGCAGCATTAGCATCCATACGCCATAGGCCTTCGCCACCTTGTGGTAGATCGGCATTAATAGTCCAGTCCTGTAAAAAATTCCCTCTGTAATGGAAGATTTTACCTAGTTTCCCAGAGTCAATGATATTTTTGGCTAATGTTACTGCCGGAATTCTTCTATAGTTATACCAAACAGTAGTTTTAACACCAGCTTTTTCAACAGCCTCTACCATCTTTTTACCTTCCTGTATGTTTCTAGAAAGAGGTTTCTCACACAATACCATTTTGCCAGCTTCTGCAGCGGCAATAGATATTTCGGCGTGACTGTCGTTTGGAGTACAAACGTCCACAGCATCAATGTCGTCTCTCGCTATCAGTTTTCTCCAATCGGTTTCATACGATGCAAAGTTCCATTGCTCTGCAAAAGCCTTTACTTTTTCTTCATTTCTAGAGCAGACCGCCACTAGTTCTGGTTCGTACACTAAATCTGGAAAGAAATTATGAATTCTATTATATCCGTTTGCATGGGTTCTGCCCATTAGGCCGGTGCCTACTAATCCTATTCTTAGTTTCTTTTTTTGTGCCATTTTCTTTCAATTTTATGGTTGAATTAATAAAGAGCTATTTTGGCTTAAGCCTCGTGCCAGCCATGCTGCTCTCTTACTTTAATCATTGCGGTCAAGATATCATTCCATGTTTTTGGCTGATTCATAACCTCATTAGAGAACATACAGCCATCCCAGCAAATATGCTTAAATGCTTTAGTAAGTTCGCCAGAGCCATCTCTTAACCAGTAGCCTGCATCGTTCGCTATGTCTAGCTTACCATTAGGATCAGTAGCTTGGCAGTGGCGTCCAGTTTTATCATGAGAGCCTGTGCCGTGTACTGTTCCGTCATTTTGAGCCACATGGAAATCGATAGTCCAAGGTCTCAGTTTGTCGGTAATTTTCTTAAGTCCTTCCAAGAAGGTTTCTCTGTCGTCCCAGTTAAAGTTTTCTGGTAAAACTCTGTGTTCTGGTGCATTATAACCTAAAAGGTAAAGGGTAGTATGTGACATATCAGCCTGAAAACCTATGTTTTTTCTATCCACCATTTCAAAGGTTTCTAACATATAGTCCATGCTTTGCATACCTCCCCAGCAAATTTCACCTTCGGCTGCTAATCTTTCACCATAATCAGCTGCTACATCACAGGCTTCACGGAATGTATCGGCTATTAGCTTTGAGTTGCCTTTTGGATCTTTTGCCCAATCGGCCACCCCACTGGCAGAGTCAATTCTTACTATTCCGTTTGGTCTAATGCCTAAGGCTCTTAGTTTTTGACCAACTTCACATGATTTACGTACCATTTCCACAAATTCAGTACGTTGTTCTTTGGTTCCCATTGCGGGGCCACCCCAAATAGGAGCTACTAAACTTCCTATTTCTAAGTTGTAAGCGGCTACTTTATCTGCCAATTTTTTTACACCATCATCAGAAGTATCTAAGTCATAATGTGGGTCAAAAAGACCTAAATCTACACCATCAAATTTGACACCGCCAACCTCAGCCGCAGCAGTCATTTTTAACATGTTATCAAGGGCAATGGTAGGCTCAGAATCTGGGCCTTTTCCTACTATTCCTGGCCATGTGGCATTATGGAGTTTTGGATAATTATTATTACTCATTATTTTATAATTTGGGTTGAAAATATATTTTATTCTATCACTAGGTCAGGGTTGTTAGGGCCAAAGTGTTTCAAAATCACTATGGGGTCATTAGCCGAATAGTTGGTAATGGTTATTCCTTCTTTGGCTGCTTTTTCCGTGACAAAGAACTCGTCATTGGTTAGCTGACCGAATCTTATCAATGCCGGGGTTTCGATTTTCCATTCGCCCATTTTTCCGTGACCTTGCATTACTATCATACCATAAGCAGCAGAATCTGTAACGGTTACCGTAGCACCAGGAAGAATGGTTAATTCTTTGGCACTAAAATCTGTGGCTTTGTAACATATCCAGTTATCTATGTAACCTTCAGCTTCCATTTCAGCCACTGGTTTCACAGGTTTTGGTAACATGAAAAACTTTTCAATGATATTCGGATCTGTATTAAGTTCCCAATCGATTACACTTACCAGTTCATCATAATCTCCAATTTTATCTTTTGGTGTCCCTTTCCAAAGCAATTCTTCAGGAACAATAGCCTCGTTCACGAGACTTTGGTACATCGCAAAAATGTCGGAAGCCTTTTGTGGCTCATACGTGCAAAAGCTACCTGGAGCATGCAAAACCCCTGGAGGTACATACCATCCTGTACCAGGTTCCAGTCTTTGAGCAGCCGAATAATTTGTAATTTTATTATCGCCCTTTGAGAAATTCATCAAGCATTCTTTGATTTGCTCTTTTGTGGTTCCTGGTGTTATACCAAAAAATGTATATGGAAAGTCTCCACCATGATTATTAAGCTGAGGTGGGAAATAATAGGCTTCAGGCTTACCATTTTGACCAACCAATGCTGCTTTTTCATCATTGTGATGGATATGATGAGGAAGAGGTCCCATATTATCAAAAAACTTAGAGTACATAGGCCAGCTTTTGTGCTCGTCCCAAAGCCTCTTCCCGATAATCTCTCCTTTTAACTCTTCAATGGCATCCTTTAGCGTAATAAGAATGTCTTTTTCTCCATCATTATAAACCACATGGCTCAAGCCTTCATTTTCGCTAGTTAAAGGGCCATTCTCTGCAGCACAAGTAGAAGATAACCACCTCTCATCTATTCCGCCACGCTCACCACCCAACACATAGTAGTCGTCTGGGTGTAGTTTAATTCTTCTGCCCGGGACACAAAAAGAACGAGGAACCCATGTTGGAGTCAATCTCAAAATCCCTTTTCCTTGCTCCAGTGCCTTTGATATATTACTCATTGTTTTTTTATGGTTGAAATGTTAAATGATAGGTTGAATTTTCTAGACTCCTTAGGTTCTAAAAACTGTAATGTATTTTCTTCTCTTGCTTGTTTTTGACCTATTGGCGGATTTGTTCCTGGCTCCAAGCCAGTCACATACTCGCCTTTACCCCAGTGCTGCCATTGGCAAAAGGCGGGTAATTCCTCTTTCTTATATTTAAGACTGAGTTTAAGATTCTCTTTAGTGTTTTCTATGCCACAATAACAGAATCCATCTTCATCTGCTTCCATATCAATAAAAGCGGCAGCTTCTCCAAAACCTAGATGATTTTCAAGCGGATTTGGACAAGTTTTGAAATCATTTGAGCTATTAAAAATCTCTTTTGATTTCTCATCTCTTGCCTTCCAATCGCCCTCCCAATTTATTTTACTTCCTTCGTTTAGCAGCGGATAACCCAGATTGATATGATAAAGAAGCATGAGTGGAACCTTTGTATTTCCTCTGTTTAGCACTTCATCACTAATCCTAATTTCTGGTGAACCTAAGGTGGCAGAAATAGTTCTTCTTAGCTCAAGGTTTGGCCCAAAAACCGAGGTTTCTTTTATTATCCCAGTAATACTCATTTCCATTTTACCACATACAGGATCTGGCTGAATGATAGATTCTACTTCTGTTTTTATATTGCTTACTCTACCGTGAAGGCCCCTTTCTCCGAATTCGTCCTCGTTTGGTCCTCCTACATTTGACAAACCGCATGTCGTTAATAAACCACCGCCAAATGTCTTTAACCAATCAATGCCCTTGTTTGAAAATGGCTCTGGTGAACTAGTGCCATTATGACTTATCCAAGCTAGGCCCCGTTCCTTATAAAAGGCATCCATGATATCCATCCCTCGGTCTAATACCACCTTAAAACGTAAACCTCCACCCGTATTAAACCAGGCTATCCTTGTTCCCTTACCCGAACCATTGTCCAACACCGATGTCTCAATTCCTCCTACCTGAGAAATATGACTCACTTTATCTTGCCAATTTTGGTCTAGAGTGCTCATTTTAATGAATATTTAGTGGGCCAATAGCCACTTTTTTGCTCTTTGATTAAAATCTCCCACATGTTCAAAATGAAAAATATGCCCTGCTTTTGGATACATATATAGTTCAGAATTAGGTAGGCCCTCGTGGATTTCTTCGGCCATCCACTTAGGGGTGAACTTATCATCTGCTCCACCTACAATTAAGGTCGGCTGATTTATTTGAGGTAAATCTGTCAAGACATTATGATTCATACAAGCGTAGGCTTGAGCCTCTAGTCCATGTAAGGGTTGCTGATTATTGCCAATGGCATCTTGTGAACGACCCTCGGCCAGTTCTTTTACTTTTTCTTTATCATCCCATGAGGCTTTTGAAAAAATCAATAAATGAATAAAATGACTAAACTCTTCTGGCCTGAATCTAGCTTTGGCCAGCATCATCTGCTCAAAAATAGCCTTTGCGGTATTATCACATCTAGCCCAAGGGCACATCAAAATCATGGACTTTACCTTTCCAGGGTGTCGAATAGCCATCTGGAGGGCAATGGTACCTCCCATAGAAACGCCTACCACTTGGGCGTTCTGAATACCCAAAACATCCATCAAGGCTGCGTAGTCATCCGCCATTTGAGCGGTGGTATAAGGGCCCGCAGGTTTATCAGATAAACCCACGCCTCTATTATCTACAATAATACATCTGAACTCCTTTTCCCAAGCCTCTGAATGTGCGTACCAAACAGAACCGGGAGCGGTGATGCCCATAATCAGTATTAATGGTGGCTTAGCAGCATCTCCCTTTTCTTCATAAAAAAGCTGAATCCCGTTGGCTTTTACTAGAGGCATATTACTTCAGTTTTGGGATTAAGTCGTTCACAATCCATTGCCCGTCATGTATGGTAACCGCATCAGGGTCTTCCAGAGCTAAGGCTCCTTCATCCTCGCAAATTATCCATCCGTCATATTGAATATTTTTGAGCCATTGCGTTATTTCTAGCAAGGCTACTTTTCCTTTGCCCATCAAGACAAATTCTGGATTTCCATCCCAGTCCTTGTAATGTACATGATTAATAAGGTGCTGGTATTCCTTCATTTTAGTTAGAGGGTCCATATCGCCATTTATGATATGACCTACATCCGGAGTCCAGCCTGTTACAGCGGTGTCAAGGCTCTCCAAAACCACTTTATAATCTTCCTCTGTTCTGATGATAGACGTATGGGGTGAATTAGGATGATAACTGCATGGAACACCATGGTCAGCTGCCCTTTTTGAAACTTCATTCACGATATTGACCAAGCTTTTTCTGCGTGAAACCAAATCGTGCCTTCCGGTGGGTATCTGGACCGTATTTAGCATGGCTCCCGGAAAGCGTTTACACAGAGCTATGGCATTATCTGAAATTATTTTTTCTTCAGGTGTTTCAGTGCCACCATTCCAGTTTTGAGCCAAAGCTACCGCAGCCAACTCTATGCCTTCTTCTTTAAGTTTAGCAGCTAGTTTATCGGGGTCAACCAAGTCTCCCATCCAAGTAAAAATAGGCTGTATACCTGTAAAGCCCGCTTTGGCAATCACTTCTATCATATGACCCAGTTTTCCCTCGTAGGTCGCTCCGTCACCACTCATAAACCAAGTATAAACTTCAGAACCAAAACGGAAGGGTAAATTATTTTTCATAGGGTTTTCTTTATTTAAGCCTGCACAAATAGGATTACTTATTTCAAATTATGTTTTTGACACATTTCTTTGATGAATTTAAGGCCAGCAGTGGCAATGTCCCAAGCATCATCGTACTCACGCCAAACGTTAATGGCATTGGCAAAGTCTGGGTCACTCCTAGAGAAAGCCTCTATAGTGAGCCATCCATTATAATTCACAGATTTTAAAGCAGAAAATGTATTATCAAAAGGAATATGCCCAGAACCAGGAGTACCCCTATCGTTTTCGCTGATATGAATATGCTGTAGATGCGGAGAAATGGTTTGGATGGCGTCTAAATATTTTTTCTCTTCAATATTAGCATGATGTGTATCAAACATGGCCCTAACACTTGGATGATTCACGTTTTGAAGTAAAACTTTAAGGTCTGCCATGGTATTTACCAAATAGCTCTCGAATCTATTTAAAGCTTCTAATGCTAAGGTAATCCCTGCCTGCTCAGCATGGTCTCCTGCTTCATGCAATATTTCGGCCGCCCATTTGAGTTCATCTGAGCTTGCTGGTCTACCATAAAAATGAGCGTGGGCAGAATGAAAAGGCCCACAAAGAACATCTGAACCTAAATCTACGGATCTATCGATGGCCCATTTTATCCTGTCTAGGCCTATGGCCCTCCCTTTGGCATTATCACTAATAGGATTGTTTTCTGCTGATAAAGAGGTTACCGTAGTCACCCCAAGCCCTAAGGCTTTGCATCTTTCACTTACTGTTTTATAGGCCTTCTCGTCTTCCGCACCTACATAAAATTCCACTCCATCATAACCGATGGTTTTTAGACGCTCTATAATGGGCAATAAGTCCTCTGAAACCTCAGAAGACCATGCCAATACATTAAACCCGATCTTTATCATTTATAATTCTTTGATTCTAATATTTCTATACATCACTTTCATAGGTGGACCTACATGTACTTGCATTCCCAAAAGACCTTTTGATTTACCATTTACCGTATCATTGTCTGTGACATCACTCATTAAAATGCCATTGACATAATGCTGTAATCTATTTCCTTTAACTATAAGGTGTATTTCGTTCCAATCTTCTTTTTTAATCTTGGTTTTTAGGTCATCAGGTTCTCCCAGGCTTCCTGTGACCTCTAAATATTGCCAAGCATTTCCCTTAATCTTATCTCGAACAGCATTCAAGTCAAAGTCTCCTGATTGAGCATTTATGCTGGTTATCTGACCACGGTAGGCTAAAGTGGCTCTGCTCCGTTCTTCATAGTTTTGGCCCGTGTATTTGTTATTTCCATCAATATCTGCCTGATAGCCTCTGAGTGCGAAAGGAATATCCTCATGCATCACACTCCTATAATTTACTCCAGAGTTTCCGGACTCTGCAATATTAAACTCCGCTTTAAACTCAAAGTCTCCAGGCTCACCACCTTCCCAAATGATAAAGGAATTGGACTTGAGGAGGGTTTCTGGCGTAATTTCTCCTATCAATACACCATTTTCTGCTCTCCAATAGGTGGTATCACCCTTCCATCCATTCAATGATTCTCCATCAAAAATGACGTTAAAAGGGGATTCTTCAGTTTTTTGCGTAGAAGAACAGGCATACAGTAGACAGCAAAAAAACAAGACTGTCATTAATTTAATAGTAGCGTAGGTTTTCATTGGGTTGAATTTAAATATTTTGAACCTGATCCTAAAAGATACAAGCTAATTCTACTGTAATAGTTCTTAATTTCCTTGACCTCTTAAAGCCTTTAGTATACCAGACAAACTTATCCTGAAAAATAGATTTTACTATCATATACTGTCTTTCGGAAAGAAGCAAGAATTAAGCTAAGACATCATAATAGATGACCTCGTTCTTATCTGAAAAGGGTTTTCAATATGCTCTTTTTTGTTACTCAAAATAAGCTCTCCCGCTTTTTCACCCATATGCTTAAAGTCTGTTGATATGGTAGTTATGCCGTTTAATATAAACTTTTTCAATGGCGTTTCATTATACGAAATAATACCAATGTCTTTGCCAACAGATAATCCAGAACCTGGAACCATTTCAAGTAATTCCACTAAATCATCCTCCATAACGCTGATATAAACTTCGCCAACGCGTAGCTTACTTTTCCTTATATCATTAATGATTTTATAATTGAACTCATGGCTATTACAAAAATTTATAAAACCCTCCATGATGTCCTTGGGATAATAAGAATCCTCTGGAAAAATGAGTACCATTCTAGAATACTTCTTCAGAGTTTCCCAGGCTTCGCTTAGTGCTCCAGAAATATCTTTCTCGAAAGGTTGAAAAACAGCGGCAAACTCCCCTGTGAGGCCTGGCAACTTTTTGTCCAAAATGAGTAAGTTGTCTTTTGGAAGCGTGTTAATCAGTTTAGTGGCCTGCTCATCTCCTTCTATAAAGTTAGGTATGATCACGTAATGGGTATAGCCCTTTTTTCTCGCTTCTAGTAATTTGCAGAACTGACCAGAATCATTATTATAAATATAAAAATCAATGGCAGCCCGTGTACCTAACTTTCTTACCAAGGCGTCATAAATTTGTTTCTTATGGGCACTTAGCTTGTTGAACAGCAATAATATCTTGAGGTCTTGATCTACCTGGTCATTAACTATGAAAAAACCTTTGCCAGGATGGGCGGCAATAAAACTTCTTTTCCTAAGTTCATTATAGCCCTTTTCAACTGTTATTCTTGAAATTTCAAAGCCATAACTCACCTCATTTATAGAGGGTAGCATATCACCTTTTTTCAGTTTCCCTAGTCGGATACTCTCTAGTAAACTATTGACTAGCTGCAGGTATTTTGGCGTAGCCGAGAATTCGTTAATGCTAATTATTTCAACATTCATTAAAATAGATAGGGCTTATGAGGCTAAACTAATTAAAATCTATGAATTCAAGGAGCTCAAGTACTAGTAAATCTACCTTTAATAGCAAAGAAAGTTATAAGCTTCGTCAAGAAGAATACCTTTAAGAAGGGTTGACGCCCTTAAAATGGAGAAGAATGATAGAATACTCTTTGAAAAAAATCAAAAAGTTTCGTCTAAAACTTAAGATTGACTTTGTGTTTGGGATGGAGTGGGAAATTCGTAGGCAAAATAATTTGAAATTAATATTTGATTTATCTCTATGATTTTAGATTGAATTTTATCCAAATACTCCGATTCTTCGCCCTTTATATCGTCCATGTGACAATAGAACAATTCGTTCACTAAATTTTTAACAATAAAATTGACCGAGTTGGTCTTTCCTTTTTTATCCAAGGATAAATCCTCTAAACGCTCTTGGAGCTCATAGAGGCAAAAAGCTAAGGAACGAGGAAACTTTTGATTAAATATTAAAAACTCCAAAGCCCGGTGCTTATTTACTGGCTTTTTATAATATTTTCTATTCATATCATAGGCCTCCAAACTCTTCAGTAAATTTCCATATTCATTGGCTATCAATGAGCCCTTACTTATACCAAGCATTTGCTCATCCGTCATTTTAAGCTGTATTATTCTATCAATTTGAAAACTTCTTTCCAGTAGCACCCCAATTTTTATGACCGACCAACCCTGATTATGGATTAGCGTACTGTCAATTTTGGCTTTACATAGGGCCACAGCACCTTGAACCTTAAGCATGAACTCGCTCATACCAGATTCTAAGTATTTTTTCTCATCAATGCTATGGACAAAATGATAAAGACTGTTTACCGCTTCCCAAAGTTCTGAACTAATGAAGTCTTGTGTCCCTCTAAAGTTTTCCCTTACAAAAAGGGCACAGGAAATTAAAGAAGATGGATTTGTTTTATCAAAGGCCACATTGCCAAGTACCTTGGACTGGTTTAATGTTTCATCCGTAGAAGCAGAACCAGCCATGGAGTTTATATTAGACAAGGTGTACTGAGTGTCCATCTCTGCTGGACCGTCTAAACTGGCAAAGTAATTAACGGGAACGAAGCGGGCAATATGCTCCATTCGTTCTAAGTTTCTTCCGGCCCAATATAAATTGTTAGCTATTCTTGAAAGCATATTTTTCCTGATTTATTCTATTATCCAGGTGTCTTTTGAACCTCCACCTTGAGAGGAATTTACAATTAAGTTACCTTTCTTGAGAGCTACTCTTGTCAAACCTCCTGGCAGGACATAAGGCTCATTGGTTCCCATTAAACAAAAAGTTCTTAAGTCTAAATACCTCGGCTCTAAGCTCTTGGTTTCTTCTATAAAAGTTGGGTGCATAGAGAGACTCATTATAGGCTGGGCAATGTACTTTCGCCTGTTTGCCGAAATGGTTTTTTTAACTTCCTCAATTTCCTCCTGACTTAGGGTATTTCCAATAGATATACCATATCCTCCAGACTCGTCTACTGGCTTTATGACTAGCTTGGCTATATTTTCCAAGACGTAGGTAAAGTCTTTCTCCACTTCGCATCTGTACGTAGGCACGTTTTTAAGTAGTGCCTCCTCTTTCAAGTAAAACTTGATAATTTCTGGCATATAAGTATAAACCGCTTTGTCATCTGCTACGCCAGTTCCTGGAGCATTTACAATAGTAACATTTCCTTTTTTATACGCTCCCATTAGTCCCTTAACACCTAAAACGGAGTCTTTCCTAAAAACCTCAGGATCTAGAAAATCGTCGTCTATCCGTCTGTAAATTACATCCACCTGAAGAGGTCCGTTAATTGTATGGGTAAAGACACAGCCATTTTCAACGTACAAATCTCTGCCTTCTACAAGTTCAATGCCCATAGACTGGGCTAGCCAGGTGTGCTCGTAATACGCAGAATTAAATACTCCTGGTGTCAGCACCACACAGCGAGGTTCATGATCAATGTTTTCTGGGGCTACAGACTGAAGCATGTCCAGCAAATATGAAGGGTAATCAAAAACTCTCTGCGTTCTGTGCTCTGAAAACAGCTTTGGAAAAGTCTCCTTCAAGGTTCTTCTGTTAGCGAGTACATAACTTACCCCAGATGGGCACCTTACGTTATCCTCTAAAACATAATATTCGCCGTCATTGTGTCTTATGATATCGCTACCATTGATATGGTTATAGATTCCGCCAGGAGGGGTGAAACCTTTCATTACGTCCAAAAAATTGGCCGAGCTTTCTATTAACTCTCTTGGAATAATATCTGCCTCAAAAATCTTCTGGTCATTATACAAATCTTTAAGAAACAGATTTATGGCTTTATTCCTTTGAATAAGGCCCTTTTTTAGCTTCTCCCAATTAGCAGAAGTAATGAGTCTTGGAACCAGGTCAAAAGGGAAAATCCTTTCTGTGGCCTGCATAGTATCTGAGTAAACCGCAAAAGTTATCCCTTTATTAAAAAAAATATGTTTAGCTTCTTCGGCAACTTTTTCAAAAGACTTCGCATCATAATTTGAAAAATGTTTTGCCAGATTTTTATAATGTTCACGCACTTCTCCTTCGGGGGTTAGCATTTCGTCATAAACACTTTTATCGGGCAAATAAAAATTCATCATTCAAGTTTTTAGTTTATTAAGGTATATTCTCAAATAATACTCCTTTGAATACTATTCTGTCATTTTTACATAAATCAATTTCAGTTATGGCTATCTAGCAAATATGCCATAGATTATTTTGATTTAATTTATTTATTTAAAATTATAATCCAACATTTTCCGAAATAATTACATTTATAATCCCGGATTTTCTATACAAATATCTTCTTAATATTTGAAAAATAAATTTCTTTGAGGCTCTTTACTTGCATTGTTCTATCAATTTATTGGGCTTTGATTATAATTTGTTAGGTAATTTATACTTTTAAATTTTTAAAGACTCATATTCATATCATAGCGGAAACAACACAAAGAAATTATGGCAATACGGGTAGCGATACGTCATCAAATGCATTATGATTATGATAAGTTCATTAATGTATCTCCTCAGGTTATTAGGTTAAAGCCTGCTGTTCATTCTAGAACTCCAATAAGCTCCTATTCTCTAAAGATTTTTCCAGAAAATCATTTTATCAATTGGCAGCAGGATCCTTTTGGAAACTTTCAGGCAAGAGTTGTATTTCCTGACAAAATAAACCACCTCTACGTAGAGGTGGAAGTCATAGCAGATTTAATCGTTCTTAATCCTTTCGATTTTTTTGTGGATGACTATGCCGATAAATTTCCATTTAAGTATGAGCCCGAACTCAAAAAAGAACTAAGCCCTTATTTTGAGATTTCTGAAAAGGGCCCCTTGCTTCAAGAATTCCTTGATACCAAAATACCTAAATCTGAGATGCCAATCGTAGATTTCTTGGTGGCTATCAATCAGGCCCTTTTTACACAAGTCAATTATACCATCAGACTGGAAGTCGGTATTCAAACGTGCGAAGAAACCCTTTCTAAGGAATTAGGCTCTTGCAGAGATAGTGCATGGGTGCTGGTTCAACTCTTTCGCCATTTAGGCTTGGCAGCGAGGTTTGTTTCAGGTTATTTGGTTCAACTTACGGCAGATGAAAAATCCTTGGACGGTCCATCTGGCCCAGAGGCAGACTTTACAGATTTGCATGCTTGGGCAGAGGTTTTCATCCCCGGTGCCGGCTGGATTGGCCTAGATGCCACATCTGGGCTATTTGCAGGTGAGGGTCACATCCCTTTATCATGTACACCGTCTCCAGGAAGTGCGGCTCCTATTACAGGTTTTTTAGATGCTTGTGAAACAACATTTAATTTCAAAAATGAAGTCTTTAGGATTCATGAGGAGCCACGTGTTACTAAACCGTATACAGACGAACAATGGGGAAATATTTTATCTCTTGGAGATAAAGTAGACGAAGATTTAGAAGCCATGGATGTCAGATTAACCATGGGTGGAGAGCCTACTTTTGTATCTATAGATGATATGGAAGCGGCCGAGTGGAATATCTCTGCAGACGGCTCTCATAAAAGAAAATTGGCTCAAGAGCTGACTAAACGTATTAGAGAGAGTTTTGCTCCAAACGGAATGCTTCATTATGGGCAGGGTAAACTTTATCCGGGAGAATCACTACCTAGATGGCAATACGGATGCTTTTGGAGAAAAGATGGAATGCCTATTTGGTCAAATTCTGATTTACTGGCCTCTCCTTCTAAAAAAGGCAAGAATACAGCCAAAGACGCCTTATCGTTTTTTGAAAGTCTGGCAATGACTTTAAATATTCAAAAAGAGGCTATCATGCCAGCTTATGAAGATGCCTTCTATTTCGCATGGGAAGAGACTAAACTACCGACTGATAGAGATCCTTTAAAACTGAACCTCAAGGACCCCATTGAAAGAAGAACCCTTACGGAAAACCTCAACAAAGGTTTAGAAAAGCCAGGCGGCTATGTACTCCCAATTCGTTTTAACAGAGAATCAGATAAATGGGAAAGCTGCCAATGGCCCATGAAAAGGCAACACCTTTTCTTAGTCCCCGGAAATTCTTCCATAGGTTATAGACTTCCTTTAAGTTCTTTGCCTGAGAGCAAAATTGATGATAAAACATACCCTAGAGATCCTTTTGCCCCACTGCCACAGTTAGAGGATTATGAAGCTAAACTTTTAAATAACAAAAGGATACTTCATGAAACCCGAAAAGATGTTTGTTTTAAAACCGCCATTTGCTTTCAAGTAAACGAAGGACGAATTCATATTTTCTTACCACCACAGGATTTATTAGAACATTATCTAGAAATGATGGCGGCTATTCATTTGGTAGCTAATCAATTAGAGATGCCAGTTATTCTGGAAGGGTATGAACCTTCTAGCGAAGGTAAATTACACAAGCTCAATGTAACTCCAGACCCAGGAGTAATAGAAGTAAATACGCACCCTTCTACTTCTTGGAAAGAACTGGTAGCCACTACTTTAAACCTATATGAGCAAGCCAAACAGTCTAGATTAGGAACAGAAAAGTTCATGATTGACGGCAGGCATACTGGCACCGGTGGTGGAAACCATATTACTATTGGTGGCACCACGCCAAAAGATAGTCCTTTGCTCAGGAAGCCTAAGTTGCTTCAAAGTCTTATAACCTATTGGCAGCATCACCCCTCCTTATCTTATTTGTTTAGTGGGCCGTTCATTGGTCCTACGTCACAAGCACCTCGTGTAGATGAAGGCCGAAATGATGTACTCTATGAATTAGAGATTGCTTTCAGTCAAGTGCCTACAGATGAGAACCCGCCTCTTTGGGCTGCCGATAGACTTTTCAGAAACTTACTCATAGATGTTACAGGAAACACTCATCGAGCAGAATTGTGTATTGACAAGCTTTACTCTCCATACGGTACGGCCGGAAGGCAGGGAATCTTAGAGTTTAGAGGTTTTGATATGCCTCCTCACGCTCAGATGAGTTTGGCCCAAAACTTACTTATTAGAGCATTAGTGGCTCGTTTTTGGAAGACCAATTATGAGAAGCGTCTGGTAAGATGGGGAAGCGAATTGCATGATCAGTTTATGCTAGAACATTATATAAGACAAGACTTATATGAAATACTAGACGAGTTAACTGAAGCTGGTTATGCCTTTGAAAAATCTTGGTTTGATGCCTTCATAGAATTCCGATTCCCAGTATTAGGTCGAGCTCAGTTTAACGACATCTCCCTAGAACTCAGATGGGGCATAGAACCTTGGAATGTGCTAGGCGAAGAAGTGACCTCCCAAGGAACGGCTCGCTATGTAGATTCTTCTGTAGAGCGTGTCCAAATAAAAGTAACCGGGTGGAATTCTGATCGTTACGTTTTGGCTTGTAATGAAACTCAAATACCTCTGAAATCTACGGATGTAAAAGGACAATTTGTGGCAGGGGTACGTTATAAGGCATGGGCACCACCTTCTGCTTTGCATCCTACGATTGGGGTGGATACTCCTCTAACATTTGACATAGTGGACACATGGAACAATAAATCAATAGGCGGATTTACCTATCATGTGGCACATCCTGGAGGAAGAAATTACGATACTCTACCGGTAAATAGCATGGAAGCAGAGGCTAGAAGGCATACCCGCTTTTATAGCGAAGGGCATACACAGGGTAACGTAAAAACCGTTCAGGAATATGTAGCGGTTGGCAGATTCTTTGAAGAGAAAAGAGAAACTAGAACTGTGAATATTCCTATGTTAGAGCCCTCCTTAGGGCTAGCAACTACGCTGGATCTAAGGAAAAGAAAGTAGGTGAATAAGTCACCCTTTGTCAAAAAGGGGTGACTTATCTAAAATCTTATCAATAAGGTCGTCTGGAATCTGATTAACAGAATCCCTGAGTTTATTTGCCCAAAAGTCTGTTATTTCCTTTAAATCTTCCTCTTGTAAACGATGCTCTTCTAGCTCGAAAGTTTCTCTATTGAAAATTAATATATCTATCGGGAAGCCTACGTCACTAGCACAAACTCTCGTAGAGTCAAAAGAAAGAAATCCCGTCTTTAAAGCATACTCAAGACTTGAGTCATAGTTAATGGCTCTCTGTAAAACAGGCTTTCCGTAACCTGAATTGCCAATAATCATAAACGGGGTACCCTCACCTACTTCAATCCAATTCCCTTCTGGATACAATAGATAGAGTTTGGGTTCTTCATCTTTCGGCATCTGGCCTCCTACTATCGTGAAAATATTAAAGCTTATACCGCTTTTGGCAAGTATATCCCTGTCCTCTTCGGCAACTCTTTTAATTTGTTTACCCAACTCGTTTACCGCCTGATACATCTTGTCGAAACCCTCTGTTTCTTCAAGTAATTCTTCGAAATAACAAATGACTTTATCTCTTACTGAACGCAGCCCTGAGGTCATGATAAAAATAGGATACTTACCATATTTGTGTACAAATACCTTTTTGGCCGTAGTCGTTTCAGAACCCGAGGTAATGCGTGTATCTGCTAACGCGACAAGTCCCTTTCTAAGCTTTATTCCTAGGCAATAAGTCATTTTGATTCTTTATAATTTGGGAGGCAAAATTATTCCATTAATCAAAAGAAATAGCAAAAATTACAATTTGTTTTTGCTCTGATTGATGACCATAAAACTTATACCGGATTTACTTTATTACCCTTTCTATTCATCTCCTTCACAGCGTCTTCAATACCTCTAGGCGTCATTGGGTACATATTAATTAACCTCTTTATCATCTGAATAGACATAGTGTGATCCCAGTATCTAACGGGTTCTGGGTTTATCCAGGCTATCTTTTTGAACTTCTTCCGCAGGCTTTCATAGGTATTTATGCTTTGCTGGTTTATCTCGTAAGCTCCCATACTTGCATCACCAATAACGAAAACTCTGTAGTTAGGGTCTTTGCCCAATAAAGTACTCAAGTTAACGGGTTTGGTTCTGTTGACATCTGAATAAACCTCCCCATAAATGGTATTATGGAAATAGAAAGTCTCCAAGTCATGAGCAAAACGCGTTTTCATTTTCTTAAAAAGCTCTCGAACCACTTTGACATAAGAAAGCATTGAATAGCCTCCATTATCTATCAATAGAATAACTTGGAGCTTCTCCTGAGTCACCTTCTTTATCTCTGGAATAAATAATCCTCCTCTTTTTATACCAAGCTTAATGGTATTGGTAATATCAATCTGATCGTGAGCAGAGTCTTCTATAATCCCCTTAAGCGAGGCCAAAGCGGCATCTATGTTATTGTCATTAATCTGCTTATCTACATCCACTGGATAATAATTCTTATCATTCAAAACAGCTCTAGCCATTTTTCCCCCGCCAGTTCCTCCAGTTCTCACCCCGCCTTTTGCAGCACCTCCATGCCCATAAGGTGAAATTCCGCCTGTCCCTATCCAATGGTCGCCGCCCGAATGTTTTGTTCTCTGGTTTTCTTGAATGGTTTTCATTCGTTCTAGTAGCTGCTCCAAACTCATTTCTGAGTAATCGGCCATTTTCTCTAGATTTCGCTCTTCCACTCCGTTCTCATCTTCCCCATCCTTGTCTTGTTTATAGGGGTTGTCTTTGTCCCAAATCTCTTTGCCATCTATCACCTCTTTGATGTCATAGGTAGTCAAATGGATTTCATCCAAAAATCTATTGACCAATTCGTCTAGGTCATTTTCATTGACAGACGGATTATCCTCTAAATAGTTGTCCTTCCATTTTTTGAAAGTTTTAGATCGAGCAATGGCGTCATTGAGCCTTTCACCATCTTGAATAGCTATCTCTAAGAAAAAGTCATAAAAAGCTTTAGTGTAAGGCCCAATGAGCGTTTGGTCTTTAACAATAATCGCTTTTAGGACATTGTAAATATCTCCAAGTGTCCTCACTAATCCTTTTTCAATAGAGCGTTGCAATAAAAGCAAAGCCCTCACGTCAGTAGGAATTCCGTAGGATCTAAAATGTGCTGGAAGTGATTCAAACATGCTTAAATCAATTATAGTAGCCTTGTTTTTTAGGCTCTGTTTCTCCCATGATAGAACGCTGTATTTTGGTCATATCTGCCTGCGTTTTTATCAACACACCTAAACCTTCTAATGATTTGATTTTCTCAATAGCATCTTCGCCCGCAAAAGTTTTGATGTACTTGAGCCAATTAAGCAACTCTCTAGTTGTTGGAGCTCTTTCTAGACCCAGATTTCGCAATTGATAAAAGGCATCTAAGGCTACTTCCACCACACGATCATGAATTTTAGGATGATGCTTAAGCACAATCTCTCTCATCAATGTAGCATTTGGGAAGTTTATATAATGATAAATGCATCTTCCCTTGAAAGCTGTAGGTAATTCCTGCTCCCTGTTAGAGGTAATCACGATGGCTGGCATTTCTTCTTCAGAAACTTCTATCACCTCACCAGACTCGGGCATAATAAACTTTCTATGACTCAGGGCATAGAGTAAGTCATTAGGAAACTCGCGTGGAGCTTTATCTATTTCATCTACGAGAAGAACAGAATGAGGCGTACTAAACGCTAAAGCCGCTGGTCCTTTAGCTACGTAGTCTTCTAAGTTCTCTGAATTTCTTCCCCCTGTAGAAAGGCTTTTTCCTACGCCCTTTTCTTCACGCTGTGCATTCAATATTTCTACTTGAGAATCTCTCAAATACTTAACATGATCAAAACGAGCCACGAACTGCTCCACATTACTCTTTGAACCCGTAGGATATGTAAATAGAGGTAAGCCTACGGAAGCTGCATATTGAATTGGTAATTCTGTTTTCCCTGTGCCCGGCTCGCCTTCTATTAATAAAGGCATGCCCAATACTCTGGCCATGTGGAAAGCCTGAGCTAAACTTTTATCGCAAATATATTTTTCGGAACCATTCCAAAATTCTGTTAACGCCATTTTTAGTTTGTTGATTTTTGACGCAATTTAGGGAAAATAGTTCTGAAACGGACAGTACTACCTAATTTACCAAACGAACGTTCTACACCCAATCTTCGAAAGGGCTGAACCATCTCTATCTTATGTGATTTTTTAAGCATTGAAGCATGTAGACCCAATTTTTCGGAATTGCCAGACTGATATAACATATTTCAGAATATAACTAAAGGCCAAGTGAAACATTAAGCATTGAATCCCACTTTTTTACAAAAATAATGACTCAAGACTTAAAGAAAATTGTGGAATAATTAGACGATACGTTTATTCTCAATAAATTCAAGTTCGTTAGAGTAAAACAAACCATCCAAGAGTCAATAGAACACGTAAATTTGATTTTAAAAAGAACCACGAATCACAAAAACAACTCCATTGTTAAGCATTATTATTCCTACGTATAATGAAGTCGGCAGCATTGAAAAATGTTTATCTCAGATTCAGGAGAATCTCAGTGAGACGCCTGCTGAAATAATACTGGCCGATTCTCCCAATTCAACAGATAAATTAAAAGAACTGGCCGAGCAAAATGGCTGCATCTACTTACAAACAAAAAAAGCAGGTAGGAATTTTCAAATGAATGAGGCTGCTAAAGCATCTAAGGGAGATATTCTTTATTTTGTTCACGCTGATGTCATCGTTAATAAAGATTATGTGGAAGATATTAAACGAGGCTTGTCAGAAGGATATGACCTAGGAGCCTATCGCAGCAAGTACTCAAATTACCCTCACCCATTACTCTATATTAATGCCTTTTTTACTCGTTTCCACATGATATGGTGCAGAGGCGGCGACCAAACCCTTTTTATAAAGAAAGAAGTATTTCAAGCTCTAAATGGCTTTTCTGAGGAACACGCCATCATGGAAGATTACGATATATTAATAAGAGCCAAGAAAAAGTATAAGTTTACAATTATTCCTAAAACTGTATTAATTTCATCTAGAAAGTATGAAAAAAATGGGTATTGGAAAGTTCAAAAAGCTAACTATCTCGTCATGAGGAAGTGGTTCAGAAATGAGGCAAGTCCATCGGAATTGCTTCACACATACAAACGTCTATTAGACTGATTTTTAAGCTAAATCAGAAAAAAGTTAAAACAAAGGTTTATATATAACAATTTCGGCTCTATTCCTCCAAATAATCTAAGTCCTTATGAAAAGTCTCAGGAAGGGCATAATTGGCATAAATGGCAATAGCAAAACATAAAAGCCCTGTCATTAAAGCGGCTTGAATAATAGTAAACTCGGCCAAAGAGCCTAAGAAACCATACAGCATACTTATTGGTATAGCAGCTCCTCTCACAAAATTAGGAATGGTAGTGGCCACTGTGGCTCTAATGTTTGTACCAAACTGCTCCGCACCCATCGTTATCATCACTATCCAATAGCCCGTAGAAATTCCCATAATAAAGCACACTACATAGAACACTTCTGAAGACTGGTTATGCAGATTAAGATAAACCAGAGAAATCAATAAACTAAGTACTTGAAATAAGCCAATGGCTTTTTTGCGGCTTTTTAGTTTCTGACTCACCACCCCACAAAGTACATCGCCCATGGCAAGACCTAAATAAATATAGACTACAGCCTTTCCTGTGGTTACTACTCCAACAATATTCAATTCATCAGCCAAGGTGGGAGCCATTTGCATCAAAATAGTCACTACAAAAAACACAGGTATGCCAACCAATAAGCTCAAAAAGTATATTTTTCTGCTTTTCGGGTTTCTTAACAATTTTAAAATATTTCCCCGCTCCATTTTACTCTTACTCGCATGTATAAACATCTCAGATTCATAGGTCCCAATTCTCAAAAGAAGTAAAAGGATACCTAAACCTCCTCCAACAAAAAAGGCGGTACGCCAATAAAAGATATCTCCTACTAAACCCGCCACCACTGCTCCGAAAACTCCCGTTGCGGCTAAAATAGAAGTCCCGTATCCTCTAATCTTTTGAGGCATGGTTTCGGCCACAATTGTTACACCCACGCCTAACTCACCGGCCAATCCTACACCAGCCAGAAACCTGAGTATCGAATAAGAATAAATATCAGTAATAAAACCGTTTATGATGTTACAGACAGAATAGAGGATTATTGACCCAAAAAGTACAGACAAGCGTCCTTTCTTATCTCCTAGAATGCCAAAAACAACACCCCCGACAAGTAAGCCCACCATTTGAATATCAAATAAAAATAGTCGCATATTATCCAAGCCCTTACCTGAATAACCCATTTCCGTCAAGCTACTTTTACCAATAACCACAAAGAGGATTAAGTCAAAGGTATCAACGAAATAACCCAAGGATGCAACTAAAAGCAACAGCCAAGCGGACTTTTTCATGACTCAAAATCTTCTTTTAAAATAGCATACATGAAGTTATCGGACCAGCCAGATTTGAGCGGCAGCACTTTTCGTTTTCTCCCCTCTCTAGTCATACCTACTTTTTCGAGCACCTTTATGGAACCTATGTTTCCTACGGCACAGCCAGACTCTATACGGTGGAGTTTTAGCTTATTGAATCCGTACTCCAGAATACTTTCCAGAGCCTCACTGGCTATTCCTTTCCCCCAATAGTCGGGATGTATTTTAAACCAAACCTCGGCCCTTTTATGCTTTATGCCCTTCTGTCTAATGGCTATTAGACCTACGAGTTTCTTATCACGTGTAGTCTGAATGGCAAAGGTGTAGTTTTGAACATTTGACCTTTCGTTATCCTGGATCCAAGGCTTTATGACTTCCTCCGTCTCTTTGATATTTTCAGGAATACCCAGGGTATTGTACATATCCACCTCAGGCCTGAGGTGTAAATCGTGAATAGCGTTTTTATCCGCACTATTAATCAACTGCAGCGTTAGCCTATCGGTGAAGATGCTTAACTGAGAAGTCGCCACTAAAGATTACCAAGTTTAACTTGCTCAGCTGCGTAGTTAGCAGCCCTTGCGGTGATAGCCATATAGGTCAGTGAAGGGTTAACACAGGACGACGAACTCATGCAAGAGCCATCTGTCACAAAAACATTCTCTGCTCCCCAGACTTGATTCCATTTATTGAGAACAGAAGTTTTAGCCTCATGCCCCATTCGGGCAGTACCCATTTCATGAATACCGACGCCCATACTCTTCTCCATATTATTTCTTCCCTGAACATTCTTTAAGCCAGCGGCTTCAAGCATATCAACGGCTTCTTTCATTATGGTTTCTCGCATTTTATACTCATTGTCCCCCCATGCCGCGTCAAACTCAATTTGAGGAAGACCGTTCTTATCTTTTTCATCAGATAACCTTATTCGGTTATTTGGATCTGGTAAGGTTTCTCCAAAACCTGTCAATCCAAAGCCCCAGCTTCCTGGCTGGCTCATAGCTTCTTTGAATTCTGCCCCGAAAGTGGCCTCCGTGGACCCAGGGTTACCCTTTCCTCTAGATGCTCCACCTTGATAACCAAAACCTCTTAGGAATTCTCTTTTATCATTTCCCCAGTTTGCGAATCTTGGGATGTAAATTCCGTTTGGTCTTCGTCCATAGTAATACTTGTCTTCGTGTCCTTCGTATTGACCAGAAGCACCTGCATTTAAATGATGATCCATGATGTTTCTACCCAATTGATCACTTTCGTTTCCTAATCCATTAGCATGTTTAGAAGAAGTAGATTGCATCATTATCCAAGCCGTATTCATAGATGAGGCATTCAAAAAGATGATTTTAGCAAAGTATTCTATCTCCTCATTCGTCTTCTCATCTATCGCCTTAACACCAATGGCCTTATCTGTTTCTTTATCAAAAATGACTTGATAAACAATTTTATTATTGACCAGTGTCAAGTTTTCTGTTTGCCTAGCAGCGGGTAAAGTAGCTGCTTGTGTGCTGAAGTAAGCTCCAAAAGGACATCCTCTTTTACAGTGATTCCTGTTTTGGCACGTGGATCTTCCTAAAGCTATTTGTTCTTCGGTAGGGTCTGTTAAGTGAGCTGCTCTCCCTATAATTAAATGGCGATTTTCAAAATTGGCTTCTATGCCTTTCTTCATCTCTTGCTCTACGCAGTTTAACTCCATAGGCGTTTGAAAAACACCATCAGGCAAAACATCTAGACCCTCTTTACTCCCACTAATTCCGGCAAAACGCTCTACATGATCATACCACGGAGCCAAATCGTCATATCTGATAGGCCAGTCTATCCCGTTTCCATCCTCGAGATTGGCAGTAAAGTCTCTTTTATTCCAACGGTAACTTTGCTTTCCCCAGGTAAGGGATCTCCCTCCCGTTTGATAGCCACGTACCCAGTCAAATCTTCTTTTCTCTGCGAAAGGGTAATCTGTGTCTTTTACAAAATGGGGTAAAATATCTTGTGCATTCGCAAAACCTGCACGGCTTCCAGAATAGTATTCTTTCTTTTGTTCGTTAGTCAAGTTACCTCTGTGTTCAAAATCCCAAGGATCTTTCATGGCATTGACATACCCCGTAATATGTTCAATATCTCTGCCTCGCTCTATCATGAGCACTTTAAGTCCTTTCTCCGTCAATTCCTTAGCGGCCCAGCCACCAGACACACCTGAACCTACCACTATGGCATCAAAAGTTAATGCCTCTTTTGCTTTTCCTTGGATATACATTTTTATAATTACGGGTTGAATAATGTTCAATGGAAAGTCTAATTTTCCATATAATACTCTTTGGGGCTGCTAATTTGGTTAATAATTTCCAATTGACCAATTGGCATAATACTACTTATTAAAAAGTATTCCCTTTTCTACTTAGTCTTTTATAAGTTCTGGTAAGCGGCAATGGGTTCTACCAAAAGCATTCCATTTTTCAGAAATCATTTTTTCTTACCTAGTTCTTCAAGGTTTATCCCTTAAATACAATTCTATACTTTTTTGGAACAGATTTAGATATCCATAATTTACTTGGCAGCAAACTCCGTCTGATCCTTTAGTTGGCGTATGGCGTCTTTCCAGATAGCTGGTGTGGGTACATCTTTATGGACCTTACTGGATATCTCTACCGCCTCCTGAATTTGGGCTGACCATTCTTCTAGTTTTTGATCTACTTTTTCTTTGGAAAGTGGCCCTTGAATAAACTCTTGTACTTTTTGAGTATACTCCGTATCAAAACTCGCCCATCCCGCGGTTAATTTATCACATGCCGCAGATCGTTGAACCGACCTGAAAGCTCCAAAGGAAAAAGGCTCACAGTTCTTCCTGATTTCTCCCCATTTATCCGCAATGGGTGTTACTGGGTTATAATCTGCCACAATATTCTCAAAAGCATTATCCATATCCCATGCTATTAAATGTAGCTTTTCAGAAACGGGGTCTTCGTACCAATAATAATTGTGGTTAGAGCATCCTCCACTTCCACAATACCAATGAAAGGGGCCATCATCATGCCTGATAGTTCTATCTACAGCCGCATAGGCCATAATCTCATCTAAATTCATGCTTTCTGAAATCACACTTTTTAATTGTTCTTTAGATGCGTTGGCTACTTTTTTACCAAAGTTTCTGATAATGGTGGCATTGGGAATTTCGTCTTCATTCGTTTTTAAAGCCTCTAGATATTGCTGTTCTTGAAACGGCTGACCATTCGTATTTAAGGGCCAAATTTCTTTGTAGACATTGCCGCCACCATTTTCGAAACGGTCTTTCGCAAAGCGACCATCAATCTGCTCTGTTAGAGCATATAGGCCAGAATATGTTCCATTTATCATGAGTTTGGCATGAACAGAACGCGGAGCAGGAACACCCATTTCTCTGAAAAGCCAATACCCTAATCGCTCTCGCATTTTAGACTTATCTAAGTTTTGAGAATGGAATTGGAGCTTATTTAAGCCAAAAAAGTGGTCTTTCCTGCCTTCCCAATTTAGCTTAACCTTCATAGAGAGTTTGGTACATGTTTTATAGCCAGAAGGATTACTAAAGTCTCTCCCAGATAAACAGCCAACAAACGCTCCGATAGACCCTTTATATCGAATGCCAACAGGACTAACGGTGTCCCGTTCAAAAATCAACCTTCCTACCACATATTCTTCGGCAGCTGGGTTTGCGTCTATTCTTGCCAAATCTGATTTGGGTAATTCAAGGTAAAAAGTATGTAGCCTGTCTTGGTCAAAGATGTATTCTGAGCCCGAACTCAAATACTTCTCTGAGCCGTTGGGAACAACTTCATGGATGATTATGTCTCCTGTTTTCGGATCTATGTTTGGGTCTTTGGGCCCACAGCAGACCAAAGAAACCCCAACAATAGCGAGAAAAGAGAATCTAAACTTCATACATTCTGAAAACGGTAAAAGAGATTGGAAATTAAATATAGAGCTTAAAATTTTATAGCAATTAGATTTCAGTTTGGCAATTCGTTGAGCTCCTCAATTAATGGAATGCAGATTCTTCGGACTGTAATTGTGGTATAAGTAGTTCGTTAAAGGTAAGGACCAACTATCAAATTCATTTATGGCCTACTCATTATCAATTGCTTTATTAAAGCATATTGGAGTAGCATAATCGTTTTACCATCCTTTATCTCTCCTGTTTCTATCATGTTTATGGCCTTGTCAAAAGGCAACTCCAATACCTCAATATTCTCTTGTTCCTCTTCATGTCCACCCCCACCACTCACTTTCATGTTTGGCGTGTATTCTGCCACAAAAAAATAGAGTATCTCTGTCACTGACCCTGGAGACATATAGGCCTCAAATATCTTTTTGACTTCTTTAATTTGATAACCCGTTTCTTCTTCAGTTTCTCTTTTAATACACTCTTCAGGGCTGTTTTCATCTAACAAACCTGCACAAGCTTCTATTAAATGTCCATCTCTATTGCCATTTAAATAGGTAGGAATCCTAAACTGTCTAGTCAATATGACACTCTGTTTCTGCCTATTATATAGCAGAATAACTGCTCCATTACCTCTGTCATAGGCCTCTCTTTCTTGGCGTTGCCACTCCCCAGATTTTGTTTGATAATCGAAAGTGATTTTATTCAAGGTGTACCAATTATCTGAAAGGAGCTTTTTCTCCAAAATCTTCACTGCCATGTTGGTCTATTTTGTTTTTTATTGATTATTTTTGTTTAAATGTAAATCAAAATGACTTACGAACTAAGAAAAAAGGAGATATTATCTGCATTAACTACGAAGGAACTCGTTGATGTTATTGACATAGCGGAGTCTCTGGAAGTGTCTCCTATTACCATCAGGAGAGATTTTGACAAACTCGCCGCCGAAGGACTCCTTAGAAGAACCCACGGCGGTGCGGCAAGAAATAATAACTCCCCCATCTTTTCCTTTGATGCTAAAAGCATTCAGAATAAAGAGGCAAAAGATCATATCTGTAAATTGACCTCCACTTTGATAGAAGATGGCGATAGTATTTTTATTGATTGTGGCTCAACCACTTTTGGGCTATGCCCACACATTAAAGATAAGAAAATTACGGTTATTACTAATTCTCTTCCTGTCTTCAATGCCCTAGTGGGTAGCGAGGTCTCTCTCAATTTAATTGGGGGAGTTTATGATAAAAAACGCATGGCCATTCATGGTGAAATGGCGGTTGAGCATATCAAAAAGTACTATGTCAATAAAGCCTTTGTAGGAGCAGATGGTATTTCGCTGGCACGTGGCCTTACAGCCCACTCGGAGTGCGAATCTTCTATCACAATGGCTATGATAGAAAATAGCCAAAAAGCCATTTTGCTCTGTGATGACAGTAAAATAGAAAAGCGGTCTTATTATAGTTTTGCCTCACTCAATATCATCGACTGCCTTATTACGAATAAGAAATCTGAACAATTGATGGAGCTCAAGAACCAAAACCAACGATTAGAAATACTTTTCTAATCATTAGACCAAAGATTGTGTACGGCCTATTGGCCCCAAAGGCTTCGGTAAATCTGTTTCATCTAGCATTTGACGAATATCTATCTCAATGCCAACAGCCATGGAGGATATGGGAACATCGTTATAACTGCCTTCAAATGGGTTTTCGCTATAGTCACCTATCATTTCCATGGTCCAAAAAACCCATGAACCAAGCACAGAAAAGATTATCGAAAACCAAATCCAATGATTTGAACCCATTCCAGTAAAGACATCTAGCATACCAAAAGGCAATAGAATGACAAATATCACTGTAAAAAAGTAGTTTACAGTAGCATACTGACGCGGAAACGGAAAATTCTTTATTCGTTCTGATTTACCTTGAAGGGCATAAAGCTCTGTGATAAGTTCTTGGATTTGTAGGTGTCGGAAATGCTCCAACACACCGGCCTTCCTAAGCTCCATAAGGTCTTTAGATTGTAAACTCAGTAAATGGGAAGACCGATTACCTTTAGACATCGCGTAATCGTAGTCTTCTGGACTTAAATAATTTTTTAAGTTTTTAAATTTTCCCTCAGAAAATGTGGTCCCGAACACTTCCCTTACAGCATTGTCCTCTTTGCTCTGATGCTCCCAAGATTTCAATTTCCTTAATTCGTATGTTAGGGCATGTACCCAGGCCACATGCCTATGAACTAGTCTCTTCGTTATTTCAGAACGCTCAGATGGTCCCATATCAGATCCATCACTGTAAGAAATATAATCACGAGCCATAACCGTGAAGGATCTTGAGGCGTTAACTATGCCACCCCAAATCTTTCTGGCCTCCCAAAGTCTGTCGTAGGAAGAATTATTCTTAAAGCCTAAATAAAAAGCTACCGCAATACCTATGAGAGAAATGGGCTGCCAAGGTATATGTAACCATTCCCAACCCAAAAAGTGATATAAAACCACCGGCAGCGTGTCTAGAATGATGAAAACTAATAGGTACTTCCTACCCCACATGAGGGTGCTAAAAAGAGAATATCGCCTTCCAACCTGCATATTTAAACTTTAATCTTGTGAAATTTAGAAAGAATAGGCTGAATTAACCTTAATACGTAAATAAATCCAATTGATTTTTGCCAGGTTAGAGTTTGGGTTTGGGTTTTTTTGTTTAACAAATTACATATTTTTATTAAACATTAATTATCTTTGTGCCTCAAGAAAGTTTGAATATGAAACTATTAAAATTACCCCTACTTGTACTTTTGTTATCCTCCGAGATAATAGCACAAACAGGTTCCATTTATGGTACCGTGACAGATAAGAATACGGAAGAACCGCTTATAGGAGCCACTATTTCTGTAAACGGAACATCCACCGCTGTTTCTGCAGATATCGATGGCAAATTCACGATTGAGTTAGCCGTCGGGACTTATAATATTAAAGCCTCATTCGTAGGCTTTACAGAGATAATTAAATTCAATATTGACCTGAACTCAGGTAACGCTGTTTCGCTCAATTTTGAACTCATCCCGTCTGAAGAGATTCTTCAAGAAGTGACGGTTACTAATTCAAAAACACGTTCTGTTCTGGTCTCGGATGTGCTCACACCGCTATCTGTTCAGCAGCTCACCACAGAAGAAATAAAGAGCAATCCAGGGGGAAATTTTGATGTTTCCAAGGTTATTCAAGCACTTCCAGGTGTGGCAGGAACAACTGGCGGTGGTGGTTTTAGAAATGACATTATCCTTAGGGGAGGTGGGCCAAACGAAAACGTTTACTATCTAGACGACATAGAGATCCCGATTCTTAATCATTTCACAACTCAGGGAAGTGCCGGAGGTCCAGCAGGAATTATTAATATCTCCTTCATTGAAGATATCAAGCTCTCTACTTCCGCTTTCAATGCTCAATTTGACAACAGCCTTTCAGGTGTTTTCCAGTTTAAACAACGAGAAGGAAACTCAGAAAAACTTCAAGGAAATCTTCGATTAAGTGCAAGTGAAGTAGCCGCTACTTTTGACGGTCCAATTGGTCAAAAAACCACCTATTTAGTTTCAGCTCGGCGTTCTTACTTGTCCTTTTTATTTACCCTTTTAGATCTTCCTATCCGTCCAGACTATTGGGATTTCCAAACTAAAATTTCACATAAAATAAATGATAAAACGTCTATTGACCTTTTAGGTGTGGGAGCCATAGATTTCTTCAAATTTGCTGTTCCTAAAGATGCCTCGCCAGAGAACGTTTACATCCTGCGTTCCAATTCATTTATTAATCAGTGGAATTATACTGCAGGTGCCACACTTAAGCACCGCATAGAGAATGGTATTCTTAGTCTTAGTCTAAGTAGAAATCATTTCAATAATGAGCTTGAGCGTTTTGAAGACAATACTATTAAGGACCCCGCTACTCGAAACTTCCTAAGTACATCTAATGAAGTGGAAAACAAACTGCGTCTAAACATTAAAAAATATAACAACGGCTTTACGTACAGTTATGGAGCCATGCTTCAAAATGTCAATTATGACAACGACTTCTTTGCTTTGATTCGTCCAGAAATCCAGAATGATGCAGGTAAAATAATACAATCAGGTGTAACAAATACCTTCAATACAGCCATTGATTTCTGGAAATATGGGCTCTTTGCTCAAGTGGGGAAGACTTTCAAAAATCAGGTCAGCGTTTCCGCTGGAATCAGATCTGATATGAACAGTTTTACTGATTCTGGAAATAATGGGATAAAGACACTTTCTCCTCGTCTTTCATTTTCTGCTCCTATTTTTGAGAAATTAAGATTTAATGCGGCTTGGGGTTCATATTATAAACTTCCCATTTATACCGTTTTAGGGTTTCAAGATGCCGATGGCCAATTTGCCAACAGAGACAATGAATATATCAA
>JBLHOT010000033.1:0-35121 GCA_047623945.1 Arcticibacterium sp. | reverse complement strand
ATAGCAGAAGCACAAGCATTGGCTACTTCTGCTAATAGCAGTTATTGGATATTATTACCGTGCTATATTATTATTCTATATTATGCTATTTGGGGCCATAAAGTTGGGTTTAAGAAATAAAATTATAGGTTTAATCGAATAGGAAGAGGCTGTCTCAATAGTGCGAGACAGCCTCTTTTTATTTGGACTCTTCTTATCTGATAATATTTTCAAATATGCAATTCTCAGAGCTTTCTTTTTACATATAGAGCATCACGGTTATCTTTCAATAACTATACCTTCAAAATCTTTTAAAGCAGGAAGCGTAAACTTCAAATACCCATTAGTATAAGAGAATGCAAATTCCCTTTCACCTTGCATAGTCCACACCTTTTTCGGTTTAAAATCCATTTTCACATCGAAAGTGATATTTTGTTGCGTATGCGATTCAAAATAGGTATTGCCGCTAAAGCCTGTCAAATTAACTAAATGCAGAATATGTCCGTCTGATTTAAAGGGCGTGTGGATGGTTACACCTTCTTTATTCATCATAAAGTCTTGTAATATAACTTCCACACGTGGGTGTGCTGAACTTACTATTTCTTTAAACGCATCTGGATAGATGTTTTGCAAAGCATCCAAAACTATATTTTTATGCTGCTCATAACCATGCTGGTAGTAAATTTTGCCAATATTCATCGGCATCAATATATTCTTACCTACCTTCTTCTTTTTAATGCCAAATCCATAATAGCCCGTTGGTTCGTGACCGCCAATCATTTCGGGAGGGCCAGGTCTTCCTTTACTCAAAATTGGCAGTAAAGTTTCTACATTTTCATCAAAATCATAAAGCCCAAGATTAAACTTGAAATGAATCATACTTTGTCCTTCAAAGCTTTTGAAGAAGTCTTTCTTAAGTGGCGTCAAATAGTTTCCTGCTCCATCATTATCTTTATTGACAACACTTGCCCCAAACAAAGCTTTAAGGGCTGCAGGGTTATCAAAAAGGCTAGTATTAGTGGCTATCAATTGTACGCCTGCATCAGAAATCTCTTTTAAGGCTTCAATATCCCTATCGCTCAAATAATTGATATCTGGCAATATCAAAACCTTATATTTTCGTTTCAGTTTCTCCTTAAGATTCGCCAAATGATTATCCTGAATCACGTCAAACTGTACATGAGCTTCTTTTAGCATTAAAGACAAACCTCTGTATTCTTCCATCTTATCTCCTCCTGGCCAGTAGCCTGGAGCTATAATCGCCACAGAAGCTATACTTTCATATTTCCCAAAATACGGCTCATATTTCTTCTGATGGCCGTATATTTTCTTCATGGTACCAAAGTTCCGCTCGTCTTCATAGTCTCTTAAATCGCCCATGAGGCTTACATCTGTTCCGCTCCCATTCGCAATATTTTCATACAACCTTATGTTGATTTCCTCTGGTTCTATGGCGTTATATCTACTTTGAAAAGAAATCTGCTGGATACTGGCATTACTTACAATTTTGTCAGGGAAAGTTTGCTCTATGTGGGTGGTATTATCCGAAGCCGTATATGGCCAATATGGCAAACCATGCGTCTGACTTTCGTGTCTGATAATGTCTACCGATTCTTCCAAATATGTACAAATGGCTATTTTCTTTCCTGAAGCTCGTAGTATTTCCCCTTTTGAAGAAACTTTCTCTTGCGATGATTTTACCACTGCATGAAGTCTTTTAGACCAATCTTCAATGCTCGCCGTTTTAAACGCCAAATACTTATTGAAAACAGGGTCAGTTCTATCTTCTTTTAGTGGCAAAGTAAGGCCACCACTCCATTCCGAGAATGCTTTTTTGTCGTATTCATTTTGGTCAATTCCGACAGAAAGATTCTCATAGGGATTTCTGGTTTGATAACCCGGCATGTTTAAGAAAATACCGTCAATGTCAAATTTGCGAATCACCTCTTCCACTATTTTAAAAGCCTTCTCTTGTACATAAGGTGCATTAATACTGACCACATATTTGTCGGTATTGATAATACGCTCGCCTTTGGCAGAAATATAAAACCAGTCTGGATGTGCCTTAAAAATGATTTCATGAGCCCTACTAAAGTCAAATCTGATAATCACCCGAATGCCATTTTCATGACATTTTTCTACTATCCTACCCATTTCACCGGGTTTCATGTATGGATTAGTGTATTCAAAGTCTAAATCAGACTGATAAAAAGACATAATACCGGCACCATTGATAATTAAGGTATTGGCAGAAAAAGCTATTAAATCTTCTACTATTTCATCTGCATCAATGTTCGCAGCTTCATAGGCAGGCAAATTCATTTGAATAAGTCGTAAATTATTACGCTTCCACCATTCGGAGTCATCAGCGGACTTAATTGGATTTTGTGCGAAAGCACCTACAGCACTAAAGAAAAAGAAGCAGAGTAGTTTTATAAATTTCATTTATGGGCGGTTGAATTCCTGAAATTTACGAGGGATTAAGGGAAGGTCAAAAAGTTTGAGTGAAAGGTTGAAATATCAGACTTCATCCGATTCTTTAGGAAAAATGCAAATTACCACTCCCTAAAAAAACACATCAATTCTATAGAAACCTTTGAACTAAATTCGACTGAAAATAGCTAAACACCTACTATTAATACCGTGAAAGTACAAATTAGAGTCATCCTAGCCATTCTTGTTTTTTGTTCCACAGCCCAAGCTCAAATAAAGGATAACCCATTTGAACATAGAGATTTAAGTTCCATTAATTCTTCGGAATTGAAGTCTAACTTATCTGCTGTGCCGAGTGCACAACTTTTAACCCTTAATGAAAACAAAGGGATAGAGGTTTATAATAAAGCGGGGAACATCACACTTCAAATACCTTTACAGAAGGAATTCATAGAAGTGGACTTAGAACCCGCATCTATACTTTCACCCGACTTTAAAGTTCTTTCATCCACAGGCCAGGAAGTAGCAGTAGAGCTTCCCCATTTTTATCGCGGAAAAATTAAAGGTGAATCGAAATCTTTTGTGGCTATTAGTATTACAAAAGATGCCATAGAAGGCATGATTGTGAGTGATAAGATGAATCTTACCATTGGGAGATTAACAAACACAAAGGAAAAAATACATATAGTATATGCTACCAATGACATTGAAAATAAAACGCCTATCTGTGCTGGTGCTGTTGAAGTGGAATACGAAGGAGAACTCCCAAGCTTAAATAAAAACCAGACAAATGCAGCCGGCTGTAAAGCAGTTGATATTTACTTAGAAGCTGATTATCAAATGTATACTGACTGGGGTAGCAGCGTACAAACTGTGGTTAACACCATGACTTCCATCTTTAATAATGTTTCGCTTCTTTATGATAATGAAGGTATAAATTTAGTAATCTCAACACTTTTTGTTTGGGAAACTCCAGACCCATATACAACGGCCACCAGCACCATAGAAAGCCTTAATTTACTAAACACCTATTGGAATAATCAAGGTAATAACTTTGATGGCGACATAGTTCACCTGGTGACGTCAAAGCAGCTTGGTGGAGGGGTACTACCCTTCCTTCGGCGGAGCTTCTGTATACAATGGCATGGCAACTAGAGCAGTTTTCGCTGGCTGTCAGAAAGATATTGCTAAAGGCATGAGTGGGAGCATTACAAATAGTGTCACAAACGTTCCAACGTACTCATGGAATGTTGAAGTGATTGCTCATGAAATTGGCCATAATTTCGGACTGCCTCATACACAGTCATGCACTTGGTCTGACGGTACCACCACCGGTCCTTTAGATAACTGTTATCCTGTGGAAGGCGAGTGTGACCCAGGCCCTGCTCCTACTAATGGCGGAACTATCATGAGTTATTGTCATTTATCTAGTGTTGGAATTGACTTCAATAATGGTTTTGGAACCTTACCTAGCGGAAAAATGAACGCAGAGTTTAATGCGGCTTCATGTCTTTCTGGTTCAAAGCTAGCACGGCCAGTCGTTCTAAATGAGGAACTTTGTTCTAGTCAAAGTGTGCAACTGGCTGCTACAGCATGTACAGGAACGTATAAATGGTATGATGCTCCCTCAGGTGGTAATTTACTATCAAGTATAAGCACTTATACTACACCTACCCTGTCCCAAACTACCTCTTATTATGTCAGTTGTACTGCTGATGGCTGTACCAGTAGAAGAAGAAAAGTGGATGTTATCTTGTTTAGTAATAATGCTCCCATAGTTCAAGACATAGCAGTTTGTGGAGCCAATGCCGCTGTCACACTTACTACTAACTGTAATGGAGCTACTAACATAAAATGGTATAGTGCAGCTACGGCGGGCACTCTTTTAGGTACGGGAAATAATTTCCAATTGACCAATATTTCTTCAAGTATGACCGTATATGCCGAATGCAGTTTATCTGAATGTGGAGCATCTACCAGAGCTCCGCTAAATATAACATACCAGGCTTCTTGTCCTTATTGTGAGCCTAGTGGGCTTAATTGTGGCGATGATGATGCCATCACTAAAGTACAAATAAATCAAGGTGCTGTAAACCTATTTGAAAACATTTCAACTTGCTCCTCTGTTGGGTACTCTTTAAATACGCCTAGTTCAACTCTTGAATTAATCAAAGGTAGCACCTACAAAATTATTACTTCAAATCCTGGAACGTATTCCGAGGGATTAGCTATTTGGGTAGATTATGATAGAGATGGTATTTTTCATGAAAGTGAAAATATAGAAGCTTTTTATATAGGTACAGCTTGGACTTCGCGAGAAACTATTTTCGCAATACCTTCATCGAGTTCTCTCGGTATTACTAGAATTAGAGTTAAAATTAGCTTTGGTGGGGCATCCCCCTTACCATGCTCAAGTTCAGACGGCCAAGGCTATGGTGAAATTGAAGACTATATTGTTAGTATTTCTGCTGGTACTACCCCATGCCCACCAACCTTAAACCATGCGTTAGGCAATTTGGCTCCTGGAGCTTACTCTGCAAGTCAAACCATAACTAGCAAAGCCAATGTTTCAACGCCCACAACTTACCAAGCAGGTAATCACATCCTGCTAAATGAGGGCTTTCAGGCCGGAACAAATGAAGTTTTCGAAGCCACAATTGGTGGCTGTCCTGAATAGAAATCTGCCTTGAATAAGAGATAAAGTCTATCGGTTTTAGAGGAAAACCACCAAAACCATGACAAACACTTTAGAATACTGGCTATAAGTGAGTATTGTTGAGTTTGGCTTTAATTTTATGTCAATTTAAGCTATGCATCATTGCCACCATTAATAATGAATTTCCTAGGAGGAATGGCTACTGGTCAAATAAAACACCTACTTAGTCTAATATTTGTCCTAGTTAATCTCAAAATCCCTACATTGAAACATTATTAATCAACCCTTAATGTAATCACATGAAACGTAGAGATTTTATATACAGCTCTTCTGCTGCCTTATTAGGAGGTTTAGCCTTTAGTTCTAAAGCTTTTGCTTTTGATACAAAACCAAACTCATTGATAAATGGCGTTCAAATTGGAGCTATCACTTACTCCTTTAGAAGTTTGCCTGGCAGTGCGAAAGAAGTGCTTCAATACTGCGTAGATGCGGGCATTTCGGCCATAGAACTTATGGGAGAGCCTGCTGAAGAATTTGCAGGAATGCCTAAAAACCCAATAGATTTCAGGTCGTTTTTTGTCAACGGAAAAAGAAGAAGGCCAACCGACGAAGAACGTGCTCAAATGGACCAATACGCTAAAGATGTGACCAAATGGCGTGAAACAGCTTCCATGAAACCTTTCAAGGAATTTGCGAAAATGTATAAAAAAGCTGGTGTTAGCATTTACGCTTTTAAGCCAAGAGCCTTTGGCGTAGATAATACCGATGCCGAAATAGAATATGGCATGAAGGCCGCAAAAGCTCTGGGAGCTACCTCTGTGACCGTAGAGCTACCAGGTGATTCTGCTCAAACCGCAAGACTAGGTAAATTTGGTGAGAAACATAAAATATATGTGGGATATCACCTTCATACCACGGCAAATGATACTATTTGGGACGAAGCTCTGGCACAATCTCCATATAACTCCATGAACTTAGACTGCGGTCATTATATAGCCGCCGGTGGTGATAACACCAAAGAAAGCTTATTAAAGCTGATAGAAGCTCGTCATGATAGAATTACGAGTATGCACATCAAAGACCGTCAAACCAAAGCGAATGGTGGAGATAATTTGTCGTGGGGAGAAGGTGACACACCAATAAAAGAAATACTGACACTGATAAGAGATAAAAAGTACGACATCCCCTGCACCATAGAATTAGAGTACAAAGTTCCAAAAAACTCTGATGCTGTAACAGAGGTAGGTAAGTGCTTTCAGTTTGCTAAGGGGGCTCTTTCTTAGGAGAAACATTCCAAATGATAAAACGGCTTTACTTGATTTAAGTGAGGCCGTTTTTTTTGTTCCAAAAGTCCACCTTTCTGATTAAACAGAAAACAGAACGACACTATTATTGGGGCAGGATACTATAAAAAATGATTATTTTTGGAATGCATTGAAATTTATTAAATCCACTAATACCAATTGTCATGGGAATAATGCCGGCTCCAGAAAAGTGTTACATAACAGACCTCGAAACGCAAAACACACCGACTACAGTTGATGCAAAAGAGTATTTTGTTACTGTTAATGGAGAAAGTCGCCTTTTTAGATTTCATCAAGCCCATGTGAACAGCGAATTCGTTGAAACTCACAAACATATTCTTTTTGGACTTCTACTTAATGATAAGTTACCTTATAATCCTGATGAGTTCCTAGATAACAGTTTATTAGAACATGCCATAAGTCAAGCTTGGTTTCCTAAAACTCCGGAAGAAAAAGCAAACTCACTTCTTAAATATCTCTATAAGCATCAACCTTTTGATGGAGGACTTGTAAAACTACCTGAAGAAACCCCAAAAGAAGTCCTTGCTAAATCTCTTTACTTTAGAAATAGAGAGGAAATGAATAATTATATATTAGTGCTTTATAGTCAAGGGTATATTGACGGAAAAGAGGCAAACTCCAAAGACGGACATTATTTAGTTCTAATTCGGTTCACTTTTGATGGACTCTCAAAAGTAATTCAGATTAACGAACAAGCAAGTCAGTCAAAAAGAGCATTCGTTGCAATGTCTTTTTCGCCAGACCAAAGAGAAACAAGAGAGACAATAAAAAATGCTATTAAAGAATGTGGTTATGACCCTATATTGATAGACGAAGTGAGAATAAATTCCGAAACAACGATTAATGATGCTATGCTTTCCGAAATTAAACAATGTAAATTTCTAGTTGCTGATTTCACTCAGCTAAAGAATGGCGTTTACTTCGAGGCAGGTTATGCTCTTGGTTTAGGTAAACCAGTAATATATCTCTGTAGGACGTCAGATTTTGAGAATGCACATTTTGATACTAACCACTATGCACATATACTTTATGATGATCTTAGTTTTTTAAAGGAAAGACTAAGGGATAGGATAAACGTTTGGATAAATTAGTTCCAAAACTTAAGGCTCAAGTTAAATTTACCCCAAGTTGACTGGTCTCGGCTTCGCTCGACCTGACAGTAAACATTGGACATCATACACCCCACATCCAACAGGCTCTCCGATGCTTCCAGCGTTGGTGTGGTGATTTAAAACCTCCGGTTTAACCATATAATTATTGAAGTAAAACACTCGATATCAGCCAAAGGCTGATGAACACCCTTGCTAAGCTGAAAGCTTTGCAGAGCAACGTAACAACATAAATTCAACATCAAGCATCTAAACACCAGACGCCTTACAAAAAACCTCAATAGACAAACCCTTTCTAGACACTCTCCCACCAATTCCCTATTTTTGCCAAAATTTAAGATTAAACGGCATAAATGGGAGCTTACAATCCATCGGTGATAGAAAAGAAATGGCAACAGTTTTGGGAGAAAAACGAGACCTATAAAGTTGAGATAGACCACTCCAAACCTAAGTTTTATGTCCTAGATATGTTTCCTTACCCTTCTGGGGCTGGGCTACATGTGGGGCATCCATTGGGCTATATAGCCTCTGATATTTATAGTCGTTATAAAAAACTAAAAGGTTTTAATGTCTTACACCCTATGGGTTTTGACTCTTTTGGTTTACCCGCCGAGCAATATGCCATTCAAACGGGTCAACATCCTGCCATTACCACCGAAAAGAACATTGAGACTTACATAGGTCAAATGAAGAATATAGGCTTTGGCTATGACTGGAGTAGAGAAATAAGAACTTCTTCGCCTGAATATTACAAGTGGACGCAGTGGATTTTCATGCAGCTATTTAATAGCTGGTATAATAAAGATGCAGACAAAGCCGAAGATATAGAGACCTTGGAAGCACTTTTTGCTAAAGCGGGCTCTTCAGCGGCCAATGCTGTTTGCCAAGACGAATTACCAGAATTTTCTGCTGAGGACTGGAATAATTATTCTGACGATCAAAAGTATAAAACCACCTTAGATTACAGGATGACTTACCTCTCTGAATCTATGGTGAACTTCTGCCCAGAACTGGGCATGGTGCTTTCTAATGACGAAGTGAAAGACGGTGTTTCTGAGCGTGGCGGATATCCTGTGATTCAGAAAAAGATGCGTCAGTGGATGATGCGAATCACGGCTTACTGCGATCGACTTATTGATGGCCTTGTGGAAGTAGACTGGTCTCATTCCTTAAAAGAACAGCAAAAAAACTGGATTGGACGCTCACAGGGAGCTTCTGTCAAGTTCCCAGTAGCAGAAACTGATTTATTAGAAGAAAGAGGTTTCTCAGGAAAAGTAGAGGTTTTCACGACCAGAATTGACACCATTTATGGCGTAAGTTTCATGGTATTAGCTCCTGAGCACGAATGGGTAGATATCTTGACCACGCAAGAACAAAAGACAGATATCGAAGCTTATAAGCTAGAAACACAGAAACGTTCGGAATTAGACCGCATGTCTGATGTTAAAACGGTTTCAGGGGCTTTTACCGGATCGTATTGTGTTAATCCAGTGAATGGCGAGCAGGTACCAATTTGGATTGCTGATTATGTGCTAGCAGGTTATGGAACAGGAGCCGTTATGGCAGTGCCTAGTGGAGACCAAAGAGACTGGAATTTTGCCAAACATTTTAATTTACCAATTCCAGCTATTTCTGACGTTCAGATCAACCTAGACGAAGCGGCTGATGCTAGCAAAGAAGGGAAATATATAAATTCCGGCATGATTAACGGAATGGGCTACCAAGAAGCCGCAGATACCTTAATTAACTGGATAGAAGCCAATAACGCCGGAAAAGGCAAAATCAATTATAAACTCAGAGATGCTGTTTTTGCACGCCAGCGTTATTGGGGCGAGCCTGTGCCTGTCTATTTTAAGGAGAATGGTCTACCCTATTTAGTTGATGAATCTGACTTGCCAATTATCCTTCCGGAAATTGATGAATATAAGCCTACGGAGGCTGGTGACCCACCGCTTGGGAGGGCTAAGGGTTGGAAGTATACAGCTCAATCCCCGGCCCCTTCTCCTGAAGGAGATGGGGAGTTCATTAGTTATGACTACGAATTAAGCACTATGCCAGGCTGGGCTGGGAGTAGCTGGTACTGGTACCGCTATATGGATGCTAAGAATGATGCCGCCTTTGCTTCTAAAGAAGCGTTGGATTATTGGGAAGATGTAGATTTATATGTAGGTGGAACAGAACATGCAACAGGTCACTTGTTATATAGCCGTTTTTGGAACAAGTTCTTAAAGGATAAAGGGTTTGTAAAGAAAGAAGAGTTCGCAAAAAAACTCATCAATCAAGGGATGATTCAAGGGCGTTCTAGCTTTGCATACAGAGTTAAAGATGCCAAGATCCCCACTTTTGTATCATACGGTTTGAGAAACGAGTATGATACTGCTCGAATACATGTGGACGTCAACATTGTAGACAACGACATCCTTGATATTGAAGCCTTCAAAAAGTCAAGATTAGATATTGGAGACGATGCTATATTCGTTTTGGAAGACGGCCTACAGAGCTCAGGGGAAAAATACATCTGCGGAAGTGAAGTAGAAAAGATGTCAAAATCCAAGTTCAATGTAGTTAATCCTGACACCTTGGTGGAGCGATACGGAGCAGACACATTGCGTTTGTATGAAATGTTCTTAGGCCCTTTAACGGAAGCTAAACCTTGGGACACTAAGGGAATAGAAGGCACCTATCGTTTCTTAAAGAAGCTTTGGAAGTTGTTCTTTGACCAGGACGGAAATTCTTTAGTGGTTGACGAAAAACCAAACGGGGATGAGTTAAAAGCTCTTCATAAAGCCATAAAAAAGGTAGGTTCAGACATTGAGAATTTCTCTTTCAATACTTCCGTAAGTACATTCATGATTTGCGTGAATGAACTCACAGATTTAAACTGCCATAAGAAGGATATTCTGAATGAGCTGATGGTAATCTTATCTCCATATGCACCGCACGTGGCCGAAGAGTTATGGGCAGCTTTGGGTAATGAAGCTGGCTCAGTCACTTCTCAGAGATTCCCAGATTTTAATGAGGAATACTTGAAGGAAGATTCCATAGAATACCCCATACAAATAGGAGGAAAAGTTCGCGTTAAGTTGAGTTTCTCTGCTGAAACCTCAAAAGCGGAGATAGAAAAAGCCGTTTTAGCTAATGACGAAGTCATCAAATGGATGGAGGGCAAACCTCTTCGAAAAATAATTGTGGTCCCGAAAAGAATCGTAAACGTAGTAGTCTAAACCAATTGGTTTCTAAATTGTTTCGGAGTGTTTTACTCCGAAACAATTTGTTTTACTGCATTCCAGTTTTGATAGATTACGGGGACAGAGTAGAGCTCTTTTAACTGGTCGCCATGCTCAAATTGAATTGACTTTTCTATAGAGGTGAAATTAGCCGCCTTGGTTATAAAAGTGAGTTTGTGAACTGTTTCTTTCACTATTTCCCCGCCCTCCAAAATATAGTGTTCTCTTGTCCAATCTATTTCTACTGATACTGCTTGACTTACTTTAAGGAGCCAATCAGCGATTTTGTTTACGGTTTCCTTTTTTGTGACTAACAAATGAACTAAGACCATTGTTTTAAGATTTAGGCTAGCGGCGGAGCTAAAAGGCCCGCTGCCCAGCGTTGTTTATAATAAGCTTTGATATATTTGAGATTCACATTTAGAACCTTTTGACGAGCCTCTATCAGTTTATTCTCCCTAGAAATAATCAAAAAAAGGGAACTGGAGCCTTGATTAAACTTTAGCTCTTCATTCCTAAGCATAAATTCATAGTTCCTGGCCAAACTGCTTGCCGTGCTCAGCTGTTTCTCCAATAATTCCGTAGCTAGTCCATACTCCCTTATTTTGTTTTCAATGTTCCAAGACGTTTGTTTTTGGAGTAAATTAGTCTCAATGATTTTGAATTTGGTCTTCTCAAATTTACCTCTACTCTCTCTGAGCAATAGCGGTATTTTAAAGTCAAACCCAAACTTATAGTTGTTTCTTAAATAGGGATTTGCCGCAGATTCTACGAAGAAATAATCTCTGCCTAGCACATTATACTTCAAGTCCAAAGTAGGTAATACTGATTGTCTATTGAGGAGTCGTTCCACTGCTAAACCGTCAAGTTTTAGCTTATAACTAGCCAATTTAGGATGGTTCAGTTTAGCCTGAATCACCAACTCCTCTGTACCTACATTTATGAGAGCTTCAGGCATGTTCTGAGGCTTTAAATCTGGTCTAATTAAGTAGGGTTCACTCTGAGCGTCCCATAAAAAAGCTGAAAGAGCAATGGATTTAGTCCTGAAATCAATAAAAGCCTCTTGCTGTAAAAGCTCAATGTTTTGAACCTGCAAAAAAGCCTCTACGGTATCTGCCTGAGATTTAGCTCCGTTACTAAAGCCCACTTTGGTTATTCGAAACCTTCGCTGAGCGTTTACTTCTTGATTCTGTAAAAGGACATATATCTGATGAGCAGAAGCCCACTGCCAATAATGCTCAATGGCCTCTAAATAGACATCATTTAAATAATTCCTTTGATCTTCTGTACTCTGCGAAACCATTATTTCGGCCTGCTTTCTAGTGGCTCTTTCTTGATCAATGAGTAAACCCTTTAAAACAGGAAGTTCTAATCCCATATATGACAGGTTTCCTGGCGTTACTTCAGTATTTAAGAACTCACCTACGTTGTAATCGTTCCCCGCCTTTATCCTTAATCCATAGGGCGTTTGCCATTTAATCTCAGGGTTTTGCTCCATGTAGTACTGCTTACCGTCCAATGTTTTGTTATTGGAGGAAATTGAAAACGTAGGGTCAAAAACTCCTCTAGAGGACAATAACGCAGCCTCAGACTGTCCAATATTCGCCTTTGAAATCTTAAAAGCAGGATGATTGTCTTCAAAAGCTGACAAAAAGGCCTCATACGAAAGTAGATCTTGCCCCTCAGTTAGCAATGGTAATAACAAGCCCAAAACTAATATTAACCTCATTTTTTCTTCTCTTTTGGCACTTCTTTTTCTAAGTGGTAGTATTGTGGCGGGAATCCGTTAATATTTCGCCACAGTTCATAATAAATAGGAACATCTTTAAGCAAGGCAATGCCGTTTGCACCACCACCCATTCGTAATGTTTTTGGCCAATTCCTGTCATTGGGGTCTTCGGCCACCAAAACTCTAAACTTACCATTCGGGCTTACAGATGTCTCGATGGCTGTTATAACACCGCCAAAAGTACCGTAGCTACTTTGAGGCCAGCCACTGAAAACTATAGCAGGGAAGCCATCAAAGACAAATCGTATCTGTTGTCCATTCTGGATCAATGGTAAATCCATAGGTTCCACAAATAGCTCTACAGCGTAATGAGGGCTTAGAGGAACTATCTCTACAATGTTTTCACCGGCTTTAAGGATTTCCCCTATTCCTGATTTCCTAGCCTTGGTTATTTGCCCCCCCTGTGGAGCTAGAATAAAATAAAGCTGTCTACGAGCCTCATAATTAGCTACTTGATTCTCCAATTTAGCGACTTCAGCAGCTCCATTGGCCGCTAAAGACAAACTGCTAAAACGATCCCCTTCTGTCTTAGAAAGCTTCTCTAAATAGTCCTGGACTACCGAGCTCTTTTCAATCTGAAGATTTAGGAATTCCTGTCTACTTTGAGACAGTTTATTTTGAACGCTATTGACCTTCGCCAGCCCATTTTGATAATCTATTCTCTTTTTTTCTAAGTCCGTTACAGAAATCGCTCCGCTGTCTAGCATGGTTTGAGCCGCTTTAAACTGTCTGCTATAAGCTAAAAGAGCATTATTAGCCGCCGAAAGATCCACGCTGTCGCTAGAAATTTTCATATTCTGCTGAAGGAGTTTATTATCTACAGACTGCAGCTTAAACTTCCTAGCCTCACGCATGGCTTCCATTTGACTACTCGCCGTAATAGCCTTTCCTTGGTATGCTTCTATACTTTCAGATTTGGCTTTTATTTGCTCTTGTGTTCGAGCTATCAACGTTGGGTCAAAATACTCTACCTTAACCTCTCCTAGCCTCAGAATCGTATCTCCTTTGACTACGTAATCTCCTTCTTTTACATACCATTGCTCTATTCTCCCTGGGATTATAGTATTTAGCTCCTGTGGCCTATCTTCTTGTCTCAGTGTACTCACTTTACCTTTAGCTCGGATATTCTGAGTCCAAGGCAGAAACAAAAAGAGTATACTCAGGCAAAAAAGGCCAATAAACCATTTTAAAGCAGAGCTTTTCTTATCAATTCGATAAATCTCACCGAAAGATTTTACACTTCCTTTTAGCTCCTCGGTCAAGAAAGTAGTCTGTTTGTATTCTTTGCTCATGATTTTAGCTTTCCTTTTTCCAAGACAACAATTTGGTCCGCGAATTTTTCGCAATAACTATTTTCCGAAGTAATGATAACCGTACTTCCATCAGACTTGAGCTTCGTAACAAGTTTATCAATTTGGTTCTGGTCTAAATATTTAAATGGCGTTTCCATAAGGACTAAACTATGCTTACCTACCAGTGCTCTTGTCATTAATAGTTGTTGCCTTATCTGAGCTGGAATCCGTTTCCCAACAGGATCTAGAAGACTATCATACCCAAATGGAAGGCTTTCTATGTATTTCTGCAAACCAGTCAACTCCGACATTTCTATAATATTACTCAGGTCAACATCAGCATTATTTAGACTTAAATTCTCTCGAACTGTGCCTTGAAAAATATTTTGCTGACCCAAAAGCATGCTCATTTGATTTCGGAGAGACTGAAAATCATAGTTCCGAATAGGAATATCGTCAACGAGGATTTTACCATAAAAGTCTTGAAAAGCTCCTGTTAGCAGTCTCAGTAATGTTGTTTTTCCTGCTCCACTTCCACCTCTAATCATTAACCATTCCCCTTTCTTGACATTTAAGTTAATCTCTTTAAGCTGTAGGTTATCCTTAGTATAACCAAAGGAAACATCCTCAAACCGAATGGAAATAGCTTTTACATCCGTATTTAGTTTTAAACTTCCATTGGGCTCTAAATCAGCCTGAGCCACTTTATTTATTTTTTCTACAGCGGTTAAAGATTCATAAACCTGGTCCATATTAACTATGAGCTTTTCTACGGAAGCAATAATGGCAATAATCACGATATCAGAAGCAATGAATTGCCCTATGTTAATCTGCTGTTGAAGAAGTAAAGTCACCCCCAAAATAAGCATTGCGGCTATAATAAGAAGTTTGAAACTAATCATACTCCAGTATTGAACCTTCAGTATCTTAAAATGCGATGTCCTAGCACGTATATAATCACTAATAATATTATCCGTTTTTTCTAAATGCAGAGAGGTCTCTTTAGCGTATTTGAATGATTTTATACTCCTTGCCATTTCTTCAAACCAACCCACGGTTTTATATTTATAATCAGAGGTTTCCATCGAAGTCTTAAACCCTCTATTGGAAGTATACCTCAGAATAAGAATAACAATAAGGAGCAGCATCAATCCAAAGGCGATAAACAAAGGGTGGTAAAAAGCTAGGAGAATAGTTCCAAAAAGTATTTGAATAACGGAAGCTGGAATATCTACCAACAGTTTATGTAAGCTTTTTTGAAGACTGGATACATCAAAAAAGCGATTAACCAACTCTGGTAAATGGTATGAATCTAACTTAGAAATATCAAGCTTAGGCAGTCTTTGAGCATATTCCATACCATATCGGACGAATATTTTCTGCTCTATTTTTTCAACGATTTCTAATTGCTTTACTTGGAGCCAACCGTTAAAAAAAGTCCCTAATAACACGAGAGCAATAAGAATGGCAATAGAAGTAGACATATCTGCCGCCATCACGAAGCCGATAATACTTTGTATTCCTAAAGGCAATGAAAGTGATACTAAGCCTGCAAAAATAGAGTATATATAGATATCCGTGATGTCTTTTTTATCCAGCCAAAGGAGTTTAAAAATTTTCCTGATAGCTGCTCCTATTTCCGTACGATTGCTGCTGCTTGTTGCCATGGTATAAATTTTGAACAAATATAGTAAAGCTTAAGGATATGATAGTAATACTATTATAAATATTTCATTCGGTTTGATAAATTAGACAGATACTACTATTTTTGAATTCAATTTAGATTAAAATGGAAGTAGATTTTAACGTAAAGCTCAATAGTAAACTTTTTTTAAAAGACCCTCATTCCACTTCTTTAGGAGAGCAAATAGTCCAAAAAGGACTAAAAATGCTCTCTGAGATAGGATATGAAGCCTTTACGTTTAAAAAACTAGCTAAAGAAATCCCTACCACAGAAGCCACCATTTACCGCTACTTTGAAAACAAGCATAAGTTACTCATTTACTTAGTGGACTGGTACTGGGCCTATATTGAATTTCAAGTTATGTTTAGTATTAACAACATCTTAGAGCCTAAGCAAAAGATTCTTAAGATTATAAATTTATTGGTTCGGGAAGATAATTCCAACAGTTTTTTGAGTTGGTTAGACCCTAAGGATTTGTACTATGTAGTTATTGCCGAAGGAAGTAAAACCTATCTTTCAAAGGAAGTAGATGACAATAACAAAGAAATGCTCTACAAGCCCTACAAAGACCTCTGCTCTATGATTGCTACCGTATTTATAGAGTACAAATCCACTTTTAAGTACAGCCACACGTTGGCTAGTACTTTAATTGAAGCCTCTCACTTTCAATACTTCTTCATGCACCATTTGCCAAAACTCTGTGACTTTTCAGATTCTAAAGATCCCAAAGAACTAGAGAATTTTCTGGAGAGTTTAGTTTTTGGGACTATGGATAGTGCATAAATTTCTTTAACTGTTTTAGATCTTCATGAAAGTAGAGCGTCGCCTTTTATTCTTAGTATCACTTAATCTTGAAGTAGAATTCATCAGATGAGTTCTTACTTAATATTAACAAGCTATAAAACACTAATTCATATTAAGACCTAGAATACGATTTTCAATCCTATATTTTCGCTTTGTGTATCTTGATTTGGAATCCTCATGTAATTCTTTTGAAAATCGACATATTTTAAATTTTTCAATCCATTTAATTCTTCTGGTAGCTGTTTGAATTGATTATTGTTTAGATAAAGTGATTCTAAATAGTTGAGTTTCAAAATACTACTGGGCAACTTTTTTAAATTATCATTTTCAAGATGAAGTGAGGTTAGTTTTGGTAATTGAGATAGAATGGGAATACTTTTTTCTAACTGAAAGTATTTATCGTCATTCAAATACAGTTCTTGCAAATTGGTAAGATTACTAAAAGATGAAGGCAGTGTTCTAAAATCGTTTCCACTCAAATCCAGAATTTTAAGTTTTTTGAGATTACCAATTCCTTTGGGGATTGCTTTGAGGTGATCGTTTTCCAAATACAGCTCTTGCAAACTTGTAAGGTTACTAAAAGTTGAAGGTAGTGATCTAAAATCGTTGCCACTTAAATCCAGAATTTCAAGTTTTTTGAGATCACCAATACCCTTGGGAATTTCTTTGAGGTGATCGTTTTTCAAGCTTAGGTAAAGTAAGTTTGGGAATTTTGTCCAAATATCATCTGGTAACTGTATGGCTTGATTACTCAAGTTTAACCTAAATACAAGTTCTGGTTGCTCAAGTGCTTCATCTAAATCAAAGAATTCTTTTTTAAGTAGCGTAGAATCTACTGCATATTGGGCCTCTGAAATTTGAAATTGAAACATAAAAAGCATTGAGAGGAACAATGAATTCTTTAGCATTTTTTTATTTATTTAAAAAAGTTTTCCGTGAAAATGATGTAGGACTGTTTACTACATGCCTTCAGTTCTGGAGGATTAACATTCAATAATTTTATGAAGTTCGTAGCTGTCGAAGTAAAATACGTAAAAGATAGACGAAGTTTGATTTTTTTATCGTCCACGTGCCATATCTCTAGACTTACCTTTCAAGGCCTTTATTATTTTAAAGGACCTTCATAAGTGGCAGAATAAATTGAATATGTGCTTTTAAACATCAATTCGTTTCAGTACTGTAAGTCCAATATTCTAGAAGAACTAAAACTTTACTAGACCTAGTTTTATCCTAATCTCCAAATATAAAATTCACAAAAACGGGACTTAAATCTGGTAAGAATTCATTTTTGAATCTGTAGCCCACTCTTATTCCTACTGGTATATCGGCAAAGTTCAGAAAAGTTTGGTCCAATCTAAGCTCCCCTCCTATTGAATTTAAGTTCGTTTGGCCTTCTCTGTCTTTAATATGGGCATAGTCAAAAAATAAATTCATTCTCAGTCTCTTAAAATATGTGATGCCATTCAGTCCGAAATCTGGATAAAGTAAGGGTAAGCGGTAATTAACAGAAGTCCTGTAAGCTTGTTGAAAGAAAGGAATGCTTTCTCGACCTCTTCCCACTGAAAATTGGAATGGAAAGCGGTAAACATTATCAGGAATAGTCTCTGGTAATGGTTCGGAATAATAGGCTTGCTGGATCTCCAATCCATGATTTCTCCCAATACCGGGAAGGAAAATAGTGTTACTGAGTACGAGACGTTCGGCAATATCCACTTTAAACGACCTTGCAAAATTAGCTCCTAAAGTAAATCCAAATCTCGGTTGCAGGTTTTGATAAGCCCTTCGTCGAATCGCAGAAACGTTTCCGCTTACCTCATAAAGCCCGAACTTAGAATTATCAAAACCAAAAAACTCACTCGCCCTAAATTGCTGAATACCTTTCCAGTTGGCAGCAGCGTTTGTTCTCCAGGTGTAGTTGCCGGCAATCATTTCTAAAGGCACAGATAGACCCACTGTAGCTTCTTGTTCGTCAAACTCCAAAATTCTATTCCCACGCAGGGCCTCCACTTTTCTACCTCTATACTCATAACCCAGATTGAGTTTAACAAAATACTTACCCATGCCATAATCTACACTGTAGGCATTTTCATCCTCACTTAGATAGCGTGTATAGCCTAGGTTGAGGCTGTTTGCTCCCAATATATCGTCCATGTTTACATAAACTTGCGAGCTTGACAAGCTAGGTATATTGGAATTTTCAGTGGACGAACCGAAAGCGGGAATAAGGCCCCATGAGTGAAACTTCCACCCACTAAAAAAGCCTCTATAAGGTTTAGATTCATAGGAATTATCAGGAAGTTTATCCAAAATATTATCATTCTCTGGTAAAGCATTAAGGTCCTTATAAACTATGGATTCTTTAGAGGAAGTTGGCTTAATAACCTTAGAAGAGGCTATGTCAAGTTTAGATTTAGCTACATAGTAACCTGTATTGGTGGAATTACTAAAAAGTAATTCTTTACTCTCTAGGTTATAAGCTGGGTATCCAGCAGCCACTGGTACAGAACTTAACTTCCGAATCTGTTTGTCGCCAGATTTAGAAACGGCATAAACGTTATCTATGCCTGAAAATGTACCTCTAAAAAGAATATAATCCTCCGTTTGTGAAGGCTCTACCATAACGTTGTTCTCCCAATTTGTTAATAGCGTTTTTTCGCCAGTTACTAGCTGGTGTTTAACTATGGCCAGCAGACTATTCTTTTTGACGATGTAATATAGAATGGGCTTTGTAAGGTCGTACATAGGGTATCCTATTTCCCAATCTTCCTCATTTGATAAACTCATTATTAAAGAGCCGCTTTCCTTGTCATACTCGCCAAGGCCAAAATCAAGGTTCAAGTCAACTTTAACACTGATAAAACGCTTATCATCAGGCGAAATAGCCGCATAATAAATTCGCTCTTTTTCTTGTAGTACTGTCTTTTCACCAGAAGAAAAATCAAAATGAACAATTCTCGCTAAGTCTACATTATCCCATCTTGGAGAAGTTTGATTCTCAAGCCAAATGGCTGTTTTTTTTGAATAGGAAATGTAACTATTGTTTGAATGACCAATGTCCACTAAGCGTTTGCCGTCCTTCATCCTGATTAGATGTGGGGTTTCTTTGAATGTGGATTTTCTGACAACCAGATCTCCATTTCCTAAAACGTGGGAATAGGTATAGTTTTCTACCTCCTTCTTGTGTGGTTCATTGACGTTCTCAAAGGGCATTAAATCCGAACTTTCTAAAATCAACTTATTTTGTGCCTCAAAATCAGTATATGCGGCTTCAAAGAGTTTTTTTGCTTTAAGTCCAGTATTTCTTTTGATGGCTCCCGAAAAAGGATAAATTAATGATTTAAAATAATTGGCATCATGAATTACAGAAGCCCAAATATCGTTTCCGAAGTCTTTTCTTGCTTTTAAATTTAAAAGATATCCAAATGGATAATGAGAAGGCATAAGCGTTTTAAAAGAGCCGTTCCGAGACTTATTGTAGCTAAAAGACTTCCCAGCATACATATTGGCTCGTACTTCTTCTGTAAAAGATGGCAACCTTCCCCTACCGGCATTGGTTAATAAAGACTCCGACACCACGGCATCTCCTTCCGCAAACCATGCTGGATCTGTAAAACCAAGGATCGCAGACCAGCCCGATCTTCCAGTAATAATCTTTGCCAATTTGGAAAACCCGACTGTTGCATTGTCATTTTGAAGCACATGTCTGTACTCATGAATTGCCAATACATCTAACCAATCTACCTGCCCTAAAACATTCCAATTAGAAAAAGGGGTGGTGTATATCTCTGAACGAAATGGTACGCTTGCCACAAAACCATTCGGTTCCATGCTCAAACCGTGCATTACAATAGGGATTTTAGAGGCTTTTAGGCCAATAGATCGTCTTTTGTTTTTATCAATTAAATCTATGATAGTGGCGAATCTATAAGCTTGACTTTCTAGCCCCTTTGGGAAGATCACAGTACTATTGTCATTTTCAATCTGCTGCCATTTGATTGATGGAGGATTAGCCGATGTAGTGACTTGTGCTTTTGCACAAAGACTCGCTAGTATAAAAAAGAGGACACTATTAACCAGTTTTATACTCATTCTTGATGATTATTTGAAAATTTAATTTCTTAAATTAAACCCAATAAATTGGGCTATTGGACAGATATATTTCCAGAAGCCGTTTGCTCAAAGCCTAGAAATGTACATTTTTACTTTAAATAAGGATTTCCATTGCTAGGAAGTTTTATATTGCCTCAAAGCTAAACCATAGATTAAGAATGAAATCAATATTTGTACTAGCTCTGTTGTTCCTAAACCTTGGTTCAACCTATGCCCAAGAGGCTACAATGGCACAAACAATTTCGGAAATCGAACCCAAACTAATTGAATGGCGAAGAGATTTTCACAGACACCCAGAATTAGGAAATCAAGAGGTCAGAACTGCTGAGATAATTGCTGCACATTTAAAATCCTTGGGCATGACCGTTCAGGAGCATGTAGCTAAAACCGGCGTTATAGGAGTTTTAAAAGGAGATCTGCCAGGTCCTGTAATGGCCCTTAGGGCCGATATGGATGCACTTCCAGTTACAGAAAGGGTTCCCTTGGATTTCAAATCAATCGTAAAAGTTAATTATAAAGGCAATGAAACTGGCGTGATGCATGCCTGTGGTCACGACAGCCATATGGCCATCTTAATGGCTACCGCTGAAGTTCTATTAAAGCATAAAAAGAATCTGAAAGGGACAGTCAAGTTCATCTTTCAACCCGCCGAAGAAGGCGTTTTTGGAGAAGGAATAGAGTTTGGTGCAGATTTAATGGTCAAAGAGGGGGCCTTAAAAAGTCCCGATGTAGATGTTATTTTTGGTTTACATATTGGTTCTAAAATCTCGGCCGGTGATATTGAATACAAAGCTGGTCCGGCGATGGCAGGAGTAGATCAATTTTACATTACCGTTAAAGGTCAACAAACGCACGGAGCCAAGCCATGGGCAGGAATTGATCCCATTACAGCCGCTTCGCAAATCGTGATGGGGCTAAACACTATCGTTAGCAGAAGCGTCAATTTAGTAGAAAACCCTGCGGTAGTTAGCGTAGGGTCTATCCATGGCGGTAACAGGCATAACATCATCCCTGAAGAGGTAAAATTGATAGGAACCATCAGAACCCTAGACCCTGAGCAAAGAACTCTGGTGCATAGAAGAATTAAAGAAGTAGCCGAAAACATTGCTAAAAGTGCAGGAGCAGAGGCCACAGTATTTATTGAAAATGGTTATCCCGTGACGGTAAATGACGTGGCCTTAACAAAAAAAATGCTTCCTTCATTACAAAAAGCAATTGGTCAAAATTCTGTTTCTGAAACACCAGTAATTTTAGGAGCAGAAGACTTTTCTTATTTTGCTAGGGAGGTTCCAGGGCTTTTCTTCTTTCTAGGCGGAAAAGATCCAAATAAGAAGGCGATAGATGTGGCAGCACACCATACTCCTGACTTTTATTTAGATGAATCTGGCTTCATCAACGGAGTTAAAGCTTTTTGTCAACTCATTTTAGACTATCCTAACAAGTAATCATGGCTGCGGAAATAATTGAAATATTCGAACAACATCCAGACCCTAATAAGATCGAACAGATTGTTAGATGCCTAAAAGACGGAGGGATCATTATCTATCCTACGGATACTGTTTATGCAATGGGCTGTGATATTTATCAAAACAGAGCTGTAGAAAAACTTTGTGCCTTGAAAGGCATCAAGGTTAAAAAGAATAATTTTTCTATTGTATGTAGCGATTTAAGCAATATTGCAGACTATGCGAAAGTCTCGAATAAAGCCTTTAAAGTAATGAAAAAGGCATTGCCTGGTCCGTTTACCTTTATTTTGCCTGCTACAGGAAAGCTACCTAAACTCTTTCAATCTAACCGTAAAAACATTGGAATTAGGGTACCTGACCATCCGGTACCAAAAGCTATTGTAGAGCACTTAGGAAACCCGATTATCACAACCTCCGTAAAAGATGATGTAGATGACCTTTTAGAATACCCAAATGAAATAGAAATTATCACTGCACAGAATGAAAACAAGGCAGACATTATTATTAATGGAGGATGGTGTGGTGTGGATGCTTCTACCATTATAGATGCCACAGAAGACGATTTTGAAATAATTAGACAAGGTGTTGGTGAGTTAGATTTATGATAAACTTTGTTTTTAATTTCTGTTCTTAAGTTTTGTCAGTGTCATAAAGCCAATCCTCGTAATTGTGCCAAACTATTTGGAGGAGTCTTTGGGCTTTTTGTGCTTCCATCTTCTATGACTCCAAAGCCATAATTCTGGTCTCTCATTTATTTGCCTCTCTAACAGTTTTGAATGCTGTTCTATAGTACTGTTGACCTTTTCAGTTTTTGGGTTTTCTGTAATTAACTTGAAAGTCGCCTTATAAAAGCCTCTTTTGGGTCTGGATATTTCACAAAATAATACCGGCATGTCAAACTGAACAGCAATTTTCTCTGTGCCGTAAAAGAAGGAAGTATCTTGATTTAAAAAGGTAGTCCAGTAAGACTTTAGCGGTGGGGCTGATTGGTCATTTGCCAAAGTGATAAAAAAGGGTTTGGCATAGCCTTCAGCAATCATTTTATAGGTCTCAAAAGTTGGGTACATATGAGTGCCAAACTTCGTCCTCATTTTTCGGAACATTTCATTGAAGTAAGGGTTTTTCATTTGGTGAAAGGGTCCAGAACCCTTATGTTTAAAATTAGCATCTAAGGTCATTGCTAGCCATTCGTAATTACCAAAATGTCCTAAAGTCACTACAAAGTTTCTGCCCTCGACATACCATTTGTCTGTTAAGTTTTCATCAAACTCATAAACACACCTTTCGGATAACCTCTTTTTTGAAATAGTAAGTCCCTTCAAAGACTCGACAAACAAATCGCACAAATAATGATAAAACCGCATTTCAATCTGCTTTCTCTCTCCTACTGGTTTGTTTGGAAATGCATTTTCTAAATTCATACTTACTACCTTTTTCCTGTAACCCAGAAATAAATACAAGATAGGATATAAGACATAGTCCGATAAAAAATATAGAATCGGAAATGGAAGAATGGAAATACCTATTAAGAAAGGATAGGCTAAGTAAAAGGAAATGGCTGTCAGATTAATCTTGGGCATCTATGTAATTTAAGTAGTCTTCCTTGGTGTCTATGTCTAGACCCAAGCCAGGAAACGGAATCGCTAAGATATCATCTTTATGAGCTTTAAAAATTTGACGTGCCCCAGCATCTCCTTTTAAGCCTAATAAATCATGAAAAATCTCTTTTTTGAATAAAGCAGGCACTCCGATACTCTTCTGATATTGGCTAGCGACAATGACCTTATCAGTATTCTCTGAAGCTTTCACTATCTCTTGTATATATTCGGCACTCACCTCAGGCATATCGCAAGTCATAATCAATACAGCGTCTAAGTTTTTTTCTATTAGGTAAGTTCCTGCCAAACCTCTCAAAATTGAGCTTGCCATACCTGTCTGCCAAAGAGGATTCTCTACAATGTTTATGGGTAGTTTAGACAGTTCAGGCATTACCTTTTCTTTCCTGGCCCCCACCACTACTGTAACGGGCTTATATTCACTAGTTAATGCCTCATCCACGGTACTTTTAAGCATACTTTTTCCATTTATATCTAAAAGTTGCTTGGGAAGCCCCATTCTACGTGATTCTCCTGCGGCCAAAATTATGATTCCTACTGCCATATTTATATCTTTACGCTAAATTACAAGATTTTCTTATGCTCATATAATGAAATAAGATATCTCGTCGTTTAAAATTACGTGCTTAACAAAATAAAATTAGACATGAAATTCTTCAAGAATTCCGCCTTGCTGCGGGTATCTCTTTTAGCGGTTTCTTTCAGCATTTTTTCGTGCAACGGAGGAAGTGACGTTAACCCTAAAGGAACATCTTTTGAAATTTATCTTGACTTTTGGAATACTACTGGTAGAACTCCTGAAGTAAGGTTTGACGAGTTAAATACTTCTCGTGAAATTAAGATTGACTTTAGTAAAACCTTCCAAGGCACAGCCTCTGGAGGAACCTTCACTAAAGTAGAGATTGATAATTTCAGAATTATTGACCAAAATTCTAACAATTACAATATTGATGACATCACGGCCTACGAACTCAGAAATGGGGTCTGGAAAAAAGATATTGAATTTACCATGGCCTTTGACCAGTCGGAAGATATTTCGGTGGTTTTAGTCTTAGATAGGTCAGAATCTCTAGGTGCAGACTTTTCTACCATTAAATCTTATGCCAATGATTTCATAGACCAAGTCTTTGACGACCGCTCTGTAGTTCAAATGGGCGTGGTAGACTTTGCGGATGACGTACAAGCTCATCCACTGACTACCGACAGAACTGAACTTAAAAATTATGTGAACGGCTTGAAACAGGGTAAGTTCACCACTCTATACGATGCCGTGGATATAGGAATAGACATGCTACAAGACTCCGACTCTCAGAGCAAGGTTCTTTTTGTCTTTACGGATGGTTCTGACAATAATTCATCTCCAAACGTTAATGTAGATTATCTTTTGAACAGAATTAAATCAGATAACAATACGTATAAAATAACCAGTTTCGCCATTGGTTTGGACGGAGACGGCGGTGTGGATCAGCAAATTCTGACAAAGCTCTCTGGTAATGGAGGTACCGCCAGTTTCCCTAAAACGATTAAAGAAGCTAAAGATGTTTTTGCCAAATTCTCAAAGGTCATCTCAAATGTCTACAGTTTAGAATATTTGCGTAATCAGCAGATTATTCCCCGAAATACACCGGCCAAACTTAAATTTGAAATTAAGACGATAAGGTAAGCGTATTTCTATCCTTTTATAAGCCTCCATAAATTACTTTTGGGGGCTTTTTTATCGGCCAGAGGCCACCTATATTTGATTTAATGAATAAACGCAGATGGATTTGACACAAGACTTTTTTCAGGATAAATTCAAGGGCTTTTTTGAGCAAAATCTCATTAAAGAGCTTCAACTCTGTGGCACCTATTTAGAAATGGAATCTGGAGAGTACCTCATGAAACCCGGTGGATACATAAAACACATTCCAATTGTAATATCGGGTTCTTTGAAAGTCATGAGACAAGATCCCGACGGTAAAGAGGTGTTACTCTATTATATAGGCAGTTTAGATAGTTGTGCCATGTCTTTAACCTGCTGCCAAGCGGGCAGTGTCAGTGAAATAATTGCTCAAGTTGAAGAGTCTGTAAAGCTGATTTTGATTCCCAATGAAAAGGTGAACGATTGGATGTGTCAATTTGATTCTTGGAAAAACTTTGTTTTTAGTACCTATCAAAAACGTCTTGAGGATATGTTAGAAACTATTGATTCCATAGCCTTTAATAAACTAGATCAGCGATTACTGGACTTAATTAAAAAGAAAATTCAAATAACGGGAGGCCAAAGAATCTTATACAGTACGCATGAGGAATTGGCAAATGAACTGGCTACCTCTAGAGAAGTTGTTTCTAGATTACTAAAACAACTCGAAAAAATAGAAAGAGTAAAGCTTTCCCGTAATAAAATAGAGCTGTTGTAGGCTTAACTGGAGATTTAATCTATTATGAAATCCACATTGGCCCAATCGGAATTAAGGTCCGTAACGTCAATTTTATAAGTGTACTTGCCATCTTCAAGCTTCTCCTCGCCTGTGTAATCAATAGGTTGCAGCGTGTAAGCTTTACCATCTATTTTAAAAGAGACATAGGCATATCGGTAAGCAAAAACAAATTTTTTGTAGTCCGATAGTGCTCCTGGCATGACTTTCCCAAAATCATTGAGCCCTCCATTAGTGTCAATAAAAAGGTCATCAAAAACATAGGGCGAGCCATTCCAAACTCTAATTTGTACATTTCCCTTACCCTCTGGCGTTGGATTATCCTTCCGACAGCCCAAGGCAAAAACAAGAATTATTAAGAGCTTGATTAACTTCATAAATACATGACCCCATTGCCTGTGGTAAGGTTGAAAACCCATGGAATATTATAAAATAATATCAGAAATGACATAAAATGGATATATGAACTAATAATGCCGCCGTATATGTTTAAGACCATAAACTACTTAGTATATATAGATGATAGACTTAATATTACAGCCTTGGCCGTGGTATGTTGCCGGACCTATAATTGGCCTTACCATACCCCTACTACTTATTTTAGGGAATAAGTCCTTTGGTATATCTAACAGCTTAAGGCACGTTTGTGCTGCAGTGATACCTGGCAAAATTCCTTTCTTCCACTATGATTGGAAAAAGGAGCAATGGATCTTCTTTTTTGCAGCAGGTATTATAATTGGAGCTTTTGTGTCGGTAAATTTCCTGAGCACAGGTGCTAACGTGGATTTAAACCCACAAACTATTGCGGATCTAAAAGCATTGGGTGTATCTGAATTTGATGGTCTAATGCCTTCAGATATTTTCAATTTTGGGAGTTTGCTTAATTTAAAAGGCCTGTTCTTTATAATTATAGGTGGCTTCCTTGTTGGATTTGGAACGAGATATGCGGGAGGCTGTACGTCTGGTCATGCTATAATGGGCCTTTCTAATCTTCAATGGCCATCATTGATTGCGACAGTCAGCTTTATGATGGGTGGTTTTTTTATGACGCATTTGCTATTTCCTTTCATCTTTAAACTTTTTTAATAATGCAACATTCTAAAACAACTATAGAAGAAACAGCCAATTGGGAAAAAGAGCATATTAGAGGTAATAAGCTTCCACATGAGTTTTCAAACTATGAGAATTTCATGGCCAATTTGAAATACATTATTGGTGGCTTATTATTCGGAACGGTTTTGATAAAAAGTGAAGTCGTTTCATGGTTCAGAATTCAAGAGATGTTTAGATTCCAAAGTTTCCATATGTACGGTGTAATTGGTTCAGCCGTGGTGACTGGAATTATTTCGATTATTATACTTAAGAAATTCAATATTAAGACTTTCAATGGTACTGATATAAGCATAAGACCCAAAGAATTTTCTAAAGGTCAAATCTTTGGAGGATTTATCTTTGGCTTAGGTTGGGCCCTAACGGGTGCTTGTCCCGGCCCTATTTATGCTCAAATAGGAGCTGGATTTCTCACTACAGCGGTAACTTTATTCTCCGCCCTAGCTGGAGTATGGGTTTACGGAAGGTTTAGAAACAAACTACCACATTAATTGAAAATCAAAATAGAACTCTTGCTGTCCAAAACTATATCGGCCGTAGGCCATCCCATAGTTTTGGGCACTTTAGCTTCCTTATATGTCAATTTCAGGGAATTTGAATCTGACAAAGCTTGGTGGCTTTCCTTTAGCTTATTGACCTTTTGTATATTGCCTTTGGTAATCTATCTGTTGTATAAAATTCGAAAAGGTGTTTATAAAGACTTTGATGTCTCTGACCAATCAAAAAGACCACAGCTGTATGTTTTTGCCCTAGCCGTCCTTTCCCTCTTCGTATTTTATCTTTATTTCACGGACAGTTCATGGCTAATACGAACAGGGATTATTCCCGTATTTCTTCTTGTGCTCGGTACCTATTTAATAAATAAGCGAATAAAAGTATCTCTTCACACTTCGTTTTCATTTCTGCTAGCCGTTATGATGATTAAAGTAGACACAACTCCCGCCTTTAGCATGTTTCTTTTTGCCACACTTATTGGTTATTCTCGCCTATATTTGAAACGTCATTCCATTCCCGAAGTGGCTTTAGGTGCCGCACTTGGGATGGCTATCGGGTTCACTTTTCATTTCATTTACCAACTAAGATGATTAAAAAATCACTAATCTTATTTCTTCTACTCCCATTTCTTTCAAATGCCCAGTTCTTTAAACAGGACGATGGTCTAGCACATACTTTCTCCATTGTCGCTATCGACAAACAGGCGGGAGAAATGGCTGTGGCGGTTCAAAGTCATTGGTTTAGTGTAGGAAACGTGGTGGCTTGGGCTAAATCAGGAGTTGGTGTAGTGGCTACACAATCCTTTGTTAATAAGTCCTTTGGAATTCGTGGCTTGGCAATGATTAAATCTGGCAAAAGTGCCTCAGAAACACTTTCAAGTTTATTAAAAGACGATGAAGGCCGTGAAGTGCGTCAAGTAGCCATCATAGACGTTAATGGTGATATAGCCAATCATACGGGCAATAAATGCATTGATTTCGCTGGAGATATTATCGGGGTAGATTATAGCGTGCAGGCCAACATGATGCTCAATAACACGGTTCCAAAAGCGATGTCTATGGCTTTTGAGAAGAGCGAAGGTTTACCACTTGCCGAAAGGGTTTTAGCAGCCTTAGAAGCAGCTCAAGCAGCAGGAGGTGATATTAGAGGAAGGCAATCTGCGGCCATCAGAGTAGTAAAAATAGAAGCAAGCACGGAACCTTGGAATGATGATTTCGTAGTGGATTTACGAGTAGACGACCATGAAAGTCCTATTAAGGAAATTGGCCGACTTTTAAAAGTACAAAGAGCGTATGAATTTATGAATGCTGGGGACTTATATGTTGAGCATAACGAAATGGAGAAAGCCATGAATGCCTACAACTCTGCCATGAAGATGTTCCCAGAGAATTTAGAAATGCAATATTGGACGGCCATTACATTGGCTAATAATGGAGAAACAGAAAAGGCAGCAACCATGCTTCAAAAGGTTTACAAAGGTGATGCTAATTGGAGAGAACTAACTCGAAGATTGCCTAAAGTAGGATTGTTAACCGTAAATGGTGCAGCCTTAAAGCTTATTTTGAAATGATAACTTTCCAATCACAAGACATCAAGTTTGACCTCAAGGAGAAAAGAAAGACCAAGAACTGGTTGAAGTCCATAGCTCTAAAAAAGGAATTTAAAATGGGCGATTTGAACTATATTTTCATGTCAGATGAGGAGCTTTTAAAGATAAACCAGCAATACCTCAATCACGATGCTTATACTGACATCATCACTTTTGATAACTCAGAAGATGAAGGAAGTATTCATGGTGATATCTTTATCAGCATAGATCGTGTAAAAGAAAACGCCGAGAATTTTAAAACGGAATTTGAAACGGAATTAAGGCGGGTTCTGGCTCACGGGCTCCTCCATTTATTTGGATTTAAGGACAAATCGGATGATGAATCTAAATTGATGAGAAAAATGGAAGAGGACGCTCTTGAAAAATGGGGAAGATCCTATGCATAAAAATCAGATTACACTGTGTTTACTAGGTTCTAGCCAACCTCTTCTTCCATGCCTTCCGTTGGGAACACAGCTAACTAAAGTAATTGCCTCAAGTAGTTTTCTGATTAATTAGTATTGCACGCCGCAAAACCGTAGTCTTTTAGTATTCTCTCAAGTTTATCTTTTTCATCCATCACAATTTGAATTTGTTCGGCTACTCTCCGAAACATAGTTTCTTGATTCCTTGCGGTGTCGCTGATAGATACCTTGAATAAGTGTATTTGAAATAATTCCTAGTTTTAAAGGCTCAACTCTGAATTACTCTGGCAAAAAAGTCCTATCATTCTTTATCTCGCCCATAACAAAGATGCTTTGAGTGCTTCCTATGTTTTCTAGGGAGGCTAGTTTGTTCATGATGAAGCTTTGGTATTCTCTCATATCGCTCACAACCACTTTGATGAGGAAATCATAATCTCCAGAGATATTGAGGCATTCCACTACTTCTGAGAGTTCTGTGATTTGCTGAACAAACCTTGCACCTGCTTTCTTTTCATGCTCTTTGAGTCTGATATTACAAAGTACCATGAGGTCCTTGCCTACTTTTTCACGGTTCACTACAGCCACATAGTTGGTAATCACACCTTCACTCTCCAAACGTTTTATACGTTCGTAAACAGGCGTTGGAGACAAATTGAGCCTGCCTGCCAATTCTTTGGTCGTCAGTTTGGCGTCTTCCTGTAAGAATTTTAAAATGTCTTTGTCGGTTTTATCAAACTTCATAATTGCTGCAATTTTATCCAATTTTAGATAATTCAACAAGAAAAACCTAACACAGGCAGATAATTTATCTATTCTTTAGAATATTCACTTTGTTTTTTATCTTTTATTCTATCTTTGCCGGGCACATAAATTAGTCGTTAAAGAAACATTTTTAATAAGTGAAACAAAGTATAGCACATATAGCTCTCGTAGTAAAAGACTATGATGACGCCATCAAGTTTTACACCGAAAAGTTAGATTTCACTTTATTGGAAGATACTAAATTAAGTGAGACAAAAAGATGGGTGATGGTGGCTCCTCCAGGAGCTAAGGAATGCTGCCTATTATTGGCCAAAGCTGCTAATGAGGCACAATTAACAAGTGTAGGTAATCAAACAGGGGGACGAGTTTTCTTATTTCTTTATACAGACGATTTTGAAAGGGACTATAGCAAAATGATTTTAAGGGGAATAAGGTTTATAAGGCCTCCCAAAAAGGAGAAATACGGCACCGTGGCCGTATTTGAAGACTTATACGGAAACCTTTGGGATATTATAGAACCTAATGGAAAGAATAAAGGATTGACATAACTCGAACCTAACAAAGAAGATTGAAGTCTGGAATTCTTTGAAGTTCCCACTTCAAAACATAAATATTAAGAGCATTAAAAACATTAACATGCCAAACATACAAGACGAGCTTTCAAACAGGATATTAATATTGGACGGTGCCATGGGTACCATGATACAGCGTTATCAGCTTTCAGATGAAGATTATAGAGGTGAAAGATTTAAGGATTTCCCGAATGACGTAAAAGGTAATAACGATCTCCTTTCTCTTACAAGACCCGATGTAATCTCGGCTATTCATAAGGAATACTTAGAGGCCGGTGCGGATATTGTAGAGACCAATACTTTTAGTGCCAACTGGATTTCCATGGAGGACTACAAAATGGAGCATTTGGTAAGGGAAATTAACTTTGAAAGTGCTAAGCTTGCCAAAGAAGCTTGTGTAGAATATACCGCAAAGAATCCATCAAAACCGAGGTTTGTTGGTGGTTCTATGGGACCTACCACGAAATTAGCATCTCTGTCTCCAGATGTAAATAATCCAGGCTTTCGTGCCATCACTTTTGATCAATTGGTAGATGCTTTTAAAGAGCAGGCAGAGGCTTTAATAGAGGGTGGAGCAGATCTACTCATCATGGAGACCTCTACTGATACCCTAAACAGTAAGGCCTCTATATATGCTGCGAAATTAGTTATAGCTGAAAAAAGAAAGACAATTCCAGATTATGATATTCCTATCATGATTTCTGGGACTATTACAGATCAATCTGGAAGAACCTTAACAGGTCAAACAACAGAAGCTTTCTACAATTCATTAAAACATGGCGATTTACTCTCTATAGGCCTTAACTGTGCTTTAGGTGCTAGGGCCATGAAACCTTATTTAGGTGAAATGTCTAGAATCGCATCTTGTTTTGTCAGTGTTTACCCTAATGCCGGATTGCCAAATGAGATGGGTGCATACGACGAGTCTCCTGAATATATGGGGGAACAAGTCAGAGAGTTTTTAGAAGAAGGTTATGTCAATATTTTAGGTGGATGCTGTGGAACTACACCAGACCACATACGTGAATTTGCTAGAATAGCGGCAGAATATGAACCTAGGAAGAAGTCTAATCCAAAGCAATTACTTCGTTTGAGCGGTTTAGAGCCTATGACGCTTACAAAAGAATTGGGCTTTGTTAATGTAGGCGAAAGAACAAATGTTACCGGTTCAAAGAAGTTCTTGCGTCTTATTAAAACTGAAAAGTTTGAAGAAGCTCTTTCTGTGGCTCTTGACCAAGTAGAAGGCGGTGCCAATGTAATCGATGTCAATATGGACGAGGGCATGCTAGACGGCGTAGAAAGCATGACCACTTTCTTGAATTTGATGGCCTCTGAGCCTGATATTACTAAAATCCCTGTGATGATAGATTCTTCCAAATGGGAGATTCTTGAAGCAGGATTGAAATGTGTTCAAGGTAAAGGAATTGTGAATTCTATCTCTCTTAAAGGAGGCGAAGAAGAATTTGTTCGTCAGGCTACCATTTGTAAGAATTTTGGGGCAGCCGTAATTGTTATGGCTTTTGATGAAGACGGGCAAGCAGACAACACCGAAAGAAGGATAGAAATTGCCAAAAGGTCTTATGACATTTTAGTGAAAAAAGTGGGCTTTCCGGCTGAAGATATCATTTTTGACTTGAATATCTTTCCTGTAGCTACAGGAATAGAAGAACATAGAATCAATGCTATTTCCTTTTTTGAGGGAACAAAGTGGGTTACTGAAAACCTTCCGCATGTTCATGTAAGTGGTGGTGTTAGTAATGTTTCTTTCTCTTTTAGAGGAAATAATAAAGTACGTGAAGCCATTCATTCGTCTTTTTTATACCACGCCAGAAAAGTAGGTATGGACATGGGTATTGTAAACCCAGCCATGTTGGAGATTTATGATAATATTCCCAAAGACCTATTAGAAGCCGTAGAAGATGTGCTTCTCAATAGAAGAGATGATGCCACTGAAAGGCTCTTGGACATAGCCGAATCACTAAAAGGCACTAATGTTGAAACCGAAAAAGCGATTCAAGAATGGCGTAGTTTGTCCGTTGCTAAAAGAATTGAGCATGCTTTAGTACGTGGAGTGGTAGAGTTTATTGTGGAAGATACAGAGGAAGCAAGAGCTTCGTTCCCTTCTCCCCTACAGGTTATAGAAGGGCCATTAATGGATGGTATGAATGTGGTGGGTGATTTATTTGGCTCAGGTAAAATGTTTTTACCTCAAGTGGTAAAGTCCGCAAGGGTGATGAAAAAGGCCGTGGCTTATCTCCTTCCCTACTTAGAAGAGGAAAAAAGACTCACAGGAAATACGGCCAAGAATAATGGTAAAATTCTTATGGCCACTGTTAAAGGTGATGTCCATGACATAGGGAAAAACATTGTTGGTGTAGTACTGGCCTGTAATAATTTTGAAATTATTGACCTTGGTGTCATGGTGGCCGCAGATAAAATCTTGGATGCCGCTGTGGAGCATGACGTAGATATCATTGGGCTTAGTGGCCTAATTACGCCGTCATTGGACGAAATGGTTTACGTGGCCAAAGAGATGGAAAAGCGTGGTATGAGCATCCCATTACTCATTGGTGGTGCTACCACATCTAGAGTACACACCGCAGTCAAAATTGACCCTTATTATTCTGGACCTGCCATTCACGTATTAGACGCATCAAAGTCTGTTCCTGTTGCCAGTAGCTTATTAAGCAAGGGAAAAGAAGAAGCCTTTAAAGTCAAATACAAGGACGATTACGCTAGATTTAGAGAAGAATATCTGAACAGACAAGCTGTTAAAACTTATATAACGATAGATCAGGCTAGAGCCAACAAATTAGCAATTGACTGGTCTAAGACCGAAATCAAGAAACCAACATTTTTAGGTCAAAAGGTGTTTGAAAGCTATAACCTAAGTGAGATATTAGATTATATGGACTGGACTCCATTTTTTCAGTCTTGGGATTTACATGGTCGTTATCCTAAAATTTTAGAGGATGATGTAGTAGGTGTTGAGGCAAAGAAACTTTTAGCGGATGCTCAGGCGATGCTCAAAAAAATCGTTTCTGAGAAATGGTTGACGGCCAAAGCTGTAATAGGTTTTTGGCCCTCAAATTCCGATGGTGCCGACGCTCAAGTAGTCTATGACTTTACCATAAATGATGAAGGGCATTCAAGCTCTTGTTCACCATTAACACATGACCACAAGGTTTATATTCCTGATAACAAAAAGGAACTTGCAACTTTCCATCATTTACGTCAACAAGGTAAAAAGGGAAAGAATATCCCAAACTTATCTTTAGCCGATTTTGTGGCTCCTAAAGAATGCGGAAAGCAAGATTATTTCGGTGGATTTGCTGTAGGTATTTTCGGTGCAGATGAAAAATCTAAGGAATTTGACGCAGACTTTGACGACTATAACAGCATTATGGTCAAAGCTTTGGCAGATAGATTTGCAGAAGCCTTTACTGAATTATTGCACGCTAAAGTAAGAAAGCAATATTGGGGCTATGCCGCTGAAGAAACGCTGGCAAGTGAAGAACTTATCAAAGAAAAGTACGCGGGTATCAGACCAGCACCGGGATATCCGGCATGTCCAGACCATACGTTGAAAAAACCGTTGTTTGAGCTTCTAGATGCTGAAAATAAGATTGGTTTAACTTTAACCGAGAGCCTTGCCATGTGGCCAGCTGCTGCCGTTAGTGGCATGTATTATAGCCATCCAGACAGCAAGTACTTCGGTTTGGGTAAGATAGCAAAAGACCAAATAGAAGACTATGTGGTTAAGAAAGGAATTGAAATAGAAGAGGCAGAGAAATGGCTTTCTCCTGTTTTGAATTATTGACAACCCGAAGCAATTTTTGAAGAAAAACTTGCCCCAGAAGTAGTCTGAAACCCAGCATTCATTTGAATAGATTTCTCGGCGAAAAGAGCTTGATTTTGTACAACTTGATTTGTTTCAATTTTTCCAACTCCTGAAATCTTTGGCACTATAGTATTTCCTGATAGAGAAATCATCTCCGGAACATTTACACTTAACATGGTAGTATTTGATCCCGCGGCATTACTTAATGTCAAGTTCACATTTTTAATACCCGAATTGGCATATTGGTGAGTTGGATTCGTTTCTGTAGAAACATAACCATCGCCAATATCCCAAGATATAGTTCAAAAGCTAGTTGAAATTAAGAGGCTTCCTTAAGTTTTTCAATGTGCCTTTTTATTTGATGTTTCATTTTGTTTAGGTTCTTGAAATTTCCCACTTTTTTCATTTTCAATTCCGCGGT
>JBLHOT010000032.1:0-35595 GCA_047623945.1 Arcticibacterium sp. | reverse complement strand
AACATCAAAGACTTACTTATCATCATTTGTGCATAAACTGCGTGATTTAAGGCCAACTGAAAAAAGTCAATTCAACATGTGAATAAAGAAACTACAAACTTGAATTATTGACCTGAATAGTTACAAATATTGATATAATAATTATCATCCAAAGCCCTTTAAGTAGACTTTAGAACTTTTAGGCTTGAGTTTAGCAGAGAGGAGATCTCCAGAGCTGGGTTAAACTTTTATAAGTTTAATTATCTTCTGTGCAGCATTATTTTGCCACCTTATGAAATAGCTTCCTGAAGGAAATCTAGAAGCATCGTAAGTCTCAGTATGCCAGCCCATTGTTTTTTGAGCATATAAAGGCTTAGCAATAACCTGCCCTTGAGCACTGAAAATTTGAATGAGGTTCACCCCGCCGTCGGAATGATATTCCAATTTGATGAAATCTAAAACAGGATTAGGATAAGCCTTGAAAGATATTTCCTTTGCTTCAGGAATTTCATTGGCCGTAATGAAGCCGCAAGGTGCACCCTGCACTATTGGAAGAGACTGAAATGACTGCAACATGACCTCAGAAATTTGAGGGTTTTCTACACAAAACCAACGCTCTAGAATTGACGCATATACAGAACGGAAGTCGAACTGCATGGGCACACTTTCATTGTCTCCAGCCACATTTGGCAGAATAGGGTTTTCTCCGAATATTTTAGAGTTTACAAATTCACCAAAAAGAAACATCGGAGCAGCGGCACCATGGTCGGTTCCATTACTGCCGTTGGCTTTTATTCTCCTGCCAAACTCCGAGTAGGTCATGGTTAACACACGGTCTTGGGCACCTAACTGTTCTAAATCTCTGGTGAAAGATAAAACGGCATTGGAGAGTTCTGCAAGAAGGTCGGCGTGCTCTCCTTTACTTGTGTCGCCGGTTTCGGCTTGATTATCGTGGGTGTCGAAACCGCCAATTCTCACGAAGTAAAACTTCGTTTTTAGGCCACCCGCTATTAGCCTGGCCACCACTTTTAGCTGCTGCGAAAGCGAATCATCTTCATAGGGCCCTTGTCCACCAGCGGTCGTAGCGGCTTTCTTGATAGAGCTGGCATATTGATTTGTTTGTGTCGCTACTTGTCTAAGATAAGCCAGTTCTTTTTCTGCCAGTGTGGTGGGCGTTTCTCCCTGTTCTTCGGTGAGTAATTCGTAGAAAAAGTCAGGGTCAGAAATGGCCATGCCCATAGGGTAAACAGGACCCTGTAAACTTGTGTTTAAGACAGAACCAATCTGAATTGAAAGTGGATCTGGATGTTGTTCATTTGGGTAACTGTTTGGGAAATCTGGATTGTCACTGGCCAAATATCTACCCGCCCAGCCGCTTAAAACCTGTTTGTCCGAATCTGAGGCTGTATTCCAAATATCTGTAGACCGGAAATGCGAAAAGTCAGGATCTGGATAACCGACGTCCTGAATGATATTGGCTTTACCTTCTTCAAAGAGTTCTGTGAGTGGAGACAGAGAGGGGTGAAGTCCTATTTTGTCTGATTGTGGGATACTTAATAAAGCATTTTCCTTAAGGGCTATATTACCACGGTTAGTAGAATATTTGGCATATTGATCTATGGGCACCACGGTATTTAAACCATCGTTTCCGCCAGCCATCTGAATCACCACCAATACCTTGTCATCTCCAAGAGCGGCTTTATTTATAGCTCCAAAAGCACTTAAAGGCAAACCATTAAGGAAGTAGGGAGCGGCTCCAGCAGTCACTATGTGTTTTAAGAATTTTCTTCTTTCCATGACTTATATCAATTGGTATTCTGGTAAAGACATGAGGTATAACAAGAGTGCTTTTAAACGCTCCTCCATAGGTAACGTTATGTTTATATTAGTTGGGTCACTTTCATACTCTAACCAAAGCTCTGTCCAATAAAAATCATTGGACTGTCCAGATAAAAGAATGTCCGTTTTTATTTTAGATTTCAGTTCAGCTTTTATGGGCAACGAAAATAGTGTCTCAGCTATGTCATCAATCAGTTTATTAGGATCGCCAGGATTCGAAAATTGAGAAGCATAGTTTATTACATCTATAACTACCCGATAGCCACCTCTTCGTACTTCATTGTACATCAATATAAGAATAGACTGATTCCGCTTTTGATAGGTATCTGAGTTTATCCAAATTTCATGGTATAGGGGTGTTTGATGAAATGCTGGCCAGCCAGAAACAGAAGGTGGATCGCCAATGTACTGTTGCGTAGTTTCCGCAAAACGCATATATACTCCTGAGATGCTATAATTTGCATAAACATTTTCTTCCAAAGTAGGCAGCGGAGGTTCTAAATGACGAAGCGTTTTCACCATAAAATCCAAAGGACTACTTATCATGGCTCCATAAAAAGCGGTGTCAAAGAAATGTTGGCTGCTGAAAAATGCTTTTAGCAAAGGCTTTATTTCGTAATTGTTATCACGGAAAAGCTGGGCCATGGGCTCTATAAACTCAGCTTCAACTTGAGGGCCAATTTCATAATAAATAAAGAAGCGGTAAAACTTCCGAACCATAAAGCGGCTGACTTCCTCTTTCTTGAAAATCATATCTAGAAGGTCATCTACCTCGTATTGACCATCTTGGCCAGACCGTCCAGAAATAAGTGTGTTGTCATAGTACTCAGAAAATTGCTTATCCTTGGTATCATGATTATTCCCGTTGAACCTATAAGTCATGGTACTTTTAGAAGCATAATGACCTGTTAAAACGCGGGCGGTCGCTCTTACATCATCCTGCGTGTAGTCTGAGCCGTCACCTATACCAATCGTGAATAGTTCTTGGAGCTCGCGGGCGTAGTTTTCGTCTGGTGAATCTTTGGTGTTCTCACGGCCATTGAGATAAACCAACATGGCTGGGTCTAGTGTGATGACTTTGGCGAATTCCTTAAAGTTCCCAAAGGAGTGTTCTCTTAGGGTATTTTGGTATCTGTATGCGAAATGAGCTCTATTGTAAACTTCCATTTGCGTAGCAAAATGATTATGCCAAAAAAGCACCAATTTTTCTTGGATAGTACGCTCCTGAAACCACATCTGCTGCAACCACCAATAACGAAGAGACTGACGCCTTCTGAAATTAATGGTACCATCACCGTAAGGAGCTCTAATCCATGTTTCTCCTTCTTTAACACCTGTAGTGTCTTCTTCTCTGCTCTCGTAATAATTTACTGGGGGCGAAGGAATAGGAGAGGGTTCAATGATTTTATCAATGCACTGAGCTAGGCTTTTATTTTCAAAAGTTTTTAAATCTTTAGCCGTACTTCCAAAAATCGTCCTATTTAGAAGGTGCTGTCTTTGGGCGTTAGACCATGATCCGGTATAAGGCTCTGAGCTAAAGTTTTTTATGTCTCTCATTTTATAAGCTTAGTAAAGCTAACGCTCAAAATAAGTAATAATTTTATGAAAGGTGGTTTTAGAGCCACTGCTTTTGTGCCAATTCCTTGCTATTATGCCTTTAAAGGTCTTTTACTTAGAATTAGAAATGCCCATTAATACTGGAAATAGAGGCAGGACTTTCCAGGCTAAAGCATATGGTGCAGCCCTTTGGTTTTGAAATAAAAGACAAAGCTTTGTATCACCAGAAGTAAGCATCATTCTTTAGGTCACTTTCTGAGTTTACTTGATTGATAAGAGGAAATAAGAATCCTTTTTATTCCATTAAGTAATACTACGAAAAACATTTAATGACTTTTAATCCACTACCTTGAAATCCTGAAACCAAGCAAGACGTATTTAGATTAGCGTTTTAATGCTTACGCTGGGCAGACAAACTTATTAATCCGTATTTAGATCAAACCTTTTTTACTCCTTAACAGTCGACAGTTTTTGTTGATAAAAAAAACACCATGAATTTTTTTTATTCTTACTCTTTCTATGTCCAATATTAGTATTTAGTCAAAATTTTGAGGTGGCAGGAAAAGCCAAAGTCAAGGTTATGGACACAGACAATACGGCTGAGTATAATAGTAGTGAAGCAAGCTGATGGCACTTTGGCAGTACGCGATTTATCAACGATAGCCACAGATGGCAGTAATTCAGCGAACGAGATCCAGGATTTAACCTTAGTTGGAAATACTTTAAAGATTACTAAAAACGGAACAGCCACCGAAATAGATTTAAGTCAATATTTGGATGATACCAAACTATCGGAAAATGAAGTAGACGGCTTTGTAGCAAACAATGGCTATTTGACTGTACACATAGACTCTTTGGGCGTAGCAGCATTAGGTTATGTGGCAGGTTCTCATACTGTTGACACAAAATTAGATTCTGTGGGCGTAGCAGCTTTAGGTTATGTGGCAGGTTCTCATACTGTTGATACCAAACTAGACTCTGTGGGCGTAGCAGTTTTAGGTTATGAAGCGGGTCCTCGTACTGTTGATACAAAATTAGACTCTGTGGGCGTAGCAGTTTTAGGTTATGTGGCAGGTTCTCATATTATGGAACAAAATTAGACTCTGTAGGCGTAGCAGCATTAGGTTATGTAGCAGGTTCTCATACTATTGACACAAAATTAGACTCTGTGGGCGTAGCAGCATTAGGTTATGTGGCAGGTTCTCATACTGTTGATACAAAACTAGATTCTGCAGGTGTAGCAGATTTAGGTTATGTGGCGGGCACTAAAACGCTCACAGAAATACTTACTGAAAGTACTGATGCCGGGAATAAAAAAATAACGAATCTTGCAAGCCCCACAGATTCCACAGATGCAGCGACGAAGGCTTATGTGGATTTGTTAGAGGCTAAAATTGCGGATTTAGAAGGCGTAAAAGATATAGACAACAACAGATATGAGATAGAAACAATAGGTAGTCAAACGTGGATGGCGGAGAATTTAAAAACTACGAGATACAATGATGGGTTGGTTATTCCTCTTAAAGCTGATAATACAGACTGGGAAACCGCCAGCACCATGGGAGCTCCTGCCTATACATGGTATGGTAATGATGTTTCGAATCTGATAACGTATGGAGCACTATACAACTGGTACGCTATAGACACGGTGTTAAATGGGAATAAGAATGTATGTCCTACGGGCTGGCATTTGCCTACAGACGGCGAGTGGACAACGCTTACGAGCTACTTGGGAGGAGCAGTTGCGGCAGGAGGTAAGATGAAAGAGGCAGGTCTGGCCCATTGGAATTCACCAAATGAAGGTGCAACAAATGAAAGCAGCTTTGCAGGGCTCCGTGGCAGCAATGGAACATTAAACGATATTGGCTTCTACGGCTACTGGTGGAGTTCTACAGAGCACAATACAAATACAACTTATGCCTGGTTCCGCGGCCTGTTCTATAACGATGGCAGTGTAAACAGGTACTTACTCAATAAGGGTAGTGGTTTGTCTGTTCGTTGTCTCAGGGATTGACACCCGATAGCTATCGGGATTGGCTATTTGACTATTTATAATTACCGCGAATTGTGCTGACATTGTCAGGCTAAGGCGACGCTATTAAAATCTATATGACGAATGTCTTGTGATATCACCCCTCATTCTATAACAATTTATTTAGGATGAAAATTGATAGTTTATCAAACAGAACCGTATTTGTTTAAAATGGCCATTTGACCTGCATGATCATTGGTATGAGATACTATCCTGCGTAAAGCCTCTGCTTTGGTTTAGGTAGCAAACTCCTTCGTTGTAATCGCAGATTTCCAGTCAGCATCGGTTTGTTTTTCAACAATTGCTTTTAAGGTTTCTAAGGATAAATTTACATAAGCCTTTAGTTCGGCCAAATCTGTCCATTCGCCGGTATCTTGCTTCACAATAACCGTTTTGGCACTTACTTTAATATTCATGGCTCCGAAGACATTTTTGGCAAATAGTAATTCCACATCTCCAATGTGCCTGATACGAAAACCATGCTATTTGGGGCTAGATGTAATGTCTCTTGTTAAGAGACTTCTGTCAGATTGACCAATTGATTTGTAAATAGGGTTCTGGCTTCTGCCCAGAGAGCTAGGAGTCTTTGTGTTATTCGTTTTTTTAGCACAGGTTATAACCTCTAGGTCTAAATTTAACTTCTATCGGCCTTACTATTTTTACGTTCAGTGGGAGTACTAGAAGGAGTTCTTCTAGTAGGTGTTGTGGTACTCGGCGTTGTGCTCCTAGGTTGCGTGCCACTCGGCTCTCTGCTATTGGGTGTGGTGCTGGGCTCTCTGCTACTGGGTGTGGTGCTGGGCTGTCTGGTACTGGGTGCGGTGTTTGGCTGTCTGTTACTCGGTGTAGTGCTAGGCTGTCTGGTGCTGGGTGTGCTACTCGGATCTCTGTCAGAAGAACTGGTTCTTGGCGTAGTGCTTGGCCTAGTTCCTTCAGTATCTCGTCTTAGCGTAGATGTAGCCTCTCTAGTATTTACATTAGCAGTGTTTCTTCTTGTTTCCAAAGCTTGCTTATTGCCCGCTTCTTTATTTCTTGTTGTAAAACTTTGCTGAGGTTTTTTATTGACGTAGTCGTTTCTTCTGGTATCACGAACCAGAGCGGTAGCATTTTGACTTCTTCGCTCAGGAGCATAGTTATAGGTGTTTTTTTCGTTTCTATAAAAATATACATTCGTCACATATTGAGGCACCGGTATTGGCCTCCAATAGCTATAATATCTGGGATAATAATTGTAATAATAGGGGGAGTAATACGCTTTGTAATTAGGCGACCAAAAGGAGTTTAAAATGTAAGGTGTACGATAATAAACAGGCTCAATGATATAGCGAGGACCATAAAAATAGGGGTGGCCAATAAACTGAACATAAGGTTTATTAAACTGATCTCTTTCTACATCAATGGTGGCTACATCTTGAAATAAATCGTTTCCAAGAGCTGCCTGAATGGTGACTAAGTGCGTTCCACGCTCCACCGTCTCTATTATTCTCAGATAATCCACATAGCCATCTTGATTCAGATCTAGGTTTGAAATTTTAAGTTGTGGGTCGTTTAGACGACGTTCAAAATCTTCAAGACTGCTGGAGTTGCCAAAAATAGAAGCCACGGCCTGCAAGTCTAGATTGTCGCTGATGTCGTAGTTTGTAGGTACTACGGTCACAGGCTTCTGGGTGGCACAGCCTAGCAAGATTGCGATCAAAAACAAGCTGTATTTTTTCACTAAGAATTCTATAGTTTGAATCATGTAAGTTAGTGTGTTTAAGACTAAAACGGCATGCCTTGACTGTGATATTCATCATAATTTCGTTCAACATTAGATTTTTAAATCCAATTCATTACATGATTTGAGCCCTTTGTTTTTAGAATAATGGAGTTCAATTGAGGTACGAAATTTCCAATACGAAACTTGAATCTCTTGCTATTAAAAATAGTATTTTTTACCTTTTCTAAGCGGTCCTAAAGAAATCGATTTAAGAGTTCGTTTTAATTTCATCTAACAAAAAAGAAAATGGATTGGGAATAGAATCAGAATTCCTGAAATAAATATTAAAATGCTAAAACCCTTATATTTGAGTTTATACAAATCTAATAATATGAGAATCATTAAAAGCGGTTTAATAGTACTAATAGCCTTCATGCTTTATTCCTGTAAATCTGAAGAGACAAAGCAAATTGAAGCTACCACAGAAATAACAACGCTGTATCATGATTTTTATGAAGAAGGGTTAATTCTGGAACCTTTCAGTGCTACATGGCAGGGCGACAACCGGTATAATGATAAGATGCTTAATTACTATTCTGAATCTTACAAAAACGATAACAAGTCATACTATACCAAGTATCTTGATTGGTTATCTAAAATTGACCGAAATGCTCTGAATAATGAAGATCGAGTGAATTATGATGTTCTAAAATGGGAGTGTGAAATAAATTTGGAAGGTCTTGAATTTATGGTTAATGAACTTCTTCCACTGGATCAGTTTAACTCTAATATTACCAATTTTGCCATTTACGGAAGTGGCAATTCTATTCAGCCTTTTAAGACCGTAAAAGATTATGAAGATTGGTTAAAGCGAGTTGATGTTTTTGAGGTCATGTGCGACACTGCCTTGGTAAAGATGAAGAAGGGAGTGGAATTGGGCTATGTTTTGCCAAAAGCACTAATCGAAAAAACGATTCCACAATTGGCTTCTTTTGCTAATGATAATATTGAAAATCATACTTTTTATGGTCCAATAAAAAATCTTCCTGCCGATTTTTCTCAAGAAGACAAAGAAAGGCTTACTAAAGCTTATAAGGATATGATAGCTAGTCAGGTCATTCCTTCCTATAAGAAATTGTTGATGTATTTGGAAGGTGAGTATTTGGCCAATGGCAGAGCTACATCTGGTATTTGGGATGTCCCGAAAGGCAGTGAATTTTACCAGCATCAGATACGAGTTTTTACTAATTCGGATTTGACGGCAGAGGAAGTTCATGAGATAGGGCTTTCTGAAGTGGCAAGGCTTCGTAGTGAAATGATGGAAGTAAAAGAAGAAGTGGGATATGAAGGCGACTTGAAATCATTTTTTGATTTTGTAAGAAGCAATAGAGATCTGATGCCTTATACGGAACCTGCTCAAGTGATTGCAAATTTTGAAAAGATATACGAAAGAATGAAGCCGAACCTAGAAAGGCTTTTTGACAAAGTCCCCAAAACGGCCTTTGAGATAAGGAGGACAGAATCTTTTAGAGAAAAATCTGCATCAGCGAGCTATTCAAGAGGAACAAAAGATGGCAGCAGGGCAGGAGTATTTAGGGTGCCAATACCAGACGTAAAAAACTACAACAATTTTAGAGATGAAGATCTCTTTTTACATGAGGCCATTCCTGGTCATCATTATCAGCGTTCCTTACAAATAGAAAATGAAAACCTGCCTGATTTTAGACGGGGACTTTTGTACAGTTCTACAGCCGAGGGGTGGGGTCTTTATGCAGAGTCTTTAGGGAAGGAGCTTGGTTTGTATACAGACCCATATCAATATTTCGGGATGTTGGGTGGTGAAATACATCGGGCAATAAGGTTGGTCGTGGATTCTGGGATTCATGCAAAAAAATGGACAAGGGAGCAGGCAATAACTTATTCTCTGGAGAATGAAGGGTTTTCTGAAGAAAAGGTTACCTCTGAAATTGAGAGGTACATGGCCATGCCTGGGCAGGCACTTTCTTATAAAATGGGTCAATTGAAACTCATTGAATTACGAGAAAAGGCAAAAAATGAGCTGGGCGACAAATTTGATATAAAGCAATACCACAACATTGTTTTGGAAACAGGAAGCGTCTCTCTCAATGTTTTAGAGAATGTAGTTAATGAGTGGATAGATAGTCTGAAGTAATTTCATACATCCGAATGCTTGAATTCTATTTCAAAATCCACCTCAAAAAATGATAATTAAGTGCCACTAAACATCGTTTTAATTGAACCAGAAATACCCAATAATACCGGGAATATAGGACGATTATGTATGGCGACGGGTTCTACGCTTCATTTGGTGAAGCCTTTGGGATTTGAAATCACAGATAAAAGGTTAAAACGTGCTGGGCTAGACTATTGGGAACATTTAGATGTGCATTACTACGAGAGTCAGGAGGACTTTTTTCAAAGGCACAAAGATAAGAGAATGGCTTTTTTTTCTAGCCATGGGCAAAAGTCTCATTGGGACATTCCTTTTAAGGATAACATGTTTTTAATTTTCGGGAAAGAGTCTGTCGGTCTGCCCAAAGAATTACTGGAAACCCAGAAAGAAAACTTGTATCAAATTCCTTTATACAGCGATAAGGTACGAAGCCTAAATTTGGCGAATGCCGTTGGCATAGCTGTCTATGAAGGACTTAGAGCATTAAGATAAATGAGCATTGAAATCAAAGAAATAAAGGCTCATGAGACTTGGGATATGAGGCATAGGGTGATGTGGCCAGAACGGAATATAGACTACGTGAAACTGCCAAAGGACAAAGAAGGCTTTCATTATGGCCTTTTCAGCAAGGGGTTTATGGTCTCTATAGTCTCACTTTTTATAGAGAATGGTCAAGCCCAATTCAGAAAACTAGCCACAGAAGAAACTGAACAGGGGAGAGGTTACGGAGGGCAACTTTTAAACCATGTCATAAAAATGGCCCAGTCAAAGAAGGCGAACAGGATTTGGTGCAATGCACGTGTAAATAAAACAGGCTTCTACGAAAAGGTTGGTTTACAAAAAACTAACGAAACCTACTCCAAAGGAGGAATTGACTTTTTGATTTTGGAGCGATGGTTTTAAACCTTTAGAATCAAAATATATCAATGCGTCTTTTTGTAGGTTTCGCAAACCTTATTTTCTTCGTGGAGGAGGTCCACCTCCTTGCGGGTCACCACCCATTGGAGGAGGAGGGTCTTGACGTCCCCCAGGTCCCTGCCCCATATTAGGCCCGCCCTGTGGCATTGGCCTTGGTGGTCCACCTTGGAGCATTTTGCCAATAGAGGCGTCAAACGTTGCTTTTTGCTCCTCTGTACAGAGACTTCTAACATCCTTAAAGTGGTTAAGCGTGGCTAAATCAAGCTTTACATGGAGGTTTGCAATCTTTCTAGCTACACTATCTGCTCCTGTAGCATCTTTAGAGCTTGTGAAATCTGAAAACAAGACATCCCTTAGACTCTTTATTTCATCGTTTAAAGCCATAGAGGTTTCTCTGTGCTCTTCACGAATCATTTCAAAGTCACTCGACTGCTCCTCGGTGAAATTTAAGGTAGTTTCTAAAAGTGGTCTTGGCTGTCTTTGGTTGGCTTGGTTTTTACCACCTAATATTAAATAGGCCAGTAGTCCAAGATTGAGTAATAGCAATCCAGCCATCACCCAAATCCATTTTATATTTATATTTTGCATTGTTGTAATCCTTTATAATGGGCTCAGAAACTAATAAATCTCAATACTGTAATTAGCATTCAAATTATACTCCGTCATAAAAGCCTGTTCGGCATTTATGCTGCTTACTTCCGAGTTGTCATTTTTGAGGAATTGTCTTACGGTAAGCACATTTATAGCGAGTACCAAAGCCAATGTAGGTACTACAAAAGCAGGTTTGAGTATCCAAGAAAAGCTTGACTTCTGTATTGATAATTCATTTTCCATTCTGGCCTTAAGCCTGGTGTAGAAAAAGTCGGGTGCCGAAGCAGCCTCTACGTTCTCTAAGGAGTTCAAAGTCTTTTGAACTTCCTCGTTTAATCTATTCTTCATAATTTTCTTTGTAAAATTTCTCCAAATATTTCTTTAAGTTTTGTTTCGCTCTAAAGAGCAATGATTCCACAGAGGATTTGGATAAATCCATCACCTCACAAATTTGCTGATAACTTAAACCTTCCAAATTATGCAAGGAGTAAGCTACTCGCTGGTTGTCGGGTAGTTTCCCGATAGCCTCAAAGAGCTTTTTCGCTCTTTCTTTGTTTTCTAAGACCACCCCAGGGTGCTCAAAATCTGAGGGCTGATGAATCAATTCATCATTTTGTCCATACAGGCTTTTCACATAAGCAAAGCGTTTTAGAGCTTTACTTTGTCTGATAAACTCAAGAGATTTATTGGTAGCGATCCTATAAATCCATGTGCTCACTTTGGAGTCACCTCTAAATTTATGAACAGACTGGTATACCTCTATAAACACTTCCTGGCTAAGGTCTTCTGCCTCAGCTTGGTTTTGGGTTATAGACATCACGGTATTGAATACACGGTCTTTATAGAGCTCTACAAGCTCCTTAAAAGCGGATTCTTTTCCAGCTTTGAGTTCTTCTAAAAGGTCTTTTTCGTTCAAAAAAGGTTTCGTTTTAGGTTCTATTGTTCATAGACAAAATTGTCGGGTTTGCATGGAGGCCGGGTATATGTTCTAATCGAATAATGAAATCCAATATTCGGCACCCGACATCAAATCAATAGACAAAATCTAAAACTTTAGTTCCACTGTATTTCTTAGATGAAAGTAATGAAAAAAACTTGCGGGGCTTGTAAAAGAAACTTGAATAGAACGTACTCTTTTATTAAAACAAAGAATCTTAAAGTCAATGTTTAGTTATAAACCACTAGACGAAGCGACTTTTGGGTTCTGATGTCACTCTCTCTGTGATGGTTACGGTGTATTCATAGATTTGGCCTATTCTAACTATGGTGTCTAGATATCCATACTCTCCTTTTACCACAGTGGCTATTTGAGTGAACTCTATGGCGTTACTTTTTTAACGAAGTTGTATTCTAGAACTAGGTTTATGGGTTCCAAGAAAGCTTGATGCCGCCTAATAGATCTTTTGATTGGTTATACTGACTAAGTAAAAGCTACCAAAGCCTCTCTAGCATCCCCTATATTTCCTGAATTCTGAGAAACAGAATTATTAAATTCAACAGTCACTTTATCGCCATCAAAGAAACAGACTAAGGTGTCACCATGTATGGCTTCTACAAATTTTCTATTTATTTGGAGTGTATCATCATCTAACCAAGTTGCAGTAGCTGCTATCAAAGAAGGAACATGGATTCTTCCAGCTACCGAAAAGTTATTGACGGTATAGGAGTCATTCGTATGCCAATTCTCAATTCCGAAGAACAATTTATTGGAGCCATTCTCAGTTTCAAAGACCACTTCTCCTTGGTCATCTGCTATATCAAAAGTCAATGATTTTATGCCATAAGCATTGTCCTCGGCTGTAAAAATTTTCTCATTTATTTTGGTAGAATTAGGGGAAGTGCGATGCCAAATTGGGGGACTAATGCTAAGATTGCTAGATAATTCTTTCAACTCATTATTAGCGTCTTCATTAGCTGGCAAGGTCTCTGATTTCACTCCTGGTAAAACATTGTCCCATATAACCTTCATTGATTTGCCCATATCCCACGATTCTGAAGTAACCGCTATTGTCATGTCAAATTGAGGAATGATGATACAATATTGACCGAAGGCTCCATCACCTCTATAAAATCCAGGTTCGGGTTTACAACGCCAAAATTGATACCCGTAACCTTGCCCCCAGTCGCTGTCATTTTCCTGAGAGTCTGTCTGTTTTATGCTGGCCTCAGCCACCCATTCTTCAGAAAGAATATCTTCTCCTTTCCATGTTCCATTTTGAAGGTAAAACTGACCTAATTTCGCAATATCATTGGTTTTAACCCTGAGGCCATAGCCTGCTGTATTTAAACCCTCAGGCGAAACTTCCCAGTCACTTCCGTCAATTTCCAACTTATTGAAAAAGCGAGGGGTAAGAAATTCTACTAAATTTTGACCGGTCTTTGAATGAATGATTGCTCCCAACATATAAGAAGCTCCTGTGTTATACAAAAAGTGTGTGCCAGGCTCGTAAGTTAATGGTTGAGCAAAAAATGATTGTACCCAAGTATTTGCTCCTTGATTTTCTCGCATACTGCCCATGGTTCCTGATTCATGACCAGAATTCATGGTAAGCAAATGCTTCACTTTCATATTCTTCAGTTTCTCATCTACGGTTTCTGGCAAATCATTGGGGAAGAATGAAATGACTTGGTCTTCTACGGTGATAAGACCTTCTCTTACAGCCAAACCGATGGCAGTGCTTGTGAAACTTTTGCTTAATGAATACAGGGTATGTTTATACTCTTCCTTGAAAGGATTCCAGTGACCTTCCGCCAATATATTTCCTCGGCGTAATATTTTGAAACTGTGCCATTCCAAATCTGAGTTTTTGGCCGCTTTAACAAAATTGACCAATGCTTGGGAGTCTACACCTTCTGATTCAGGAGTCACTGTTGGGAAAGTGAAAACATCAACAGCGGTAGCGTCATTAGCAGATGTACATTGACTTAATAATGTGGGCACCGCTGCCAATCCCAAAAGGCTCAGAGAGCCCTTGCTTATAAATTCTCTTCTTGTTGACATGTTTGTTTCTGAAAGGGTTGAATATTATGTGACGTAAGTGATTCTGTCTTTGTCGTTCAGCGTTGGCCTAAAATGGCGTATGCATGAATCTAGTCCACACTATAAGCTACTACCTTATTTCCGAAGAAAGTGGGTACTACTAAGACTTTGCCATTAGCGATATAGTCAATATCTGCAGCACCAATTTTGTCAGCGGAAGTGTCATTAATTAAAGTTTTATTCCATTCAGAATCAACATAATAGATGTGCCCATCCCAGCAAGAAATAAAGTAGCCATCCCCAATAGCTTCTATTCCATCGGCCGTATTCATTCCTTCGGCTACAGTAGAAAGCACATTGTTTTCCAGGGTGAATAATTTACCAGAGCCAAATCCAGCCAATAGATATCTGTTGGCCTCATGATAAACACCATTTAATCTTTGGAAAGTGGAATCTGTAAAAATGGCTTTAGTTTCGTTACCAGATTTAACAAAAATTGTATTTAGATTAGTGTCTGTGAAAATCACATCACCATTGGGTGCAGAAGCGGCATCGTTCAAGTATTCTGCTCCTTCTAAAACGTCAGAGTGAGCTTCACCCGTTTCTGTATTTATAGTTACTACTTTGTTCAAATCTGTGACATACAGGGTATTGCCAACTAAAGCCAAACCTTTTGGGTCGTTTAGGTTTGTCACCCAATTATTGTCAATTATTTCGCCATCCAAAGCCACCTTGGCGATATAGCCATTTCCGTCAAATTCTCCAGTTGGATTTGAACCCATACATGACACATAGTAAACATCATGAGCCTTGTCATAAATGACTGATTCAGGAGTTATCAAAGTAGTGTCTGTTTCCCAAATTTGGGTTAATGTAGGAATGGTAGATTCCATGTCAGAGCTTTCCTCTGCTTATTTTGAGGAGTTAGTGCAGCTAGCTAGTATTGCTGAAGCAGCTAAGGTTAAAATTAGACTAAGTTTCATTTCTAAATGTTTTTGATTGAATTTAAGATAAATTTAAGCAGATTTTTTAAACAGAAATAATGAAACCTGTAAGACAAGTGATTCTATAAGCATTCTTTATCATAGAGCATCGTAGGAAGAATAAAGAATTTTTTTTCCAATCGAGACTATGCTCCTGAATAAAATTTTATGGTATCGCTTTTTCTTATTGGTGGTGTGCTATTTCGAATTCAAAGAAGTGGTTTATCGGAATTTGTTGCATTCGTTCAAGCTTAGTCTTGCTTCGACCTCCTTTAGCGGAGTTAATGCTATAAGCTAAAAATGGGGAACTAAACTTTTGTTTAAATCAACAAAGTTTGATTCGTTCCAGAATGCTTCATATGGATTCCTATTTACTGAAATTGGATTTACAGCATTAAGTTGTAAGCCACCTCCGTCGTCCACGCAATACAAGCCATATTACTGTAGAGCTTTTGCAATGGCTATTTCAAACGGCTTGAGATTCATGGTACTCAAATCCAATTTTGGATCAAGTGGGACTAAAGCCCCTTCGGGAATGGCTTTTTTGTCTTTACTGGTTCCTTCACTTTCTGTGGCAGGCCAAACAGGTCCACCAGACTTAGAATGATTAAAACTGAAGATAAAGACATGATTAATTTCGCCATTTTCAAGCTCTTCAGGCCAATTAAGACCTTGGGTTAATTCAAATCCAGAACCTCTAGCCGAAAGGCCAGTTTCGAAAATGTCATTTGATTTTACTGGGAGGGCATTTGTCCATGCTGCTTTCCATCCATTATTTGTTTTCTTGGCTTCCCAAAAATCATACACACAGCCATTGGATTTATTAATAATAACCATATGGCCATCGATGGATGGATCTGGCTCTGCATGATCTGGAATATTTACCTTATTTAAGGTATTTTCAGGAGCCCATAGAGCTGTCAACTTGACGTCGTATTTTCGGTCATTTTCAGTTGAGTAATAAATAGGAGTTGTCCATTCTTTTACGCTCAATATGAAGCCTTGATCAGCTTCAGATATCAAGCTTGAAACTATTTGTTCTGAATTATATTAAATAGTCACCAAAATTCTCTCATTTGCTGTTCCTTTTCAAGTGGACTAAGAGAATCCACTCTAAGCGGACTTTGCTTTTATGTTTACCCCTTCAATTTCATTGCTTAATTATTGTCTATTTATGTGTTCTGAATGATGTGAGATTTATGGAAAAATATTATTTACGCTTTTATGGATGATTGGTTTTTTTGTTCAAACTGTAGTAGTTAGGAAACCCATTTTTCTTAGGCTTGAAACTGTAAACATGAGTGAAATATCTATAGATAAAGATTTCACAGATTTCAGATTTGAGGTAGAATTTAAGAATGACAATAAAAACTTCCGTTCCTGGCTATTTTTCTGTTATGAAAATACTGTGGAGTCTAGTGCTACTGGAGGGTAAGGTTTGGCTTGTGAAATTTACACCAAATGATTCAAGAGTATGGTCATATGAGGTTTCTTTCAAAAAAGGGGATAACCTTACGGTAAATGCGGTTCCTTACAAGGAGAGCCGATTAATGCACCTCTGGCAAAATCGGTATCCTCAGTCTATTCCTAGTTCAGTTAGCGGCTTGAGCAGACTGGTAGGAAATGACTCAAGACTGGGTGGTGGTGCCTATAAAGAAGAAATTGGAAGACTTTTATTAGCTCTAAAATAGGGCATTCATTGCACTGCTATGAGATTAGAGCAACCTGAATTGTTGGGCAGCCTCTATTTTGTATTAAGTTTTAAAAGCTTACCACAAACGCAATGTCAAATAGCTTGATAGAAGAAATCTTATTTGAATAGTCTAGAGTCAAATTCAAAAGGACTATTCTCTAAAACCTTCACCTTATCAAAATCAGGATGGAAAGGATTTATAAGGTAGTTGAAATCACCAGCCACACAGGCCGATGGTGTTTTCATGATGAGATATTTGCTTTTCTTTTAAAAAGAATCTCCTAGCTTTTGGGTGAAATCTCCGTGAGGCATTATGTCCCATTTATCTGGTAGCACATCATTCGGAACTTGGTAGATAGATACCGTATCTGGGATATAGATTTTGATTAGAAAATAATCTGCTGGTAAATTATTCAGCGGGGTTCTTACAGCTATTTCTACTGTGCATAAGGCAAAGGACGAGGACGTATAAAGAACTTGCATGCCACGGCTATTTCATCGGCCTCCATAAAGTCTGGCTCCAGTTCCCGAAATGTCATTCTTGTATATGCCGGAAGCAAGCCTGAAAACTATCATCCTAAAACGCAATGAGCTATTCTTCCTATTTCGTCATTTACCATACTTATACCAAAAGAGGTCGTAAGTAATTCTTTTGGAGTGCGGCCACCTAAAGCGAGGCTCTTATGCGTGAGCCACTCATTAAAAGCAGTCTGATTACCAAAGAAATCTACACCAAAATTATTCTGTCAGTTTGTAAGTGGTCAAACTTCTTGTTATGCTCTCTATACCTAATGATTGTTCTTTCTGAAATATGCAGAAACTCCGACCAATCTTTTTGAGTGAAACTATTACTTACTGGCAAACTAGCCACATAACTATAGCCTGCACTAGCTTCGGCTGCCAGTCCTATTTGGAGTTATCATCTAAATCTAGGTATCTACTCTCTTTGTCTCTCATAACAATATGCTCATCTCCTACAAGTGTCTTATTTTTTTAGACAGTTGTCAATATTTTAGACAAAAAAGAAGAGAGATTATAGTAAGAATAAGAAACATGAAATGTTTAGATAGCCTCTAAAATACGATCTACGGCCACTTCTCGTCCTATTCTTTCTTTTAATTCCGAAATAGGAACACGCTCTTGTTCCATGGTGTCACGATGGCGTATAGTTACACAATTATCTTCCTTAGTTTCGTAATCTACGGCTACGCAGAAAGGCGTTCCTATCAAATCTTGGCGAGTATACCTTTTACCGATGGCTCCACCATCGTCATATATCGCTCTGAAAGAAGACTTCAATGAATTGGCTATTTCTTGTCCTATTTCTGCCAAGCCATCTTTTTTCACTAAAGGTAATACTGCGACTTTAACCGGAGCTAAAGCAGGATGAAGTTTCAGGTAGGTTCTTTCCTTTTGTTTATCGCCTTCGCCCACCATTTCTTTTGTAAAAGCATTGCAAAATGTAGCCAAGAATAGTCTATCTGCCCCAACAGAGGTCTCTACCACGTAAGGAATGTAATTACCGTAAGGTTTATTAGTTTCTGGGTCAATATTCGGGTCAAAATACTGTTGCTTCTTTTTAGAAAGCTCCTGATGATTTTTCAGGTCAAAATCTGTTCTGGAGTGAATGCCTTCTATTTCACGGAAACCAAATGGGAATTTGTACTCGATATCCACGGCTGCATTAGCATAATGGGCTAATTTATCATGGTTATGATATTTCAAACTTTCAGCTGGCATTCCTAGAGCTTTATGGAAGCTCAGACGTGTAGCTTTCCATTGCTCATACCAGGCCATTTCAGTGCCAGGACGTACAAAAAATTGCATCTCCATCTGTTCAAACTCCCTCATACGGAAGATAAATTGACGGGCAACTATTTCATTCCTAAAGGCCTTCCCAATCTGAGAAATACCAAAGGGTATTTTCATACGGCCACTTTTTTGGACGTTCAGGAAATTGACGAAAATACCTTGAGCCGTTTCCGGTCTTAGATAAATTTTACTCGAGTCGTCGGCCACAGAACCTATCTGTGTAGAAAACATCAAATTAAACTGACGTACATCTGTCCAGTTTGCCGTTTTAGAAACTGGGCAAACTATTCCTTCTTCAATAATCAGTTCTCTTACTGCCTCTAAGTTTTCATCGGTAAGTAGCTTTCCCATTTTTGCCAACAAAGCATTGGAGGCTTCTTCATTGCCTTCGTTTAGCAACATTTCGGCTTTACCTTCTAAAAGTTGGTCAGCACGATAACGTTTTTTGCTATCCTTATTGTCAATCATCGGATCGTTAAAACCATCGATATGACCAGAAGCTTTCCAAGTTAAAGGATGCATAAAAATGGCAGCGTCAATACCTACGATATTGTCATGAAGCTGTGTCATGGCTTTCCACCAGGCATTTTTAAGGTTGTTTTTAAGTTCTACACCATTTTGCCCATAGTCATAAACAGCCTGTAGCCCTTCATAAATTTCTGAAGATGGAAAAACAAAACCGTATTCTTTTGCGTGAGCAATAATATCCTGGAGCGTAGTGGCTGGTGCCGACATGTGTTAAAATTTTGGTTATAAACATTTTAGTTTTGAGGAGATAAACGGCCTTTGAAGACTCCCATTTGATAAAAGACTCTCGGCTGATTTGTCCAAGGTTTAAGAAATCTTAAAATCCATGCTCAAAACTGCCACAAAACTAAGAAAATGCTCTTAAATTTCGGTGAATTCAAAAACTTATAAATATGTCTGAACAAGACTTTCCAGATGCTCCATTGGTTACCATTGATTGGCTTAAGGCCAATATTTCTAATAAAAGACTTAGAATAGTGGAAGCTAAAATGAAGCCTGTCAAAGCTCCTGATGATTGGGAGTCGGGAAATAAAATCCCTCAGGCAGTTCAGATGGATATCAATGCAGATTTTAGTGTAATGGACACTGATTTGCCTCATATGATGCCATCCGAGGAATATTTCACTGCTGCTGCCAGAAATCTAGGAATAGATAAAGATTCTATTATCATAATCTATGACCAAGTAGGAACCTATGGAAGTGCCAGAGCATGGTGGATGTTTAAGGCTATGGGTCATGAGCAGGTTTATGTATTGAATGGAGGCTATCCAGGGTGGGAAAAGGCTGGCTTGAAATTTGAAAAAGTATCGTGGCCGGAGATGAAGAAAGGCAATTTCGAAGCTAAATCAGACAATACTTTGCTTTTTGAATCTAAAGATGTTTTAAACATTTTAAATGATAGGGGCTATCAGATCATGGATGCCCGTTCTCAAGGTAGATTTTATGGGACCGCTCCAGAGCCAAGAGCTGGTTTGAGAGGAGGTCATATTCCAAATTCTGTTTGTTTGCCTTTTCCAGAAGTTCAAGATGGCATTTACATGAAATCAAAAGAGGTACTCAAAACTATTTTTCAAAACTATAATATAGGAGATAAGCAATTGGTGATGAGCTGTGGTTCCGGCGTTACCGCCTCCATAATTGCCCTTGCTTCTGAAATTGCAGGTTATAAAAAAGCCGCAGTTTATGATGGTTCATGGGCAGACTGGGGGATGCCCGGGGATTTGCCAGTGGTTAAATGAAATAACTTAAAGAAAGTTTACACCAACGCCCCCTCACTACAATTCTTACATATCTCCACTTCTGACCTTGAAGAGATTAAGGCTCGTCTAAAATTAGTGTATGAGGGAGAATTCCAAACTTCTTTAAACGAGTTATCTTCTAATGAACCCATAGGATGCTCGGCATCTTTATCAAAACAACAAGGGACTAAAGTGCCGTCCCAAGTGATTACACAACTGTGCCACATCTTCCAGCAATGGTCTAAGAGCCTGTTTTTAATGCTGAAAGTACCGTCTTGGTTGTCTTTATATCTAGAGTATTTATCAATAGTCGGTATAAGGTCGTTGCCATTTTCGTACTCATATATTTGGGCAGTTTTTAGACGAACTTCATCTACACCGAATTCGTCAGCTAATTTATAAACATCGGCTATTTGATGCTCATTGGGTTTCACCACCAAGAACTGAAAAATAACGTGTGGGGTGCTTGATTTAAGTCTTTTTTTTGCCTCAATAAGGTTTTTAGTGCCCTCAAGTACTTTATCCAACTTCCCTCCAACTCTATATTGTTGGTAGGTTTCTTGCGTGGTTCCGTCAATAGATACAATCATTCTATCAATGCCAGATCTTACTGTTTTTTCTGCAATGTCTGGGGTAAGGTAATGAGCATTGGTGGAGGTGGCGGTGTAGATTTTTCTGTCAGAAGCATATTTCACCATTTCCAAGAAGTCTGGGTGGAGATAGGGTTCTCCCTGGAAATAAAAGGTCAAGTAAATGAGTGTACTTTCCAGTTCGTCAATGGCTTTTTGATAGAGTTCTTTCTGAAGCATTCCTGTGGGTCTAGTAAACGAACGCAAGCCGCTAGGGCATTCAGGACATCTAAGATTACAGGAAGTAGTAGGTTCAAAGCCTATAGCCAAAGGAAGGCCTAGAATTTTTGGATTTTTTGTAAACTTAGACCATCCATAACTGCCTAAAATGATTAAAGCGTTAAGTACCCTTTTGATAGTTAATTTTTTGGCAAAACTTAGCCCGTCTTTATACGTCATTTAGTCAAGTGGGATTTGCTGATAAATAGTTCTAAGTTGCTGTTCTTGTTCTGTCTCAAAGACTTCCTTAAGAGCACTCATAGCTACTGGATTGTCCATGAGAAGCATTAAAACTTGTGCAGCAGAAAAACGCCCAAACCACGTTTTTTCGTTCAGGGCTATACTTTTTAGAAATGGAATACTTTTGATCTGCAAGGCCTCTTCTGAACTTACTAGATAAGTTCCTAAAATGCCCATGGTTTGATAAAGTTCCATACCACTTAAAGCCGCCATTCTCTTAATAAACCAATCATAGTCTTCAGGATTACCCTTCATGGCTAGATGATTTGCCACGGCAGAGAACATTTTGGCATCTTTTTCATTTGCGTAAAGTGCTGACAAACTATCACCATCTGGAGGCTCATTGATTAAAATAGCCTCCAAAGCCGCCGCTTTAACACTTACAGAAGTGTCTGATAAAGCTTTTCTAAAAAGCAGATCATTTTGGGGGTTCAGAAAGTTTTTCATGGCTAAGATACCGGCTGTCCTAACTTGAGAACTTTCATCTACCCGAATCAGCGATTGCAAAGCCTTTTCTACTTTTAAAAAATCCACTCCATCATAATTAAAAAACTTATGAGCCGCCAACTCTCTAATTCGCCAGAATTTATCCTCAAGACCTGCTAATACTAAAAGTCTCTTTCGGTCGTCTAAAAGCATGTTAGGAGTAAATTCATGCGTATCATTTTCTGGCTCTTTAGTAAGGGCGGTAAAAGCTTTGTACCGGGCTATGGCATTTGGTGAGTTTTCAAATTGCTTAAATTCTTCGTCCTCGGATTTCATATGGTCTATGACGCCTAAAAAGTAGCCTTCAGGGTCTATAGTGACATAGGTAATGCTGTCAGGCACCAAAATAGAGTAATTTTCTGAGCTCTTGGTAACCCTTATTTTTTTATGTAATAGTCCTCTGTTTGTGCCTATTTCTATCTCCAACATGGTGTTGTAGACATGTGAATTAAGGGAGTCCAACCGCTGGCTTAAAGCTAGATTTAATACTTTATTTTGAACATCATGTTCAACACGAAACCTTGGGTGGCCAGGTTTTAGAAACCACTGCTCAAAAAACCAATTGAGATCTTTACCCGTAATCGCCTCAAAAGCCTGCCTTAAATCATGAATTTCAGCGTTTTCAAAAAGGTGCTGTTCTAGGTAAAGGTTTAAGGATGCAAAGAACGCCTTATCACCAACTTCCTTTCTGAGCATGTGTAAAATCCTACCACCTTTAGCGTAGGAGTGACTGTCAAACATGTCTTCCTTATCGTCATGATAAAAACGAATGACACTAACTTGCTTATTGTCAGACTCATTTAAGTATTGATTTAGTTCTACGAAATTATTCCAGTCCGCGGCATCCTTACCATACTTGTGGGCATCCCATAGGTATTCTGAGTAATTAGCAAAAGCCTCATTGAGAGGCAAATTAGCCCACGATTCAGCTGTTACTAAATCGCCAAACCAATGATGAAATAACTCATGAGCAATTACACCGTCGTCGTTTTCATCTACCAGTTGATTAAAGGTTTTCTGAATTCCACTTCCATGCACAGTAGCCGATGTGTTTTCCATGGCTCCACTTATATAGTCTCTAACTGCTATTTGTGCGTATTTTTTCCAAGGATATTTTATGCCCAGAATACTTTCAAAGTAGTTAATCATCTCAGGTGTCCTGCCAAAAATAGCCTTTGCTTCCTGCTCATACTCAGGCTCCACATAGTAACTCACCTCAAATTTTGAATAATTTTTATCCACTACTTTTTTAAATGAGCCAGCGGCAATCATCGTGAGGTAGACCGAATGTGGCAGTTCTTGTTTCCACGTGTCTGTTTTGGTGCCATCACCATTTACTTTTGAAGAAATCAGAAGGCCGTTGGATAAACTCTCAAAACCCTCTGGAATAGTTAATGAAATATCCTGAGTATGTTTTTGATTTGGAGAATCTAGGGTGGGAAACCAACAAGAGTTATACTCGGTTGCTCCTTCACTCCAAATTTGCTGTGGCTTATTCTCAGTAGGATTAATGAAATAAAGACCTTTGTATTTCATGTCTTTAAAAGCAGGTATTTTGCCTAGTTCGTCAGGTTTGGCTACATACTTGATAGTCACTTTTATGGTGTCGGAAGGCCCAAAAAATCTACCTAAAGGAATGCTTAATTTTAGGTTATCGTAGGTGTAAGGAGAGGTATTACCGTTTATTTGAAGACTTTTTATCTCAAACCCTTTGGCGTCTAGCATCAATGTGTCTTGCTCATAAAACCAGGGTGTTAAAGTCAAATAAGCCGTTCCATCCAAATGATTGTTAGTCCAGTCTGGATGAAGGTCTAGCTTAGTATGAATGAGGTCAAAATCCTTAGCATTTGATGCCTGATAAACATCTTGGGCCTGAGCAAAATAAACTTGAAGGAAAAGAAATAAGCCTAGAACTATCTTCATGTTATTTTTTAAGGTCATTAAAATATTGTTCTCTCAGAAAGGTGAGCTGGTATCCGTAATCATCTTTTTCATCAAGCATACTTACTTTGTAGTCTCTTTTAAATACAAAATCGTCCAAACTGGCGTAACCGCCTTTTATTTGTAAAGTAAGAACTAAAGAAGCAGGATTATAAGTCCAAGTAGATTCGTCCAAATCCATATCTAAAAAGTTTACACCGGCACAGGCAAACACTGTGGAGCTACTTTGATAATCATATGCTAGCCTTCCATTAGGAAGGAATTTCCATATCATGGTGTTTAACTCCACTTTCTCTTTTTCGTAATTGACAAACTCCAAATTTTGGGTATTGATATCAGGGGTTCTCAATATCCAGTTTTGATCATCGTCTAGTAGTTGTAAATATTGAGCAGAAAGAGATTGGCTTATTAAGAATAAAACCAACAGGACTGTTTTTTTCATTTTTATGGAAGTGATTTGAGCGATTCATTCATGAATTTAACGGCTTTTCTGGAGGGAAAGTACGAGGCCAAGAAAGCAATAATGACAATACCTATAACAGACAGAAGTACATCAGACCCTTTAAGGAGAATAGGATAGGCATCTACTATTGCAAATTCCATCCCCATTTTTAGCCATCCAAAGTACATTTGACTCCAACAGATCCCCACTCCCAAAACTAAACCTATGGTACCACCAGTGAGTGAGATAATAGCACCTTCAGAGAGAAATATTCGCTGGATCAGGGCCTTGTCAGCTCCTAAGGCAGATAGCGTTTTGATATCCTCCTTTTTGTCTAAAACCAACATGCTTAAAGCAAAGAAAATATTAAAACTAGCTATACCAATGATAAATAGAAGAGCAATGAAAATAAATAGTTTCTCAATCTTGATGGCTCTGTAAAGGCTAGCGTTTTGTTCATCTCTATCTTTTACATCAAAGCCTTCACCTATGATGTTTTTAAGTTCAGATTTGAGGCTTGGTATCAGATTTTGGTCAGAAACTGATATTTCAAAACTTGTTCGTTTTCCTTTTAAATCTGTCAGCGATTCCATTAATTCTAAAGGAATATACATATGATTGTCAAAGGTCTGTTCTAAAACAAATGCCCCAGAAATGGGCAATGTTACCTTACTAATGTTGCTTTCGGGGTTTAATACGTTGAGCTTTTGATTTCTAGGATACCAGAGCTCTAGTTGCCTCAAGTAATTAAAGCTTTGGAGATTTAGAGTATGGTAAATTCCTCCACCCACAAAAGCGTAATTTTCATCTTCATACTGGAGCAAAAGCTCACCATCAATGACACTTTTTACTAAGGGAGAATGATTTTGAAAGGTGCTGTCTACACCTTTAACAACTACAATAACTTGGTCATTATCTCTTTTCGCTAAAGCATTATCCTGTAAGACCTGAATGACATTATCAATGCCTTCGAGGCTTCTGATTCTTTCTAAAACTTCAGGGTTCAATGAGAAGGATTTGCGAACAGAAGAGCTTATTTTAATATCAGGGTCTGAACTCTTGAAAATAGTTCTATTTAGCTCTTCAAGGCCGTTAAAGACAGATAAAACAATAATTAGGGCTGCTGTTCCTACACAAACACCTATCATAGAAATGATAGAAATGAAATGAATGAAACTTCTTTTCTTCCCTGAGAAAAAGTACTTCTTCGCAATATGAAAGGAAAGATTCATACAGACGATTTAGTTCGGGTATAGGTCTTCGTCTATTTTCGTTTCTTCTTTAGGGATATCCAAGCTAGCTATGAGGTCATCCATTTTTTGGGCTGCTTGAGCCGTTTCATCGATATAATACTGAAAGTTCGGGACTATCCTGAATTGGTTTCTGACACGGGTACCAAAAAGACCACGGATTTTCTTCCCTTGATCCTTGATTTTTTCAAGCAAGGCATCCTTGTCATCTACCATCATAAAGCTTAGATAAACTCTCGCTATGGCTAAGTCTGGCGTGGTTTGCACATCTGTGATAGTTACAAAAGCCTTGCCGATGACGGCTTTGAGGTCTTTTTGGAAAATTTCCCCAAGGTCTTTTTGTATCTGCTTAGCTATTTGTTTCTGTCTCTTATTTTCCATCTTATTGACAACGAGATTTGCCTTTTAATTCTTTGCAAATATCTCTGTTTATTTTGGTTAATCGCTGGTCAAAAGCATAATTTTGCCCAGTGTACTGCTAACGACGTGTTGGTTCAAATGATTCCCTACTATAAAGCTTCTCAATGGTTATGTCCCATTAATAGGTTCTGTTTGAATTTCATTGATTTGAGTCTTATTTTGTTGTTAAAGTTAAAATTACATTCAGTTGATTACTTTTTTTAGAGCCAATACTTTTTTTCATTTTCTCTCCATTCTTGTAGTACTTCTCCTTTTGAGGATGGCCTACCTCATTAATGGGTTACCTATCCTAGATACTGAATTAGAATGGATGCTGGTAGGGGAGAGGCTCAATAACGGACATTCCCTGTACAGCGATACTTGGACTATCATAGGGCCTATGAGCTCTTATTTTTATGCCTTTGTTCACTTCCTCTTTGGCAGGAGTTCCTTTTTTTATGAGTTGGTGGCTTTCTTTCTAGTGTACATCCAGTCTTTGTTTTTCACACTCATCATTGATAGAAATAAGGCGTTTATAGAAAGAAACTATTTGCCCGGATTAATGTATGCTGTTATGGTTACACTTTCTTTTGATGCGAATAAGCTATCTCCAGCATTATTAGCCACAACCTTCTTGCTTTTTGCCATTAACAGCCTTTTCAAACACATAGATAAGAGCGATAGCGGCTCGGAGCCTGTTTTTGAAGTAGGTCTTTTTTTAGGCATTGGCTCTATGTTTTTATACACATTTCCCGTTTTCCTGATTTGGGCAATCTTAAGCCTTCTCATGTTTACGTCTGTAAAACTGAATCAAATTTTACTTCTGCTTTTAGGGTATTTCTTACCCGTTTTGGTCATGGTGCTCTTTTTTTATTTTAATAATGCCTTTGAGGATTTCTATATCCAATGGGTTTTAAAAGGTTTTGGTTTTGAGATTTTCACAGGAGCTAAATTGTATCAGACCGTAATAGTTTATGGCTTACCTCTATTGGTTGCCATTCTGGGAATGATCAAGGTCTTTGGGAACACTCGCTACACAACATATCAAAATAGGAAACACCAGATTATGGTGTTATTCGGCATTTTTGCCGGGGTATGCTACTTCTTGGCGGATAATGCTGACACCTATGAATTAATATGTCTAGCTCCTTTTTTGGCCTTTTTTGTTACAGGCTGGTTTATTCACATAAAAGGTGCTTGGCTTCCAGAGCTCCTTTTTATTCTTTTTGCTAGCTTTATTTGTTTAATGAATTATCTAGGCGTTTCTGAGAGGTTTGACAAGAATTATGTACATCTATCAGATGCTCGAATCGAAAAAACTTCTGATAAATCTTATATCAGAGGTAAGTTTTTATTGATAACCGGAGACAGAAATGACGAGTATTACCTGGCCAAACCTGGTTCTGCTTATTTAAATTGGGAGGCCTCTAGATACGATTTAGAACATCCAGATATTTATGAAAGTCTGATTTCTATTCAGCAACACTTTGAGAATGAAAAACCAGAGTATATCATTGATAATGAACAGGTTTTTCCTGCTATTTTTGAAAGAGTTCCACAGCTTGCCAATCAATATGTAAGGGTAGAGGGAACCCGAAATTTTAGATTGAAATTAGAACTCAAAGATTAAAAGTATATTTAATCTTTAGTTTCCCTTCAGGATTAGAATGAGCGTGTATCACTACAAAACAAGAGTCTGAGTACCGATCTCCACTAGTACTGAACAAGTTGCTTTCTTTTAAGACATGAAATGGGTGTATTAAATTACCGGAGTGATAAAGGGTAGCAGAGTCTGGTTTGCTTCCATTAAGATTGACACTTATGTTATGAATGTTTCCTTGGCCCGGCTTTTTCAACAATAATATTTGCTGTTGGTCTGTAAAATCTACCTCCATTTTTTGAGAAACCGGATTTATTATATCAGGGAGGCAAGCATTTAGGCCTGAGCAAAAGAATGATATTAGAACAACTTTGACTCTCATGCTTTGACTAAGCACAAGCTATTTTTCCTACTCTGCGGCCATGTCTGCCACCCTCGAAGGGTGTTTTCAAAAAGGTTTTGACTAGTTCCAAAGCCTTATCTTCATTGATAAATCTGGCTGGAATACAAATAACATTGGCGTCATTATGGAGTCTTATGAGCTCAGCTATTTCATTTTCCCAGACTAAACCAGCTCTAATTCCTTGATGTTTATTAGCCGTCATACATACGCCATTGCCAGTTCCGCAGATTAAAACGCCGAATTCGTACTCCCCATTTTCAATGGCGTTACAAAGTGGATGAACAGAGTCCGGGTAGTCAAAAGATTCTGGTGTATACGGTCCGAAATCTGCCGTTTCGAAGTTCCGTGATTGAAACCAGGCTAAAATTATTTTTTTGTAATCAAAACCTGCATGATCTCCTCCGATTGCTACTTTCATCTTAGAATTTTCTAATTTTATACATTAACACTTCCACCGGTAAAAGTACAGTACTTTATAAAATCAATCAACGAACAATGACAAATAATAACGACGAAGATTTAAAGATAAAACGAGCATTTTCACAAAGAGACTGGAGCGAAATACAAAGCCAAGACAGTTGGCAAATATTTAAGGCCATGGCCGAGTTTGTAGAAGGCTACGATAAAATGGCCAAAATAGGGCCTAGTGTCTCTATTTTTGGCTCTGCCAGAACAAAGCCGGACCATAAATATTATAAGATGTCTGTAGAGATAGCTAAAAAATTAGTGGCAAACGGTTATGGCGTTATCACAGGTGGTGGCCCAGGAATAATGGAAGCTGGAAATAAAGGTGCCAAAGAAAGTGGTGGAAAATCTATTGGACTGAACATTAAATTACCTTTTGAATTAGTCCCTAATCAATATGTGGACATCGATAAAAGCATCAATTTCGACTACTTCTTTGCCAGAAAAGTATGCTTTATGAAGTATTCTCAAGGTTTCATTGTGATGCCTGGCGGCTTCGGCACCATGGATGAGCTTTTTGAAGCCTTGACCTTAATTCAGACAAAGAAGGTTGGAAGATTTCCAATTGTATTAGTAGGTAGCAGTTATTGGAGTGGCCTGCTAGATTGGATTAAAAATGTTATGGGTGAAGAAGAGGGAAATATAAGCCCTGGCGATACAGATTTAATGCAAATTGTGGATACACCAGAGGACGCTATAAAAGTTATTACTGACTTCTATGGTAAGTATATGCTGAAACCAAATTTCTAAATTATGGAACCTTCCAAGGCAGCATATTGATGTTTTCACCAATGTGTTTGCCTTCGTCTAAGCCTATTATGTTATCCTGTGACATATGGATACCTCCTAATATTCTAGACCAGCCACATTCTTCTGCCGTAGCCCAAATGGTGTCAAATGTTCTGGGCTTGTAATCTACTTTCCTAATAGCGTCAGTGGGCCGGCCTGTGTGGAAGTTGTCAGTGATGGTATTATCATCTCCAAAAACACTTATCATGGCTGTTGCAGCCGCGGCTGCCTGAGTAGAATGACCAGAAGTAAACCCTGGGAAGGGTGGCTCTGGCCAAAACTGCGAATAGTTATTATCAATGTTCCTGTTAATAAAAATGGTAGGCCGTTCTGAATGATAGGTGTATTTGCATTTCCAAACATTGATGAAGGCATCCGCTACAGACATACCCACTTTGGCGAAGACAGAAGCCGCTTCAAAAAGGTTAGTTTGTTTTTCTTCAACTAACAATTTGGCCAAATAGTAGGAATGCCCTGGAGGGCTTGCAGACACAGAAGGGTCATCACCCCACCAAAGTGCCGTTTCTTTTTGTTCTTGGCTTAAATTCTTATTGATGTCGTAGACCTGTTTCATCTCTTTGAAATAGGTACCAGAGGTATCTGTATTATATAAGACAAATTTAGGAATCCCACGTTCACTGTTCGTCTTTACAAAAGTTCTATTCCCCCCCCAAAAGGGATGCATAGGAGCAGCAATGCTAGATTGTCCGAAGGATGGAGGGCTCCAGAAGCCAAAGCCCCTGGGGTAGTTGTAGGCTCTGTCAAAAGTGTTTTTATAGCCCTCAAAGCCTTTATCTAACTTGGACCACTCAAAGATTTGTCTGGCTATCAGTTTTCCATAGAGGTCAGAGGTGTCTATGGATTCTTGGGCTACCGAATCGGCCATTTTATTTGCTAACACCTCTTCATAAAGGGTTTTCCACTGATATGAAACATCAAACAAGGCATGAGGGTAAAGCAAACGTATGATTTCGTACTGACCTGCATTTAAAGCCACTTCCCAGTCTAAAACTTCTGTGCTATCGGGTGTAGGTGTCTTGCCCAAATCATTTAAGCCTTCGGTTACCGATTGGTAAATAATACTGCCTTTAGCTACAGACTCGTACATGGTGAGTCCGATATATCCTAAAGATCTTGATGCATATGTTGGGGAGTTGTCTGGGCTTTCTTTTAGCGTATTGATAGCTAAATCTGCCCATCTAATAGCAATATTGGAGCTTATTTCAAGCTCCTTTTTAGGCTTCACAGATTCAGGAATAACGGGATCCACAGATTCTTTACAGCCAACCAAAGCGGCAAAGAATAAGATAATTACAAAATGTCTTCTCATTTTACTCGGGAATGTCAAAGTCTATATAATGACTCAATATTTCTATATCTGCCTTATCTAGAATTTTTATTTTTTCTAAGTCAGATGGGTCCTTAAAAGAGCCATGCTGCTTTCTGTAAGCAAAAATCGCTCTTTTTTGATTGTACTTAATCAATCTTGTTTCCCAATCTTCCCATTTAATGTAATTAATTTTAACTTTTTTTGGCTCTGTTTGAATAAAAGCCACTTTCAGTAATTCCTGATAAGTGCTGTCTGGGAGTTTCCAAGTATCTTTGGCTTGTTCCACTTTGTAAAATCCACCTAAATCTTGACGGAGCTGTATAACCTTGCCTGAAAAGAAAACACCAATTCCACGAACCTGCATTAAATCTTCCTTGGTAGCCAAATTTAAGTCAAAAGGAAGCACTTCGGGTGCTTTATACTTCTTCTTGACGCTATGAGTATCCTCATAAACTCTTTCAAAGGTACTATAAATGGTTTCGTCTTCTTTTGATGGTAAATCTATATAGGGCTCTATGAGTTTATAAATCTTTTCGGTCATGCCATAAACCGAAAGCAGCTCCTCTTTGTTTTTGTATACTTTCCCCTTATTCCTGAAATTGATAAGGTTTTTAGCAGGATAGCTTGGTATCCCATTGTCTAATAATTTGTCTAGATTAGCTTTGTTTGGGTTAAAAAGGGCCTGATTAAGTTCTGTTTTCTGGGTTTTAAATGATTTTTTTGAAAATTTTTGACGCTGAAAAGCTGATCTTTTCTTGGCTTTTAGTTGTTCCAAAGTTGAGTCTAGATTGTCATATTCAGAGAGCATAAGATTTGCCTCTTTTTGTGAGGTATAGCTATCATAAAGCCAAACAGCCACTACAAGTAATATAGCAAAACCCAATCCTGAAATTACGCTGAGTGCCTCATGCCTATTGAGCTCAAAATGTCTTTTAACGAATTGAATAAGAGATTTCAATTTCTAAGGTTTAAGTTGTTGGCAAGAATCGACCTTAAGCAATCTAACAATTTTTTATACAAAGAGCCAAGCAATTGATATTCTTTGATTGCACTAATTATTCTTTAAAGAACACCCTTTTTACCCTATGTCCAATGTTGGTTAATATTTCATAAGGGATGGTTTGAAGAGCTTCGGCCATTTCAAAAATGCTATAATGACTTCCAAAAACCTCTACTGTATCGCCTTCATTACAATCCGACTCGGAAACATCTATCATGGTCATATCCATACAAACATTGCCGATAGTGGGGCAAAGGGTACCGTTGATCCATACATGTCCTTTTCCGTCAGAAAGTCGCCTATCGAAACCATCTGCGTAACCTATAGCTATAGTCGCCACTCTGATGTCTTTCTCAGGCCTACCTACTCTTCCATAACCCACGGTTTCTCCTTTTTTAACAAGCTTAATTTGCGAAATTTTTGTCTTTAAAGCACCCACGGACATAAGCTCGTTCTGAAGTTCCTCTGTGGCTTCAATGCCATAGAGACCTATCCCTAGACGCACCATGTCAAAAGCATCTTCGGTATGAGCAATAATGCCTGCTGAATTAAGAATATGTCTTATAGGTTCATAATCTAATTCCCCAATGAGGTAATCAGAAAGTTTTCTGAAGGTTTCTATTTGTTGTTTTGAAAAACTCCTATGATGCTTACTATCAGCGGCAGCCAAATGGCTAAAAATAGAAGCTATCTCTATTCGTTTGTCATTTTTAATGAGCTTAATCACCTCTTCTAAATCAGACTCTTTAAATCCTAGCCTGTTCATGCCAGTATCTATTTTGAGATGGATTTTAATAGGTTGTTCAGAGGTTTCTGAGTCCTCTAGAAATAACTGAAATTCGCGGAGGTTATTAGAACTATAAATTTCCGGTTCTAGATGATGTTCTATAAGTTTCCCGAAAGTATCTGGATGCGGATTTAAAACCATAATGGGTAAATCAATTCCGTTTTCTCGTAGGTCAACACCTTCGTCTGTATAGGCCACAGCCAAATAATCTACCAGATGATACTGTAATAAACTGGCTATCTCTGTACTTCCACTTCCGTAAGCAGAAGCCTTCACCATCGCCATGATTTTGGTTTCCGGTTTTAATCTACTTTTGTAGAAATTCAGATTGTGGGTTATGGCATCAAGGTTAATCTCGAAAACCGTTCCATGAACCTTGCTTATAAGCTGATTAACTATTTTTTCAAACGAAAATTCACGAGCCCCTTTAATGAGAATTAACTCATTCCTGAAAGGGGTCTTTTTCAAATTGTCAATGAAATGTTTAACGGAGTCAAAGCATTCTATTTCTGAGAAAAGTCCGGCGTGTTTCGTGATTCTTGGGCCAATTCCTATGACCCTATCAATACCAGAACCTTCTAGCAGAGCTTTGATTTTAGCATATAAATCTGCGTCCTTCAAACCCGTCTGTAAAACATCACTGAGAATGATGGTCTTTTTTCTATTAACATGGTGCTGTTTCATGAAATTAAGAGCCATACTTAGGCCGCCAAAATCATTATTATAAGAATCATCTATCAAATAACAATTATTGATTCCTTCCTTGAGCTCTAGTCGCATAGCCACTGGCTTTAGCATATCAAAACCTTTTTGAATAGCCGCTGTTAATTCAGTTTCTTCTAGGTTGCTTCTTAATATTTCAAAAGCTCCAAAAAAGCAGTGTATGGCGTTTTCAATAGAAGCATCATCTGTAAAAGGAACTCTCAGATGATACTCTTCACCATTCCAGTAAATAGCTATTTCACTGAAATTGTTTCTCGTTTTAACTTCGATAGGAATGCTCCCCTTACCTTTTATGCTCCATGAGATAAGTTCAATTTCAGGGTTTACGGACTTTAAGAAGATTCTAATTTCTTCGTGTAGGGGTTCATAGTCTTGGCAGTAAATGAGTTTCTGGGCATGCCTAAATAGCCTAAGCTTCTCCGTTATCTTTTGTTTTAAGCTTCTAAATCCTTCGTTATGTGCAGAACCTATATTAGTAAAAATTCCAATACTTGGCTGAATGATACTTTGCAAGTTTTGCATCTCGGCAGGTAGGGAAATACCTGCTTCAAAAATCCCTAAATCATGGTTTTTATTAATTTGGCAAATGGAGAGCGGTACACCGATTTGAGAATTATAACTTCTTGGACTTTTAATTAGTGAAAAATGATTTTGAAGAATGAGTGATAGCCATTCTTTGACTATCGTTTTGCCATTACTTCCTGTAATTCCTACAACAGGAAGGCTGAAGCCTTCTCTATGTTTCTTGGCTAAAGTTTGAAGAGCTTTTACTGTGTTTTCTGCAGTTTGAAAAGTGGCTTTTGGTTCCATTTCTGGATTTTGAGAAAGCCAATCCTTATTAACAATGAAGTCTTTCACTCCCCTGTCTATGAGTTGACTGACAAAGTTGTGGCCGTCATGTCGGTCTCCTTTTATAGCCACGAATACGGTATTTTCCGGCTGAGATAAAAAGCGACTATCAGTGAGTAAAATCTTATTTTTTGTTTCGAGCACGGAAGAATGGAATAATTGAAAATAAAGTTTAACGAAGGTAAGGCATATTGAAGAATATTGATGGAAGTTAGCCTAATTAGAACGTTTAGATTCTATGGCATGAACTACGAGTTTGTTACCTTGCGGGCAAACATAGAAACCTAGATGATAGAGACGCACGCTCATATATATGACGAACAGTTTGAGGTAGATAGGTCTGAAATGCTGCAAAGAGCCAGAGAAGTAGGAGTTAAGGAGATCTGGATGCCAAACTGCAGTAGCGAGACTATTGGCGGTATGCTAGCTCTAGAAGAATCTAATCCAGATTTGTGTGTTCCAATGATGGGTTTACACCCTTGTTATGTCAAAGAAGACTATAAAGATGAACTGGCGATAGTGTCAAAATGGCTGGAGGAAAGGCCGTTTAGAATTATCGGCGAGATTGGCTTAGATTTTTATTGGGATTTGATCTTTGTGAGGGAGCAGGAAGAAGCCTTTTTAGCACAATTAGCCCTAGCAAAAAAGTTTGATATTCCGATCTGCATACACTCCAGAAACTCAAAAAAGAAGGAGCATAATGCCATTATTAGGTGCTGTGAGCTTATAGAAGAATTTAATTGGAATGGATTAAGAGGTATATTCCACTGTTTCTCTGGTAATTTAGAGGAGGCCAAACGAGTCATTGATTTAAATTTCCTTCTGGGGATCGGTGGGGTCGCAACCTTTAAAAATGGGGGGTTAGATAGGGTTTTGCCATACATTGAGCTTAAAGATATTGTCTTGGAAACAGATTCTCCTTACTTGGCTCCTGTGCCTCTTAGGGGTAAAAGAAACGAAGTTAGTTATATAGATTTAGTGGCAGATAGGGTAGCTTTTTTAATGGCAAAAGACAAACAAAAGGTCTTAGATTCAACAGATAATAACGCCAAGAATTTGATTTATTAAAATGAAAAAATGTCTATTTTTCTTACTCTTTGTTTTTGGTGCTAACGCTCAAAACTTGGCTCCTGATATTGCAAATTATGATATTGCAATATCCCTAAATACAGAGGATAAAGTTATAACAGGGGAAGAAAAACTAACTTGGACTAATACGAGTCCAGTCCCTGTAAACGAATTACATTTTCATTTATACCTTAATGCCTTCAAGGATAAAAAATCAACTTTTATGAAGGAGTCTGGTGGAAAACTAAGAGGAGATAAATTTGACGAAGTGAATTTCGGGAAAATAGATATAAGTACACTGAGGTCTAATAGAGGAGAGGAACTTCGCAAAAATATCGTTTTTATTCAGCCAGATGATAAAAACACAACCGACCAAACGGTCATTTCAGTTCCTTTAAATAGAGCCTTGGAACCCGGCGAGACTATTATTTTAGAAATAGGTTTTAGAGCAAAACTTCCATATATTTTAGCGAGAACGGGCTACGGACCTGATGACTATTACTTGATAGGGCAATGGTTTCCTAAGATTGGCGTGTTTGAAAAAAATGAGAGAGGTGTTTGGGCCTGGAACTGCCATCAGTTTCATGCTAATTCTGAGTTTTATGCAGATTTCGGGAAGTATAAGGTGAGCATTACCTTACCTCAAAACCTGATTGTAGGTGCTACCGGAAATAAGGTTTCTGAGACTAAGCTAAAAAATAACTTTAAAAATGTGGTTTATGAGGCAGACGACGTGCATGATTTTGCATGGACCGCTTCTCCAAAGTTTATGGTCTTTGAAAAGAAATGGAAACATGTCACACTCACCGCTCTCATGCAGCCAGAGCACGCTGGCCAGCATAAAAGGTATTTTGATGCAACAGAAAAGTCTTTGACTTACTTTGAAAACCTGATGGGGAGTTATCCATATCAGACTTTAACATTGGTAGATCCGC
>JBLHOT010000031.1:0-36815 GCA_047623945.1 Arcticibacterium sp. | reverse complement strand
GAGGAAGTAAATAAATAGATTATATGAAAGTTTTTTTAGTTGTATTAGGTCTCGTTTCCTTAGTCCTTATAATTTTTCAGATTATAGTGTCAAGAGGTCAAAAAGGTATTGAGAAGTATCCATTTACTTTGGTGAAAGAATATGAAGTTTTTGAGGTGAGGGCCTATGAACCAACGCTTTTTACCTCTGTAAAACTTCAGACTAAGGGTTATAAAAAGAGCTCTAGTCAGGGGTTTTCAATTTTGGCGGGCTATATTTTTGGCGGCAATGATAAGAATGAGAAAATAGCCATGACTTCACCGGTAAGCATGTCGCTTGAAGACTCCATGACAATGATGTTTATGGTACCTAAAAAGTTTAACAAAGAAACCTTACCAAAACCCAATCAAGAAACGATAGATTTTTATGAAGCACCCGCCAAGAGAATGGCGGCTATTTCTTTTGGTGGCTGGGGCAATGATGAGAAAATAGAAAAGTATAAAGGAACACTTAAAGCCGCTCTGGACAAAGAGGGGATTATTTATAGTAGTAAGTTTTACTTTTTTGGGTACAACGCTCCATTTGAATTACTAAATAGGAGAAACGAGGTTCTGGTGGAGTTACCTAATTCTTAAATCTTGTCAAACCTTACTCTGCAAACAACCCAGGCAAAAACAACGAAACCTGAGGAATTAAGGTAACTAAAGCCAAAACTATAAGACTTACTGCCAAAAATGGCAAACTAGCTTTGCTTACTTTGGCAATAGAAGTTTTGCCAATACTGGAAGCCACAAAAAGACACACGCCTACGGGTGGCGTAGTTAATCCTATAATAAGATTTAAAACGGCAATGACTGAAAAGTGAATGGGATCCACACCTACGGTAACAGCGACTTTTAGTAAAATAGGGAAAAGGATAAGGAGTGCTGCTATAGTCTCCATGAAAGTCCCCACGAAAATCAGCAGAAGGTTAATCAAGAGTAGCACCAAATACTTGTTGGTAGTAAACCCTAAGATTTCACTTGAAACAACTTGAGGTAAACGCTCCGTAATTAATATCCATCCAAAAAGATTAGCGAAACCCACAAGCACCATTAAGGAAGCAGAGGTTTTCATAGAATCAAGAATGACAACTTGAACCCTTTTGAAGGAGAGTTTTTTATAAACGAATTGCCCAATGATATAAGCATAAAGGACAGCTATGATGGAGGCCTCAGTAGGTGTGAAAATACCTCCTATGATACCATAAAGTATAATGAAGGTCATCAAGAGTGACCAAAATGTCTCCACAAAGCTTTTGAAGATTTGAGTCAAGGTACTTCGTTCGTGCTTTGGATAATTTCGCTTAACAGAAATATAATAGGCCACTGCAGAGAGTCCAATTCCTAATAAAAAACCTGGAACGGCACCAGCTAGGAATAATTTTCCAACAGATAAGCCACCTAATGTGGCAGCAATAATCATGGGAACACTCGGCGGAATAATAGGGCCAACAGTAGAAGAAGCCGCAGTAACAGCACAAGAAAAGCCGTCATCATATCCTTCTTTTTTCATGGCAGGAATCATGACGGATCCTATGCTGGCAGTATCAGAAACGGCGGTTCCAGAAATACCTGCAAAGAGCATAGACGCTCCAATGTTTGCCAAAGATAATCCACCTCGAATATGCCCTAATAGATGATTACAGAAGGATATGATTTTAGCTGTAAGTCCTCCTTGATTCATCAAGTTACCAGCTAGAATAAAACCAGGAATACTTAATAGCACAAAAACATCAATCCCAGAATACATTTTCATTGGTACTACTATGAGCGGAATACCCTTACTTAATACGTAGACCAAGCATGCTAAACCCAAAGCAAAAGCAATAGGGAATCTTAGAACTAAGCCTAATAGGAATATTATGATAATTAGGCCAATCATTTCAAAGGTTTTTTAAGGTCTAAATAGGCATAAAAGCTTACCGAAGCCGTTAGGATAAACATGCTAAAAAAGGAAACGGCCATAGGCATAGGTATGCTTGCTGATGTTTCAGAGAGGCCATTTTTTGTAAAAATTAGAGCGTAGCAAGCCATGAGGCCAAACAATATCAAGGTAAGAAGTCTGACGGCCCATAAGACGCCCTTTTGAATCTTTGGGCTAAGTTTGTCATAAAATACATCTAGATATACATAGGCTTCACTTTTCAAGGCTAAGCCTGCTGAAAAAGCGATGGCATAAATGAAGAATAGGCGAGAGGCTTCTTCTGTCCATGGCGGTGTATTAGTCAAAAAGAATCTGGCGAAGATTTGTAATAGAACACTAGCAATAAGACAGTACGTGCTTATGAGTGTACCATATTTCAGAAACCTTCCAAGTGTTTTCTTTATCATTTTTGTGTTCTTGCGTCAATGATTTCTTGATAAACGAGCTTCATCTCTGGAGATAGACTTTCATAGATTGCTTTTTTGCATTTTGCCGCGAAGGCGGCTTTGTCTACTTCAATAAATTCCATGCCTTTGGCTTTTAAGGCTTCTTTAACATCTTTTTCATTAGCCGCGAAGAGTCCACGCTCATAAGTCTGCATGTCTTTTGCGGCTTCTAGAAAAATAGTTTTTAAATCGTCTGGAAGTTTTTGGAATTGCTTCTCGCCAATAACTGGGTATGCCCAGCTCATCACGTGTTCCGTCACATTAATGTAATCTTGCACTTCGGCAAATCCAGCGTTTAGGATCAGGGCGAAAGGGTTCTCAAGTCCTTCAATAGTACCCTGCTGCAAGCCCGTAAAAACCTCAGAAAGGGCCATAGGGGTAGGTTTGGCTCCCATGGCACTCCAGGCTGTCACGTAAGAAGGAACATTGGGCACTCGTAAAATAAGACCTTGAAGGTCGTCTGGATGCCTAATAGGTCTGTTTGATGTTAATTGACGCGGGCCTCGTACAAAATAAGCGACAGGTCTTAAACCTGTCTTCTCAATCATCTCATCTTCTATTCGCTTTCCGATAGGGCCGTTTATGAGGGATTCTAGTTCTTCATAACTTTGGACTAAAAAAGGTAGTTCACAAAAGGCTGCTATCTCAATCCAGTTACTTAATGAGGATCCGGTTGCCGTCATTTCTACCACCTCTGCCTGAATGAGTCGGATAGTTTCCATCTCTTTTGCCAGCTGTTCGGAAGGATAAACCTCTAATTTAATGCGTCCGTCTGAACGTTCTTCTAATAGTTCACCGAAATAGACAAAAGATTTATACCAAGTATGTTGTTCATTAAAAGCCATACTGGCTCTAATGATGTGCTCCGGCTTTTGTTCGTTTTTGCACTGTGATAGTGAAAGACAGAGCAGAGATAAACAAAAAGATTTCAAAAGCCTTGTAGGCCAATTAGTGAAAAGAAATCTGTGTATTCTCTGCAATTTCATAGGGCGGTCTATTATCAGATAGAGTGGTGAAGATAGACTGAATCCTAAGAAAATTGTAATTTAGCCTCACCTATTAAAAACAGGTTTCAAGATAGTATCTTATCTTATCAAGTTTTGTATTTATCTAGGAACAGGCTTCCCGTACACTTCTACCCAGTCTAATCTCGAACAAGCCTTAGATCTGGCCCCGGGCATTAAATCTGTAAAGCCAATTTCCTCGATATTGGAAAGGTCGGGATCTTTCTCCAATCCCACTGAAACGATACTTTCAGCATTTAATTTATGCCAAGAAATGTCCATGAGGTTAAACTCCCAAATACGCCAATCAGAAGAAGAACCAGCAGAAAGGTCGCTTATGAGCCAATCTCCATTGTTGAGTTTTAGTGTAATTCTTAGTTCTCTAAGACCCGCTTGTTTGCTGCGGAATTTTACTTTAGCATAATCTCTTAAATCTACGTTTTGAGAGCTATGTTTTAGAGTCACCATCCAATTACCTAGGCATGGGCCTGACCAAACATAGTAGGGGTCATCTACGGGTTTTTCGTGATTACTTTTCTTTAAGCTGTCTTTTCCGATGCCGTAGAGATGTACTTCTAAATTGGAGTTGGCCACATGATTCTGATTCAAAGGAATCTCGGCAGGTATTTCTTTCCAATCTTCTCTAAAAAACAAACCCGGTTTATAGATTGCTTGAGCGAAAAGACCATCTGAAACAAATAGCACTAGGAAAATTAGTAGGATAATTTTTCTCATTAAATTAAGATTATAGTCAGTCTAAATTTAAGAATTTGAATGAGTCCCACCTTTTTTTACCCCTAAATCCCAAACTTTTTTAAATAATGGAGCTCTCCCTTACGGCATTCTTCTTATTGTCAGAAGTATCCAAATCTGATTCGGGGGCTTTGATAATAGTTTTCCTTGTGATGATAAATCTATTTTTGGCATTTGCTCCTTTACCTCTTTTGTAACCGAAGTTCGGGTGAACTACTGTTTTTTCAGCACTTGCTGTTATTCTGTTGTTTTTGGCCTTAGCCCCGGAAGCATATTTCTCTGATGGTTGGCTATAAATACTAAACTGGCTTCCCTTGAGGCTGGAATCCTTTAATACTTTATAGTTTTTGGCCTGTGGCCCTTTTTTGTACAGCGGGTGCTGAGCGGAAACGGCTGTTCCTAATAAAGCAAAAACGAAAACCAATCCTAATGCTCTCATAGTATGTTTTCTTTGGTTTGTTAATCTTAACTATACAAAGATGCCACTCATAGAAGAGGTAGGCAATATGAGAAATCTTGTATTTTCTTAGTAAGAAATCACTTAAATAAGGCATCCGTATTTATACGGATAAGCTAAAGAATATTGAGTTCAATAGCCTTTTTAATCAACTCTGCAGTGTTTTTGACATTTAACTTTTTCATCATATTAACTCTATGGGTTTCTATGGTGCGGGTACTTAAAATCAGTTTTTGAGCGATCTCCTTGGTTGTAAGTCCGTCGGCTATGTGGACCAGAATTTCTTGTTCTCTGTCTGATAGTTTTTTTATCTCCTCCTTTTCAATCGCCATATTAGTGAGCATTAAATCGGTCGTTTCTTTATTGAAATACTTTTGACCTCGGTATACATTTTCTATGGCTTGTGTCAGTTCTTTTTGATCAACATTTTTTAGTAAATAGCCCATAGCACCTTTTTTTACGCTCTGAACTATATAGTTGCCATCATTGTGCATGGAGAGCATAATAGACTTAATATTAGGATACTTTTTTTTGCAAATGTCTAATACTTCAAGGCCATCAATTAAAGGCATCGAAATGTCAAGAAGTACAATATCCACCTTTTTATTGTCTCCTAAAAAATCCAAATACGCTTCACCATTAGCAAAACTGCCAACCACCTCAATAATGTTGCTTTTAGAAAACATAGAGGAAAGCCCTGCCCTAAAAAGATGATGGTCGTCTACTATCGCAATTTTAATCATGTTTCAATTTAAGGGAATTGTAATGTCAATATTAGTACCCTCTTTTCCCGTGTCAATATCAAACTTTCCGTCTAAAACATCAACTCTCGTTTGCATATTTCTGAGTCCTGATCCTCCCGACACTACGTTTTTGTTAAAGCCTTTACCATCATCAGAATAGTAGAGATTCAGATTATCTCCTTGATCGGTGATAATAAAAATGATTTGAGTGGCTTGAGCATGCTTAATGCCATTGTTTAAGCATTCTTGGGCTATTCTAAAGAGAGAAATACTGATATCCTCAGCGAATTTACTATTATTTGGGCCAAGGTGATGAATGAATTCAATCGTTGCTTTTGAAATTGGTTTGAGCATAACAATAAGGTTCTGTAGAGCCTTTATTAAACCAAAATCCAATAGTGACTGAGGCATTAAATTAAAAGTCATTCTGCGAACTTCACTTACCGTATCGTCAATAATTTGTTTGAGTTCTGTTTTCTTTGCGTTGGGTAAGTTTTGGGCCTGAATAAGAAGTTTTAATCGAGTTAACATAGGGCCTAATCCGTCATGCAGGTCTTTAGATAGACGAAACCTTTCTTTTTCTTGGCCAGTAACGATTGCTATCTTCAGCTCTTTTTGTTTTATACTTTCGGCCTCTTGAGCAGTTCTTAAACGTTGCCTCATACTAAGAAGAGACTTACCTAAGGTATCATTGTTTCCAATTAGTTTATACTCCGCATCAAGGTTATTATTTCCTATTTCTTTCGAGAAATTTATAGTAGATCTAATCTTAATAAGCATTTGGTCCAAGGCTTCGTACATCATTTCTATTTCACTTCCAAAGGTCTCTTTTGTCATTGAAAACTGATAATCGCCCTTGGATATTTGGTCCAGGTAGGTTTTCATTTTAATTACTGGTTTAGTTATGAACTTGGCCAGAATAACAGATAATATAAAAGCGAGAATAAAAACACCTAGAAGGATTAACAATAACTTTTTTCTTAAAACGTAAAGCGGTGAAAGTGCTTCTTCGGTGTCAATTTCAGAAAGAATAACCCAATTTATATGGCTAATCTTAATGGAATGAAAAGCACTATAAACCTCTTCTCCTCGGTAGTCTAGAATTATAGCATGTCCCATTTCATCTTTCAGAGCGGACAGAACACCTTCTGTTTTACATTCAATTTCATATGGAAGTTTATTGTTCATGAAACGGGACCTTGTTCGGAGCCTAAAGTCATCTCCCACGATATAGGACTCTCCTGTCTGGCCCATACCACTACGTTCTTGAAGTATTCGGTCAATGTTCTTAACGTCCTCGAAAACAGCCAGATATTCACTTTCTGATACTCTTTTCAAAAAAAGTAGACTAAGGGTTCCCGTCCCTAGCGATTTAGTGATGTCATAAATACCATCGGTGCTTATATTTCCAATCAAATTCTGAACTTCTTGAAGCGTCAGAATTCTTTCTTCTTCAAATTCGCCTTTGTCTTTTTTGAAATCGCTCCAAGTTCTATTTAACCAATCTTCAATTTGAATTCTTTTCAGTCGTTTTATGGAGGTAAGTTGGAGTAGGACTCTTTCGTCGAGGCTACTTTTAAACTCTTGATAGAATAGTGAAGACATGAGCAGTATAGTAGGTATCAGAAGGGCATTGACACATACTATTATCCAAAGTTTAATACTCATTCTGTTTTTCATAAATCTTCTCAATGGCACATTCGAATGGTAGAAGCTTTTAAAATGGCGGTACTTTCTGATTAACTATTTTGAGGTCAAGAGAACACATAGTTTCATTTGGCAACTAGTCTATAAGCAACAAAATCCGCACCTTTTTTGATTTGACAAAACTTTCTGAATGTTTTTTTGTCATTTGATGAAATAAGTGCCTACTCAAATAATACAGATTATAGAAATGACGTTTTTTGAAAATATACTGCGATAGAAGAGGTTGTTCACAAATAATGGAATTAGTCTTTGAAAGCTACTGTTACTGTTTTGAATCTAGGGAACTAGAACCATTGTTTATCCCATATATCAATCTTAATAAAAATGAAAAAGTTACTATTTATTCCTTTCTGTTTATTCCTTTTAGGTGCTAATGCTCAGGAGTTTAGAGGCTTAGACAAAAGCCCACTTGACATGGCTTATTATCCAGACAATGCCGCTCATGATTTACCGTTTGTGAAAACAGCGGATGAAAAAGCTGCAAAAATGACTCAAGTCAAAATTGTTTATTCTAGACCTACAGCCAAAGGGCGTGACATTTTTGGTGGTTTGGTAAAGTATGGTAAACCTTGGAGAATTGGTGCCAATGAAACCACAGAGGTGACTTTCTATTCATCGGTTAGAATAGGTGACGAAATGCTGTTTCCAGGCACTTATGCTATGTACATCACTCCAGAAAAAGATAGCTGGACACTAACTTTTCACCCTACTGTGAACGGTTGGGGTGTGTATAACTTTGACTTCTCTAAGGACTTGGCAAGTTTAAAAGCTATACCAACGAAGTCTGGAGAAACTATTGAAAACCTTTCTATTGTGATGTATAAAGCCGAAAGTGGCAATGTGCACATAAAAATAGGCTGGGGAGCTAGTGTAGCCGAATTCCCGATTACGCTTCTGTAATAGAAATCAATACTGTTAAAAAAACACTGGGCTTTGGCTTGGTGTTTTTTGTTTCTAACCAGTTAGTCAGAGCTAAATAGTCATCGAAAATACCCTGGTTTCTGGCTTACTCCTTAATAAAAGCAAATCAAAAGCCATACAAATATTTCTCACAAACGGTCGGGCGTGATGGGGTAAACTAAGACCATCTTCATGTAGGTGAACTAGGCCATCTTGTTCCATTTCTTTAAGATTCAAAAAGCAGGTCTCCAGCTCTGGAAACTTGAGATTATCTGCTTTCCAAGAAGTTTCGAAATGACACATGATATTCAGGATATGACGCCTAATGACTAGGTCTTCTTGGCTTAATTCATGTCCTCTGAAAATAGGCAAAACACCCTTATTGACACAGTCCGTGTATTCTTCTAAGTCTTTCAAGTTTTGAGCAAAACCGTACCAAGAATCGCTAATGGAGCTCATTCCAAGACCAATCATAAGTTGGGTCTTGTTGGCCGTATACCCCATGAAATTTCTGTGAAGGGTTTTCTGCTCAACCGCTTGATATAGAGTGTCTGTTTTAAGAGCAAAATGGTCCATACCAATTTCCTCATAACCGAGTTCGTCTAGAAGTTCTTTACCCGTTTGGTACAATGCTCTTTTCTCTTCGGCACTTGGTAAATCTTCCTCTCTATAACCTCTCTGGCCCACATTTTTTATCCATGGCACATGTGCGTAGCTATAAAAAGCTATCCGATCAGGTTTCAGAGCTTTGGTAAGGTCTATTGTATTTCTGATGCTGTCAAGGGTTTGGTGTGGCAATCCAAAGACAAGATCTTGACTGATGGAGGTATAGCCTATTTCTTTAGCCCAGCTTGTCACTTTTTTTACAGTTTCAAAAGGCTGAATTCTGTTGATGGCCTTCTGTACTTTTATATCATAATCTTGAACGCCAAAACTTGTTCTTCTGAAACCCAGGTCATAAAGTGTTTGTAGATGTTCTTTGGTGGTATTATTTGGATGAGCTTCAAAACTGAACTCGTAATCCTCTGCTAAGTCACTTTTGGCTATGATTTGTGTCAATAGCTTTTCTAGGTTCTCCGCGGAGAAAAATGTCGGCGTTCCGCCACCTAGATGCAGTTCCTTAATGCGAGGTTTTTCGGAAAATAAATCACAATATAAATCCCACTCTTTAAGCAAAGTCTCTATGTAAGGCTGCTCTACGCTGTGACGTTTAGTAATTCGTTTATGACAAGCACAAAATGTACATAAAGATTCACAGAAAGGAAGATGGATGTAAACGCTGATCCCTTCAGAGGCATTACTTTCACTAAATGTTTTTTGAGCAGATGTTATCCAGTTTCCAATTTTAATGCCTTCTTTTTGCCAATAGGGAACGGTGGGGTAGCTGGTATACCGTGGTCCAGGAATATTATACTTTTGAATTAAAGTTGATGTCATTTTTGAATCTTGCTTTTTGCCAATAATTCCTTTAGGCAAAGCTCATTATTAAAGAGACTCAAATGTAGAAAGTTGCGATGCCCTAAAAGATGATAAATCTCATAAAACCGCTTCTATATCCTAAAGAGGGCCTTAATCTTTATTTCAAGCTCACTACAACTAGGATAGGAAAGAAAGCTCATCACGGTTTCTATCAATTTGCAATTGATTAAGGTTTTAGTTGACCCCATAAACAAGTTTCATGGTAATAGAGGCTGTTTTCTCTTTGGAACTCGTATTAAAAGTTCCGCCCCAAGAATAATCTTCTTTAGAGTTTTGACCTGTGATTTGAAAGACTCCCATTTTCGCAGACTTAAGCTCACCTAATTTACCTCCGGAAAACTCTGCTATTTTCTCGGATCGTATTCTGGCATCTTCTGTAGCTTTTGAAATCATTTCTATTTTAAGGTCGGCTAGTTTAGTGTAATAATATCTTGGAGCATCTGAGTAAAGCTGCACTCCTTGATTTAGTAGTTCAGTTATTTCTCTAGATATCTTTTCTACTTTTTCTACGTCTTTAGATTCTATCTGTACGGTTTGTGTAAGCTCATAGCCTGTAAACTCCTGGCCAATGTAGTTTCCGTTTGGCGAGTAAATTTGTTTGTTCTGAGGCGTGGTTTTTACGGCACTAAAAACTAGTTCTTTTTCGTCTAAACCCTTTTTTGAAAGATACTGGTTGACCGTCGCTTTTGTGTTTTCTAGGCTTTTATATGCTTGTTTTAAATTCATATTTTGAGCTCCAAACCTCCCTTCCCAAACTACTAAATCTGAGCTAAAATCTGTGTTTCCTAGACCTGTAACTTGAATTTCCCCTGCGGTTTTATTTCTGTCAACGTAGGCCTTGCCTAGAAAAATGGAGGCAATAATAATGGACAGACCAAAAATGATGGGGTTTGCGTATTGTTTCATTACAGTTTTAATAGTGTTCTTAAATATAGTTATTTTGACGGTTCTCCTGAATTACTTTGTTATAACATATCTGGAATAGGAATATAAGTATTGTCACCTAGTACCTGAGGGAATTTTTTGTCTTTCCAATCTTCTTTGGCTTGTTTTAATCGGTCTTTGCTATGAGAGACAAAATTCCACAAAAGATAGCGTTCTTCAGTAAGCGGTTCACCGCCAAATAGTAGAACCTGAGTGCCAGCGTCCAAATGAATTTCACATGCGTTATCTGTTTTGCTGATGAGCATTTGGCCAGCTTCTACGCGTTCGTCTAAATCATTTATAGCTCCTTTGACTATTACAATGGCAACTTCACCTTTAATTTGCCCTCTTAGATTTAAAGTTGTTTCTTTTTTTGCATAAATGTCTATCATAAAAAGAGGGGCGTAGGCCTGTAGCGGAGCAGACTTGCCAAAAGCACTTCCTGCTACTAACTTAAAACTAAGACCATTTTCTTCCCATTTAGGAATCTCTGTACTAGGATAAAAATCAAATCTTGGAGCCATTTCTTCTAATTCTTTGGGCAGTGCCACCCAAATTTGATAGCCATGCATCCTGAACTCTTTAGGACCTCTTACCTCCTGCGGTGTTCTCTCCGTATGTGTAACTCCACTCCCAGAAGTCATAAAACCGATATCACCTGGACCAATCACTTGACGACTTCCTAAACTGTCTCTGTGTTCTATCTGTCCTTCAAAGAGGTAGGTGAGCGTGCTGAGTCCAATGTGAGGGTGCTGATCTACGTCCACATACTTTCCGTTTCCCAATTGGTCAGGGCCCATATGGTCGATAAACGTAAAAGGGTCTACCTGCCTTTTTTTACGGAATGGCAAAAGCCTACCCACCATAAAATTACCAAGGTCTAGCTGTCTTTCGTTTACGAGTAGTTTATTATTTGCCATCTTAATTAGATTGTCTGAGTTTTAATTCTAAAAAAAGGGATAAATACAAGTTACGAGTCTAAATTATAATATAGCTCTTACGGATTATTGCTGTCATAAATTTATAAGTTTGACTTTCAAAAATCATCTTCCTCAACAAATGAAAAATAGCACAAAAAGGGACTTCTTATTGAACGAATTCCCATTTTTTTTAAAGAACCTAAGTCCTAACTCTGAAAGTCAGTTTGGTTTAATGACTCCTCAGCATATGGTGGAGCACCTCGTTTGGGTTATTAAATCAAGTGCTAAGAAGTATGAAGGCGAGCGAGAAAATCCTCCAAGTAAAAGACATTTGGGTTTTCAGAAGTTTATCCAAAATGGAGCAATTCTAGAACACAAACCAAGTGATAAAACGGCATTAGACTTACCAGCTTTGAGGTATGGCTCTTTAGAGGGAGCCATTGCTCTAATTCCAGAGGCAGCACAGCGTTTTTACAACTTTTGGGATGCTAATCCTGAGTATATCCCGTATGGTGACTTTATTGGTGAAATGCCTTTCGAGGACTTGGAACTATTTCATTATAATCATGTAAGGTTTCATCTATGGCAGTTCGGCTTGATGGAGGTATATCCTTAGGTTGTCTTCAATAACTTTTGTAGTTGAATTATAACAAGGTCTCGTTTTGAAGGTAGGTAGTTACTCCTGTCCTTACAGTTGTTTCGGTGGAACAGTTGGTTATCCCAACGTCAGTTCTAACATAGACGAGAACAGTCATCTTGTTTCAGACCGCAAATTCAATTAAGTGAGCCTTCCTTAGCTGGCCTGTTCAGGGCGAGCGTAATTCCTTTACTTAAAATCTAAAACAGCATTATCCTTTTCCCAATAAAAAGTGCCTTTTGGCTGATCATAATTACCTTTCTCATTCAGGTTATTGGCATCGTATAGCCGCCCGTTAATCATAGTCCATTGTACGGTATTTGAGTTTTTGATATCCTCCAAAGGATTTTTGTCGAGCACTATCAAGTCGGCTAGTTTTCCTTTTTCTAAAGAACCAATTTCATCTTCCATACCTAGAAGCATAGCTCCATTGGTAGTTGCCGTTTTTAGAGCTTCCATATTACTCATGCCACCTTGTGCAAGCATCCACAATTCCCAGTGGACACCCAAGCCTTGAAGCTGACCATGAGCTCCTAGGTTTACTCTTACTCCAGCATCGCTTAACTTTTTAGCACTTTTAGAGACTTTGATATAGCCGTTTTCATATTCTTTCATTGGTACCATGGTTCTGTGTCTGGACCTGGCATCAATAATATCTCTTGGCGTGAAATTCAAGAGTTTTTTATCTTCCCATACGTTTGTGTTTTGGTACCAATAGTATTCACCGTTTATAGCCCCATAATTCACAATTAAAGTGGGTGTGTAAGACGTCTGACTTGCTGCCCAAAGCTTGATGATATCATTATAAAGTGGAGCCACAGGGATATTATGCTCGATACTAGAATGTCCATCTAAAATCATAGTTAAATTATGAAATAGAGTGGATCCGCCTTCAGGCACGACGCCTACTTTAAGATCATGGGCGGCCTTGATGACTTGCTGGCGTTGGTTCCTGCGGGGTTGGTTGTAACTTTTAACAGTAAAGGCACCATATGCTTTTGTTCTATAAATGGCAGATTTGGCGTCTTCTAAATTATTGATATTGGCTTTATAAAGGCCATCAGCACCGTAGAGGATGGTTCCCGTTGAGAAGATTCTTGGGCCCACCATGTGACCAGCTTTTACCATTTCAGCCTGAGAAAAAGTAAGTTCAGAGCTGGATGATGGGTCATGAGTGGTGGTAACGCCGTAGGCTAAATTGGCGTAATACTGCCAGTGTTTTTGAGGATTAAGGCCCGTTCCAAATTGTCCAAGATGAGCATGAGAATCAATGAACCCTGGCATAATAGTCTTACCGCTTGCATCAATAACTTTGGCGTCTTTGGGGATAGAAACTCTGCCAACACCTATGATTTTATTCCCTTCAATAAGTACGGTCCCTTTTTCAATAACCTTATCATTATTCATTGTGATGATTCGGGCATTTGTGAATGCTATTATGCCTTCTGGTTTATCAGAACTTAAAATCAAATTGATTTTTAAACCAGTAGAATCTGGACCTGCGATGGAATCGGGGGCTCCTGGTAAAAAGGCAAAGCGTTGGTTTATTTCTTTGCTAAAGTACTCATCTCCAAGTGTCCAGTTTAACTTTTCACTATCTGCCGACCAATGAATATTCACTCCAGCGTCTTTGGTGAGCTGAGCAATAGGTAAATTAGTGGCTTTGTCATCAATCTCAACTGTTTGGCCGGTTTGAGGCATAGCTGCTATATAGACTTTGAAGAAATTAGTGAACGCCACCCATTTATCGTCAGGGCTCGGAATAAGTCTGTGGGCATATTTAGATTTTACTAATTCTCTTTTGTCTGTTCCTGCTAGATTTACAGAGCAAAGCGTTTTAGTCAAACCCCCATAGATATCTCCACCTGCTTGATAGTATATTCTTTTGCCATCTTGACTAAAGCTAGGGAAGTCACCTTCTTTAGTAAGAATTTCGACTTTCTGAGTTTTCCTATTCAAAGTATATAAACCAGGGTTCTTTGTATACTCATATCCCATTTGAGAGCTCGCTCCTTCTTTTTTGAAAATAATTAAATCACTGTCAGTAGGAGAGAAGATGGGCGTTCTGTAAATGCCTTTCTCTTTGCTTAATTTTTGTGGCAAAGCTTCCTTCGAGTTTAAATCGAAATACATGATTGCTCCCATCTCCACATCATTCCATGTCACATAGAGCAGCTTTGTTCCATCTTTAGAAAAGGAAGGTTCAAATTCTAAATCTTCTCCATGAGTTAATCTAACAGGTTTACCATCCGGTAATTCCTTTTTCCATAAATAGCCAGCCGCATTGAATACCAAAAGATTAGCATTTGGAGAGGTAGCGGCATGCCTAATGGCCTTAGCAGTAAAGTTATCTGGTGCGGCTTCATTTTTAAACCTAAGGGCTTTTACAATTTTATGAGTGGCAGAGGCTTGAAAGGGTATAATGCTAGATTCTCTTGTGCTGACATCTATTTTTCTGATTTTACCCTTTGCCCAAATGATAATGTGCTTGTCATCTGGAGTCCAATTAAACCCTGTAAAGGCTCCAAAAACGGCCCAGGTCTCTTGTTGGTCTTGACTTAGTTGGCTGTTGATAGGCCATTCTTTTCCAGATTTTAAGTCATGTAAAAACAAAACAGATTTCTCTCTAACACGCTTCACGAATGCCATTAATTCCCCATTATGAGAAATGACAGGGCGAATGGCTCCGCCGGCTCCACCGGTTAAGGTTTCCGTTTCGCCATCTTCTAAATTGTACCTTTTTATAACATATATCTGACTGTTGGGGTCTTTGTTATACTGGAAATTGCCTCCTGGATACATATCTTCACTGAAGTAGATGTGTTTTCCGTCTGGTGAGAGCCATGGCTCCCCCACATCCTGCTGGTCATTTTTTCTTTTAGTAAGTTGGATTCCCTTGCCTCCTGAAGTGTGATACATCCAAATTTCTCCTGCTCCTAAAGAACGACCAGAAGTAAAATGTTTTTTACAAAAAATATAGTCTCCATCTAGGCTCCACACTGCATTGTTAACCAGTCTGAAATCCTCTTTTGTGATTTGTGTGGCATGTGAACCATCGATATTCATCATCCAGATATTATCCGCACCGTCTCTATCACTTGTAAGACTGATTTTTTTGCCGTCTGGGCTAAATCTGGGCTGCACTTCAAAGGCGTGGCCACCGCTTATTAATTTAGCCTTGCCACCAGAAATAGGCATGATATAAATGTCACCCAACATATCAAAAACTATCTGGCTACCATCTGGGCTGACATCTAAGTTCATCCAAGTGCCTTCGTCTGTTTCTATACTTACCTCTGTATAGGGAAGTGTGGGCTCAGTTACGTCCCATTTTGGCTTCTCTTGAGCCACGGAACTTATGGCTGCACAAAATAGAATGGATGACAGGATGTTTTTTATCATAGCTCTTGATCGTATAAAGATGTATTTAAAAGTACTGTTTTTTTAGTCTTCGGTACTTAGTTTTGACGAGGTATTATCCACGGACTATAAGAATGCAGCTTCCTGATATCAGGTCGCTAGGTTGAACTTGACAGTTGTAGAACTTTATAGAAGAAATGATTTTCAGACAATTATTTCCACGTCAGGGCTAGATAAGACGAGAATAGTCACTTCGCTTAATAAAAATTAAACGTGTTGGTCCACCAATATGGCATTACCATCAGGGTCCATAACCATAAAGCTCGCTCGGCCAAAGGTTGATTCATCTGCCTCAGTATCTAGTTTTAGTCCTTTAGCTTTTAAGTCTTTTTGAATAATTCTCACATCATCGAAGTTGTCTAACTTTTGAGCACTTTGATCCCAGCCTGGGTTAAAGGTCAAAATATTGCTTTCAAACATTCCTTCGAAAAGACCAATTACGGTATCTCCATTTTTCATAATGGCATATTGCTCCCCATTGCCAGCGAAATGAGGGAAGCCTAACTTCTCATAAAAGGCCATCGAGGCCTTTAAATCTTTAACGGCAAGACTGATAGAAAAAGCTCCTAGTTTCATATTTCATGGAATTGATTGGCTATAAAGTTAGAAAATTGTGATGATAAATGAGTAATGTAGAGCACTTGTGAAGTGATGCCTTATCAATGACGAATGAACTTTATATTAAGAAAGCAAATCCTCTGCTATTTCTTTCGTATTTCCGATCGCCGCATTGGCATACTGTCAATGATTCTGAAAAGGTCTTGACTGCTTAAAGGATTACTTTGTGATAGTTTGACTCCACCGTCTAGTCCAATAAGCACAACACAAAAGTCCTTCTTGTTCTTAATGTACATCTCAAAAAGTACCGAAGAGTTTATTCTTTTTTCTTCCAAAATGTAACTTTCAGGGAAAACTTTGTAGAGTACTAATTTCCTTTCATTTAAAGGTTTTTCATCACTAAACTCGTCCATTTGTTTTTGAAATGGCTCATTGTTCTCCTTATTAGATATGACAAGGAGAACTCTGTTTTTCCACTGATGCTTTTTTAAGGTTTGACTAAAAGCAGGGAGCTGAATCATCATTGTTGCAAATAAGAGTACAAGGCTAATGGTTAATTTATGCTTCATTTTTGGAGAGATTGAATTATGTGTCTTTGGAAATCGACTAAGCCTATTTTAGACTTTCAGGTATTCATGCTCTTTTAAAGATAAAGAAGTGGATCTTTAATTACAGCTTAAAAGTTCACAAATGTGTTCATATTGATTTGATCCCTACCGCCATTTTTGAAGAACTGGTTCATATATCCGAGTTCCACTTTCACTTGTTTATTGAATTTATAACCCAAAGCTCCATAAAGCCTATTCCTGTCGAAGACGCTATTCTTTGGATTAATAAATATTTCATTATAAGCAGAAAGATAGAGGGTATTATCTGTTATTTCTTTTCTGGTCAGAGGTACATTCATAGATAAAAAGTACCTCAGTCTCGTTTTAAAATCACCAGCAACAAATCTCTGCTCAAACCGGTATCTATGCTGTAAGGAGACTATCCCTAGTTTTTGTTTGGTAATAAATTGCTGATAAATCCTGTGCTCATTTATGCCTACTTTCTCTAAGTTATCAGTTATATAATTCTCACTTATTATGAAACCATAACCTAATAGAAGGTTATTATTGTCTTCGGTTAAATTCCTCCCAATTCCTGTTCTCAGGAGGAGTTGTTCCAAATCACCTAGGGCATCATAATTTCTGAACTGTGCCTCATGATGCCAGTTCCATTGTGAGTTTATCTGTTTGTTGCCAAAGTAATTTATCCAGTTTCCTAAATCACTTTTTTGGCCATAGCTTTGAATAGTAAAACAAAGGAGAAAGAGGTATGTTGAAATTTTCATTCTGTGAATATATTTCTTGGAGTTCTTAAAAACAAAATCTCCCCATCTTTCGACGGGGAGATGTAACTATTATCGTGTAATAATCCTAAACTTTAGGTTTCCAGCCCTTCTCATATTCTCTTTCCCAATATGCCATAGCTTCGGCATCTTTCGGCTTGCCAGTGGCAGTATCTACCATAAGTGTTTTGTTTGTTTGCTGAGCCATATTACCTAAATGACAAAGCAGCGTACTTTTTATAGCCTCGTCTATCGGTGAATTAAGAGGCGTTCCTTTTTGGATGGCATCCACAAAATTCTTCATGTGGTAATCATCTAAGCCAGAAATGCCTTGAGTATCTACTCCAGAATCACCGCTTCGCTCATTTTCAGATTTTATTACCTTATTGTCTTTGTCATAGATAATGTAACCGCCTCTATCTACTACAGCAGTTCCTTTAGTTCCATGAATCCAGGTACCTCTTCCACCGTGCTCTTTGTTGGTATTCATGCCATTGCAGCTTCGGCCTTCCCAGGTTATCATTTTCCCTCCATCAAACTCAAAAGAAACGTTTTGTGTATCCCAAAACTCCCAGTCATCTTTAAAGACAAATCGCCCGCCAGCTGAACTTACTTTATTTGGAATATCCACACCTAGAGCAAATCTCGCAATATCCATTTCATGCAAACCATTATTGCTCACTTCTCCTGTACCCCAGTGCCAGAACCAATGCCAGTTGTAGTGTACATAATTACCCATCAATGCTTTCCTTGGTGCAGGGCCTTGCCATAGGTCCCAGTCAAATTCAGCAGGTACTGCCATTGGTTTTCCCGTCCCTATGCTTCCTCTATTATTTTCATACCACGTTTTAGCATAATAAACTTCACCTACGATACCTTCTCTAAGGTCTGTAACAAGGCTACGTGTAGTAGGTGCAGAACGTTGTTGGTTTCCTATTTGTAATTTTTTACCTGTTTTAGCTACCGCGTCCGCTAGCCAATAGCCCTCTTGTGGATTATGGCAGCAGGGTTTTTCTAGATACACATCTTTGCCTGCCTGTAAAGCCATGATAGCCATAGGAGCATGCCAATGGTCTGGCGTGGCTATAGTTAACATATCAATGTCTTTGTTTTCTAAGGCCTTTCTAAAATCACTGTAAACCTTAGCGTCAGAAACGGTGTCTTTAAACCTGCTCTGCACTTTTTTGAAAACACGAGAATCTACATCTATCAGACCCACTACATTAATATCTCTATGTAGGTTTTTAGCCATTGATAAATGGGCGTGACCACGGCTATTTAGTCCGGCTGTAGCCATATTAATACGGTCATTTGCTCCTAGTATTCTTGCATAACTTTTAGCAGAAAAGGCTAAACCTGCAGCTCCTAGGGCAGAACTTTTCAGAAACTTGCGACGAGAATTAGAATTTTGTTTCATATAATTTCTTTTTAAATCAAAGTCATTCAATAATTGAGCTTCAATCTGAGGTTGAATTGATGTCAAAAATTAGATAATGCGTATCAATTTTGGAAGTAATTAGGCTGATATTTTAAGAATTGGACAAATTAGCATTCATTTTTGAAACAATAACACGCAATTTTAGGCAGGTTTTAATATTCATTTTCATCCCTTTTATCTACCCCTTATCAATTATTGACTGGTGTATTTCATCCATAACTTCAAAATGTTTAGTATTGATTTAGAATTCAACCTAATTTATAATGAAAAGAAACGTATTAAAGGTTTTAACCTTTCTATTTGCTGCAGTCCTAATTTGGTCTTGCATGAAAGTGGCTACTAACTCTAAGGGAATGGTGGCCATCTTGGCTGGCCCAGAAAACGCTGCTCTCACAGAAAAAATTGAAAAGAACACAGCTATCAAATTAGCAGATGGACTAAAAATTAGCCTTTGGGCCACGGACTCTTTAGCACCTGACCCTATTGCCATGTCTATTGACGATGAAAATAGGATATACCTGACCAGAACTAATCGTCAAAAAAACTCTGAATTTGATATACGTGGTCACAGAGACTGGATGACGGAATCTATTGGACTACAGTCTGTGCAAGACCGTCAGGCTTTTCTTAGGAAAGTTTTTGCTCCAGAAAAGTCTTCGGACAATGAATGGCTCAAGGACCTCAATGAAGACGGGATGCATGACTGGCGAGACTTGGCCGTAGAAAAAGACGAAGTTTGGCGACTTGAAGATAAGGACGGCGATGGTAGGGCGGACGAGTCTGTTATGGTTCTTAGAGATTTCAATGAAGAGTTTACTGATGTGGCAGGTGCTCTATTAGTAAGAAGAAACGATGCTTTCGTAGGTATTGGCCCAGACTTGTGGCGAATAGAAGATACTAATAAAGACGGCTATTATGATAAAAAGACGTCTATAGCCACTGGCTTCAATATACACATCGGTTTCGGGGGGCATGGTATGTCTGGATTAATTGAGGGCCCCGATGGTAAAATTTATTGGGGAATCGGAGACCCGGGCATGAGTCTAGTGGATCAGACTGGCAAAAAACATCATTACCCAAATCGAGGAGTTATAGTAAGATGTAATCCTGACGGTTCAGATTTTGAGGTTTTCTCTCATGGTCATAGAAATACCCACGAATTTGTATTTGACGAATATGGCAATATGATCAGCTCAGATAACGACAGTGATCAACCTGGGGAGTCTGAGCGTTTAGTACATATTGTAGAAGGTAGTGACTCTGGCTGGCGTATAAATTGGCAGTTTGGGAAATATACCGACGATAAAAATAATGGCTACAAGCCATGGATGGACGAGGAAATGTTTAAGCCAAGATGGGAGGGACAGGCAGCTTACTTTTTGCCACCGATTAGAAACTATCATAACGGCCCTACGGGTATGCAGTATAATCCAGGTACGGCACTTGGAAAGGATTGGCTTAAAAAGTTTTTCTTAGTAGAGTTTACAGGAAGTGCTTCTAGAGCTCATATTTGGGCCTTTGACCTTAAAACTAAGGGAGCTACGTTTGACTTTAATTCTGAAGTAGACGTGGTGAATGGAATACTTCCTACTGGAATTAGATTCGGAACAGATGGTGCACTTTATGCTGCGGACTGGATAAATGGCTGGGATGCGAAAAACTATGGTAGAGTTTGGAAGATTGATACAAAAACGCCAGAACTAGTTACTGAAAGAGCTGAAACAAAAAGACTCATGACTTTAGATTATGAGAGCCAGACTTCTAGTAAACTATACAGCCTGCTATTTAACGGAGATATGCGTATTCGTCAAAAGGCACAATTTGCTTTAGCTGCCAAAAATGACAGTGAGACTCTCTTAAAAGCTATCGCTCAAAAAGAGAATCAATTAGCCAGAATTCATGGATTATGGGGAATGGGGCAAATCAATTTTAAAGAAAATACCGGAGCTTTCGCTATTGTACCTTATTTGTCAGACAGTGATATAGAGATAGTGGCACAAACTGCCAAAATACTGGGAGATGTCCGGTACGCAGCTGTGGGGCTCAAGTTGACTGAATTATTAAGCTCTGATAATGCTAGAGTACAGTTTTTTGCGGCTCAGGCCATCGGCCGAATCAAATACAAGCCTGCTGCAGATGCTCTTGTGAAAATGCTAAAGGAGAATGACGATGTAGATAATTATATAAGACATGCAGGTGTTTTGGCTCTTAGTAGAATTGAGAATAAGGCTCCAGTTTATGCCTTACAAAAAAGTCCTTCTATAGCATTAAGAACTGCCGGAGTTCTGGTACTTAGGAAATGGCAGGACCCTAAAGTGGCCGAATATTTAAGCGACCCGGACGAATATATTATAGCAGAGGCCGCCAGAGCCATAAATGACGATTGGTCTATTCCTGAAGCATTACCTGCTTTAGCAGATTTAATAAATAGACCAGGTCTTACTTCTGAGGTTATCCTTAGAAGAGCTATTAATGCGGCTTTACGAGTGGGTGGAGAGAAGGAGTTGAATGACTTATTAGCCTATGCTCAAAATAGGGCGGCCCCAAAAGCTATGACTAGCGAAGCACTGGCTACGTTGGGTGTTTTTGCAGAACCATCTGTTCTAGACCGTGTAGATGGAAGATACCGAGGCAAAGTAGAAAGAGACGGTGAAAAAATAAGGGCCGTGGTTATTCCTAAAATGAATTCTTTTTTGCGGTCAGAGGGTACTGATGTGCTTATGGCTTCGGCACAATTACTAAAAGACCTTAGCATCAATGGCTTCAATACTACCCTTGCCGATATTTACCAAAAATCTGATGACGCAAATGTGAAAGAGGCTATGCTTTCCGCTCTAGTAGATTTAAAGTATCCACAAGTCGGTAATATAGTGAATGACGCCCTCGCCAGCAGTAAAAGGAGTTTAAGAAGTGCTGCACTAGCCATGCTGAGTAAGGTGGATATACCTGCAGAATTACTCCCTGATATGGTAGAAAATGTGCTTCAAAAGGGAAGCAGAAGAGACAAGCAAAATCTATTTGAAAGTTTAGGAGGTATGCCTTTGTCCAAAACAAATGCGGTTTTTATCAAGCTTATAGAGCAAGTTAAATCTAATGAAATAGAACAGGCTATCATGCTCGATTTAACGGAGGCCGTTGAGAAGTCTGGTTCTGCAGACTTATTGGCACAGCTTAAAGCGGTAAAGCCAAATGAGACACTTCTAGAACAATATAGCGAGGCTCTGACAGGCGGAGATAGAAGACTAGGGTATCAATATTTTAATAATAACTCTACTGGGCAATGTGCAAGATGCCATGCCATAGGGGGGAATGGCGGTGATGTAGGCCCAGAATTGGGAAGCATTGGCAAAACGCTAAGCAGAGAGCAAATCTTAGAGGCTCTGGTGGACCCAAGTGCTAGACTTTCTCCTGGATATGGAAGCGTATTCCTTACCTTAAAAGATGGACAAGAGGTTTCTGGAATATTGGCAGAAGAAAGAGAAGACGAACTCATTATTACTACGAGTGATGCAGAACCGCTGGTAATCCCAATAGCCAGAATTGCAAAGAGAGAAAATATGCCTTCTGGCATGCCGCCGATGGCTATGCTAATGTCTAAAAGAGAAATGCGTGATGTCGTAGAGTTTTTGGCAAATTTGAAGAGGTAGAGATTCTAATTCATGGAGGGTTTTAAAAAATGAATCCTCCATGTTTTTATAGCAAAACCAATTTTGGGACTTAAGGATTTGACTCAATACATCTTCCCTATAGTACTTTTTACTCTTAATAAGCGAATGATTCCCAAAACTAGAATGATAGGGAAAAGCCCTATGAAAATCCAGCCGACATACTGTATCTCGAAGAAGTAGTCTACTTTAAGTAGCGTAATTCCTGACGCCAAGAAAACAAACGCCGTTCTAAAATAAGCCAAAAATGTCCGCTCGTTAGCTAAGTGGGTTCGCTCAATAGCAAGTTTGTCACGGAGTATAAGACCAGATTTTTCTTCCATAAAACGAAGGTAGTAAAAGGTGATGTGATTTATCAGAAGACATTTTGCTTTTAGCTGCGGTTTGCAATAAGCTTTACCTATTTGGTCCAAAGCTTAACACTTGGAGGTAGTTAAAGTGAAAAATTAAGATTGCAGCCCTGTTGCATGCCTCTGAAGCATAGTTTTGTGAAAGTATTCTAGAAGACAGAATGCCCCAATTGAAAATCATGTTTTTATGTCACATCAACATCATCACGGTCATTCACATGAGCATGACCATAGTACAGAAAATATAAGTACTGCCTTCTTCCTAAATTTGGCCTTTACCATTATTGAGATTTTTGGGGGCTTTTTCACCAATTCAGTGGCCATTTTATCAGATGCCCTGCATGATTTGGGCGATAGCCTTTCATTAGGCTTAGCCTGGTACTTCCAGAAAAAGTCCCATCAAAAGAGAGATAGTACATTTACTTATGGATACCGAAGGTTTTCCTTGATTGGGGCTCTAGTCAATTCTATTGTCTTGTTAGCGGGCTCTGTGTATATGCTCACAGAGGCCATTCCTAGAATTTTGAACCCTGAAGAATCAAATGCCAAGGGCATGCTTGTTTTAGCTGTATTTGGAATTTTGGTAAACGGAGCAGCCGTTTTTAAACTAAAAAAAGGAAATTCGCTCAATGAAAGGGCGGTGAGGCTTCATTTAATGGAGGACGTACTGGGCTGGGTAGCTGTGATGATTGGCAGTATATTAATGTACTTTTTCGACTGGAAAATAATTGACCCCCTACTTTCTATTGGTATCACGGGCTATGTCCTTTTTAATATTTATGGCAACCTTAAAGGTGTTTTTAGAGTCATTTTGCAGGGTACTCCTGAGAGCCTAGACCCTAAAGAAATCATTCCAAAACTCATTAAAATTCCTGAGGTTCTTGATATTCACGATGTGCATCTTTGGACTATGGATGGCAACTTTAATGTTATGACCATACATGCTGTCCTAAAGAAAGAGGCAAAAAAAGCCAAAGTAAAATCTGAGATTAGGCATAAATTACAGCACATGGAAGTGGAACATGTAACTATAGAAATGGAGTTTGAGGATGAGGACTGTGGAATGGAGAATTGCTAGCAGAATTAGCCTCTTTATAAAAAAAAGATATTAGACTTATCATATAGTTCGTTTTCACAGGTTGTGCATTGTATTTGTCAACTCTGTCGTATGAAAGTCTATTTCTATTATGCCGAAGGCAGAACGTTAACCAAGACCAAGTGTTCTTCTCATTAGCCTGTTCTTTTGCATGGTTTAGCCTTCTATTATTAGGTCAAGGAGACTGCAATGGGAAAGTTACTATGGCAGATAAAAGCTACTTCATTAAAACTTCAAATACCACTCGAAAAGGGAATGAGGTATATGGATATCTTTAGTGGTATCATGAAAGGTCTAAAGGAATGCTGCTTGAGTTTCAACATGTTTTTAATTCCACGATAACACCCACAGAATCAAAGGGTATGTGCTCGGACTTAGGCAAAAACGGGTAACATTTTGAATGTTGTGCCTTCTCGAAATTTAGTTTTAGTAAAATTGGAGAAATACTTAAGAGTTCAAATTGGTCTCAAATTCCAGAATAAATTAAGAGCAAAATTGACTAATTACCTTGAATAAGTCCTAACTACTTTAAGTTGATAAATGAGAATAGAAATTTTTTTTGAGTGTTACCAATTAGATTTACTTTCAAGGAATAATTCAACCAAATGAAAAAGACAATACTAAGTGTTTTGTTTCTCCTTATTCCCACAGTAGGCATAGCTCAGAACCATTCGGATATAGTTTATGGAATATCCCCTGAGCGAATTCTGAAAATGGATATTTATATGCCCGAGGGTATTGAAAATCCTCAGATGGTTGTTTGGGTTCATGTTGGGGCATGGCATTCCGGCTTAAAGGAAAACCCTCCGAAGGATTTATTTAAAAGGGGATTTGCATTGGCTAGCATAGATTACCGTTTAAGTGTAGAATCTCCTTTTCCTGCGATGATGCATGATATTAAAGCGGCTGTGAGATTCTTAAGAGGAAACGCCAAGAAATATGGATTTCAAAAAGAGAAAATTATCATGTGGGGTTCTTCTGCAGGAGGTCATTTGGTGGCCTTGGCAGGAGTTACAAATGGGAATAAAGCTTTGGAAGGCAATATTGGTGATTATAACAATGAAAGTTCTGATGTTAATTTAACTTTGGACTTTTTCGGTCCCTCAAATCTCAAAACTATTTTGGGGCAATCTACCCCCCATGGAATTCAAGTGAGGGCACCAGCTTTGGCAGTAATGTTTAGGAAACCTGTTGAGCAAGCACCAGAAATGGCGGCACTAGCAAGTCCTGTGTTTCAGGTTGATGCCTCAGATCCTCCCATGTTTATTGCCCATGGTAATAAAGACAATCAAGTGCCTATTAATCAATCTATTGAGCTTTGGTTAAAGCTAAAAGAAGCTGGCGTCAAAACAGAATTTGAAGTACTTGGAGAAATGGGCCATGGAGGACCGGGCTTCTCCAAAGAGGAATTCGTTGATAAAGTCGAAGCCTTTATTAAAGAGAACCTTTGAGCGTTTTCATCAATAACTAATCTAGAATAAAGAATATCCAGTTTGTGGCAATGAACGATTGATAAACTTCAATTATCAACATCAACCTGGAATTTCACCTAAAACCTAACTTCTAACAATGACATTCAAAGAAATAGTAGAAAGCCGTCGCTCGGTAAGGAGATTTGATACCAGTCATGAATTTAACCCAGATACGGTTAAAGAAGCATTAAGATTGACTATCCTCTCGCCCAATTCTTCGAATCTCCAGACTTGGGAGTTTTATCGCGTAAAATCAAAAGATAAACTTGAGGCACTTACAGAAGCTTGTTTAGGCCAAGGAGCGGCTAGGACGGCCTCAGAGTTGGTGGTTTTTGTAAGCCGAACGGATCTTTGGAAAAAGCGGGCAGATTGGAACTACCAACAAATCTTAAATCAGGTAAGCAATCCAAAAGAGCGGACTAAGAGAGAGAGGCGGGGTTTGCATTATTATAAAACCATGATAAAGCTGTTTTATGATAATCGTTTTTGGCCACTAAGTTCTATGAAAAGGAGGGCTGTACTGCTTTATAGGATATTTAGTGGAAAACCTATGATGCGTTTCACTCGAAAAAATGACTGCCGTATAGTCTCAAATAAAACTTTAGGTATAGCTGCCCAAACTTTCATGCTGTCCATGGAAGACCAAGGCTACCAAACCTGCCCCATGGAGGGTTTTGACGCTGTATGGGTAAGGAAACTCTTAGGCTTGCCTAGATCTGCCGACGTAAGTATAGTGATTGCCTGTGGGAAAGGTTTACCAGAAGGCGTTAACAAGGAGCGGCTGAGATTACCTTATGAGGATGTGGTTTTCGAAGTTTGAGAAATAACATGATTTTAAAGAACTTCTCTAAAGTCCATCAAAACAACTCACATTCTCGAAAAACTAGAATCTTTTTAAGGTGAAGAGCCAATGAAAATGTCAGAAATGAGGTAGAATCTTGTTCAGGATATATTTCGAAATCCTTCCATCATAGGATATCGTTGAAATACTTCTTCATCACTCAAAACAGTGGTTTCTACAATGGTCATTCCCTCTTCTATGCTTTGATTAAGAATGCCAAATCGCTCCAGAAAACCCAGCACGAATACATTATCTGGAAGAACCTGATGCCTTAAGACCGTAATTCCAGCTTCTGTGGCAATGAGATTTATTAGAGCAAAAAGAATACGCCCCATACCTTTTTTTTGATAGGAATCTGTAACCGTTATGGCGACTTCTGCTTTATCTCGTTGCTCTTTTAATCTAATTATCCTGCCAACTCCCACGGGTTCATTGATGCTATCTGTCTCATCCATAATACCCCATGCGATATGGTTGACGCCGTCTACATTCGTGAAATAATTTAGCTGATACTCACTTAAGCTGTTTCTTATGGCGAAAAAACGGAGATACTTAGTCTTCTCAGAGAGCTTTTGGTAATAGGCTTTCATTATTCCTTTATCAGAAGGAATCAAAGGTCGTAGGAGTAAATCCCAGCCTTTATAGGTCAGCCTAAAATGATTTGGAGATTTCTTGCCGAGAGGGTTGTCCATTGCCTAAAGGTATTTCAAAATAGCCTATCAAGAAATTTTTCAGAAAAGATACTTTTTAAGTTTTGATTTTGACTCTTTCAAAAGAAGTTAAGTTAGATTAAAAACTAAATCCCAAATTAAGACCTACGCCACGAATACCTAGATAGGGTACTTTTTTGAAAGCATTGATCTCTGCCTTTTCATCGCCCACGGTCACTTCAAAATACTGGTCACTTAATCGGAAACGGTCTATAATTTTATCTCTTAGAAAGAGTTTGTCACCTTCATTTAGTCTAGAAAGTATGGAAGTTTCTACCGCGGCATAAACTTTTTGTGCCTTGCCGAAATGCGGGCCAATAATTACAAAGTCTAAAAACAGTCTTTTGCCAAACTTAAATTGTTTTCCAATCAAAAGTCCACCAGAAATAGTTCTAATATCAAAATTGATAGGCACTTTATCTAACGTGTAAACTTGGCCATCGTACCGAGCTTCCAGAGAGGCTGGGATAGTGGCTTCAAAATCTTCAAACTGACCAAAGAGACCCACAAACCAACGGTTATTTTTGTCGCCAAAATAACGTCTTAATTCTGGGGAATAACCTTTGACTCCAATCTGAGCCAAGTCCACAAAGATGTATTCAAAATCTACGCCAGTAAGGCCTAAGCTATGCTTTTTAGCCAATTTGTCAAATTGAGGGCCTAATGGGATTTGAGATTTATCACGATAGAAAAAGGTATTATTAAAGCTCCAGTTTGACGTAAGCATGCGTTCATATTGCACACTTATAATCCCTGTAACCGCACCAGCGGCATTTACTTTTAAACTATTCTTAAGCTCTTTTTGAGCCGATAGACTAAAAGAAATAAAACAAAAAAAGAAAAGAAATTTACGCAAAACTTAAAGGGTTAATTGAGCCAAGGTTTGCTCTGTGTGAGCTAAATGTTTCGAAGTCAAATTTAAATGTGTCACAAAACGTATCAAATGCTTTCCGAAGGTCACCACTTTTACATTTTGTTTTTCTAACAAGCTAACGAAGTCGGCCGCTAAAATACTATCTGGGAGTTCGAAAATTACAATGTTGGTCTTAATAGGGTATACCTTTTTTACCCAAGACTTAGAAATGAGCATCTTACCTAGAGCTTTTGCCTTAGCGTGGTCTTCCGTGAGGCGGTCAACATGATTATCCAAAGCATAAATACCAGCGGCGGCTAAAATGCCAGCCTGCCTCCATCCGCCGCCCCAAGTCTTACGTTGGCGTCTTGCTTGGGCAATGAATGTTTTGGAACCTAGTAAAACTGAACCTACTGGGCAGCCAAGCCCTTTAGAAAGACATACAGAGATGCTGTCGAATTGTTGGCCATAGGCAGAAGGCAACTCTCTTGTTTCCACCAAAGCATTAAATAAACGAGCTCCGTCTAAATGAAGGCTCAAACCTTGTGATTGACACAGGTGTCTTATTTTCTTAATTTCGGAGAGGTCATAATAAACACCACCCCCCTTATTCATCGTGTTTTCTAGACAAACCAAAGATGACTTTGGGAAATGAATATCGTCTGGATTTATGGCGGCCGCTATTTGCTCAGCTGTTAGAAGGCCACTTGGTCCATCCAATAACTTCACGGAAGAGTTAGAATTACTAGCTATGCCACCACCTTCATACAGGTAAACATGGGCATTTTTATCACAAATTACTTGGTCTCCGGATTTTGTATGCACTTTTATCGCTAACTGGTTTGCCATGGTGCCGGAGGTACAAAAAAGGGAGGCTTCCATGCCAAACAATTTAGCCACTTTTAATTCCAAGGCGTTTACTGTGGGGTCGTCGCCGAAAACGTCGTCACCTAATGGTGCCGAAAACATGGCTTCTTTCATGCCGGCTGTTGGCTGTGTGATGGTGTCGCTTCTAAAGTCTGCTATCATTAATTTTGAATATATAATCGGCCACAAAATTAATCATGCTAGCCTTAATGTCTTAATTTTAAAAAAGAGTTTATATTTCGGATCTATTTGGGGGGGATGAGTAAACAGCAAGGAACTTGTTTTTTTAGAAGGGTTTTTATAAAACGTCGATATTTTGATAAAAGAAGTTTTTACTAAGATTAAAGAGAATCAGTATTTTCAGAAGTTGAGCAAGGCTTCAAGTACTATTTTTCGTAAGATTTTAAAGTTCAGCATATTTAATAGAGTTGACTATAAAAGAGCCTCACTAAAAAGTAAGTTTCTAAGAGTATTGTATACCTCTTTTATTCTGCTGATAGCTTTCGTTTTTGCTTTGGAGAGTAATTTCCTATGGTTGTTTGGAAGTATGCCAACCATGAAAGAAGCCAGAGGCACAAAACTAGCCATACCATCAGAAATATATTCTTCAGATAACAAGCTTTTAGGGCTCTTTTATGTGGAAAATAGAAGCCCTGTAAACTTTGATGAAATAGACTCGCTAACGGTTAAGGCTCTGATTTCTACAGAAGATGTACGGTTTTATAAACATAATGGGCTAGATCTAGTTTCTATCTCTAGTGCCATATTTTCTACTTTGACAGGAGATAAAAGAGGTGGGAGTACCATTCACCAGCAATTGGTTAAAAATATCTACAATACTAGACACAAAAACGCCAGAGGATTGCTAGGATATATACCTGGTCTTTCCACCATTATTGCCAAAATCAAAGAATGGGACACTGCTGTAAAGCTTAATATATTCTTCGAGAAAAATGAAATCCTGGCTTTATACCTTAATGCTGTAGATTTTGGCGATAACACCTTTGGTATAAAGCTGGCCTCGGAACATTTTTTCTCTAAAGAGCCAAAAGATTTAGAGTTGCACGAAACGGCACTACTGATTGGCATTTTGAAAGGGACAAACTATTACAGTCCCAAAAGAAGGCCAGAAAGAGCATTAGAAAGAAGGAATGTTGTTTTGGAGCAAATGCTGAAGTATAATGATATTGATAGCCTTACTTTTGAAGAAGCCATAAAAAAACCATTAGGTCTTGATATTACCGAAATCAATAAAGAGAAGTCTAGTGCTCCTTATTTTAGAACCATGCTTCGCCCTATTTTGGTGAAGTGGTGTGAAGAAAACGACTTTAACTTGTTCTCAGACGGCTTAAAAATTCACACGACCATTAACTCCAAAATGCAAACCATGGCAGAAGATGCAGTGGAAGAGCACCTAGCTGAGATTCAGCGAACCTTAGATAGTGAGCAAGGGTCTTATAAATATTGGTTTGATAAGAGAATAGCAGAAGAAAAGGCCACCTATAAAAAGGGAAATCCGAAAGTGAAGGATATTGCTAAAACGGCTAGTGAACTGGTTTTAGAGAAACTCGTTAAAGCTTCTGGTTCTTATAAAGATTTAGAAAGATCGGGCCTTAGCAAAGAGGATATTATGGAAGCCATGGCCAAACCTCATAACACCGTAATGGCTACACATAGTGGAGAAAAGAAGATGATGATTTCTTCTTTGGACTCCGTAAAGTATATGTCTCAGTTTTTACAGGCTGGCCTGCTAAGTGTAGACCCTACCAATCTTTATATAAGAGCCTATGTGGGAGGAAGTAATTACGATTATTTCAAATATGACCATGTGGTTCAAGCTGGCAGGCAGCCTGGGAGTGCCTTTAAACCTATTATTTATGCTGCAGCTTTAGAGAATGGGTATCCGGCGTGCACCAGTATCGTGGACCAACCTTTCAGTATTGAAACAACTATTGGCGGTAAGCAAGCAACGTGGGCTCCTAAAAATTCCAATGGAACCTATACCTATGCCCCTGTTCAATTAAGAAAAGCTTTAGGGAATAGCATTAACTCTATTGCCATAAGAGTGCTGCAAGATGTAAAAACAGATAAGGTTATTGCGATGGCAAAAAAACTAGGCATTCAGTCTAAACTGGACAATAATCTTTCTCTGGCCCTTGGAAGTAGTAATGTTACTTTGATGGAATTAACCCGAGCATATGTGCCCTTTACCAATCAAGGGAAAAGCGGTGATTTTGTTATGATTGACAGAATTGAAGATAAGAATGGAGAAATTGTCTTCCAGCACAAACCCGATATAAAACATGTTATGGATGCAGATAAAGCATATGAAATGTCTTATCTATTAAGAGGTTCTGTGGAAGAGGCTGGAGGAACAGCCAGGAGACTTTATAATTATGGACTCCCAAATGGTAATGAAATAGGTGGGAAAACGGGTACGACAAACGACTACGTTGACGCGTGGTTTATGGGTATTACGGCAAATTTGGTTACCGGTGTTTGGGTAGGCTGCGACGACAGCCGAATACATTTCACATCCGGTAATGGGGCAGGAGGGAGAGCCGCTTTACCTATTTTTGGCAAGTACATGCAAGCTGCCTATGCCGACAAGGAAGTAGGCTTGGCTAAGGTCAAATTTGAAAAACCAGAGAATTATGAAACACTTCTAAATTGTCATTATGTGGCTCCAGTGGTAGATTCTACGGCTGCAGATAGCTTAGGAGTGAGTTTAGATTCGCTTCCTATTATCAGAAATGAAGAATTAAGATCCCTTGATGTGCAAGAGATTGAAGCTAAAAGACCAACCATAGAACTATAACCCTTTTTAGAATTAATCTAGATTAGGGATTAGGTGCAACGATGCTCTCATATCTTCGTCTATTTCGGCTGTTAGCATTGTATATTTACAATACAATCACATATTGGGAGATAAGAAATGTCTTTACAGCTCCAGACGAGCCATATAGACGCTGCGAGTATTGAAACCTCTCGCGAAAGGTCAAAGGATCAGTTTGTTTGGCGTAATTTGGACCTAATAAAGCCAAAATCGTGACAAGCCTTTCATGTAAGGTATTGATTATAAATAATCTAGCATACTTTTATGCAAAACTCAAATCACTTTTTCAATGAAATTATTGATACATTATGGCAAATTATAATTTAACGGTAAATAACACCCGCTACAAAATTGAGGCAGAAGAAGACATGCCTTTACTTTGGGTAATTAGAGATTTGGTGGGCCTCAAAGGGACAAAATACGGCTGTGGAATAGCTCAGTGTGGAGCGTGTACCGTTCATTTAGATGGAATGCCCGTGAGAAGCTGTCAGATGCCTGTGGGTTCTATTTCTAAGAAGCAAAAGATTACAACCATTGAAGGTATAGGTTCTGAGGAAACTCTTCATGCGGTGCAGCATGCATGGGTAGAAGAGCAAGTGCCGCAATGTGGCTATTGCCAATCTGGTCAAATAATGTCTGCGGTGGCTCTTTTAGAGGAAACGCCTAAACCAACAGAGGAGGATATCACAGGATACATGAATGGAAATTTATGCCGCTGTGGTACGTATGATAGAATCAAAAAAGCTATCAATAGAGCATCGGGTCAATTGTCAACAGAAGAAATGGGAAAACGATAAAATCATGAACAATAAAAATACAAGAAGAGACTTTCTGAAAGTTTCATCCATCGGTAGTTTGGGGTTGGTTTTAGGCGTTAATTCAATAGCTAATGCTGTTCCTGTTAAGAAAATGACAGCCAAAGTGATGGAATTGGAGATAAACCCATTCATAATCATTTCTACTGACGATACTATTACGCTCGTAAATAGTCGCCCAGATATGGGACAAGGTTCTACCCAAGCGGTGCCGTCAATTCTGGCAGAAGAGCTTGAGGTAGATTTGAGCAAGGTTAAGATAATTCAGTCTGACGGAAGAGCAAAGTATGGTTCACAGCAGTCTGGTGGAAGTAGTACTGTAAGAGGACTATGGACCAATTTGCGTAAGACCGGTGCTGCCGCCAAAGAGATGTTGATAGAAACTGCCGCCAAAAGGTGGAAAGTGTCTATAGACCAATGCTATGCCGAAATGGGTAAAGTCTACTTGAAAGATTCTGATAAGGTATTTACCTACGGAGAATTGGCTGAAGAAGCCAATCTTTTGGAAGTACCTAAAAATCCGAAATTGAAGGAGGCTAAAGATTTTAAATATTTAGGCAAATTTCATAAGCGACTAGATGTACCTAGCCGTGTTACAGGAAAAGCCGTTTTCGGAATTGACGTTGTGGTACCGGGCATGCTTTATGCAGCCAGCGTTCATGCACCTTCTATCGAAGGTAAAATAGTGAGCATTAATGATGCAGCGGCTCTCAAAATCTCAGGTGTAAAGAAAATTATCAGAAGTAGAAGCTTTTTTCCGGGAGGAGAAAACGAGTCTGTGGCTGTTGTTGCTACCAATTATTGGTCGGCCTTGAAAGCTAGCAGATTATTAGACATCACTTGGTCAAATGCAGATTTGGCGAAAACACTTGATTCTAACAAATATGTGGCAGATATGTACAAAGCTGCCGAGTCTGAAGGAGTTCGTTCTGAAGAAGACGGTGATTTCAATGCTTATTTTAAAGCTTCAGAAAATACCTTAGAAGGGATTTATGAAACGCCATTTTTGTCGCATTCGGCCATAGAGCCTGTGAATGCTACAGCTCATGTGAAGCCTGATGGGTCTGTGGAGGTTTGGGCACCTATTCAGGGGCCAGACGGAGCCATTGGAGATGCAGCTACTGTATTGGGCATTTCACCAGATAAAGTAAAAATTAATCCTACTCTTTTGGGAGGTTCTTTTGGGCGTAAAGCCTTCATGAATTTCATGAAAGAGGCTATTGACATTTCGAGGCAAGCGGATGCTCCCGTGAAATTGATTTGGGCTAGAGAAGAAGATATGGCTCAGGGACCTTACCGACCAGCTATGTTAAGCAAAATGCAAGGGGTGATTGGCAAAGGAAACAAGTTATCCGCATTAAGTCATCAGGCTATTGGCGAGTCTATCCAAGGGCAACACTGGAATGCTCTGATGCCCTACCAAGCTGATGGTTGGTTAGCTGGAGAATTGGCTAAAGAAAATCATAAGTATAATTTTGGTGTTCATAAAGTGAGCTATAGTAGAGTAGAAACGCCTATTCCAATTCTTTGGTGGAGGTCTGTTTATGCTTCCAACTTTGGATGGGGCCAGGAGTGCTTTATTGATGAAATGGCTCATAAGGCAGGCAAAGACCCTATTGCGGCCAGAAAGGAATTATTAAAAGGCAATGAAAGGGATTTAAAGGTTATACAAAAGCTAGAGGATGTGTTGGCCACCTACGGCGACTTACCAGCTGGACATGCCAGAGGAGTGGCTATGTTCCGTTCTTTTGAAACCATGAGTGCAGCTGCTGTGGAGGTCAAAAAAGGTGAAAACGGCGTCGAAATAGTCAGAGTTACTTCTGTGATAGACTGCGGTCAATACGTAAACCCTGACCACGTAAAAGCTCAAACAGAAGGAAACATAGTAATGGGAATTTCTGCTGCTGTAAAAGGCGGCATCACCTTTACTAATGGCAAATGCGACCAAAGTAATTTCCATGATTATGAGTTCATGCGTATGGCCGAAATGCCAAAAGTGGACATTCACATTATAGAAAACTTAGAAGCACCTGGTGGCGTAGGAGAGCCAGGCTTACCGCCAATAGCCCCTGCCCTAGGAAATGCCATTTTCAATCTTACAGGCGAACGACACAGGAAATTGCCCATGGATTTATCGGTAGTTTAGGGAATAGAATTCGTGTTAAGACTTTGAATCCGTTTGCCTTTGGCATCCGGATTTTTTGTTTCTAAGAGGTTTCTGTAGAAATGGTTTGCCATAATTTTAGTTTTAAAATACTGCAGAGTTAGCAAAGCTAGACTCTGCGATGGGAGAGGTTAGGAGTATTATCTGTGAGTGCTAGGCAGACGAGGGCTTGCTATAGTCCATGGAGTTTGGATATGTAAGACTGTTTACGTCCTGAAGGCAGGCCCCCTGAACGCAGGCCGCTTCTCTCAAACTGACATTGGTCGTATATATCTAAAAAAGGAAGAGAAAGCAAATTCGGTACTTCGCTCATCATACGGACTAAGAGAGATGACGGAGGCCTGTATTTATCTGACTGCTTAGAATAGACTTCGGTCAGTTCATTTTGAAATCATTCTTTCCTTTCATCAAAACGGTTATCTAAAAGATTCAATCTTTTAAGATTTGTTCCGCAAACAAAGTAAACATGGTTAGTGAAGGATATTTCTGTTCCTTCAGCGTTTACGGAAGCAACTTGAGTTAATACTTGGTCTGAATTCTCCCAAGCAATTTGTAATATGTTGGAAGCTTTATCAAAAGTCCAATTACCCTTTACGTATATCTTGTTGCCTTGTCCTAATGCAGTGGCAGTTCCGTCTTTCCTAAATAAAATTTCGGCACGACAAGGAAGGCTATTTTGACTTTGCCAAAAATAGCCATCAGCAGTTAACTGCTTTTCAACATTGTCCAATTGTTCTTGAGTTACAGGAGTTGAGATTTGCTTGTCGCCTGTCGTATTACTATTGCAGCCAAATGCTACAATTATTGTTAACAGGATAGTGAAGTATTTAAAGTTTTTCATTGTTTTTGTTTGTTGATTACTCTATTCGGTTTTATCACTCACAGCGTATAAGGTACGGAGTCTGTAATAGGGCAGTATTTAGTTTTTCTATTCAGAATTACTTTGTTGATTTTGCTCCGAAGTTTTGCTAAGCTTTCTTTGTGATTTATTTAGTCGAATATACGAGGTTAAACCTTCCTTTCCTTCCGGCTGCGAAGAAATCGGGCTTCATTAAGTCTGGGCATAAGAGTTGATGTTAGTGTTTTTTTATAAAATCCGATTTTATGAGTTTTAGTAAATAGAGTTAGAATAGTTAAGACTGTTCGCGTCCTGATCGCAGCCCCCCCCCCCTAAAGGCAGGCCCCTGAACGCATGCCGCTGATCATAAACTGACAATAAACGAATTTGTTTGAAAGGGGTATAGAAATTAGCTGTCAGTCCGAGCGGCAGTCGAGGACTTGCTATAGTATATAGGATCTATGCTTTGAAAGCGAATAGACTGTTCTCTTCGGCATCGCTCGCCGCTACGCTTGAACTGACAATTGTAGTTTGTCTAAATTAAGAAGGGAGGTAGGAACGAACTGTCAGTCCGAGCGAAGCCGATGACTTGTTAAGGTACTGAGAGTTTTCTTTTGGAAAGGCTTTTTTGCCAGCCGCCGGGCTGGAAACTGATAATACTACATTTTCTAACAGTAGACAAAAAGTCTCCCCCAGCACTTTGAAAGTCCCTTTTAAAAATAGTCAATTTGCCTTAGTGTAAGAAAAGTAGGGACTCTAGCCTCTCCTTTGAATTCTTTTTTGCTTGTAAAATTATGCCTTTTGTCATAGTCATAGACATAAGAACTCAGTCCATTTTTTGAATTATGCTTCTTGAGGACATTTCCATTGAGATCATAATGGAGTTCCTCTACTATACCTGTTGGAGAGTAAGAAGTTTTAATTCTCAAATTTGACTCATTATAGCTATTGTCGCTCGAATATTTAAGGCCAGAATGCTCAATAAATTTCTCTGAAAGAATATTACCTTCTTTGTCATACTTATACTTGTAAGTATGTAACCATTCGCCATCTGAATCGTACACTTCCCCTTTTTTTAAACACTGCTTATGATCATATTCAAAAACGTGTATTATTAGTATCAAAGTGTCCGCATTATAAGCCGTTTTAGATCCTGGAAAGCCAGTTCCAATATTCTTATACATAACAAATCCATCAAACTTACTGTTCTTGAAATTTCTAATTTTCATACAAAAGCCTGTGCTGTCATATTCATATATAAAGCTTAAAGTGTCTTTTGTGTAATTGTCCTAGTCAGAAGAACCTTTAAGTTTTCCATTAGCATTAAAGCTCCATGTTGAAGAATGTAATAAGAGCTTTTTTTCTAGCTTTCCATTCACTTCTTGCAATTTGAATTGCTTTTCAGTTAACTGTTTCACTTCACCTTTTAAACCCAAAAAACCTCTAGAATTTACTTGGCCAATTGACAACACAGAAATGTGAAGCAGGAGAACTAATTTGATGGATTTTATCATTTTAATCTACTGTCGTCCGACTAAAACCTAAACTTACTGAAAATGTGTCTGCATTTCCTTTAAGAGCGATATTTTTCGATTCTCAAAAAACGACCCCCTTGTTTTTTGAGAATAATTTTAATTGCACTATTCTA
>JBLHOT010000030.1:0-38037 GCA_047623945.1 Arcticibacterium sp. | reverse complement strand
AAAACTTCCACCTGTGTTGGTTAATTTTATTGTGTTTGCGGAACCCTTTGTTAAACTCAATAGACTCCAACGCATGTCGCTCCCTGTAGCAATTCCTGTAATTTCAGCGTTGGAGCCCACACTAATCGTAACTCGTAACGAGTTTTCAACTATAGAGTCGTTACCATAATTACCAACAGTAGCTCTCAAAATCCCTGAAGAACCTTGTTTCAAACTTGATGGACTCATTAAAATTGAAATCCCGGGATCAGCGTTGTTTTGTGAATACCCATCCTGGATAAACACAAATACAGTAAAAAACAATAACATTAATTTATTTAGAGTATCACTCATCTTCTTATTGTTTAGCATTGATATTTTTTAAGAGGATTAATCATAATTATTGAGCTGTAACAACAGTACTGTAGGTGTTATTCACATTCTGACTATCTAATCCTGAACCATTTACAATTGTAACTGTAATTGGTTGCGTAGTTTGAGTTGGCGTACCTGGTTTACGATTTATTGTAAAACCAATGGCTGAAAATGTATTTGTTCCTATTAAAAAACCTGTTTTTAAGGTCATTGTTATCAGGAATGAGTTTTCAGTTATTTCCCAATTATTGTTATTGACTGAAACTAAAGCGTCATTCATATTGGCCGTGCTAGCAGTGGCATCATAGGTAATAAGAAATGCATTTCCTTTTACTATTTGAAGAACTAATGCCCCATTAGATGGTGCCCCCTTAATTTCAGATATATTAACAACAAAATCTTTTGGTGGTCCTCCAAAAGGAAAACCTAAAGCATCAATATCTAACGTTAGCGTAAAGTCTGGTAAGACTCTGAAAACTTCTACTGTTACTTCTGCTTGCTTACACTTGGCTGGATTTGTTTTTTCACAAATTTGGTATGTCAGAGTATAAGTTCCTGCTGGAGTATTTTCAGCCAAATTTATAAAACCAAGAGTATCTAATGTCAAATTAGCGTTAGAGGAGGAAACGGTTGTTAAATCAACTTGAACAAGTTTAACCACTAAACCATTTAAAGTATCGTTTGCTAATACATTAACTAAGTTAACGCCTCCTGTTAATCCATTTAATGGGGTAGCTGTATCTACTACCGCATCTATACTTGTTGCTGTCGTATCTACAACTGGACCTGAAACCACAATAGTAGAGCTTACCGAATCACAGTTTATTGGGTTGTAAACTTCACATATTTTATACGTAACGCTATAATTTCCTACAGGTGTATTTGCATCAACTGATACAATCCCTGTGGTAGTATCAACAGCGATTCCCGATGGTAACACGCCTATTATTGTCATAGTGACATGTCCTGAATCTACTCCTATAACTACTGGAGATCGCTTTAAGATGTCATTTAAAGTTAAAGCAGATGTCGTTCCTCCTGTTAATCCATTGACTGCTTCAGTGGTATCCACTACTGCAACTATAGCCAAAGACGTAGAAGTAACGCAAACTGGATTATTATAAACTATACCTGAATACGTATTAACGGCTCCACCTGTAGAAAGCTGCCGGCCGGCTAAAAACACACCTGCTCCAGAGCCACAGGCTCCGCCGTGGGAAAGAAATGTTCCTTTTAAAACAGAGGCCGCTCCTATACTAATGGCACCAGTGGCAACTCCGGCTCCACCGATCCAAAAAACATTACAACGACGTGCCCCATTAGTTAAAATTATTTTTGATTGTGCCGCTACTGAAAATGCCCCAGCGAACTTAAAAACAAATATTGCATCATTATTGTTTTTACCATCTAAGGTGATTGTTCCCCCTAAAGAACCAGCACCGTTTATGAAATATACTCCTGGATCTACCTTTTCGCCTCCCCCAAAAACAGCCGAGTGTGCAACAAGTACTTTAGGCAAAACACCTGGAGCAGAAGGTACTGTATTTGGCAGCTGCATAAGTTTAGCATAAGCCATATCTAGATCTATTTTCGCTTGTGCTGTAAAAGCATCTGCAGTATGTGGATCCCCGATAACAACGGAAGAGCCAAAACCACTTATAATACCAGAATCTGTACCTGTATTGCCATCAATTCCAGAGGTACTCGTATTTGCCACAGCACCTAAACTAGTATAAAGTGCAAAGTTTGAAATAACGCCTAAAACATCCACAGCAGCAGCAGGACTACAGCCCGTTTCACAAAAAATCGGAATAGTGCTAACACCAGGAGGTGGACCTACAGTGGAACCAGCTCCAGCAACAATTGCTCCTTCTAAGGAAAACATTCTTCCTTCAAGAACAGTACCTACCCCAAGACCAACAGCTCCTATGTGTGCAAATAAAGTTCCCTTGATATCAGCATTTGCGGCAACAGAAATAGCTCCTTCAGCAATCCAAAAAACATTACTAGATTGTGTCCCACCAATTAAAGTAACACAAGCACCTGCCCCTACTGTCATTGCTCCGTTATACTTAATTACAAAATAAGCATCAGGATCCCCACCTCCATCAAGTGTAATAGCTCCTCCTAAAGACCCAGCACCAGGTATGGAATAAACTCCCGGGGTAATCGTTTCGCCGCCACCAAACTCTGCCGCATGAGTGCCAGGATAATTGACAAAAAGATCATTAAGATGAATATATACCCTAAATAAATCGAACCTGCACTGAGCAGTTATGGCATTAGCGTTGTATGTATTATCGCTAAAATATGGCTCCTCAAACCCACTCATTATTCCGATATTGGTACCGGCATCTCCTTTCCAATAAAGTCCCGAATTTGAAACACCTCCTGCTCCAGAATAAGCTTCAAAAGAGTCAAGTATTCCTAAATTAAGAGTTTGACTAAAGCTTACATGTGAACATAACACCAGTGCTATAGTTGCTAGAGACAATTCTATTCTTTTTTTCTTCATGATCTGTATACATTTATTGGGCTATATGTTGTTTCTTTTAGTTCCATTTTTATAAAATACGGGTATGTCAATTTTACAGAATCAAACCTTAATGATCCAGCAGAACTATTGCTCGCTATTTTGATTTTTAGTGTGTTTGCGTGAGCCTTCGAAGTCATTGTACTAGCAGGATCTGATAGTGTACTATCATTACTATTTGTGAAAGTTCTTTTTACAGATGTGCCGAACACATTGATACGAGCATCTAGAAATGCAAGATATAATTGTACCGTATCACTAACATCGTGAGTAGCAGCATAAGCATCCCTTGACAATAGTTGCCTTCTGGGATATGGAAAATCTAGTAACTGAGTGGCATAGTATGAACCAGACTTATCTCCATTGCTAAACATATCATAGGAATCATAATGCTTAAGGTCAAGGAGTTCATCGGTTTTAAAGCCATGCTCATCGTCTAATTTTAAAAGGCCTTTAGTCCAACCTTTAGTGGTAGTAGACGACAGATTCTCCATTGCATTATTATTATTTGTGATTTTCAGGTTTTCGGCCCGAACACCAAAACATGGCCACACAACTAAAATGGTAATGAAAGCGAAAAACGATAAGTATCCCGAGGAGTAGCTTCGGCTCTCCGATCTTAGAGTACAGGAGTTACCATTTCTCATTTTTTTAAGTAGTAAAAGTCTAATCAATAGAACAGGTATTTAATTTAAAATCACTTAATTAACTCTATTAAGAGCCTCCTAAGCATTAATGGTTTGCATTCATTTTCACAGCCTATTGTTATTTATTTTCGTTCTTTATAAAAACCATGCCAAAGAATACAATATAAAAATTTATATTTATATTTATAATTGAAAATAATAAAACCTCTATATAAGCCATAGAAAGTATCATTTACGAATTCTTACTTACTTGTTTACCAATTCTTTACAAATACAATGCCAAACATGTAAGTCATATAGTTAAAATTACTATTCATAATATAGGACTCTGTTTTAGACGTAGGTCGTTATCTTTGCCCTCTAGCATATCGTGAAATTAAAAAGCAGCATAGTATGAATCTTTGGAGCAAAAGCAATGATGATAAAGTCATTGAAAACATCGAAACCTTTACCGTCGGGCGAGATAGAGAGCTCGACATACATTTGGCCCCTTTTGATGTATATGGCTCAATGGCCCATACTATAATGTTAGAGAGTGTTGGTCTCCTCAAAAAGGAAGAACTTGATAAAATATTGGCAGAATGCAAAAACATATTAAGCAGCATTGAAAACAACCAATTTAATATTGAGGACCATGTAGAGGATGTCCACAGTCAAGTAGAAATAAACCTAACTAAGACCCTTGGGGATATTGGTAAAAAGATTCATAGTGGACGTTCTAGAAACGACCAAGTTCTCGTAGATCTTAAGATGTATCTTAGAGACAAGATAGAAATGATCTGCAATAAAACGGATGAGCTGTTTCAGGTTTTAGTCCAAAAGAGCAATGCCCATAAGGGCGACTTATTGCCTGGGTACACACATTTACAGATAGCCATGCCTTCCTCTTTTGGCCTATGGTTTGGAGCATATGCGGAGAGCCTAATTGATGACTTAACCCTTCTTAAGGCAGCTTACGAAATCGTAAATAAAAACCCTTTAGGCAGTGGTGCTGGTTATGGCTCCTCCTTCCCATTGGATAGAGCTTTAACTACGCGGCTCTTGGGCTTTGACGATCTAAACTATAACGTGGTTTATGCACAAATGACTCGCGGGAAAATGGAGTATGCGGTGGCGTCAGCCCTAAGCAATCTCGCTAATACTCTCTCCAGATTAGCGATGGACGTTACACTTTATAATAGCCAGAATTTTGGATTTATAAAGCTTCCAAAAGAAATGACCACCGGTAGTAGTATTATGCCCCATAAGAAGAATCCTGATGTAGCAGAAATACTAAGGGGAAGGACTAATTTACTGAAAAGTCTGCCTACAAATATCAATAGTTTATTATCCAATTTGCCGAGTGGTTATCACCGAGAATTACAGCTTTTAAAAGAACTCGTAATGCCTGCTTTCGATAGTTTCGAGGAGTGTCTGGACATTGCAACATTTATGGTGACTAATATGGAAGTAGAAAAAAACCTACTTGAAGACCCAAAATATGACCTTTTGTTCAGTGTGGAAAACGTAAACGACTTAGTACTAAAAGGTGTGCCTTTTAGAGACGCCTACATTCAAATGGGACAATCTATTAATGCAGGAAACTTTAGCCCGAAAAGAGACTTAAACCATACCCTAGAAGGTAGTATTGGCAAGCTCTGCAATGACAAATTGGAAGCAAATATGGGCAAGCTAATGGCCGACTTTAACTTTCAAAAAGTACATTTAGCCTATCAAAAGCTAAGAGAAATATAGTATAACAGACAAGCGTAAACGCAAGAAAAGGCGACCAAATTGGTCGCCTTTTCTTTTAGTACTAAATTATATTTTCTTAGAAACAAGACTCGTCTCCGTTTGAGCAGCATTTTGAAAAACGCTTACCTATTTTGTTATATTGACTTTCTGAAATCTCAATATAAACCTTTCCGTCATCTCCTACTTTCATTTCTTGCTTAGTGAAATTAGCATTTAAATCAATAGGCAGGTTTACATTCTTTTCTGACGCCTGAGTTCCGTCTTTATCACATATTTCTGTGGCATGTGTCAATGTACTAGAACCTGTTAGCATGTACTTAAGAGCAGAAGCCCCTGCTACGTTATACTGACCCAAACATAGATACCTCTCTGCTGACTCACCTTTAGCTAACTTACCAGTTTTCTTAGAATGAGCTATTACAGTGACTGTATTAGAAAATTCCTTGCTCACCACTTCACTTATAGCATCGCTACCAGAAAAGAAAAGCATCTGCTTCTTTTTGCCAATAACACCGTCACCAGACTTAGACTCCAAAGCAGAACTTCCACTATTTACCTCCGAAGCCGAAAGGCCTTCCAAGTCATCACTAGTCATGTCGGTAGCACAAACACCATAAAATTTCTTTAAGGCTTTAAAACGCTTTGCAGTTACGTCCATTCTGATAGCCCCATTATTTCCGAAACTAGTTTGACCTTCTTCCACATTAAAATTAAGATTAACCGGAATCTTCAAATCAATCGCGGAAAGGGCATTGTCGTCTTGATTATCTACCATAATAACTTCATTAGCAGAAGTAGTTCCTGAAGCTTCGTACACATAACTAACCGTAACTGGAACATTTACTTTTCCAATACACAAATCTACACCTCCATTAGACGCCACCAATTCCACTTCTTTAGTTCCCATCACACGGTCTCCGCTAGAGATGTTTCCAGAACCAGTAAGAGTAATGTTTTGAGCCAAAGTTTCTTGGCACTCTGGACATGGCGTACAGTTACAAAATGCATTTGCTGAATTATTGTTAGACCAAGCAGTGAAGTTATTACACTCTGGGCAAGGCTGAGCAGAATTACATGACGGAATATCTTGATAAAAGATATTCCCACAAGTCTTCATTATATAAATAAAACAAGGGCCTTCTTTAACATTTATCTTAAAGCCTTCAAAGTCTTTACCAAACTGAGCCTTAAAATACTTAGAACTACCAGAACCCATCCATCCTACAGAACCAGACCGGACAATAACTGGGGTAATTGCATCTTTATTAAAAGAAGGGTCACTAATACCCGAATAACCAAGTACATTCAACAGCCTATCTAATTCAGCACCTTGTCTTTTACTTTTAACACTTTTTAAATGAGCATATGCCGATGCAGATGTATGCTTTTTAATATAGCCAAACTGCGGATTGCTACCCAATTTCTTTAGTATCTTCGGGGCTGCCCCTTCTGCCATTGTAGTTACTACCTTCTCATGGAAAAATGTATTAACTTTTTCTACACAAGGGACAGTGCCTTGGCCGTTTGAAACTGTACTAATTGCTATAGTTAGCAAAAAAGATCCAATAAGAATTAATGTCTTTTTCATCAAGATTATGTTCTTAGTATTATATATGAGAAGTAAAAATACAAATAAGAATCTATATCAAAACAGAAATTAAAACTAAATCTTGACTTTATATAAGGTCTAAAATCTCATTCAAGTGCATTTAAATTCTTCTCTTTTACCCTATGTATATATATGCAGTATTCTTTTTTGATTTAATACCTCTATTTTTGCTACTCAATTTCCAAAAACAATAAATGAGTTTATTAACTGTTGGCTCCGTAGCCTTTGACAAAATAGAAACACCATTTGGCAAAACGGATAAAATTATCGGGGGTGCAGCCACTTATATATCTTTAGCAGCTTCTTATTTCACCCAGAAAAACAACCTTGTAGGTATTGTAGGGAAAGATTTCCCCTCCGCCATGATAGATACATTGGTAAAGCATGGTGTAAATACCGAAGGATTGGAAATAGACAAAAATGGCTTGACCTTTTTCTGGTCAGGAAAGTATCATAACGATATGAATAGCCGAGACAGCCTAGATACACAATTGAATGTGCTCGAAAACTATGAGCCAGTAATTCCAGATACCTATCAAGATTGTGAATATTTGATGCTAGGCAATATGGTTCCCTCTATTCAGCATGCAACGTTAAAGAAGTTTAATAAGCGTCCAAAATTTGTCATGCTCGATACCATGAATCTTTGGATGGATATAGCGATGGACGATTTAAAGGCCGTTATAGCCGATATAGATTGCTTAACTATCAATGATTCTGAAGCCCGTCAACTTTCTGGTGAATACTCTTTAAGAAAGGCGGCCAAAGTGATTATGAAAACAGGCCCTACCACGCTCATTATCAAGAAAGGAGAGCATGGTGCTTTACTTTTCCAAGAAGATAAAATCTTCTTCTGCCCAGCTTTACCTCTGGAGGAAGTCTTTGACCCCACTGGTGCCGGAGATACTTTTGCGGGCGGGTTTATTGGCCATTTGTCCCATACAGACGATATGTCTTTTGAGAACATGAAAAGAGCCGTGATTTATGGTTCTGCCATGGCCTCTTTCACAGTAGAGAAATTTGGAACAGAGCGTATTTTGAACCTTACACAAACGGAGATTGACAATCGCGTGAAGGAGTTTGTTGAACTTGCTAGTTTTGAATTAAACTAGAAATCCTCTTCCTTACATATCAAATTGACGAGGAGGCCTAAAAGCCTCCTCTGTCGTAATACTGCCTTCTTCGGCTAATTTTAAGGTCCTTTAGCAAGGAAGAACGTACTCTTAAATCGAAACTGTAGTTGGATGCTCTTCTGGAATTACCCGCAATAGGCGTCCAATTAAAACTCATATCCCAGCAGTGAAGTTCTCTCATCATGCCAATGTTGGTTAGCGTCACTTCTTTGTAAATAAAATCCCATCCTGTCGTATAGGTAATTTTCCATTTTGGAGTCAGACTCACATCACCGGTAAGTTGTAGGGCCTGAGTAACTCTGGCATCTGAAAGACCCTGCTTATTATAATTTATGGTATAACTGACGTTGACAGACCAAGGAATAGAAAAATCAACATAGGCCATGGGATTTGCCTTTACAAACTTTTCCATCGCTGCCTTTGCAGGATCCACATTTTCATCCGTTTGGGGCTTTACCTTTTCTTTGTTAAACGTACTTGGAGACAACTTTGTGCTTAAAGATGCATTAAAACTCATTAGGTAATTCCCAAAATAAGAGACCTCACTTGTTGGATCTTTCTTCCATTTAAACTCGGTGATACGCCTTCCTGCCTTGTTACTGGTTATCTGATCGTCGGTCACATATTTATATGGATCAAAACTACCGTTAGCATTAAACCTTATCAATCCATCAAAAATGGAGCTATTTACACTAGTGCTGATATTGGATAAGGCAAATTCACCTAAAGATTTATCAGCTAACAGGTTATAATTTCCTCCAATATTAAAGTTATCTAAAAGTGATATTTTTTCAAACTCACTTTCGGCAGTGTCTGACTTACTTCTGAGTTTAGCCTCAAGCTGATTAGACAAACTAAAGCTTAGATTTCCGGCTGCTGAGCTTCCTCTATTTGAAGAATTCATAAACCTCGGCAGATAACGCTTCGTTTGTGCCCCTGTGCTATCTTCCCTTATTACCGAATTTCTGGCGTATTGCCCATCTCCATCTGGTGTATAGCTAATGCTCATAGAGGGGTTAAGTGTATGTCTGATAGCCTGCATTCTCCCCTTACCATTAAATCTATAGGTCCCATAGGCTCTTGTATTTATACTTGTGCCAAAAGAATAACTTTGGCCAGCAAAAGCTCCAGAAAGGGTGTCAATGATAACCACACCACCACCATTTGGATCCATTAGGACCGACAAATTTCCTAAGTCATCATAGCCAAATGAAATGGAATCATAATCAGCCTGTGTATTTACAGAAACTATTCTTCCATCACTCAAAGTGACGTCTTCTCCATTAGAAAATTGATAATTGAGCTCTTTCGTGAAAAAATCTCCCCTATAAGATATACTGGGTGTAAGATTTATGAATTTCGCCAATTTGATATTTGGTAAGGCTATTGGTACATTATAAGATGTATTAAATACACCATTCTGAATGGCCTCTGCTATACTTACCGTTGGACTATTTAGGTCATTTAATTGCTCCTGAAGGGATGCTCTTTCTGCCTCACTCAGATTCGGAGAAAGCAGTAAAGTCTCTAACTCCTGCTTGAGCCTTTCTTCTTCTAAACTTATAGGTTCGTTAGAAACACCACCGATATTATAATCTGTATAAGTTGTAGAACGTGTATTATTTTGATTCGTCACTTGGAAACCTCCACTGACATTAAGCCCCATACGAAAAGACTCATACCAATTTCCGACTTGTTTTTTCTCTGGCACAAAGGGATTAAACTGGCTCACACTAAAAGAATAAGTCCCGCTACCATTTAGGACCTTGGTAGACACATTTTGATTTACTCTTAAGGCAGTACTTGTTCTTATCAGTTTTCCAAAATCCTTCGAATATTGTACCGATGAACCAAAGGTGTTACTGGTATATTGGTCCACTGCATCCAAACGCCTATTGTTTTGATTAAAACTATTACTCACCAAATTCACCGAGGCAGAAAAGCTCCTATCCGGCCTTTTGTTTTGTGGTGAATGCGACCATGAAATATTAAAATCCTTTGACGCATCTTGTAAAGTAAACTCGTCTCCCGGTTTGTTCAGGTTAAACTGGAGATTAACATTACCAGAATACTTATATTTTTTAATATACTGAGACTGCACGCCCAGTCCCCAGCTTCCTTTTGAATAGATCTGTGCTAGCACTTTAGCACCTATGTATTCATTAAAAGCATGATAATACCCAAAATCCCTGAAATAGTACCCCCTATTATTTGGTTCTTCTCCATAGTTTCCCATAATGAAGCCTGAGGTGCCAATTTCTTTCTTTTTAGGCACTGGGAAAAAGCCAAATGGGAAACCAATAGGCAACGGAATACCTGCTAAAACCAAATTAAATGGCCCAGAAATGATTGATTTCTTATTGACGAGTTTAATCTTTTTAGATGCAATATGAAAATGCGGTTCTGCTAAATCGCACGTAGAATATTTAGCGTCTACCAAGTATAAGTTATCCTCAGGATCTTTCTTTACTTTTTCTCCTTGAATAATTCCCTCGCCCTCTACCGTTACTATCTTATTAACGATGGCCTTCCTAGATTTAAAGTTATAGCGAATGGTATCAGCATTATAGGTAGTTTCGCCTTGCTTAAAAACGGGTTTACCTCTCACCTTTTCTCCTACTTCTATGGTGGAGTCTGGAAGGCCGTAGGCATAAACCTCATTTCGCCCCCAACTAATTCTTATAAAATCTGCTTTCAGCTGAATATCCCCATAATCCACTACGGCATTCCCATATAGAAAAATGGTTTCACCATCTATATCCATGATGGTACTATCTTCGGCAGCATAGACTACCGTCGTTTCTAGATCAGAATCTGCACTTATTAAGGAATCCGCTATTCCCTGTCGTACACTATCAACAGCTGACGACCCCTGGATGAGCGAATCTGATTGAATATTTTCTATGGAAACAGAATCTAAGGCACCTTGAATATTAGGCGTTTGAGCTTGGGCCCTAGAGCTTATCAATACCAGGCAAGCTATCAAATACGGGTATTTGAAAAAGCCATTTCTAAAGGAAAGCAGCAGGACAATATTTTTAAATTTTCCCTGTTTTATCAAAAAGCGTAAATTTGAGGTACAAAAGTAGCGTAAATGTGCTTCCAATAGACGAAATTAGGCTACAAATATCGTGTTAAAGTAACCTAAATAACACAAAAATATGCTTTCCAAAAAAACATTTTACATCAGCTTTCTGCTGTCAGTTGGCTTATTATTTTCATTTTCTCCCGTTCGCATTTATCCTGGCAACACTATTCAAAAAGTGGTGATTGACGCTGGACATGGCGGGAAAGATCCAGGTACGGGAAATGGGCGAGAAAAAAGATATGCCCTAGATATTGCCTTGAAACTCGGAAAGAAAATAAAGGCAAACATCAAGGATGTAGAGGTAATATACACTAGAGATTCTGACGTATTCATCCCTTTAAATGAAAGAGCGGCAATTGCCAATAAAAACAAGGCAGATCTTTTCATCTCTATTCATTGCAATGCCTTTTCCTCCTCTAGGGCCAGCGGTACAGAGACTTACGTCATGGGCCTTCATAAAACGGAAGCTAATTTGGCCCTTGCTAAAAGAGAAAACAATGTCATTTTATTGGAGGATGATTACAGCAAAACCTACAAAGGCTTTAATCCCAACTCCCCGTTGGCACACATCATGCTCGCCAATTACCAAAACGCCTTTATGAATCAAAGCATGGATTTCGCAGCCAAAGTGGAAGACCAATTTGTGAAACATGGACAGAAAAGCAGAGGTGTAAAACAGGCGGGTTTCTTAGTTATTTGGGAGACTACTATGCCCAGCGTGCTAATAGAAACAGGGTATCTTTCTAATCCCTCAGATGCCAAAAAACTTAGCTCCGAAAGCGGGCGAGAGAACATAGCAAAAGCCATCTATTCGGCGTTCAATTCCTATAAGGCAGAGGTGGAAAGAAACCAATAAGGCATTATATTTGTCAAGAGTTAAATGGATTCACGATAACAAAATATGAAAATAGCAAAAGAAGCAAGAGTAGGTTTATTGGCGATAGTCTCACTGGCCACACTTTATCTTGGCTTTAATTACCTTAAAGGACTTGATGTTTTTTCTACAGAGAACGAGTATATAGTTGTTTTTGATGACGTTCAAGGCCTACAAAACTCTAACGCTGTAACATTTAAAGGCGTAACCGTAGGCCGTGTTATGGCTATGCAAACAGACCAAAAAAATGACAGAATCAATGTCATTTTGGCCGTGAAAAAGTCAATTGTACTTACCGACCAAACTGTGGCTTCGCTTTCAGATGATGGCCTAATCGGTGGAAAACTTATCAAATTAAACATCCTTCCAGGGAATGTCATTGACGAAGGAGCCCAACTCAAAGGAGGCATTGAACTTGGTTTGGCAGACGCTGCTATCCAAAAAATCACGCCGGCCTTAAATGACGTAGATTCCTTGGTTGTTAATTTAACCAAAGTGGTAAAGCAGTTTGACCAAACTGGCTACGCATTAAATGCATTGATGGCATCTGCCACTAAAACCACCAATGGTGTAAATGCGATTGTGGCTTCTAATGCAGCCAGCTTGGCACAAATAACAAGTAATGCCGCTATTCTTACCAAAAACCTTAATACCCTTACAGCAAGTCTAGACTCTCAGATGACTCCAATTATGAAGCAGACGGGAGAATTCACCGAAAAATTGAGCGGCTTAGAATTAGAAAAAACGGTGGCTAGCTTAAACACTTCTATAGCTGGTCTTCAAAGCATCCTAAGTGATGTTAACTCCGGAAAAGGTACCTTAGGGAAACTAACTTCAGATGATTCTCTGTATCTAAACCTTGACAACACCGCAGCATCATTAGATGCACTACTTTCTGACATGAAGGATAATCCTAAGCGTTATGTACATTTCTCTCTTTTTGGCGGGAAGACCAAGGAGGAGAAGAAGAAGGAATAGGTTTTAGGAAAGTTCTTTTTGGGTGACTTAGTCCATTCTTAGCTTTGATACTTCACATCGACATTCGATATAATTAGGTAGTTCATAATGACCTGAAAGGTTTGTTTGGGTACTCAAAGCTACACATCGAGGGCCCTTTAGTTTGTTACGATTCGACAAGCTCAGCCCAAAGATATTCGAAATTGACGAATGAAGACTGCGAGCTGAAATCTACATGCTGCTGACTACGCCCTTAATTCTTTTTAAAAGCTTCTGGATATTCATGCTCTATTTTAAGATACACTTTCTAAATAACTGCCCACTCTGAAAAGTAAAGAACAATTATTAAAGCCGTCACTACAGCCATCGATTCCTTACAATACTCTGCTTGGACAATTAAAGAACCCTCCCCCATTAATACGTTAGGCAACTGAATCAAGATTCCAGTCAAACTTGGCAAGCTTAACTGTCCCCAGACAATGAACTTCCTATTAAATTCCCTGCCCTTTCTAATAAAATCGACTAGATTAAAAAGTGTCATCCCTAAAACAGGAATGATGAAGTAATATTTGACTTCACTGCTCTCTATCTCTTGGAAAAACAAGCCAAGAACTATCATAAAAATGGCTGTTAGAAATATCCTTGGCACCGTAAAGTAGAACTTGAACTCTTTTAACAAGTATTTTCTCCGCTGTGAGGTCACTTTGGCTGTCATGGTATCTTTAAAGCCCGAAAGCCCCATAGGTCCAAAACTTGAATAAACTTCATCCAAAGCTTTGTCGAATGAAGTCTCTAGGTTGTTACTGAGCTTTGTTTCTATGGCAGACGCCAAATGGTCTACTATCTCTATCTGAACATCATAATGTCTACATAATGCCTCTCGGTAAAGTGGAAGAGGTCTACTATTTGTTCTTGGTTGAGTGTCATTTTATAACGCTCGTTTTCTTTTTTCTTCAATTGCTAACTCAAATTGTGCCCAGGCTACAGATAATGCCGTCGCAGAACCAATTAAAATTATAACTTGATACCATAATGGTAGTTCTGATTCGTAGCCATTAGCACTTTGAAATAGAGCTCTACTTATTTGATAAACAAAACTTAAAACAAAAAATAAAGGAAAGATAGACATCATCATTATTCGGTACTTTGCCTTATGGTACAAAAGCTTTCTTTTGCTTTTTTCTAAAGGCCAATGATCCGTTACGAACCATTTAGATTGTTTTTCAAATTGATATTTCAATGGTATTATAAAAAGTGGCGTGATGTAAAAGACAATGAACAAGACACCCATCGGCATCAAGAACAATTCGTTTTTAGTGTTGTAGAATTGGTAAGTAGCCAAAAATATCAAGCCCCAAACCAGGATCCTATAGGTCAAGAACTGCTGTTGCATCTTGCCTCGAATAGCCTTTTTGATTTCTAATTTAATATTGTGAGCATATTCTGCCTCAAAAGCCTTTAAGCCTCTTCTTTCTTTAAACTTCTTACCTGTAAAGTCCTTTTGAGCCGCCTTAAAAGCACTTTCAAAACTTAAATCTTCCGAAAGTTCAGAATCAATTTTAGAAACAAAATGGTTTAAGACTTCATCATAGAAATCCTGATATTCTAAACCCCAATCTATAAGGTGGTGTTCTATTTTTTCTATTTGTTGTGCGGTGAGTTTCATACCTTCTTAGACTCTAATTTATAAACATTCCATGATATCGGAATGATTAAAAAAAGATAGGCCAACATACCCATCTGAATTATGCTTTTATGAATTTCCAAACCAAATCCAATGGCCATATTCGGAAGATTCATTACTGTTGTAATGAGAAAAAAACATAAGCATAAGAATTATATTCCGTTAGTGTTAGCTTCTTCTGTTTTAGTTCTTCTATACTCAGAGATATTTCCATTCTGAACACCCTTATTTTAAACCTTCTATAACCTGACCTTAAAGCACTTATGAAAATTGGAGAAAACAGTCACAGTGCAGTATTGATTGCAACGCAGAAATACAGAGCCTCTTTCATGCTGAAAGCCGAAAAAATCAAGTATTGAACTACGGCCACCAAAAACCAAATAAATATAAACCCGTTCACTAAATGCTTTAGACTGCCCTTGATTAAAATTTTAAAGGCATTCTTTATAGACCCGTTTTGAAACTCCCATTCTAGAGCTTTAAAACCCGAAAATATTTCTGAGAATCTAGCAGGTTTAAATGTATAGTCAGCAAAAACATGAGTCACCTCTGGGAAAGCATAGTCGAACGTTTCATTTTTAGAATTCATTCTTTCTCAACCGCAGACATAAAATGATCTAATATTTCTTCATAGAAATCCTTATTCTTTATGTCCCAGCTCAGGATGTAATATTCTAAGGTTTCTATTTGCTATGGAGTGAGTTTCATGCAGAACCAAGTTTAGCATTCAAAATATGATTCAGATTCTCTGTAAAAGCTTTCAATTCTGCAATTCGATCTTTGGCTACTGCATTACCTTTTGGTGTAATATTTGTAATATTTCCGTATCCTACCTTCTACTCTTTCCGTTTCTGGAGTTAGTATATCTTCTGCTTCTAGTTTATGGAGAGTCGGATATAAGGCTCCCTCCGTGATAGTAATATCATCTTTGGTAAGCTCCTTTACCTTCTGAGTTATTTCATAACCATACATTCGGCCATTATCACGCAATAGTTTTAAGACTATTGTACTCAGGCTCCCTTTGATATGTTTTTGCATTTCAATGCGTTCTTGAGTTTTAAGTATACATAATTTTCTTATGCATCACTTTCTTGGGTGTGCTATTTTGGATCGATAGGTAGAATTGGGGATCCAAAAATTCCACGTACACAGACAAGTACAACTTGATTTAGTCTTTTGCCTAAAATATTATTATACGGGATTTACAAGAGGTGGTCATCTTATGACTTGAGAAAAACTTGGTCATCGAACTCAAAGCAGTAACTAAATCAGCTTTATTCCTTCCGGCTCAATAGTGATTAGCTTTTGTTTATAAAGGCTACCAATGGCTCTTTTATAAGCCTTTTTACTCATTTCTAAGGTACCTTGAATTTCAGAAGAGTCTGATTTATCAGATAGGGCTAGCTCGCCGCCATTAGCCTGAAGCGTTTCTAAAATCTTTCGAGCATTAGGCTCATTAATATTTAGGTATCCTTGCTTTTGTAGACTGATATCTATTTTCCCGTCTTCACGCACCGCCTTCACAAAACCTTTGATGCTATCCCCCCAAGCTATTCTTTGGAAGATTTCATTCTCGTAAATAAGGCCTCGGTACTTATGATTGACGGCCACGTTAAAGCCTAAATCTGTTTTATCTAGAATAAGCAAATCTACCTCCTCCCCTTCTTTCAGCTCAATATCCTCAAACTCAAAATGCCTGTTAAGTCTGCAAGAACCCACCAGACGGTCTGTGTCTTCATCTAAATAGAGGTACACCACAGTATAATCTCCTTCTCTAAGTTTTTGATTTTGCTCCCTGAAAGGAACAAAAAGGTCTTTTTCTAAACCCCAATTCAAAAAAGCACCAATTCCAGTAGCCGCACTTACCTGCAAACACGCAAACTGGTTTAGCTTTATTAAAGGCTCGATGGTGGTGGCTATTATCCTATCTTCAGAATCTCTATAGAGAAAAACATCAACTTCCTCTCCTACATTTAATCCTTCTGGAATGTACTTATGAGGGAGCAGAACATCATTATTCTCATCATCTCCTAGGTAAAAACCTACCGAAGTACCACGTAAAACCTTTAAGATATTTTGTTGACCAACTTTTAGCATTTTCAAAGCTAGGCAATGTTCATCTTAGATTGATTAATATTTCATAATTTTGCATTCTTTTTCAGCTAGAAATGAGCAAATCATTTCATTTATACAAAGATTCAAAATAGATGTTACTGAACGAACAAGAAATCCTAAGGAGGCAAAAGAGAGAGGAGTTAATGAAAATGGGGATTGATCCTTATCCACCAGAACTTTATGAAATCAACGCTAACTCTGCTCAAATAAAAGCAGAATTCGATTCCGAGAAGGGCAATTTTCAAAAAGTAAGCATAGCTGGCAGGCTAATGAGTGTAAGAGGAAAAGGAAGTGCCTCTTTTGCCGAAATCCAAGACAGCTCGGGAAGAATTCAAGTTTACTTTAAAAGAGATTCTATTTGCCCTGATGAGGACAAAACCATGTACAACATCGTCTTCAAGCGTCTTTTAGACATTGGTGACATTATTGGCATAGAAGGTTATGCCTTTGTAACTCAGGTTGGCGAAATTTCTATTCATGTCACTTCTTATAAGATTCTGAATAAAGCCTTAAAGCCACTTCCAGTGGTCAAAAGAGACCAAGACGGAAACGTTTTTGACGGCTTTACAGACCCTGAATTAAGATATCGTCAGCGATATGTGGACTTAATAGTAAATCCTGAGGTTAAAGACATTTTCATAAAAAGAGCAAAAATAATTTCTACGATGCGTACCATTTTTGATGGTAAAGGCTGGCTAGAAGTAGAAACGCCAATACTCCAGCCTATTCATGGCGGAGCAGCAGCAAAGCCTTTTAAAACACATCACAATTCGCTGGACATGCCGCTTTTTATGCGAATTGCCAACGAACTTTACCTTAAGAGACTAATTGTTGGTGGCTTTGACGGTGTATATGAGTTTGGCAAAATGTTTCGTAATGAAGGAATGGATAGAACCCATAACCCTGAGTATACTGCCCTAGAATTCTACGTAGCCTATAAAGACTACGAATGGATGATGAACATGACAGAAGAAATCTTTGAAAAGGTGGCTATGGCTGTTCATGGAAAAACCAGCTTTCCCGTCGGTGAAAACGAAATTAATTTTGGTGGCCCATTTGAGAGATTAAGCATCTTAGGTTCTATTGAAAAGTATACAGCCGTGGACCTAACTGACTTATCTGAAGAAGAGACTAAGAAACATTGTCAACAATGGGGAATAGAAATAGATGGCTCCATGGGAAAGGCAAAATTGATTGATGAAATCTTCGGTGAAAAAGTTGAGGCTCATCTTATCCAGCCTACTTTCATCATTGATTACCCTTTGGAGATGTCTCCATTGACTAAAAAGCATAGAAGTAAAGAGGGTTTAGTAGAGCGTTTTGAGCTTTTCGTGAATGGTAAAGAAGTAGCAAATGCCTATACCGAGCTTAATGACCCCATTGACCAGAAAGAACGCTTTGAGGACCAACTAAAACTGGCCGCCCGCGGTGATGAAGAAGCGATGGTTATGGATGATGATTTCTTGAGGTCACTAGAATATGGTATGCCGCCTACCTCTGGTATTGGAATAGGGATAGATAGGCTCACTATGCTATTGACCAATAATACGAGTATCCAGGAAGTACTTTTCTTTCCGCAAATGCGACCAGAAAAGAAAATCTCTGCTGCCGCTAATGAGGATTATGAAGCAATAGGTGTTCCGACTATTTGGATTCCTGCTCTACAAAAAATGGGCTTTATGACGATAGAATCTTTAAAAGAGGCAAATGCCAATAAAGTCTTCAATGATTTGGGTGGTGTAAGAAAGAAGCTTAAAATAGAAGACAAGCTTCCGACCAAAGAGGCTATTGAGGGCTGGATCTCATCTAGCTAGAGAAACTCTCATTAAATACAAAGCAAATGGCGGTAATCTCTTAGAGGTTGCCGCCATTTCTTTTCTAGGCTCATTGCGTAAGACCAGTACCACTACTTTATTGAGTACAATAAAAAATCATTCGGACGCTCGCCTATCAGGCTAATATTCTCACATTTTAGCTTCCGTTACTATTTCATTCTATAAATAGATATATATTTAAGGCTTTAAAGAATATTATTCTATGGACCATATAGATCCTGTTGATTTAAAAATCCTCAAACTTTTGGTAAAAGACAGTCTTTCTACTAATAAAGAGATCGCTGCCGAACTTAATTTAACTACCACTCCTGTCCATGAGCGTATCAAAAGGCTAAGAAGAGATGGCTATATAGAAAAATATACGATTGAGCTTAATCGAAAAAAATTGCACAGAAACCTCTTGATTTTTGTGAGCGTAAGTTTGAAAGAGCATGCCGCAGATTATCTTGAAAAGTTTGAAAAAGATATCCAGACTTTACCTCAGGTGGTAGAATGCTACTGCGTATCTGGAGGTGCAGATTTCCTCTTAAAAATCATAGTAAAAGATATGGAGGAATATCGGTTTTTCATTCTAAATAACCTTTCTAGGCTTGCCAATATTGGTAATACCCAGAGTCAATTTGTGGTGAAAGAAGTAAAGCAAAGCAGCATTCTAGATTAGCCTTATTTCCGTCATTGCCGAATTATTGTAATTTCGTATCGCTCAACCAAAAGAAATAAATCATGCCTAATGCTAAAGTTGCCGGTATCGGCTTTTATGTACCAGAGACAGTAGTGACAAATTTTGACCTCATGAAAGTCATGGACACTTCAGACGAATGGATTCGTGAACGCTCTGGAATTATTGAACGTAGATATGCCAAAAAGCATGAAGAAACACCCACGACTATGGCGGCAGCGGCTGCTAAAATAGCGGCCAAGAGAGCAGAAATTGAATTAGAAGAAATAGACTTCATCATTTTCGCAACTCTAAGCCCAGACTACTATTTCCCTGGCTGTGGGGTTCTTCTACAAAGAGAATTAGGCATTACCAAAACGGAAATTGGTGCTTTGGATATCAGAAATCAATGTTCTGGTTTCATCTACGCCATCTCTGTGGCAGACCAATTCGTCAAAGCAGGCATTTATAAAAACATTTTGGTAGTAGGCTCAGAAATGCACTCCATGGGTCTAGACTTTAGCACACGGGGTAGAGCCATCACGGCTCTTTTTGGTGATGGTGCCGGTGCAGTTATCATTCAGCCGACAGAAGAAGAAGGTAAAGGAATCTTAACCACTCACCTACATTCCGATGGCACACATGCAGAACAACTGGCTATGATTAGCCCAGGTTCTCATGGAGGAAAACACTTACCAGACGTGGATTTCGGATTTCCTTCCGCAGATGAGCTAGGAGAAATATTTGTTTACGATAAGCTCATTGAAAACAAAAGTGCCTATCCACAGATGGACGGTCAATTGGTCTTCAAAAAAGCGGTAACAAAGTTCCCTGAGGTCATTATGGAAGCACTTACAAAAACTGGATTCAAGACAGAAGATATTGATATGCTCATTCCTCATCAAGCCAACCTTCGCATAGCCCAGTTTGTCCAAAAAACGCTCGGTCTACCTGATGAAAAAGTTTTTAACAATATTATGAAATACGGAAATACTACAGCCGCTTCTATCCCTATTGCCCTTTGCGAAGCCTGGGAAGCCGGAAAAGTAAAAGAAGGTGATTTAGTTTGCCTTGCGGCTTTTGGAAGTGGATTTACTTGGGGCAGTGCCCTTATTCGCTGGTAAAGAAATGTTCACTTTCATTTACTACTCATTGATTTTAACTGAAAAAACTTAGCCTTGGATATTTTCTCAGACCACAGCACCTCTGAATGGGCATTGGCATTTTTCGCGTCGTTTATTATTGGTTTTTCCAAAGCCGGCCTAAGGGGTGTGGATGTAATGAATGTGGCCATCATGGCCCTAGTATTTGGTTCTAAAGCCTCCACCGGGATAGTCCTACCATTGCTCTGCATGGCAGATATTTTAGCGGTTTCTTATTACAATAGGCACGCACAGTGGGGCCACTTTAAAAAGTTGATGCCCTGGATGGTAGTCGGTGTTTTATTTGGCTGGTACATTGGCAAAGACATTGACGAACTTCTTTTTAAGCGTATTATGGCCATTATTATTTTAACGGCCGTGGCCCTACTTTTCTGGTGGGAAAGAAGAAAGTCAGATAACCTGCCAAAGGGCTGGTGGTTTGAAGGAACAATGGGTTTGGCCTCTGGGTTTACTACCATGATTGGAAATCTAGCTGGAGCATTTTCTAATATTTATTTTCTGGTCTTACGCTTCCCTAAAAATGAATTTATTGGTACCGTTTCTTGGCTTTTTTTATTTATTAACCTCTTTAAAGTGCCCTTTCATATCTTTTCATGGGAAACCATTAATGCACATAGCTTCAAAACAGACTTGGTTTTAGCTCCCGCCATGGTTATTGGTTTCTTCTTGGGTGTAAGGGTGGTTAAAAACATTAAGAATGACTCTTACCGTAAACTTATACTGGCCTTAACACTTCTTGGAGCAGTTGTTATTTTCTTTAGATAGCTTTTTGTAAATTCATTCTACAAATTAATGTTTGTAACTTTCATCACCGTTTTGGGCATTAAGCCTGTCTTATTTTTGTAAACATAAAACACAAAAAACATGTTTGATTTTATCAAAAATTTATTTGGAAATAATTCAGAAGAAATGAAAGAAATAATAGAAAACGGTGCCGTAATTATTGATGTAAGAACGCCAGGTGAATTTGCTGGAGGTCATCCTGCCAAAGCTGTTAATATCCCTTTAGACACTTTAGAGAGTAAACTTTCTAAAATCAAAGGATATAAAAAGCCAATCGTACTTTGCTGTGCATCTGGCATGCGTTCGGCCAGAGCTAAAAGCTTTTTACAAGGCAAAGGAATTGAAAACCTTCATGACGCAGGTGCCTGGTCAAACATTGCTTAAGCTCAAAATAAAATAAGATTAAATGCCCCTTCTGGGGCATTTTTTATGTCAGGTACTTTGATGATTAACAAACCACACCTTTGATGAAAGCGATTGCCTATTATTAAAATATTTTAATAACTTTGATATTCAACCCATCTGAATACATGAAAAAACTACTTTTCTTTCTCCTTTTTATCTCCATTTCTGGCCTCTCACAAAACAATATTATTCCTGCTGTGGTGAATTATGAGTACGGGGACGGCTTATTTATGCTGGATCAGCAAACAACCTTAGACGTTCGTTCTGAAAACTTAGAGGTTAAACGTTATGCAGAACTTTTCAAAGCCTTTTTAGCAGGTGCCAGCATAAATATCAAGGAAGGAAAAGTAGCAGAACCAAGTAGAAGCGACAAGGCCATAATAGTTGCCCTCAATACTACAAAAGATGCTGAGATTGGTCTAGAAGGATACACCCTAGAGGTTAAAGAAAGTACGATTGAATTATTGGCGAACGCTCCAGCAGGTATATTTAATGGTTTTCAAACGCTGCGTCAGCTCCTTCCTAGCTCCGTTGAAAATATAGGAGATGGGTTTATGGGAATGGGAATGATTATGGGCTGTAAAATCAAGGACTACCCTAGATTCCCGTGGAGAGGTATTATGCTTGATGTGAGTCGCCATTTCTTCTCTGTGGAAGATGTAAAGACTTATATTGACAAAATGGCTCAATACAAGCTTAACGTTTTCCACTGGCACTTAACGGACGACGAAGGCTGGAGAATTGAAATTAAATCTTTGCCGAAATTAACAGAAGTAGGTGCATGGCGGGTAGAAAGGCATGGCAGATTTGGAGACGACAGACCGTTTCCTAAAGAAAGCGAAAAAGCAACGTATGGAGGCTTTTATACGCAAGAGCAAATTAAAGATGTCATTAAGTACGCCGCAGAAAGAAACGTTAGAATAGTTCCTGAAATTGACATACCAGGACATAGCATGGCCGCTTTAGCAGCCTATCCAGAATTATCAGTAAACAAAGAACCGAAATTTGTAAACCCAGGGTCAAAATTTGCCGAATGGCCTGCTAGCGGTGGTTTTTATATGTTGATTGAAAACACTTTAGACCCTACAAACGAGAAAGTTTATGAATTCATTGATAAGGTAATGACCGAAGTAGCAGCTCTTTTTCCTGGGGAGTATATTCATATGGGAGGAGATGAGTGTGATCATAGCTACTGGGAGACAAATGTGAAAGTTCAGAAATTCATGAAAAAAATGAAGATAAAAGACACGCATGATTTGCAAGCCTATTTCGTGGGCCGTGTAGGCAAAATAATTCAAAGTAAAGGCAAAAAAATGATCGGTTGGGATGAAATTATTGAAGGAGGCGATTTGTCAAAACAAACCGCGGTGATGAATTGGAGAGAACCAGAAATTGGTATAGATGCGGCTAAAAAAGGCTACAAAGTGGTAATGACACCTAAAATGTCTACTTACTTAGATTATACCCAGGGCGACCATTCAGTAGAAAACCCAATCTACAATGACCTACTTTTAGAAAAAGTATATGCATACGAGCCCGTGACAGATGGCGTGGAAGAAAGCACCGTTTTGGGAGGTCAAGGCAACCTTTGGTCTGAAGTGGTTCCTAATTTACCTTTTGCTATGTACATGACCTATCCCAGAGCTTTTGCCATTAGTGAAACGTTTTGGAGCCAGAAAGAGAAGAAAAACTGGAATAGTTTTATCAATAGAACAGAACAGCATTTCCAAAGATTTGAACAAGCCAAAATTAATATCTCAAAGGCCGTTTATGAGCCTATTATTAAAGTGAGTAATGAGGACGGAAAGCTGATGTGTGAATTGAGTAATAACGTACCGAACACCAAAGTGTATTATACCATTAATAATACTTATCCTGTAAACTTTGGTACGGAATATACGGGTCCATTTGAAATCCCAGAAGGAGACTTAAGCCTGAGAACTCAGACTTTTAGAAATGGTAGACCACTGGGCAGAGAACTATTGATTCATAGAACAGACTTGAATAAACGCTCTAAATAAGCACTTGACAATCATTTGACAGCTCTTGTGAGCTCTGCCAAAAAATTGATTGAGTTGATTATGTTTCAAGATATTATTCTAATTTCGTTTTAGAATAATATCTCACAACATGAAATACTTCCTTTGCTTTCTAATTTTTATTGCAAATATTCATTCTCTTGTTCCCTAAGATTTGGCAGGTAGAAAAATAATTAATGGAAATTTATCTGCTCAAATAACTTCTGAAGGAAAAAATAGAGGTGTTAACACAGTGCTAAGCACCTCACTCCTATTTGGTGAAATCAAAGAAGACAATTCCTATTGAGCCTACGGTGGAAATTTCTCAATTACACCTTCTTCTATTAACAACCTCATTTCAGTGGGCCCGTCCATAGAACGGGGAAAGTTCGTTCCCTTAATTGATAAATTATACTTGGCACCCTATTTTGGGGGTTCAGTCTCAGGGATTTTCGGAGATTCAAATGGTATAAATCTAAGTCTATATGCCTCACCAATTAGGTTCATGTTTTACTTTAAAGAAAATCTAATGTTTACGGCTGGTTTTGGCTTAGCTAATATCAATTATTCCAATATTAGTTCAATATCAACATTATCCGTAAACGCATCCCTAAATAATAATAGTGGTTTCGTAATTTTCTATACTTTTGAATAGAGATAACTAAACCCTTTTTGAATGCGTTTCAATATTTTAAGCCTTTGTCTACTTTCAATATTTTTCAGTTCATGTAAAGAAAAAGCAAAGCCAAACGTTCTTTTCATATTAACAGACGACCAAGGATGGGGAGATATGAGTAGTCATGGAAATGAAGTATTGGAAACACCCGTTATGGACCAATTAGCACGTGATGGTGCAGAGTTCGATAGATTCTTTGTCTCGCCACTTTGTGCTCCTACCAGAGCCAGTTTATTGACCGGTAGATATCACCTTAAAACGGGAGCGACCTCCGTTTCTAAAGGTTTGGAGATAATGGACACAGAGGAGGAAACCATTGCCGAGGTCTTCAAAGCAAATGGATACGCCACAGGCATTTTCGGGAAATGGCATAATGGTTCTCATTATCCTAACCGACCTACTGAGCAAGGTTTTGATGAGTTTATAGGCTTTTGTGCGGGACATTGGACTAATTATTTCGACACAAAACTAGATAGCGGTTATGTAGAAATAGAAACAAAAGGTTTCATAACAGATTACCTGACAGACAAAGCCATTGATTTTATCGACAGAAAAAAAGACGCTCCTTTCTTCTGCTATGTGCCATATAATGCCCCACATGGCCCTTTTCAGGTGCCAGATAAATACTTTGATAAATACAAAGCAAAAGGAATAGACGATAGACTGGCAAGCATCTACGGCATGGTAGAAAACGTGGATGTGAACATAGCCCGTTTACTGGCCAAACTTGACGAGGAAGGGTTAGCTGAAAATACGATTGTGGTTTTTATGACTGACAATGGACCTAACGGTGTGAGATACAATGGAGCCATGAAAGGTGTAAAAGGTCATGTAGATGAGGGAGGCGTAAGAGTACCGAGTATCATCAAATGGCCTGGAAAAATAGCCGCTGAAAAAAAAATAAAGAGGCTAGGAGCACATATTGACTGGCTACCTACTCTAACAGAACTATGTGGTATCGTGTACAATCCTGCAAAAGAAATTGACGGGATAAGTTTAGCTCCAGCTATTTTAAATGAAGAACAGGAGATAGAGGAAAGAACGGTTTTCACCCATGTGGCCTTCTTAGAAAGAGAACTAAAAGATCGTCCTGGTTCTTTTAGAACAAACAAATATCGTTACGTGGCAAAGGGCGAAAACGCTGAACTCTACGATATGATTTCTGACCCTAGTCAAGAAAAGGACATTGCCAAAGAAAAATCTGGTATGACAGCTGATTTTACAAGTCAGTATCTTTCTTGGTTTAAGGACGCCAGTCAAAATTACCAACCGATAAAACCGATTTCTTTAAATACCAATTTCGTAGAACTTCCGGCTTATGAGGCTCAGTTTGAAGGCAATTTAAGATTTATCGAGGGCCATGGATGGGCACATGACTATCTGGTGGATTGGACTTCGACCAAAGATCAAATGGCCTGGCTCATAGACAGCGATTCAGAGAAGGAAATGACTGTTTATATGCTATATACTTGCCCAGAAGATGAATTAGGCTCTAAAATAGCCGTGTCTTTATTAGAGAACAGTGTAGAAAATACGGTCACAAAAGCTTTTGACCCACCAATGATAAACAGCCCTGATAGAGTAAAAAGGCAAGAGAGCTACGAAAAAGACTGGGCCATGATGGAAATAGGAAGACTCAAACTAAGCAAAGGTCAAAACATGATTAAACTGAGCACCATGGAACTAGCCAATAAGCAAGTGGCAGATTTCAAGTCTTTAATTCTGAAGGATATTTAAGTCCTGTTCTTCTTAGGGATCAAGTATTTAGTTGCTGTCCAAATTTCATCGATAGCGGATACTTTGACATCTATTAGACCCATAGATACAGCCAGCTTTTTGATAGAATGATAATCTAAATCAGTCTTTACATTTGAAGTTTTCTTTGGCCATGATATCCAAATCAAGCCATCTTGTTTCATACGAGTTTTAGCTTCCAAAAAAGACTTCTCTAAATCTTCCATTCGCGTTTCAAAAAGATGAATAAAATCTGCAAATTCATCAGGCTCACATTCTTCTATTTCTGGTATGTGGATTAGTAAATCAAAGTAATTTTCTGGGAAGCTCTTTAGAACAACCTTCTGCTCATCTTTAAGACCAAGTTTTTTATAAAGGGGATTTGCCATACGCTTAATTAATAACCTACACTGGTATTCTCTCCTCTTGGGTCTGAAGCACCTTCTAACATCCCATTTGGGTGCACCAGAATACAATCCATTCTACCCAGTGTTCTAGACTGTGCTTCAATGGTATATCCTTTATTTAGTAATGTTTGCAAAGCATCTAAGTCTAACGCATCCTTTTCGATGAACGTTTTATCCGGCAACCACTGATGATGAAACTTACGAGCATTCACCGCTTGTTGCATGGTCATGCCATGCTCTATTACGTTAAGAAGGGTTTGATAAACAGAAGTGATGATGGTACTTCCTCCTGGAGTGCCCAAAACCATAAAGAGCTCGCCTTCTTTCTCTACGATGGTTGGCGTCATAGAGGATAACATCCGCTTACCTGGCTGAATCTCATTGGCTTTATTTCCTATCAGGCCAAACATATTTGGTACCCCAGCTTTCACGCTAAAATCATCCATTTCATTATTCATCAAAAAACCAGCTCCATCTACCACTACCTTACTTCCAAAAGCTCCGTTAAGCGTGGTAGTAATAGAAACGGCCATACCTGCCTTATCTACTACAGAAAAGTGTGTGGTTTCATCAGATTCGAAGAATGGCACCGTTCCAGCAGAAATATCCTTGCTATTTGACGCTTTATTTTCGTTAAAAGAAGCCCATCTTTCTTCCAAGTAAGGATAAGACATTAGCTCGGTAACAGGCACTTTTACAAAATCCATGTCCCCCAGCCATTTAGCTCTATCTGCATAAACTCTTCTTTCCGCCTCAATCATCACCTGGGTAGTATTTGCAGAATTCCATCCCCAGTCCTTCAAAGGATATGGCTCCACCAAACGCATTAATTGCATCAAAGCCACGCCACCACTTGAAGGTAGCGGTATAGAAATAAGGTCATAATCTTTATATTTTTTCGAAATCGCATCTCGCCAAACAGCGTCATAAGCTTTTAAGTCTTCATGACTAATAATCCCGCCACCCTTTTCCATTTCAGCTACCAATAAATCGGCTGTTTCGCCTTCATAGAAACCTTGGGCTCCTGAGTCACTAATTCGCTTTAAACTTTCTGCTAGGTCTTTTTGGACAAAAACTTCACCAGTTTCCCACTCACTTCCGTCCTGTTTGACATAATAGGCTGTATCTAATCCATTAACTTTCTGAAAAGTCTCTTTGTAATTGGTCATTCCTCTGGCCTGCCCCAAGGTCAATTCCACTCCTTTTTCTGCCAAGTCAATAGCGGGTTTCAATAAAGCCTTCCATGGCTTTGAGCCCAATTTTTCGTGTAATTGTGCCATGCCAGCTACTGAACCAGGGACTCCAGAAGCCAAATGGCCCAAAGTGCTTAAGCCTTCTATGACATTCCCGTTTTCATCTAAGTACATGTCCTTATGCCCTTTCAGAGGTGCTTTTTCACGGAAATCAAGTGCAAGTTTTTCGCCCTCTGCCCCTCGAACAACGCCGAAACCTCCACCGCCTAAATTCCCAGCAAAAGGATGCACCACCGCTAAAGCAAAAAATGTGGCTACGGCAGCATCTACAGCGTTTCCACCAGATTTTAAGATTTCAGTTCCTACTTTAGAGGCTTCTACATGAGCGGACGCCACCATCCCTTTTTCAGCGAAAACGCCCTCTTTATCTGAGTAAAAAGCTCCTCTTCCTTCTGGCTCTTCAAAGAGTTGAAACAAACCATCACCCGTCTTAATCAGGTTAGCTTTTTGACCTGTCTTACAGGAAAATAGCAGTACAATGGAGATAGAAAAAAGACTGAGTAATTTCATTTTGCTTAAATTTGAATGAGGTAGCGACTATTTCTTTAAATACTTATTTATATCCGAATAAAAGTAATGGATAATGTACTAAAACCACAGAGTACTGAAACCCATAAGCCACAAATTTCTTCAAAAAAGGTTATTCTTTCTTCCCCATCTTTTAAATAGCTAGAATAGGCTCATCAAAGGCAAAGCTTCCACAAATCCTGATTATTTGCCGTCTGTTTATTTTCTAGGGCATCCTTACCAAATGCTTTGTTATTTGGAGGACAATTCTATTCCTTTATACTTCCAAAAACAGCGAATACATGAGAATTCTACATTTGATATTTGAAAGTTTCCGATTTGCCTGGCAAGCTCTGAGAGCTAATTTATTAAGAACCTTGCTGTCTCTTTTGGGCGTTACGGTTGGCATTTTTTCCATCATAGGTGTACTTACCATGGTAGACTCTTTAGAAGCCAATATCAAAAACTCACTGAGCAGTATTGGAGAAAATACGGTTTATGTAGATAAGTTTCCATGGGTTTTTGGAGAAGATGGCAATGATTATCCTTGGTGGAAATACTTTACCAGACCGAGACCTAAGTACTCCGAATATGAGTATTTACGGCAACGTGTTAAGAACACTGACGCAGTGACCATCATGGACTGGTCACTAGCAAACGCCAAATACCAAAATAGTAGCTATGACGCTTTAGTACAAGGAGTTACCTATGATTTTAATAAAATTACTGATGTACCCATAGTACAAGGAAGGTACTTCATTGAGCAAGAAACCAACTCTGGGCATAGTGTAGCTATCCTGGGTGGGGATGTGTTTCAAACACTTTTCCCTAATAACGATGGCATAGGAAAAAGCATCAAAGTAAAGGGGCAGAAATTCATTGTGATAGGAGCGACAGAAATTAAAGGGAAGCAACTTGTAGACGTAGGTGGTAACCCAGACGATAAAGTATACATTCCGTTTCTGAAGCATAAGCGTATGTTCTCTTCTGGAAACCTTTACGGCATGATCCAGTTGCAAGCCTTAAAAAAAGAAGGCGGGATGGAAGCTTTGGAGGGTGAAATTACAGGACTAATGCGAAGCAAAAGAGGTTTGAGGCCTATGGAGGACGATAATTTCGCACTTAATAAGCCCGATGCTGCGGCCAATGCTCTTTCTTCTGTATTTGGTGCATTACGTGTAGGTGGTTATATCATTGGAGCATTTGCCCTGCTTATCGGTGGTTTTGGCATCGCCAATATCATGTTTGTATCTGTAAAAGAACGTACCAATATCATTGGTATTCAAAAGTCCTTGGGTGCAAAAAACTACTTTATTATGTTCCAATTCCTTTTTGAATCTGTATTCCTATGTGTCATTGGAGGTGGAATTGGGCTCTTGCTCGTTTACCTGACAACTTTTGTGAGCCTAGGCTCCCTAGATCTCATTTTGACGAGTTCCAATATGATCATGGGTATAGTTATAGCCAGCTTTATAGGAATACTTTCTGGTATTATTCCCGCCTCACAGGCCGCCGCCATGAATCCTGTAATAGCCATTCGTTCTAAATAACAAGTTTGAGGTTATATTAGAAAAATTGACTTGTTTTGCATAGCAAATCTTAAAAACCGATTTAAATGAAACTTAGAATATTCTTTTTCGTCATATTAGCTCTTTTAATTGTTGCATTTTGGTACATCAGTACTGGATATTTCAGCTCTGGGGAAAGAGCAGGCACACTCTCTAAACTAAGTGAGAGAGGTTATGTTTTCAAAACTTACGAGGGCGTCCTTAACGAAGGTGGCTACTCAGGAGAAACGGGTACTTTACAGCCCCGCTATTGGGATTTTTCTACCATTGCAGATTCTGTCATTATAGACTTAAGAAAAGCTTTGGGTACTGGAGAGCGTGTCACTTTAGTTTATCAAGAGAAGTTTGTTCGTTTTCCATGGAATGGAGACACCAAATATTTTATTACAGATGTATTTTTTCGTCCTGTCCCAGAAGAACCAGTTTTCAGAGATTACCCATCGGTACCACAGCCAGTAGAACCACTTCCTGAAGCTGAGAAACAAGTGTTGATTGATTCTGTTAAAGTAGCGGAACCGGTCTAAGAGTTTATTGCTTAATAAAAGACTTTACGAAGACTCCATTTTCGTTGTCTTTAAATCTTACAAAAAACCTTCCACTTGGGAGGTTTTTTACATTTATAGCATCGCCAGTTGATTTTGTGAAAACTCGGCCAGTACCATCAATGACATCCATTTCGAACAGACCTTTGCCTTTAATTTTCAAGACATCAGAAGCGGGGTTCGGGTATAACCTTAAATCCATGGCCTTCTCAGCCGCCAAGACTGTAGAGTTTAGCTTGAATGTTTCTAGATCTTTTATAATCCAGTTATTAGGATCTAAAACCACAGATGTGATTCCCCGCTTCACATCTGAAATCTCTATAGAGATTTCATTTTGGTCCACAAAAATGGTTTGAGTTTCGGTGGTCCCATCACTATAAGATATCTCCACTTCCATAGGAATAGTGAATGTGGGCACATTACCTGTGGTCGTATGTGAGATATTCATTTGTAGGGTATTGTCCTCGTTTTGAACCCAACCTAGGGTATATTTTGGATAGCCGGTACCCAATATCCATTGCTCAAAAAAGTAGCTTAATTCTAAACCCGTCACTCTTTCTGCTATTGATTGAAAATCTTCAATAGTAGCGGCCCCGTAAGCAAATTCTGTGTTCTGAAATTCTTTTAGTGTCTTAAAAAAGACATCATCACCTAAAATACCCCGGAGCGTATGAAGTACTACAGAGCCTTTTTGATAGGTAATTGGAAAATTAAAAATTGCATTTACTGAAGTAGGATTTTGAATCGCAATGCTACCTGTAGTTCCTTTAGCGGCATCCATGTGAAAAGCCACGCGTGCATCATACTCCTCACGGCCATTAGCTCTTTCATAATAATAGAGAGCAGAAAACTCTGCAAAACCTTCGTTCACCCAAATGTCTCTCCAGGTCTTACATGTCACCTTATCGCCAAACCACTGATGAGCCAATTCATGAGCTATAAGCCCGGTACTAAAACCGCCCATAGAACTTATGGTTTGATGCTCCATACCACCGCCAAAACCAAACATGGCATGCCCGTACTTCTCTTTTATAAAAGGGTATTCTCCATAAACCGCAGAAAACTCCTTTAACATATCTAAAGTACTAAGCAACAGATTTTCTGTATTTGGGTTACTTGCTACCTCTGGATACAAATAATCCAGTACATCCATTTTCCCACTTTCTCCATATAAGAACTCTCGCTTTTTGAGTTCATAATTAGAAGCTGCAATTGAAATCAAATACTGAGAGATAGGATAACGGTGCTTCCACTTAGCCGTATTGGTACCATCATCATTTACTTTTATCTCCTCAAGAATACCCTGCGAAACCGCCGTGTAAAAAGATGGCATAGTTACCCAAACATCGCATGAGTCTGCTTTATCAGCAGGATTATCTACACATGGCCACCATAAAGGAGCGTCAAATGGCTCACTTAAGGTCCAAACCACAGGCACATTATTGCCGTGTGTGGTAAACTGCATTCCTAATTCTCCACCATTAGCCTGGGACACTGTACCCTGATAGTAAACCATAAGTTTAGATGGCTTAGCATCCAAGGTTAATTGTTCTGGAACAGTAATAGTAATTACATTTCTGGTATGCGAAAAGCTGAGAAGGTCATTTTCATCCTTTATAGAATCTACTTGGTATGCATTATTTAAATCCAAAGAAACAGACGTAAGAGCATCCACCAACGGCAGATAATCTATCCTAACCGCTCCTTTTATAAGTCTGGATGTGGGTTCAATACTTATATCTAAGAAGTAATAATTTACATCAATGTTTTCATCTCCAGGGAAAGCCGCTTTTGCTCTTTTTAGATTAGCCTCAGAAATCCTTGATTTTGCATGAAAGCAGGACAATTCGTCTTCAAAGCCATTTTGAGCAAAAAGCCCTTGGGCAAAAAAAACAAGAACAATAATAATGGATGTATACTTCATAATGTAAAAAGCCCTTCATTCTAAAAGCTAATGTTTTAAAATTCAGGGCAATAAATTTTATAGTTCTATGTACGAGAAATCAGACGCTCATGATGTCTTTTTCTTTAACGGCTAGCATGTCGTCTACTTTGACCATGTATTTATCTGTCAATTTCTGAACCTGCTCCTCTCCTATTTTGATGGCGTCTTCTGATACACCATCATTTTTTAGCTTCTTAATTTCGTCGTTAGACTCTTGCCTTACTTTCCTAACGTTAATTCTAGCTACTTCCATCTCTGCCTTTACCTTTTTAACCATTTCCAGTCTCCTTTCTTCAGTCATTGGTGGTATGTTAAGCCTTACAAACTCACCGTCGTTTGTTGGAGCCAATCCCAAATTGGCATTGATAATAGCCCTTTCTATATCGGATAAAAGGCTTTTTTCAAAGGGTCTAATAGAGATAGTCCTAGCATCAGGAGTGGTGATAGAGGATGCCTGATTTATGGGAGTGGGCACACCATAATAATCTATGCTAATACCATCTATCATATTCGCATTTGCTCTTCCTGCTCTAATTTTTTTTAGTTCGGAAGAGGTATAACGCAGTGCCTTCAGCATGCTGTCCTCTGCCATCTCCAATATCATATCTATTTCTTCCATCTCTTATTTTTCTTTTCAAACTAAATTTAACCTTAAAAAATGATTTGCAAAGTGTCTTTTATTAAGAAGAACTTCAATCTTTTACTAAAGTTCCTACTTTCTCTCCCATTACCACCTTTAAAAGATTTCCCTCGCCATTCATATCAAAAACAATGATAGGCAAAGCATTTTCTTGACAAAGTGTAAAAGCCGTTTTGTCCATCACTTTAAGTCCTTTATTAATGGCCTCTTCAAAAGTTATTTGGTCGTACTTCTTGGCATCTGAATGTTTTCTGGGGTCTTTATCATAGATACCGTCTACATTAGTGCCTTTAAGAAGCACATCTGCACCTATTTCGTTTGATCTTAAGGCTCCTCCTGAATCTGTGGAGAAATATGGATTACCAGTACCGGCACCAAATATTACTACTCTTCCTTTCTCTAAGTGCCTTACCGCTCTTCTTTTTATAAAGGGCTCAGCTATTTGCTCCATTTTAATGGCAGAAAGAAGTCTGGTTTGTAAACCTACATTCTCAAGGATAGATTGAATAGCCATGCCATTGATAACTGTGGCTAGCATGCCCATGTAATCCCCTGTGGACCTATCAATTCCTGAACCAGCCGAAGCTCCTCTGTAAATATTACCTCCACCTATTACTAGGGCCACCTGACAACCTGCGTCTACTACTTTTTTTACCTCTTTAGCAAATTGATCTAGAATCGAAGCATTTAGAATTTGACTTTTATCTCCGCCGTTTAAGGCTTCGCCACTTAGTTTTAGAAGGATTCGTTTGTATTTAAGGGACATGTGTTGGGGGTATTTGTGCAAATATAATTTATTTGAATTAATGATTTATGGGAGTCGCACTACTCTTTCTTATTGATTAGATAAACCCCACCTAAAATCACAAGCATGCCGGTATAATGCCAAATGGAGATCACCTCCCCATCCATAAGACCAGCTACCGTGGCTACTATCGGGATTAGATAGGTTACTGAAGAAGCAAAAACGGGAGATGATATTTGCAACATATAATTAAAGAGTACCAGGGCCATAGAGGTGTTAATACCTGCCAGACAGAGCAAATAAATAGTTATTTCTCTGTTTTCTGTTGCGGCTACTTTAGTAAAGAAATCAGTAAGGCAAAGAACACCTAGAGCCACCAAACCCACAAAAAAGAAAGCCACCGCAGTAAGCTGCAATGGCGGAATGCCCTGTAAATATTTACTTACAATGTTAACGTTAAATCCATACATTAGTGTGGCACTCATGGCTAACAATGCATAGGGATTGGCAAAATTGAGTTGCCCATCATTGCCAGACAATACCAAAAGGATAGAACCCACAAATGCTACTGCAATCCCTATAATCTGGAATTTTTGAATTTTCGTGGCAAAAAACAATGCCCCTATGATTAACACGAAAATGGGTGTAGTAGAATTTAAAGTACCCGCCAATGAGCTATTCAACTTGCTTCCTACCCAAGAGAATATAAAAGCTGGGAAAAGGTTTCCAAGAATACCAATGCCTAAGAGCCACTTAAACTTGGCTAAAGGGATAGTTTTCATGCCTTTAAACACCCAAGGAAGCAAGAAAACCGAAGCCAAAAATACTCGGCCCGCTCCCAGTTCTACTGGAGTAAGAACAACTACTATCTTTTTAATAAACAGAAATGATAGCCCCCAAATGATAGCTAAAAAGACCAGAATGCCCCAGGCATAAAGTCCAGTTGAAGATGAATTTGTTTTATTCAATGAGCTTTTAGGCTCTCGCCCACAAAATGATGGCAAAAATAGACAAATTGATTGATTGGGTAGATAAGTCCCACCACTAATACATTGTCACTATACATTATATTGACGTATTTTGAGATATTATTCGACCATTCAAAGAAACTTCAATTTTGAAAATGAAAAAACTATTTATTCTTGCCGCCATGGTAACAGTAGTTTCCTGTACTTCCACTGACTCCACGGAGAAAGAATCTTCTGAGGAAGTTGTCCAAGAAGTTGCTATCATTGATAGTAAAACAGTAAAGACTTTAGAAATTGGTGCTGAAGCTCCGGAATTTAAACTCATGGGAGTGGATGACAAAGAATATTCCCTAGAAGACTTTGAGGACGCTGACCTGCTAGCAGTGCTTTTCACATGCAATCACTGCCCAACTGCCCAAGCTTATGAAGACAGAGTGCAGGCCTATGTCAATGACTATAAAAATAAAGGTGTGGCACTAGTAGCTATCAGCCCGAATGCTGACAAAGCCGTTAGGTTTGATGAACTAGGTTATACAGACTTGAGTGACAGTTTTGAAGAAATGAAAATTAGAGCAAAGGACAAAAACTATAGCTATCCTTATTTATATGATGGCTCTACGCAAGAAATTGCCGCCAAATATGGCCCTATTGCAACACCTCATGTGTTTCTTTTTGATAAGGAGCGTAAACTACAATACGTTGGAAGAATAGATGACGATGAGCATATTGGTAGGGAGAAAGAACACAATTTAAGAGATGCCACGGAGGCTTTATTGGCCGGAAATACGCCAAGCCCAGCAGTAACCAAAACTTTTGGATGCTCTCTTAAATGGATGGAGAAGGCTGAAGGCAGAATTAAAGAAGTAGAAGGTTGGGCAAAAGAAGAAGTTAGCCTAGAAAAAGCAAGTCTAGCTAAACTAGCAGAAATCATGGCCAACAAAAACTCTGGAAAATATAGGTTAGTTAATATGTGGGCCACTTGGTGCGGTCCATGTGTGGCAGAATTCCAAGGCCTGGTAGAGTCTGATAAAATGTATAGAAATAGAGATTTTGAATTTGTGACAGTTTCTAATGATGAAGCAGATAACTATGATAATACATTGTCATTCTTAAAGAAGAAATATGCCAGTAATACTAATTATATATTGGAAGCAGGTATTAACAAATATGATATGATAGAGACTATAGACCCAGCATGGCAGGGTGCCTTACCATATACTGTTTTGATTTCGCCGAGTGGAGAAAAAGTATTTGCCCAAATGGGCGAAATAGATGTTCAGGAATTACGAAAAGAAATAGCCGATAATATCGGTCGCTATTTCGACTAAGGTTTTTATTCAATCCTATATAAAGAGGTTGTCGTTCATTTGGCAGCCTCATTTTTTTTGACCGATAAGTAAGTTTTAAGAATGTTAAAATTTCATCATAAAAAAACCAGAATGTTATATTCTGTTCAATATCGAATACAAAACATACCTTTTTAGGGGTTTTGTCGCCAAAATAATACTATTGTGCCGAAAAATATTTTTTATTGAATTTATTGTACTATACCAATAAGTCAGTATTTTTCGCCTTTGGAAAGTCTCAGTAAGTCTCTAACCCATGTCTTATTCTGATATTTCTATAACCATTTATTTTTAACCAAACTCATTTAAAACATGAAAAAAACGTTACAAAAAAGACCTAAGGGCTCTCCTAAAAGACTCTGGAGTCGGCAGGTATTCTTTACGCTAGGCAGCCTTGCTTTTTTTATTCTGGTATCAATGCAATCGATTGCACAAGTTACAGGTACGGTAGGGGGCGAAGATGAACCTAACCTACCAGGTGTAAGTGTCGTGGTAAAAGGAACTACTAACGGAACTACAACGGATATGAACGGAGATTTTAAACTGAATGCTCCTGCGAATTCTACACTTGTTCTTTCCTTCGTGGGATATGAGGACCAAGAAATAGCTATTGGTAACAGGTCTATCATTAATGTAACACTTGCCATAGATGCTGCCTCTCTTGACGAAGTGGTAGTCGTAGGTTATGGTACAGTGAAGAAAAGCCAGTTGACTGGAGCTATCAGTTCTGTCAAATCTAAAGATATCGGTGACCTTCCATTGACCAATACGCAGCAGGCCCTTCAAGGAAGAGTAGCAGGTGTAGACGTAATGCAGGCCGGTAGTAGACCTGGCTCAGAGCCAAGAGTTGTTATTAGAGGTAGACGTTCTTTCTCTGCGTCTAACGACCCGCTTTATGTACTAGACGGAATTCCTTTAGCAACAGGTATAGGAGACATAAATCCTAACGACATTGAATCTATGGAGGTCTTAAAAGATGCCTCTGCTACTGCTATTTATGGTTCTAGAGGAGCCAATGGCGTAGTCTTAATCACCACAAAACGTGGAAAATCTGGAAAAGGAACAGTTTCATATGATGCATACTACGGTATTTCAAAAGCACATGAAACTATTCAACTCATGAATGGTGAGCAATTTGCTGAGGCCAAGCGTGAAGCCTACAGAGCTTCAGGAAACTATACAGACGATGCCTCGCTATTCTCGGCTGTTGAACTTGACGGTTTAGCCAAAGGCCGTTCTACAGATTATTTAAATGGATTGCTTAGAAATGGTAACATTCAGAGCCATCAGATTGGATTTTCTGGCGGAAATGACAATACCAGATTTAATATGTCTATGAACTACTTCAAGGATAATGGTGTCATTCCAAATCAAGATTTCAATAGAAACGTACTCAGAATAAATTTAGACCACAAGATTAATAAAATCTTTTCGGTAGGTATGTCTACATTTATTAACTACTCCGTTACTAATGGAGAGGATTTCAATCCATTAGGAGGTGCTTTAAGAGAGAATCCATTAGGACAAACGTACAATGAGGATGGAAGTTTAAATTTCTTACCTACAGAGGACGGTCTTCGCTCAAATCCATTCTCGGAAATAGTAGATGGTGCTATTGTAGATAGAAAAAGAAGTAATAGGTCATTCTCTGGCCTTTATGCTACGGCTAACATTGCAAAAGGACTTACCTATAGGGTTAATTTTGGGCCAGATTTTACCATCGAAAAAGATGATAGATTTCAGGGAACCTACACTAACGCTCGTCGTTTAGCTCCTCCAGCAGCCCAAACAAATAACTATACCAGGTTTAACTACGCTCTAGAGAATATCCTTAATTATGAGAAAAGCCTTGGCGAAAAGCATACGCTTAATGTAACTGGTGTGCAGTCGCTTCAGAAAGATAGAGTCGAGAGAAATGGTATCTCTGTTTCCGGTATTCCATCTGAAACTCAACAATTCAATAACTTTGGAAACGCTTCAATCATACAAGGAGTTAGTTCTAGATTAATAGAATCTACTTTGCTTTCCTACTTAGGACGTGTTAATTATGGCTTTGATGACAAATATCTACTTACCGTTTCTATGAGAGCTGATGGATCTTCTGTTTTTGGTGATA
>JBLHOT010000029.1:0-39073 GCA_047623945.1 Arcticibacterium sp. | reverse complement strand
TTTTATGAAGGGCTTTCTAGTCTTTAGATAGATGGTTCAAGATTCTGGAAATTATCCGCCAAATTTCCCTAATTTTGGAAACCTTGTGATTCTATAAAAAACGTTTTCCTAAAGCCCAAATGTCCAAAAGTAATAAACCGAAAGAGACTCCCTTAAATAAGCAGTACAATCAAATAAAGGCCAAATACCCTGGTGCTTTATTGTTATTTCGGGTTGGCGACTTTTATGAGACTTTTGGTGAAGATGCGATCAAGGCTTCTAAAATTCTTGGCATTGTTCTTACGAAAAGAAATAATGGAGGGGCAAATCAAGAACTGGCCGGTTTTCCACATCACTCGTTAGATACTTACCTTCCTAAGCTAGTTAGAGCTGGACAGCGAGTAGCTATCTGCGACCAACTAGAAGATCCAAAAAACGTAAAGGGGATTGTAAAAAGAGGTGTTACTGAGTTAGTAACTCCAGGCGTTTCTTACAACGATAATGTCTTAGAAACGAAACAAAACAACTACTTAGCCTCCATACATTTTGGTCAAAAAGATAATTTTGGAATTTCATTCTTAGATATTTCCACTGGAGAGTTTTTATGTACAGAGGGTTCTGTGGCTTATATAGATAAGCTTTTACAAAGTTTTGCTCCGGCAGAAGTTATTTATTGTAAACAGTATAATAGAAAGTTTGAAGAGTTATTTGGCGATAAATTCAATACGTATACTTTTGAAGATTGGGTCTATACCTATGACTTTGCTTATCCTATTCTAACAAAACACTTCAAAACAAATACACTCAAAGGCTTTGGTATTGAAAATCAAAAAGATGGGATTACGGCAGCTGGCGTTATTCTTCAATACTTAGCAGACACCGAACACAGAGAAGTAAATCATATTTCTAGCCTAGCCAGGCTAGATGAAGAGAAGTTTGTTTGGCTAGATAAGTTTACTATTAGAAACTTAGAACTGGTTTTCCCTCAACATGAAGGTGGCGTGCCTTTGATTGCTATTCTAGACGAGACCATTACGCCCATGGGAGCCAGACTGCTCCGAAAATGGGTGGTTCTCCCGCTCAAAGATTTAAAACCTATTAGAGACAGGCTAGATACCGTCGAGGTTTTTGTTTCTGCCCCAGAAAGTTTGGAAGAAGTTCAATTGCTCCTTAAACCAATTGGCGATTTAGAACGGCTCATTTCCAAAGTAGCTGTGGGTCGTATTAGCCCTCGAGAAATGGTACAACTTAACAGAGCTTTGAAACAAATGGCTCCTATTAAGGAGCTTCTTGGGAGCTTAAGTAGTGCTCATCCTATTTTTGAAAAATATGTAGATCAAATAGCAGACTGCCAATTCCTAATTGATAAAATAAGTACCCAAATAAAAGACGAGGCTCCCCATCTAAGTAATAAGGGTGGAATGATTCAAACGGGTGTTGATACACAATTAGACGAGTATCATGAAATAGCTTTTTCTGGAAAAGATTACCTCATAGGTATTCAAAAAAGAGAATCGCAAAAAACAGGAATCACTTCTCTTAAAATAGCCTACAATAAGGTTTTTGGATATTATTTAGAGGTTTCTAATGCTCATAAAGATAAGGTGCCAGCAGAATGGATAAGAAAACAAACCCTTGTTAATGCCGAACGCTACATCACGGAGGAGTTAAAGGTTTATGAAGAGAAAATCTTAACCGCAGAGAGTAAAATTTTTGAAATAGAGTTTCGTATTTATAATGAACTTGTGCTAGCAGCCAGTGAATTTGTTCCTCAAATTCAGCAAAATGCTCGTACCGTTTCTACCCTAGATGCCTTATCATCTTTTGCCATAGTAGCTCAACAGAATAAATATTGCAAACCTACATTGGATGATTCTTCAGTCATTGATATTGCCAATGGAAGGCATCCTGTCATAGAAAACCAGCTTCCCTTAGGCGAAAGTTATGTACCAAATGACCTTGTTCTCAATGATGACGAACAGCAAATTATTATTGTTACAGGCCCTAACATGGCAGGTAAGTCGGCCTTACTTCGTCAAACAGCCCTTATTGTCCTCATGGCACAGATTGGCTCTTTTGTGCCTGCATCTGCGGCCAGAATAGGGCTGGTGGATAAGATATTTACACGGGTAGGTGCCAGCGATAACCTCTCCAGAGGAGAGTCTACTTTTATGGTAGAAATGACGGAGACAGCGTCCATTTTGAATAACCTGAGTGAAAAAAGCTTGGTTATTATGGATGAAATAGGGCGAGGAACAAGTACTTACGACGGAGTAAGTATAGCCTGGAGTATTTCTGAGTATTTACACAATCATAATAAATTTAAGCCTAGGACCCTCTTTGCTACACACTATCATGAGCTAAACCAACTTACCGAAGATTTCTCCAGGATAAAAAATTTCAATGTAGCCGTAAAGGAGGTTAATGGGAAGGTGGTTTTCCTAAGAAAACTAAAGGAAGGAGGCAGCGAGCATAGTTTTGGAATTCATGTAGCACAGATAGCGGGTATGCCTCAATCTATAGTTTTGAGAGCTAGTGAACTACTTCATCACTTAGAAAAAGAGAACATCAAAGAAAAAAACAAGGAAGCCCTTAAGGAAGCCCCAAAAAACAACTTCCAATTAAGCTTCTTTGATGCCCCAGACCCAAAAATTCAAGAGCTTAAAGAAAAAATGGAGGCCCTAGATGTCAATACCCTCTCTCCTATTGAAGCCCTGCTCAAATTAAACGAATTGAAAAACATTCTGGCCTAAGCCTTATTTTTTAAATTCATTGACTTCCGCAATCAAATCAGCCACGAGACCTGTCCAACCTGTTTGGTGAGCAGCTCCGCAGCCTTCGCCGTTGTCGCCATTGAAATACTCATAGAAAAGATGATGATCTTTAAAGTGTTCATCTAAGTCGTATTTTTCATCAATTTTCAAAGCTGGTCTTTTTCCTTCACCGTCCTTCTCAAAAATACTTATAAGACGCTTAGATATCTCATTGGCCGCAATAGAGATGGTTGTAATCTTCCCAGAACCTGTAGGATATTCTACCTCATAATCATCTCCATAATACTGTGAATATTTATGAAGAGCATCTATAATTAAATAGTTTAATGGAAACCAGATAGGTCCTCGCCAGTTGCTGTTTCCTCCCATGATGGATAATTCTGTTTCTGCCGGGGTGTAAGAAACTTCTAATTTCTCACCATGCAAGTCAAAGGAAAAAGGATGCTCTTTATGGTATTTAGACAAGGAGCGAATACCGTAATCAGACAAAAATTCTGCTTCGTCAAAAAGCCTTTTAAGCACCATTTTCATCCTATGGCCTCTGAGTAAAGAGAGTAAATGAGTTTCGCCCTTCCCTGGTTCATGCCATCTAGATATTAATGAAGCTAAATCTGGTCTATTGTTTAAAACCCATTCTAACCTTACCCTAAATTCAGGTAGTTTCTCTAACAGATCTTCATGAATAACCTCTACAGCACAGAGCGGAATTAGACCTACTAGTGAGCGTATTTTTAAGAATATTGTTCTAGCTTCTGGCGTGTGAATTTTATCATAATAGAATTGGTCCTCCTCGTCCCATAGCCCCTTAGTACCATGCTCTAAATCATTATTTATGGCCGCTGCAATATGCAAGAAATGCTCAAAGAACTTAGATGCCATATCTTGATAAACGGGTCTCTCGAGGGCTATTTCACAGGAAATTCGTAGCATATTTAATGTATAAATAGCCATCCATCCCGTTGCGTCCGCTTGTTTTAAAGTCATTCCGGGGATTTGGGCATTTCTGTCAAACACCCCAATATTATCTAATCCCAAGAAACCACCACCAAATATGTTATTCCCTTCTTCGTCTTTCTGATTTACCCACCAAGTGAAGTTGAGTAGGAGTTTATGAAAAATTCTTTCTAAGAAAACTACATCTCCCTTACCTCCTCTTTGTTTTTTATCGATCTCATAAACCTTCCATGTGGCCCAAGCATGTACAGGAGGATTCACATCTGAAAAATTCCACTCATAAGCAGGAATTTGACCATTCGGGTGCATATAATACTCCCTAAGAGTGACTGCCAACTGCCTCTTGGCAAAATCGGAATCAACCCTAGCCAATGTTACGGTATGAAATGCTAAATCCCAAGCAGCGAACCACGGATACTCCCACTTATCTGGCATGGAAAGGATATTGTGCATATAAGCATGCTTCCATGTATCGTTTCTTGTGAAAGATCGGCCGGTGAATTTAAAGGGCATTTTAGGGTCTCCTTTAGCCCACTGCTCCATATTATAATAATAGAACTGCTTATTCCAAAGCATACCAGCGAAGGCCTGACGCTGGATATTTTTCTGTTCTACCGACGCTATATCCTTCTGAACCTCACCATAAAAATCTTCCGCGTCGTTTTGAGCCTTACTAAAAAGATCTTCAAAGTCACCAAAAGCATTTTCCAAGTGCGTCTCGGAAGAAAAACGTAACCTTACCTCGGCACTTTCACCAGCTGCAATTTCCTTTTGAAAAAGGCCCGCCATTTTTGTGCCTATATTATTCTTATTTACAGCCTTGGCCTTATTCCCTACTACGTAATCATTGATCCCGTCTTTAACAAAAGAGGTCTCGTTTTTTTTACCAAAAACTCGCTTCATGTTACTTTCATTTTCACAAAAAAGTAACTCATCCGCTCCGTCGAGGTATAGTTTCATGTTGTCAAATAAAGTATGTCGCACCTCCACTTGGTTTTTCGCTATACCCGTGAGCATGGGTTTGCTTCCGTTTAGGTCATAACCCCAAGACCAGGTATTCCTAAACCACAACGTAGGCAACACACTTAACTTTGCTGCTTTATCTGAACGATTATGAGCCGTTAGCTTTATTAGAATATCATTCTCATCTGCTTTAGCGTACTCTATAAAAATATCGAAATACTCATTGTTCTTAAAAGCCTCGCTATCTAAAATTTCAAATTCTTTATCCTGCTTCCCCCTTTCCCTATTCCCAGCCAGTATCTCTTCGTAAGGGAATTTATTTATGGGATATTTATAAAGCATTTTCATGTAAGAGTGGGTGGGTGTACTATCTAGATAGTAGTACAACTCCTTCACGTCTTCACCATGATTTCCTTCTGTACCAGTTAAACCAAAGTAGCGTTCTTTAAGAATTGGGTCATTATGATTCCAAAAAGAAAAGGAAAAACATATGTGCTGTTTATTGTCTGATATCCCTCCAATACCATCTTCGCCCCATCTGTAGGTTCGGCTTCTGGCCATATCATGGTTAACGTAATTCCAGCTATCGCCATATACGCTATAATCCTCACGCACAGTTCCCCATTGCCTTTCGGATAGATATGGCCCCCACTTTTTCCAACCTCTATTGTCTGGCCTGTCGTTAAGTCTTTTTTTCTCTACCGTTTCGTTCATATATATCTACACTTCGCAAGCAAAAATATTCAAATACAGAAGCAAGCATAAACATTAAAACTCTTTTTAATATAAATACTCAAATTCTTTTGTATCAAATTGCTTTAGTCCTAATTCTGTTTCCATTACTAACAATCCATTTGGCGAAACATCTATTATTTTGCCCTGAAATATGTTCCCCCCTCTTTTAAAATTTCGCCATTGCCCTATTCCAAAAAGTACGCGAAGGTATTCCTTTTTCAATTCCCTCTCTTGTCCATGTTTAAGTCTTAGATAATTGACCTCTATAACTTCGCAAAAATGCTCAAGCAAAGGGGATAAATCAAATAAATCTCCTTGAGACTCTGCTGAAAGGGACGTTGCCATTGGAAATTCAAACTGTTGTTGATTGATATTTAGACCAATACCTAGCAGACTATAATTTATAGTTCTTCCAGAAATCAAGCTTTCTATAAGGATACCTCCAAGTTTTTTATCTCCGTAAAGAATATCGTTTGGCCATTTAATTTTAAGCCCTTCACATAAATAAGGCGATAGGGTTTCTATCACGGCCAGTGAAATGGCTAGGTTGAGATTAAATTGTTGGGCAATTGGTAAAAACGTCGGTTTTAAAATGAGTGTAAATGTTAAATTCTTTTTTTCTTCAACTAGCCATTCATTGCCCCGCTGCCCCTTCCCTCTAGTCTGATTGTCAGTTATCACAATTGTACCTTCTAAAGGCTCCTCTTTCTGAATTATTTGAGCAGCCCAGTCGTTAGTAGAATGACAAGTTGGCAGATAAACGGTATTTTTGCCGATGAATAGGGTTTTGGGCTGAAGTTTGTACAATTTTAGTCTAATTTAGCTGCTTCAAAATCATGGCAAAAATAGCCTATTTTGGAGCATTTATCACCCAACAATGAACTATCATTAAATACACTGAATGAAAAAAACAAAGGTAATTTCGAGCACTGAACTCTGTCAATCAATCGTTGAGGGAATGCACGAAAAAAAAGCGAATGATGTTGTGGTTATGGATTTAAGAAAAATCAATACTGCAATCACAGATTTTTTTGTCATTTGCTCTGGAAATTCTGATACTCAAATTGACGCTATTTCCAGATCTGTAGAAGAAGTAGTGTATAAAAAAACTGGGCAAGACCCATGGAACAGAGAAGGGAAACTTGGAAAAGAGTGGTTACTTCTAGACTATGTAGATGTAGTCGTACACGTGTTCCAAAAAGAAAAAAGAGCTTTTTTTGATATAGAATCGTTATGGGGGGATGCAGAAGTAACCTACTATGGCGATGACTTAAAGCCCTCAAAAGAGCCCATAAACTGATTATAAAAGACTTAACTAATTAAACATGTCTGAGGAAAAGAAAAAGCCTTCATCAAAGTCCACCAAAAAATTACCCCTTGGCTCTGGCCCGGGTTTTCAAGGCTGGATTATAGCCGCTCTTATTTTGGGAATAATAGGAGTAATGTATTTTTCAAACAACCGTTCACTATCTCCTATCAAGTATAAAAACTTGGAATCAATGGTTTTAAAAGGAGATGTAGAGAAAGTAGCCGTAGTGACAGATGCAAATGTGGTAGAAGTTACCGTTTCTGCTGAAGCTCTACAAAAGGACGAATATAAAAACCTTTTGGGCAATAACAGATTTACATCTGGCCCTCACATGAAGGTGGACATTGTCTCTGAATATGCTTTCATGGATGAGTTTAACAGCTTTATTAAAAACTCAAACATTAATGAAAGTAAGAAAGCACAATTATACCCAGAGCCTATTCACAGAGAAGATATACTAAACTCCTTGTTTAACTGGCTTCCTTTGATTCTCTTCTTTGGCCTAATGTACTTCTTGATGACAAGAATGGCAGGTGGCGGTGGTCCTGGTGGGCAGCTTTTTAATATTGGAAAATCAAAAGCATCTCTTTTTGACACGGATAATAAAGTGAAAATTACTTTTAAAGATGTGGCAGGCCTAGAAGAAGCAAAAGAAGAATTGACTGAAATAGTTGAATTCTTAAAGAAGCCAGAAAAGTTTACACAGCTCGGAGGTAAAATACCAAAAGGAGCTCTACTCGTAGGCCCTCCTGGAACTGGAAAAACACTCATGGCAAAAGCCGTCGCTGGCGAAGCTAGTGTTCCATTCTTTTCACTTTCAGGTTCTGATTTTGTAGAGATGTTTGTGGGTGTTGGAGCTGCTAGAGTAAGAGATTTATTTAAGCAAGCCAAAGAAAAGGCCCCCTGTATCATTTTCATTGACGAGATAGATGCCGTAGGTCGTTCTAGAGGAAAAGGTGGCATGCCTGGCGGTAATGATGAGCGTGAGAATACGCTTAACTCATTATTGGTAGAAATGGATGGCTTTGGCTCTGATGCTGGTATTATCATCATAGCCGCCACCAACAGGCCAGATGTATTAGACCAAGCTTTATTACGCCCTGGTCGTTTCGACAGACAAATAAGTGTGGATGCTCCAGATATTAACGGTCGTGAGGCTATTTTCAAAGTACACATGCGTCCTTTGAAATTATCTGATGAAGCGGATGCAAAAAAACTTGCTACCCAAACACCAGGCTTTGCCGGTGCAGAAATAGCCAACGTCTGTAATGAGGCTGCATTATTGGCAGCTAGAAGAGGAAAAAAATCTATTGAAATGCAAGATTTCATGGATGCTATTGATAGAGAAATAGGTGGATTAGAAAAGAAGAACAAACTTATTTCTCCAGAAGAGAAAGAAATTGTGGCCTTCCATGAAGCGGGTCATGCTGTGGCTGGTTGGTTTCTAGAGCATGCCAATCCTTTGGTTAAAGTAAGTATAGTTCCTAGAGGTGCCGCGGCATTAGGTTATGCTCAATATTTACCAAAAGAGCAGTTCCTATATAGAACTGAACAACTCTTCGAAGAAATGTGTATGTCGCTTGGCGGAAGAGCGGCTGAAGATATCGTTTTCGGTAAAATTTCTACAGGAGCATTAAGTGACTTAGAAAAAATCACCAAAATGGCCTACGGAATGGTTACGGTTTACGGTTTGAATGAAGCAATTGGAAATGTATCATTTCATGATTCTAAGGGTGGTGGAGAATACACTTTCACAAAACCTTATTCTGAGGCTACTGCCCAAAAGATAGATGAAGAGGTAAAAAAGCTTATTGACAAAGCCTACAAGGCTGTAAAGGAATTGTTATTAGAGCACAGAACTGAGCTAGACATTTTAGCTAAGGCACTATTGGAGAGAGAAATCATTTTCCAAAGTGATCTAGTTGGCCTCATCGGAGAAAGACCATTTGCTAAGCTTACTACCTATCAAGAATACATGGACAAAGTGGATGATGTTGAAACAAAAGTTGAAGAGGTAGTTAAAGAAACAGAGGACGAAAAGTCTGAAAAAGATGAAGAGTCTAAAGGAGAGCAGTCTTCAGAGGAAGCTAATCCATCTTAACCTTAGAAGCTCCTAAGAATAGAAAAGCCGATGTGTTCATTTGAACGCATCGGCTTTTATTTTGTCAATGAGTATGAGTAAAAGAATTATCTTTTACCAAAAAGACCTCCCAAAAGGCTACCCAAGCCACCCTTCTTCTGACCTCCTCCACCAAGAAGCATTCCAGCTACATCATCAATAATGCTACCGTCACCGTCAGCATCTAAGAAAGACTCTATTAAACTTTGCTGCTTACTTCCTGCACCGCCTCCTAGTAGTCCACTTAAGACATTGCCCATACCATTGCTATCTTGAACGTTGCTTTGGTTTACTTGCTTACCTATAACACCCATCAAAATAGGTGCGGCCACCTTAAGGATTTGTGATACAGTTCCCATATCTAGTCCAGACTTCTTACTTAGAGCGGCTTCTACTCCAGCCTGCTTACCTCCAAGTACGTGTCCTAAAATATTAGCACCATCATTCTCCACCTCTTGGTCTACTCCTCCTTGGAATAGCCCTCCAAGATTATCTAGTATTCCTCCGTTGTGCTTTCCAGTTACAGCACCCAAAAGCCCAGCGGCTCCTTCTGGAGTAGATGCATTCTTTTGCATAGCTCCCATAAGTACGGGCAATGCCATGCTCAATAAATCTGCCGTTTTATTCTGAGGGGCTCCCGTAGAGCCACTTACTCCTGAAATAATTGTTTTGCCTAAATCGCTTCCTAATAAATCTAATAGTCCAGCCATGATATTTGGTTTTGTGGTTTTAAAACCTCAAAATATGCAAAAACTCCTGAATTAAAGTAATATACACAGAGTTAATTGTATAAATCCCGAATCATAAGCACGTTAGCTTTATGGTAACGAGTTATTTAAGAAACCCAACAGAAAAAACAAACTGGTCCGTAGTAAAATTAAACGGTGTTGAATTACTTGTTGGCCCTAACTTGGTTTCAGCATAATTAGCCACCCCTCTTTCAAATCTTAAGTCAAAGAAGAAGGATTTAAATTCAAAACCAAGTCCAATCACTGTGTTTAGGATAGGTCTTTTAAAGAAGTTTTTACTCAAATCTTTGTTAGAATAGGGTGCCAAGGCCATATCGAATTCGTTATTCTTTTTCAGTGCGTAAGAAACAACTGGTCCAAAGAAAATACGTGCGTCTCTAAACCGTATGCCTAATAGAATAGGAACATCCACCGCGGTGAATTTAGCATCCACTCGATTTAGCAGGTCTCCATTCTTATCAAGAAAATCAAACTTCCCGCCTTTTGAACCGTATATCAATTCTGGTTGAAGGTAAAATGACCCACTTGTTATTCTTCCAAAAAGGGCACCTTGAAAACCATTTCCAAAAGCAGTACTTGAAACCAATTCATCTCTTGCAATACCCATTTCTGTGACTACAGGAAGGCCCGTCGAGGTAATCTGATATACATTCCCGCTCGATGTATTAATTCTTGTTTTACTCAGTCCTCCTCTTATTCCCCATGAAAATTTAACGCTACTCTTGTTATAGTCCGACATATCTACTGGGATGGCGGCTCTACTTTCAATGGTGTCAGAAGGCACTTCTTGAGCCACACCATTTAAAGAATAAATAATAAAACTGACTACAATTAATAAATTCTTCATGGTAATTATCATTGTCTTAAAACCTCTCAATAATTAAGCCAAAGGCTCATTTATCATACTCGTAAATCTTATTACAGAAACTAGTTTATCCTCTTCATTTTTGATTTTTATCTCCCATATGTGAGTTTTTCTTCCCGTATGGATAGGTGTAACTTTTCCATAGACAAACCCTGCTCTTACGGCTCTGACATGATTGGCATTGATTTCAAGACCCACTACCTGTAATCCAGTCCCTTCAATAACCAAAGCAGACGCTATGCTACCTAATGTTTCACCTAATACCACAGAGGCTCCTCCATGTAATATGCCATAAGGTTGCCTTGTCCTATTATCAACGGGCATCTTCGCTACAAGGTAATCTTCTCCCGAGTCGATAAACTCTATGCCTAGGTGCTCCACAAGTGTATTTACACTCATCGCGTTTAACTTTTCTAGATTTCGGGTCAAATTCATGTTGAAAACTATATTTTTGAAGTATTCTAAAACTAGCAGACAAAGATATTTAAATGAGTGACAAAACTATCTATTTAATCAGACACGGAGAGACCGACTATAATAAAAAGGGAATTGTTCAAGGCAGCGGAATAGATTCTGCGTTGAATGAAAAAGGACATTTACAGGCCCAAGCATTTTTCAATAAATATGAAAATATCGCCTTTGAAAAGGTTTATACTTCGGCATTACAAAGAACCCATCAAAGCGTCAATGGGTTTTTAAAAAAAGGTTTAAAGCATGAAATTTTATCTGGTTTGAACGAAATATCTTGGGGTGTAAAAGAAGGTTTGGTCCCCAATAATGAGGAAAAGGCCTTTTATGGTAACATCATGAAAAGGTGGGCTAATGGGGAAACACATGTGGCTATTGAAGGCGGTGAAAGCCCAGAAGAAGTTGTAGTCAGACAAAAGGTAGCTATTGAGAGAATACTTGAGAATAGGTCTGAGAAATTAATCCTTGTAGCGATGCATGGCAGGGCATTAAGAATTATTCTAAGCCACATTTCGGATACGCCCCTTAGAGAAATGGATAATTTTAAACACAGTAATCTCTGTCTTTATAAATTATCATACTCCTACCATAGCAATACATTCACCATCCTAAGCCAAAATGACATCGGGCATCTATCAGGTTTGGCGATGTAGCCTATTCTCCTTTCATGAACCAGATTGTCCAGTCATGTAATTAAAAATATTCGAGCCATTGATAATCCTACTTTCAGGTTAATTAACTAGTTATGGAGTCAAAAAAATATTATTGGTTGTACCAAATCTTGGGATGGTCTTTCTATTTCTTTGCAGACCAATCACTCAATTATTTAACTTTCTTCTCTTTTGATTTTGATTTTGAGGAATTTAATCAATTCATAGGTACAGGAATTGTCAATGTGGCAGCTGGAATTTCGTTAACACACATCTTCAGAATCATTTTCAAGCGGTATGAATGGATTAAGCTCCCTGTAGCTCAGTTGGTTATTCGATGTTCCGTTGTTGTTGGAATTATCACCTTTGTACTGGTAGCCATCAATATCCCAATGGATCGTGATATCATCAATATAGAGAAAATGAACTCGGCACTTAGGGATATTCTTTTCCTATTAAACCTTACAAAGCCGGTTCTTATCTGGATGCTAATATATGTCTTCTACAGTCTAGCCGATTTAAGAAAAAATGATGCTGTGGAGAGAATTCAATTAGAATCATCAGTAAGAGAAACGGAGTCTAAAGTGCTCAGAGCCCAAATGAATCCCCATTTCATTTTTAATGCGTTGAATAGCATAAGAGCCTTAGTGACAGAAGACCCAAAAAAAGCTATCTCAGGTATTACTCAACTATCCAATCTTTTAAGAAGCTCTTTAGTGTCACATAGAAAAACGACTGTCTCTCTTAAGGAAGAAATAAAAACTATAGATGACTACCTAAGTTTAGAAAAAATCCGATACGAAGAGAGATTACAAATAAAATGGAACATAGCTAAGGAGACTGAGCATATTCAAGTGCCACCAATGATGCTCCAGACTTTGGTTGAAAACGCGATAAAACACGGTGTTCAAAAGGCCTTGAGATGGGGTTTTATTGAGATTTCTTCTCATATTGAATATAATTCTCTCATCATTGGGATAAGAAATACTGGAAAGCTAGAGCGAACTGTATCAAAATCTGTTGCGGGAGGTTTTGGATTAGAGAACACAAAAAGAAGACTACAATTACTCTATGGAGTAAAAAGTAACTTTAAGATATACCAAGAAAACCATCTAACGGTGCATGCCGAAATACGCATACCTTTAGAATATTAATACATCATTATGAGAGCAATAATAGTAGACGACGAAAGATTAGCGAGAAATGAATTAAAAAGACTTTTAGAAGAGTTTCCTAGAATAAACATTGTTGGAGAGGCTGCCAATGCCGAGGAGGCCATTCCTCTTATAGAAGAGATGAACCCAGACCTCTTATTTTTGGATATTCAAATGCCTGGTAAGAATGGCTTTGAGCTATTGGAAGAATTAGAAGACAAAGTACCCGAAGTGATTTTTACAACGGCCTACGACGAATATGCTCTGAAAGCTTTTGAATATAATGCTCTGGACTATATTATGAAGCCCATAGATAGCCCTAGGTTGGCAGAGGCTATTATGAAAATTGAAGCTGAGCAAGAAAAAGCAAAGCAAGATGAAGCGTCAATGGACTCTGAGGGCCAGCTCGGTGTTCATGATCAAGTTTTTGTAAAAGACGGTGAGAAGTGTTGGTTTGTTAGGTTAGGGAAGGTCAGGCTATTTGAGTCAATGGGAAACTATGTTAGGCTACATTTTGATAACGAAAAACCCATGATTTTAAAATCTCTAAATAGCCTTGAAGAACGTTTAGATTCTAAAATTTACTTTAGAGCCAACAGAAAACATATTATAAACCTCAACTGGATAGATAAAATAGAGCCTTGGTTTTCCGGAGGACTTTTAGTAACCCTGAAAGCCGGAGATGTAGGTCCGGGAGGAGAAAAAATAGAGATTTCAAGAAGACAAGCTATTAAGTTTAAAGACTTGATGAGTTTGTAGAATAATTATCAAGATAACTTTAGTATTCAATTGGACTACTCCTCTTTCTAATCGTGCCGCTAACCCTTCGAATATCTTAAGAGTTACCAAATTAATAAAATAAATTTCACAGCAATAGAGCGTTAAGAAGTTGTGCAAGATTGTGATTCAGCAATTCTCCCTAATTGAGCACTAACCTAACTAATCCTTATAAAGGAACCACATATTGAACAATAGTATATCCATGCGTCTATGTGATAAATGAGTTTACACCGGTCCAAGCATTTATTAAGAAATCACCAAGTAAAAAAGCTACCTCTGGAGGCAGCTTTTTTATTTGGAATATTTAAATCCACTATAGCTAGTTCTGTTCGGTGGCCAAAACCATTCTTATTCTAAGTCTTGCACCCATACTCATTACATCCACCAGGTCTTGTATTGTTAAAGAGGACGCGGCTCTTAAGATCACAGTAGGCTCTTCCATATCTAGTGTGGCATCTACTAGTTTCTGCTCTAAAGCTGGAAAAGGAACTGCCTGCCTATCTATGAAATAAACCTTATCCTCTGTAATTGAAAGATTTATAGGAGCCTTACTCACATCATGAGTAGAATCCTCTGACTGGGGAAGCATTAGTTTTATAACATTAGGACTGCCTAAAGTAGCTACAATCAAAAAGAAGAGCAGCAAGAAAAACATGATATCATTCAAAGCGGAGGTTTGAACCTCGGCATGAAATCTACGCTGTCGTTTAAACTTCATGAGGTAATAATTTTAAGAGGCCGGCTCGTTTAGCGTATCTAAGAAGTCCATAACGGTCGCCTGAAGGTTAATGCTGAATTTATCTGTCATCATATTGATACTGTGATAAGCAGAATAGGCAATCAAACCCACTACCAATCCTGAAAAACTAGAAATCATTTTTTCATAAAGACCATTAGAAATAGTTTCAATTGAAAAGTTACCTGTCACAGATATCTCATAAAAGATTCTGATAATTCCAGAAATCGTACCCACAAAACCAAGCGTAGGTGCTACCCCGGCAATTAGACCTAGATAACCCATGTTCTTCTCCATTTTAGAAATCTCCAAATTAGACTGAATCTCCATGGCACTCTCAATATCCTTTACCGGTCTGCCAATTCTCGTAATTCCTTTCTCTAAGATTCTAGAAATAGGTAAATTGGTGCTTTTACACAGGGCAATAGCTGGCCGCATGTCACCTCTTAATATATTATCTTTTAAAGACCTTAGAAATCCAAAATCAATCTTAGATGCTGCTTTAATGAATAAATACCTCTCTGCCATCAAGAAAAATGTGGCAAATAACAAAATCATTATAGGGTAAATAACAAACCCACCCTTAAGGAGTAATTGAAAATAATTTATACTCAAATTAGAAGCAGTGAGTGTAGAATCCGTGGCCACTTCGGCAGGAATCTGAAGCAAAAGGGTTTGCAGCATTAGAAAAGGTTTATTTATGAACTGGTTAACTAACTCGTAAGTCGAAAATAATATTATGCAAAATACGAAAAATGTCTAAGCCAAGACCTCAATATTACAAATTGAGACAAAGTTTGGTTTCGTTTCCTAAGCACCCAACAACTAAAGTTTATAGATACGTTTTACTACTTTTTCTAAAGTAAGTCCTTGGACAATTATAGAGAAAAGGACCACACAATAAGTTATGAAAACTATGTATGGCTTAGCCTCCCATTCTGATGGAAGAGAAAGAGCCATAGCTATGGATAAACCTCCTCTTAAACCACCCCAAGTCAAAAGTAAGGGAGCTTCTTTATCTACCGCCACCCATTTTTTAGAAATTCTAAGTAAGAAATGTATCGTAAGATATCTAGCTAAAAGCACCACAACGATGGCTGCAGCCCCTGCAATAAAGTAGCTCGTATGGAACTCCAGAATTAATATTTCAAGGCCTATTAACACAAAAAGGACGGCGTTCATGAGCACATCCACCAGCTCCCAAAACTTATCTACATACAGCTCTGTGATTTCACTCATGGCATCTTGCTTTAGACCACCACTTCCCATAAATAAACCTGCCACCACCATGGCTAAAGGTCCAGAAGTATGTAACTGCTGGGCTAAGAAGTATCCTCCCATAACTAAGGCCAGGGTAATCATCACTTCCACCTCATAATCGTCAATAGATTTTAAAAGTTTGAACATGATAAAGCCTAAACCTAAACCAAATAAAATACCTCCTATTGCCTCCTGAACAAACAAAGTCGCTACATCTACTATAGTAACATTATCCACACCAAGGTGTGCAATCTCCAGAATAGTAAAGAATATCACCACTCCTACTCCATCGTTAAACAGTGATTCTCCTACAATGTTAATCTCTATTTTCTTAGGCACATTCGCCTTAGTCATAATACCCAAAACCGCTATAGGGTCTGTCGGAGAAATAAGAGCTCCGAAAAGTAAACAATAGATAAAATCGGTCTGGAGGCCAATTAATATAGATAAGTAATATATGGCAGCTCCTATCAAGAAAGTAGAAATAAATACACCCACAAGTGCAAACATTCCTATACTCCTTTTCTCTTGTTTTATCATGCCTACATTCGTATGTAAAGCCCCTGCAAAAAGCAGAAAGGACAGCATAACATCCATCAGAACAGTGGTGAAATCTATTTTAGCCATAAGATTCTTGGCAAAATCAGTTATATCAGGATAGACAAACTGAAAAAGAATCATTACGAGAGAAAAAACCAAGGCCATTACCATCAAGCCAATGGTAGTGGGCAATTTCAGAAAACGCACATTAATGTAGCCGAAGAGGGCCGAAATAACCACTAGAAGTGTCAGTATCTTAAATAATTCCATAGCAGACTTTAATTTCTATTCTCTAATTACATTTCTTATAAAACACCTTTGGTACTCGGAAGGCTATCCATGGCATTGATATCTCTCTTTACAGCCATTTTAATGGCTTTAGCCCATCCTTTAAAAATTGCTTCTATTTTATGATGCTCGTTATCCCCTTCGCATTTAATATTCAAATTACATTTAGACGCATCTGAAAAGGATTTGAAGAAGTGCATAAACATCTCTGTAGGCATCTCCCCTACATTCTCACGCTTAAAGTCAGCCTCCCAAACCAGCCATGGCCTACCCGAAAAATCAATGGCAACTTGGGCCAAAGCTTCATCCATGGGCAAAAGGAACCCGTATCTATTTGTTCCTCTTTTATCTACTAAAGCAGCCAAATAAGCTTCGCCCAAAGCCAAAGCCGTATCTTCAATGGTATGATGCTCATCAATATGCAAATCTCCCTTAACGGTAATTGAAATATCTGCACCCGAGTGTTTCGCTAATTGGTCTAACATATGGTCAAAAAAGCCAATGCCGGTATCCATTTGAGCTTTACCCGTACCATCCAGATTGAGACTTACAGAAATCTTTGTTTCCTTAGTATCTCTCTGTATGACAGCAACTCTAGGCGGAAGCCTTAAAAACTCATAAATTTTATCCCAGTTTTCAGTACTCAGGGCTATACTGTTTTCCTGTTCTGTGCTCGCCTCGTCAGTAATCTCCTCCTTTATTAAAATACCCTTAGCTCCCAAATTAATAGCCAGTTGAATGTCGGAATATCTATCGCCCAAGACAAAACTATTGGTCAAATCATACTTTTCTTTATTGAAATACTCAGTCAGAAGACCCGTTCTTGGCTTACGTGTCTCTGAATTCTCATGCTCAAAGGTTCTATCTATCAGCACATTCTTAAAATAAATTTCCTCGCCTTCTAGCGTTGCCATCATTTTCTGATGAGCAGGCCAGAAAGTCTCTTCTGGAAAAGAATCAGTGCCTAAACCGTCTTGATTAGTGATCATGACCAATTCATAATCGGTCTCCTTCGCAATTTTCCTGAGATTGGAAATTGCTCTAGGTAGGAATTCCAACTTTTCTAGAGAATCAACTTGAAAATCTACCAGAGGTTCTTTAATTATTGTACCATCACGGTCAATAAAGAGTACTTTTTGCATGTAATTATGGATGTTTCAAACGAAAACAAATGTAGGCATCTTAGAATTGATTTCCTTAGTTTTGAATAATTGAGAAAGTAAAATATGAGGCCCATACCTCATTTCTTCAACCTTATCAGTTTTGCAATTCTGCTGTGCTCTTGTTCTAATTAAACCAAATGAGGAAAAACCCGTTGACAAAGACTCTATTCCGGTGACCGGTTTTAGTATTTTTGAAACGGATACTCATAAAGCTCTCATGGTGAAATGCGACATAGTCAGGTTAAACCCGAATTATGCATTAGGATTTCGATAATTTAGATAAACATCTGAATGTCAATGCGTTTCTAATGAAAAGCATTAGAAACTATCTAACCCATAGGGTTTTAGCTTAGTTCCTATAATTTGTTAATTGTAAGAACATTTCATGTTCTTGTTTTTTCTAATGCATAATTCGAGTTAAACCTTAGCTTAACGCCCTAATACACTCCTTTAAATTGAGATTCATAAATCGTATCAAAAATATGTGCACTAGGAACCCAAGGGAGATACCCTTTTCACTTACACCCACAATACTCCTAGAAAGAACTCAGGTGACAAAGTGATTAAAACCATTAATTTATACTATCCCAGCTCGGGGTACATAGAAACGAACTCAAGTAAGGTTTTCATAAAAAACTTGAAGGGGGGTCAGTTAAAAATCATCAATAAAAGTAGCTCTTTAAGACTTTCAAACGTTTACCTGAGTGTGGATAACGCCATTGAAAACCTTTAATATGAAAGAGATTTCTAAAAGTTAAGTATTATAGCCGAGCCGTCGTTATAAAATCATTTTCAATAGAAAGCAAGTCTTTGGATAATACTAACGTCCTAAACGTACGAGATAACGAATTCAATTGGAGAAAGAACTAAGGCAATATTGAAATAATACAAAGTTTGCGACCCTCACTTGCATAAAAGAAATATAAACCTTACTTTTGCACTCGATTTACAGACTCGTTCGAGTTCTCTGACAGCGGCAAGTGCCAAATAGGCACCTAATTTTCGTCCAAATTCCTTTCAGAGCAAGCAACGGGTTTACCGTGATGTTCACGAAAGGACGTGTCGCAATCGTCCCCTAAAAAATTAAAATAGGCTGCTAGCTGGGCAGCTATGCAAAAAAAGTATGCAAGAAACTGTAAAGTTTAACGAATTACCCGTATCCGATTATATCCTCAAAGCTGTGGAAGAAATGGGATGGGAAAATGCCTCTCCAATTCAAGCCGCTTCTATTGAAGTAGTTATGGCGGGTACAGACATGATAGGCCAAGCCCAAACGGGAACTGGTAAAACGGCCGCATTTGGTATTCCTGCCATCGAAGGCATTGATGTCGATGACAAGGTTACGCAAGTGTTGATTATGTGTCCTACTAGAGAATTGGCACTGCAAGTAAAAGAGCAAATCTATCAATTAGCCAAATACAAGAAAGGTTTATTAGTAAGTTCTATCTACGGAGGTGAGTCTTATGAAAGACAATTCCGTGATCTTAAGAAAGGGGCACACATAGTAGTGGGTACTCCGGGCAGAATCATGGACCATATTGAGCGTAAAACGCTTAAGCTGGACACCCTAAAAATGCTTATCCTGGATGAAGCAGACGAAATGCTTAACATGGGTTTCAGAGAAGATATAGAGACTATCTTATCTTATGCTCCAGAGGAAAGACAAACAGTGCTTTTCTCGGCCACGATGTCTCGTGATATCCTGAGCATCACTAAAAGGTTCCAGAAAAATCCTGAAATCATAAAAATCACAAAGAATGAAGTTACCAATACTAATATTGAGCAACTTTATTTTAATGTGAGAAGAGAAGCCAAAACAGATTTAATGTGTCGTTTGATAGATGCCAATGACCTTAAGCTTATGTTGGTTTTCTGTAATACTAAAGCCATGGTGGACAGAGTAACCATGGAGCTTCAAGACAGAGGTTACGCAGCAGAAGCTATTCACGGTGATTTAAGCCAAGCGGCGAGAAATCAGGTGATGAACAAATTCAGAAATAAGAAGTGTAACATTCTATGTGCTACAGATGTGGCAGCTAGAGGTATAGATGTAAATGACGTGGAAGCTGTTTTTAACTATGACGTACCACTAGATACCGAGTACTACGTACACCGAATTGGTAGAACTGGTCGTGCTGGTCGTGACGGAAAAGCTTTCTTATTTGTTTCTGGAAGAGATAGAAATAAGCTAAGAGAATTAGAGAGATACACTAAAGCTACTATTGCTGAGGGTAAAGTACCTACTCGCGAGGATATGAAAGAAATTCAGAAGAACACTTTCATTGAGAAAATAATGACTCACGTTTCTGAAGAAGGAAATGAGGCCTATCAAGAAGTAATGAAGACATTGACAGAGAAAGGCTTAGATCCAAGTCAAGCTGCGTTAGCCTTGATGAAAATGAATATTGACCTCAACAAAAACGTCAAAGGTGCGGATGACTTATCGGATAGCAGAGGCCGAGGAAGAGAAAGAGACCAAGGTGGGAGAGATAGAGACCGCGGCGGTAGAGATAGAGACCGTGGTGGGAGAGACAGAGGAAGAGATCGTCAAGAAAGAAGTCCAAGACGTGAATTTGAAGGTAAAAGTGGATCTAGAGAGTCTCGTGAAGCACCTAGACCACACAGAGGGGCTCATGGATCTGGCGAAGCTGGTATGGTACGTTTATTTATCAATCTTGGTAAAAAAGACCAAGTTTCACCAAATCATATTGTAGGGGCTTTAGCTGCTGAAGCGAAAATTCCTGGAAGAGTAATTGGTCAGATAGATATGTACGATAAATTCAGTTTTGTAGAAGTACCAGAAAGAGATGTTAATAAAGTTATCTCTGGTATGAATGGCCAAACCATTAATGGTCGTGAGGCGGCTATTGAAGTGGCTAAGTAGAAACACTTATTATATGTTGAAGAAAAGTCAGTCGTTAATCGGCTGACTTTTTTTGTGCCCGCTTCTTTTATTATACCTTAGAAATATGATTGAAAAACTCAAGCATTCCCAACTTCAAGATTTAATCTTGAGCCTTTTTGATAAAGTCGGCTTACCTCAAGATAAAGCTAAAATCACAAGTCATATTCTCCTTGAAGGCGAGTTGCTCGGCCATAGAACTCATGGCCTACATTTGATGATGCCTTATATAGAGCATCTCAGAAATGGAAGTATGGAAAAAGTTGGGAGCTATAAAGTCCTAAATAAGACTCCTGCATCACAACTTTGGGATGGGCAGTATCTCGCGGGACCTTGGTTAGTTAATTCGGCATTGATGGCAGCCACCGATATGGCAGACGGCTATGGAGTAGGTACCATTGTCATTCAAAAATCTTCACATATTGGCTGCTTAGCGGCGTACATGCAAGAGGCTTCCCAAAATGGGCACTTAGTCATTCTTTCTTGCAGCGATCCAGACAATGCCACAGTAGCACCCTTTGGAGGCACAGAGGGAGTATATGGCCCAAATCCTTTAGCACTAGGGATTCCTACCTCCTCAGACCCAATTATCATTGATGCGAGTATGTCTGCAACCTCGAACGGCCTTATCCATCAAAAGCATCAGGCCAAAGAACCTTTAGAGCACCCATGGCTTATTACGCCCAATGGAGAACCCACTAAAGATGCAGAAACATTTTTCGATAAAGAACCCTCAACAATTTTGCCATTAGGTGGCATAGATTCAGGATACAAAGGTTTTGCTTTGGGAATAATGATTGAAGCTATGACCTCTGCCTTGGGCGGTTACGGCAGAAGTTCTGAGCCCGATAGATGGGGTGCTTCTGCTTTTGTACAAGTCATAAATCCCCAAAAGTTTTCTGGTGAAAGTTACTTTAAAAGAGAAATGGACTTTTTGAAAAAACGATGTCTGGCAAGTAAACCAGCCAATGATGTGATGCCCGTCAGACTGCCAGGGCAAAGAGGTTTGGAACTAAAAAAGAAACAACTATTAGGAGGTATTACCTTAAGACCAGAAACGCTAGCAGGCCTAAATAATTTAGCATCCCAGTTTGAAATTGAATTTTAATGTTCTAGGACCACTTAGCAGGATTTCTACGCCACTTTTTTAGTGGTGCAATGTCCTCCTCTTTCACGTAATCCTTCTTTTGAGCCTCATCTATGAGGTAGTTATAGTGACTTAGGGTAACGAGTTTTACCTCTGCTTGCTCAAAATTCTCATCAGCAATTTTAAATCCATAGGTAAATACCGAAATCATACCTATAACCTCTATACCTTCGGCTCTTAACGCTTCTACAGCCTTTAGTGAGCTACCACCAGTAGAAATCAAATCTTCCAAAACCACTACTTTCTGTCCTTTGGTTATTTTACCTTCTATCTGATTCCCCATACCATGCTCTTTGGGTTTAGGTCTAACGTAGGCAAAAGGTATTTTTAGGTAGTCTGCCACCAAGGCTCCTTGAGCTATTCCTGCAGTAGCCACTCCGGCTACTAAATCTACATCAGGGAAATTCTTTATGATGGCTTTAGCTAATGCCTTCTTAATAAACGTTCTTCCCTCTACGTCTGAAAGTGTGATTCTATTGTCGCAGTAAATGGGTGATTTCCAACCAGAGCTCCAAGTGAACGGGTTATTGGGTCTTAGCTTTACAGCTTCAGTTTCTAAAAGAATATTGGCAATTTTTCTGGCGGTGGTCATATTTAAGTATAATAAAGAGACTACTTTAATGGTTATCTATCCCCCCTTCCAAAGAGGAAATAAGGATTTTATCTACGCGGTTCTTATCCATATCTACAATCTCAAAACGATAGCCCTCCCAATCAAAATGGTCTCCTGTATCTGGTATTTCTTGTAGGATTTCAAGTGCAAAACCTCCCATGGTATCAAAACCTTGGTAATCCTTTCTATTGTTAATTTCTAGATCAAACTCCTGTAAAAATTCATCAAAAGGTAAAGAGGCGTCAATTAAGAAACTTCCATCTTCCCTTTTAAAAATCTCATATTCAAACTCATTCGTCTCAGATATATCACCTACCAAAGCATCCAAAATATCATTCATGGTAACTACACCTTGAACATTACCGTATTCGTCTACAATTACCCCAAAATGCTTACGCTCCTCTTGAAACTTTTCTAATGCCTGATAACCTAGATTGTTTTCTGGTATATATAGACACTGCCTTAAACTTGGTTCTAATGCTTTAAGCTCCGTAGTGAGCGATTTACCTAAAAGATCTTTCACATAAAGCAAGCCTACAATATTGTTTATACCATCATTACAGACAGGATAGACAGAATGTCTCGAATCTATAATTTTCTTTTTATTGACTGAGTGAGTATCATCTAAATCCAAATAGGTCACTTCATTGATATTCGTCATTAGGGAAGTTATTTTCCTATCGCCTAAATGAAAGACGTTCTGCACAATCTCATGCTCTATCTCTTCTATCGCCCCGCCCGTAGCTCCTTCTCTGGTCATTGATTTAATTTCTTCCTCGGTAATGGAATTATCCGATTCTTTTATCCCAGAAAGTTGAAAAATGAATTTAGAAGTTTTACTTAAAAGCCAAATAAAGGGAGAAGTAATTTTAGACAAAACTTCCATGGGCTTAGCCATAAACATAGAAATGGTTTCAGGAGCAGCCATTCCAATTCTTTTCGGCACTAATTCTCCAAAAATCAGGGACAAGAAAGTTACCATTATCGTGATAATGACCACAGATATAGTTTCAGAATAGCTAGCATTAATACCAACACTCTTAAGCAAAGGAATTACATAAACCCCTAACCTATCTCCAGAGTATATACCCGTGAAAATACTGATCAAGGTTATTCCTATCTGAACTGTGCTAAGGAATTTATTTGGGGCATAAGCTAGTTTAAGTGCAGATAATGCCCTAGAATCGCCGTTTTTTCCGGCTATCTCTAATTTAGTTTTTCTGGAAGAAATGAGAGCAATTTCAGCCATCGAAAATACTCCATTAATAAGTATGAGAATTAATAAAATTATTATTTCCATTAAGTTCATGACGCCCGAATAAGGGCCAAGTGCACCGGTTATTGAAATACAAAATAATACAATTGCGAATCGCTTTGCTACTTATTTAAATTAAAAATTTACAAAAAAAGTTTGCCCTAATATTCCAAACCCTAATTTTGCACCCTAACAAATAAAAATAATGGTTCTCTTTATTAACGACAGACCTATCCATTTTTTGCAAGATTTCAATGGTGAGGAATCTAACTACGACACTATAATTCACGATTTTGATAAGCAACGGAACATTAAAGAATGGAAAAAAAATGTACTTTTCCCTGATGCCACAGCCGCAGTAGTTTCAGAATTCCTTAAGGCCATAAAAGAAGTTAAAAGCTTCGACTTTAAGAGCTTAACCTTTGCTGTGGCCAATTTAGAACTCACGAAAAACGCCATAAACAGACTTTATACATTTATCGACGCGGCAGGTGGGGTCATCCTAAACGAAGAGAAAAAAATCCTTATGATTTACAGGCTAAATAAGTGGGATTTGCCGAAAGGAAAAATGGAAGGACGTGAGACTATTAAAGAGACGGCCATAAGAGAGGTAGAGGAAGAATGTTGTATTTCTGTAAATTGTTTGGACGAGTGCTTTATCACTTATCATACCTATTCTCATAAAAAAAGACGGGTTCTCAAAAGAACTTACTGGTATAAAATGGAGCTAATTTCAGATGAGAATATGATTCCTCAGGTAGAGGAAGGTATTCAAGATCTAAGATGGATGAACAGAGAAGAGATGTACGCCGCTTTAAAAAACAGTTACTCATCTATAAAACATGTGATAAATAATACCATTTCTCAAGAGCTCAATTTCTCTAAAGGATAAGGGAGATAGCCACTTACGTCTACGCCGAAAGAGTGAAGTTCTCTAACAATGCTTGAGCTAATAGGTGCTAATTCTGGAGAAGTGATTAAGAAAATAGTTTCTAGTCCATCCACTATTTGCCTATTCACTTGGGCAATAGTGTTTTCATACTCAAAGTCTGTGGTGTTTCGTAGCCCTCTTAAAAGGAATTGAGCACCTTGATCTTTGGCTATCTTAGCCGTTAAATCGTTATAATTAATGACTTTAACTCTTGGGTCATTATCAAAAGCCCCCTGAATAACCCTTACCATCACGTCCAAAGGAAAATACCTTTTTTTAGTTGGATTGAAGCCAATACCTATAATGATTTCATCAAAAAGCTTTAAACCTCTTTCCACTATATCTGCATGTCCTTTAGTAAAAGGGTCAAATGAGCCTGGGAAAAATGCAGTGCGTTTCATAGGTTTAGGGTTTAGTGATAGAGAAGTAAATATTAGAATGTTTTAATTAAATTCAAAACCGTCCACCAATATTGCTGATTTGCAAACAAAGCTTTGATCAAAAAAAGGCACCCACAAGCGTACTTTTACTATTTCATTGTCTTAGCCTATAAGGCGTAATGAGCCTCAATCGTGTAATGCTGAAAAGAATAAATGGATTTCCTCTAAACACTACACCCCCACTTCCAAAAACTCTAACATCGAGCTTATCATAAACCGTGGTTTCTCCCAAACTTGTCCACTCCTATCTACATATGCAGAGCCCTCATAGATCTTAAAAGGCATTTAAATAGCCACTGCCATAGATTCTATTAGTTTGCCACATTGGCACCGCCTTCCAAGTAAACCTCAACTAAGCCATAAATATCGACATCTAGTATCCACCCACTTCTGTGGCTAAGTCATCTCAAAACAGGCCAAACCTAAGTGTCTCACAATCCTTTAGAATAATAGAACTAGAAGTAGTATGTTTGTGAATAGCATAAAATTAGAATATGGGAAATCACTTATGGGGTGTAGACCTCGGAGGCACTAAAATAGAAGGTATTGTAATTGACAAAAAGTCAGGCGATATACTCATTCGTGAAAGAGTACCTACTGAGGCCGCCAAAGGCTATGACCATATTATTTCGCAGGTCCAAAAATTAATAACGAGCCTAGTAACTAAAACTGGGCACAAACCATCTGCTATTGGCTTTAGTACACCGGGCACATTAGATCCGCAGAGCCAAACTATGAAAAACTGTAATACAGTTTGTATCAATGGCAAGGCGATGAAGAAGGATTTAGCAGAAATTCTTGGTGTAAGAATAGAAATGGCCAATGACGCTAACTGTTTTGCCCTGGCAGAAGCTACGATGGGAATTGTACCTGAAAAACACCCTGAAGCCGAGGTCGTTTTTGGTGTAATCATCGGAACTGGAGTTGGAGGTGGTGTGGTAGTCAATGGAAAAGTTATAAATGGGAAACATGGCATTGGTGGAGAATGGGGTCATAATGTCCTTGAAGAGAACGGCGTAGAATGCTATTGCGGAAAACGTGGGTGTAATGAGAATGTTTTTTCTGGGCCTGCACTAGAGAAGTACTATCACTCTATTTCTGGCACAAAAAGAGGCTTAAAAGAAGTTGTAGAGCGTTACAGAAATAAGGAAGACATATATGCCGATGCCACTATGAAAAGGCTTTTTGAGTCTTTTGGAAAGGCCATTCATTACATATTGAACGTACTAGACCCTGATGTGGTGGTTTTAGGCGGTGGCGTTAGCAATATTGCTGAAATCTATACGGAGGGAGTTAAGGAAATAGAGAAGTTCATTTTTAATCACAGGAAAGTGGACACCATTTTCTTAAAACCAAAACTAGGTGATAGTGCTGGCGTTTTTGGGGCGGCCGAGCTTGTCAGATAAATGGAATATCAATTTCAATTCTATCCAACTCTATTGAATGAATATCAACGATATCTAAGAGATCCCAATTCTAGTACCAAGTACAAATTACTTAATAGAATAAATAGAATTCCCGAAAAAGACCCTGAAGTTTTAGCCCGGTTCAAAAAAGGGATTTCTTTTGAAGCTGCCGTTTTAAAAAATCAGGGAGGAGAATTTAAACCAGAGCTGATACAAGAAGCATCTGATTTACTCCCAAAAAGAAAGAAAACACAGCAATTGTTGAGTTTTCAGCATAAGAACATACGCTTTTATGGGTACGCCGATGTATTGGGGGGTGGCAGAGTTATTGACCTCAAATCTACTTCAAAACATAAAGCCGGCAGGCATGACCTCAATTTCCAAACGCTTTATTTATATGCCCTTCTAGATGCTGGATTTAAACGAATGGAATACATCATTTGTGATTTCAATAAAATTTATATAGAGCTTTATGAAGCTGAACATTATGATTTCGACAAACTATTAAAAAAGATGGAATCTTTCAGAAACTTCCTGCTAGAACACAAACATGTGATTACTGACAAAAAAATAATGAGACCCACGCCCATAGGTCTTTTTTAAGTTTAGCCATGAAAATAGACGCACATCAGCATTTCTGGAATTATGACCCTATCAATTTCTCATGGATAAATGACGAAATGGCTGCTATCCGTAAAAACTTCTTGCCAGAAGATTTAAAACCCATTTTAGAAAAAAATGGATTTGGCGGCTCCATTCTGATCCAGGTAAATCAAGACGAAACTGAGAATGACATCTTTCTAAGATTTGCAGAAGAAAATGAGTTTATCAAAGGGGTGGTGGGCTGGATAGACCTAAAGGCTAGCAACTTAGAAGATAAGCTAACGCATTATGCTCAATATCCTAAAATGAAGGGCTTTAGACATATTGCTCAAAGTGAGCCCGATGATTTTTTAATGGACCAAAGTTTCATTGATGCCGTGGCAAAATTTCCAAATTACAATTTCACTTATGACATCCTGGTTTTCGAGCGACAGCTCAAATCCGTACTACATTTTGTGAGACAGTTGCCGAATAATAAGCTAATCATAGAGCACATAGCCAAGCCCAATATTAAAGAAAAGTCCGTCACTCGCTGGAGCAATTACATGCAAGCCATCTCAAAACATGAGAATGTCTATGTAAAAGTATCTGGTATGGTAACTGAGGCAGATATCAAAAACTGGAAGAAAGAAGACTTCGCTATTTATTTGGACCATATCTTAGACTTTTTTGGACCAGAAAGAATAGTCTATGGCTCAGACTGGCCTGTTTGCTTAGTGGCAGGTACTTATGAAGACCAGCTTGGTATTGTACAAGAATACTTTTCAAGATTCACTAAAACCGAGCAAGCTCAGATATTTGGACTCAATGCGGCAAAGTTTTACGGAGCTTAAATCTATTCTATTGGAAAACTTCCAATATGAATTTGGAAGTATTAAATTGAAGCATAGTAATAAAAAACATCAACAAAAAATAAATGGAAATGATATTCTCAACAGATAAAACGAAAGCTCTTGTTCCACGCATAAAAGAGTTTATTGAAAAGGAGCTTTTTCCTTTTGAAACATCAGCAAACCTAACTGGAAATTTCTCACTCATAGAGCCTCAACTATTGAATCTTAGAAAAAAAGTAAGAGAAATGGGCCTTTGGGGTATCGCACTTCCAAAAAAACTGGGTGGCATGGGACTTACCCTTTGTGAGTTTGGACAGATTAGTGAGATTCTTTCTCTTTCGCCTTTTGGCCAGTTTGTGTTTAACTCACAGGCTCCCGATATTGGCAACACAGAACTCATGCATAAATATGCCAATAAAGAACTTCAAGATAAGTATTTAGGGCCCTTAACTCGTGGTGAAATCAGAAGTTGTTTCTCAATGACAGAACCTGAATTTGCCGGTTCTAATCCAACAAGAATGGGCACCACAGCCGTAAAAGATGGTGATGATTACGTCATTAATGGTCATAAGTGGTTTACTTCTTCTGCTGATGGAGCGGCCTTTGCCGTGGTAATGGCCGTGACAGATCCAGACGGACTTCCGCATAAAAGGGCCTCGCAAATATTGGTTCCTTTAGACAGTCCTGGCTACGAATTCGTAAGAAATATCCCGATCATGGGTCATGCTGGAGATAGCTGGGCCAGCCATGCAGAGGTAAAATATAATGATGTACGAGTGCCACAAAGCAATTTGATAGGGCCAGAAGGTGAGGGATTTTTATTAGCCCAAGAAAGGCTAGGGCCCGGTAGAATACACCACTGTATGCGGTTTATAGGCACCGCAGAACGCTCTTTTGACCTGATGTGTAAATATGCCGTTAGTAGAGAAATAAAAGAGGGGGTTACACTAGCAGACCAGCAAAGCATTCAAAATTTCATTTCTGAAAGTCGTGTAGAAATAGACTCTTGTAGACTTTTAGTTCTGAATACTGCCGCCAAAATAGATAAGGAAGGTAGCAAGGCCGCTAGAGCAGAAATTTCAGGAATTAAGTTTCACACAGCCAATATGATGCTTAGAGTGATAGACAGAGCCATTCAGGTGCATGGAGCATTAGGAATGACAAACGACGTCATTCTGTCCTATTGGTACGCACATGAAAGAGCTTCTAGAATTTATGACGGAGCAGACGAAGTGCATAAAATGTCATTGGCAAAGACTTTATTGAAACCATATAGAAATGCTTGATATTGACATCGCCGATGAAGTAAAGGCTGGAGAAAGTTTAGAATTGAGTGTCGTGAATGACTATTTGGCTAAAAATGGCCTAAGTCAAATAGATGAAATTAAGCAGTTTTCTGGTGGATTCTCTAACCTTACCTATCTATTGGAAGGTAAGACTTCTTATGTACTCAGAAAGCCGCCAAAAGGTGCCAAAGACATCAAAGGTGGTCATAACATAGGGAGAGAATATGGCATTCTAGAAGCACTTGAAAGTGCCAATTTCAAACAAATCCCGACACCATTGGCCCATTGTTCGGACGAGAGCATTCTTGGTTCTGAGTTTTATATTATGGAACGTGTACAGGGTACAATTTTAAGAGCTGGAGATGCCAGAAAGTTTTTCAAATCAGACAATTCAGCACTTTTCAAAACACTCTCTACCACTTTGTGTAAAAATCAGGCAACATTGCATGCCATAGATATTGAGCAAACGGGTCTTGTAAACATTGGTAAACCTCAGGGCTACGTAGCTAGACAAGTTTCTGGCTGGACAAAAAGGTACTTGGCCTCCAAAACGGATGATGTTCCGGCCATGCTAAAGGTGGCCGAGTGGTTAAGTGATAATTTACCAGAATCAGATGCTCATAGCTTGATACATAATGATTACAAGTATGATAATATGATTCTTAACCCTGAGAATCCGTCAGAGATATTAGCGATTCTGGACTGGGAAATGTGTACCGTAGGCGACCCACTCATGGACTTAGGAACCACCTTGGCGTATTGGTCAGAAGCTGGAGATGATGATTTTGGGAAAGCCTTTAACCTTTCTTGGCTTCCAGGAAATTTAACTAGAAAAGAGTATGCAGAGCTATATGCTCAAGAATCTGGGAGAGATATCTCTCAGATTCTTTTTTATTATATTTTTGGACTTTTCAAAAATGCCGTTATCATTCAGCAGATTTACGCTCGTTATGAAAAAGGCTTAACAAAAGACCCAAGATTTGCCGGACTTATTTCAGGTGTTATAAACCTATCTCAAAAAGGGATTAATTCCATTGAAAAGAGCGAAATGCTCTGAAGCCTAGCTTGTTATTCAATTGCTTATGGAAGTTGATATTTTAGTGGCCGTAATGGCCGATATTGAGGCTATTTACGAACTTCAAAAACTTGCTTTTATTCAAGAGGCTGAACTATACAATAATTTTAAGATTACTCCTCTAACTGAAAGTATAGAGGCAGTAGAAAAAGACTTCAGAGAATTAACAGTTCTTAAGGCCGTTGAAAATAAGAGGATTATAGGCTCTATCAGAGTGTCGGCCCCAGTAAATAATACTTGTGCCATTTATAAACTCACAGTACACCCAGATTACCAAAACCGGAGTATAGGAAGAGATCTTATGTTAAAGGTGGAGCAGTTGTATCCTTCTGGTACCAGGTTTGAGCTCTGGACAGGACATAAAAGCGAAAAGAACATTTCCTTCTATGAGAAGCTTGGTTACAATAAATATGGTAAAAAAACTATTGGAGCTAACCCCACATTGATTTGTTTAGAAAAGTGGATATAAAAAAGGCTTCCGTTTGGAAGCCTTTTTTATTAATACTATGTATTCGATCTTATCTATTAAGAATTAGTTTCTCGGTTAAAACATCAACTCCATTTATAACTCTCACTGTAAGTTCTGTAGTTACAAGGCTAACTGGAAGAGAGTATACATTTCTTAACTCAGCTACTGTTCCTTTCTTTCTTAAGACAACTCTACCGTCTTGATTTGTAACATCTACTGTGATTTCATTTGTACCGTTCATTCCAGTTAACTTCAAATTGAAGTCTCCTTGAGTAGGATTAGGCCATACTCCTATACCACTCTTTACGAATTTACCATCTCCAGAAGTGAACATTACACCTTTTTCTAAACCACTTTTCTTATCAAAGGCAGAATTCTCAGATATAGTCCAAGCTCCTTTCTTTAAGTAAGCTACACTTTTTTCATAAGTGCCATGAAGTTCTACGGAAGCTATATCGTTACTACTTGAGCTTTTTAGAACCCAGTACTCACTTTCATTTACGTAGTCTGTACCGTTTGCTAAATCCTTCGAGAATTCTCTAGGGTCTTGAGCTTTATACTCGGCACTTAGATTACTGTTATTTTGGCTGTTGGCTTCAAATCCTCTGTACGTCGTACCATCTCCTACTGGGAATTCGAAATTATCAGCTTTCAATTTTGTCACGACTCCAGTAGAGTGCGAAAAGTCTGAAGCTCCGAAAGCATTGGCATCTTTTGCAAAAACTAATTGATTCTCCTGAGAAGAAGAAACAATACCTTTATCATAGGTCAATTCTTCATTGACCAATAATGAAGTTTTTAAATCTACATCATTCTCAATAGTTACTTTAGAAAGTACTATATCGTTTGTTCCAGATACCGTTTGTTTTCCAAGACCATCAAAGACAACAGATCCTTCAGATTTTAGCTGACCATTATTTTCAATATTCTTTCGAAAATTCATTTGACCATTGTTTGTCAGTTCTCCTTTGTTCTGGAAGTCTTGACCAACGGACATTACCGCTCCATCAGATATATAAATTTGTGCAGTACTTACGACCTGGGCTGAAACAGATCCGGCTATTAAGGCAGCACTTAGTGTATAGATTACTTTCTTCATAAGAATGTAGTATTTAATTGTTCCTGATATAAAAGTAAATAGACTTTTTGATAACAAGAAAGGCTATTCTTCTTTTTTATTAAATGGTTTGCTATTTCTAGCGGTTAATCATCGGCAAATATCGTACCCTAAACTATCTGGCCTGGTTGATGTCAGCGTAATTTATTATTGACAAGCCAATCCTCCAGCCTTTCCGTCCATTTGGCCACAGGGCTTCTTTTATTTGTTCCCATTCCAAAACCATGTCCACCCTTTTCATATAAATGAAGTTCTGCAGGAATATTGAACGTCCTTAAAGCAGTAACATAGGCTAAACTATTCTCCATCTTCACGGGGTCATTGTATGCATGAACAAGAAATGCTGGTGGCGTATCCTTTGTAACCTGAAGTTCGTTTGAAAACTGCTCTATATCCTTAATCTTAAGTTCTGGACCTATTAAGTTTTTTCTAGATCCAGAATGACCAAACTTGTCATTAAAGGACACCACCGGATAAACCAGGATACTAAAGTCTGGTCTTAGACTGACCTCCGTTTTTTTATTTTCACCTATTCTCCAGTTAAAAAGAGTAGAAGCCGTAGCCGCCAAATGTCCTCCAGCTGAGAAACCCATTATACCTATCTTCTCAGGATTTATATTATAGTCGGAGGTATGTGCCCTCAAGTATGCTATGGCCGTTTGAGCATCCTCTAGGGGTCTAATTTCTTTATGGGAAAACATTTCTGCCTGTGGTAATCTATACTTTAACACAAAAGCCGTGATACCCCTTTCTGCAAACCATTCTCCAAAATTATAACCTTCATGATTAATCGCCAGAATACTATAACCTCCGCCGGGACAAATAATCACAGAAGTGCCATTCACCTTACCTTTCTTCGGCCTATATACCCTGAGACTAGGCTCAGAAACATTCCTGAGTCTTACAATACCGTCATTTTTGGTACTCAGGTCTTCTTCTACAAGACCATGACCCGCTGTTAAACCAGGAGCACCTCTCGGGTAGAGTAAAATTTCTTCGGACTGAGCCATCAATTGAAAAGAAGACAAAAGAATTAGAACTAATAAATTACGCATAAAAAAAGCCTGATAATATCAGGCTCAATTTACAAAACTTTGATGAATTATTCAGCAGCCTTGGCAGAGTCAATACCAGTTACCTTAAACTCTGTACGTCTATTGACCTGATGCTCCTCTTCCGTTCTCGCCCCTTCTATGATGAGTTCGTCTTCCCCGTAACCTTGAGCAGTTAATCTATTTCTAACTATACCCCTAGAAATGATGTATTCTACAGCAGATTCAGCTCTTCTTTGAGATAAACGGAAGTTATAAATAGGAGAACCTCTGACATCTGTATGCGAACCTAATTCAATTTTAATGGTAGGGTTATCTAATAAAACCTGAACCAATTTATCCAGTTCCAAAGCCGCATCCGACCTAATCTCTGCCCTATCTAGGTCATAGTAAATGTTTTCAAGTACAAACGTTTTCCCAACAAAAAGCTTATCCAGAACTATCTCTGTGTTAAAAGTAGTATCCGTTACAGGCTTTCTTAATAATATTTGTGGGATGGTTCTGCCATACATGCTAAACCCTTCTCTACCAGTTAAATATGCTTCTTTTTCAACAATGATTACGTAATCTGTATCTTCCACTAATCTAATAGGCCCAAAAGTACCATTGGCATCACTTATAGTTTCTGTATCTAATTCCTCAAAACCCCCATCTATTCTGTAAATGGTAATTTTGGCATCAGTAACAGCCACACTTTCTTCTTCTAAAACTTTACCTTCTAAGAAATAATTGACAGCCTTTATATTAACATCTTCTCCTTCTCCATCTTCGTTTCTAGGCCTACCTGTCAATGGATCAACATTATCTGCCAGAGTTTCTTTGGCCGGAGCCTGGTAAAAATAGATATCATCGTCTCCCATACCTCCTCTTCTATTACTGGAGAAGAATATATTACCCCTTTCATCACTAGAGAGCCCAAAATCATCCAAAGATGAATTATAAGGCAGCCCTAAGTTTTCAACAGAAATTTTACCAGACCTCCGCTCAGCCACAAACAAGTCTAATTTTCCTAATCCCGGATGTCCGTCTGAAGCAAAAAACAATTTCCCGTCTTTGGATACGAAAGGAAACATTTCATCACCAGGCGTATTTAGAGCCTTTCCCATGTTAGCGGGGTTCCCAAATCTACCTGAGGCATCCATATTTACACGATAGAGATCCATTCCACCAGAACCACCTACCCTATTAGAAGAGAAATAAAGGGTTCTTCCATCACCAGAAAAAGCAGGACTTCCATCCCAACTCGCAGAATCAGATGCTGATACTAAAATAGGCTCTGTCCATCCAGAACCTGGAACTAGCCTGCTTATATATAAATCTACATCAGGGGAAACATCTTTTCTTTTGCCGGAATTACTCCTTGCAAAAATGACCGTTTTGCCATTTGGAGAAAACGCTGGAGTCCCTTCATTCCTTTCAGGGTCAAAAATAGCATCACTGAATAGTTCAGTATCTCCAATAGATGTTAAATCCTCGTTGATTTTAGCTCTATAAATACCCAAAAATGGTAGGCCATTAGAATAGGTTTTTTGTTTCCTTGAAGCAGAAAAAATTAACTGCCCGTTATAAACTAGTGGCGAGAACTCTGAACCTTCGGAGTTTACTTCTTTTAAATTCCTAAACGCCAGTCCTGTATCTTTTACTTTTAGTAAATCAACAATCTGAAGCGTATTAAGCTCACGATTGGCCAATTCATTATAAGCCTTATTGTCTGTCTTTAGAGTGCTGTATTTCTGGAACTGGTCTCTGGCCAAATCATATTGCTCATTGGCTTTCAAACCATATGCATAATAAAAAACAGCGTCATCATCTTCTACGCCCAAGGCTAATGCTTCTGAGTAATAAGGAATGGATTCTATCCATCGATTAGACAATCTATAGGCTTCTGCTATCGTATATTTTAATTTGGCCTTTTGAGACGCGTCTATTTCTTTAACCTTAGTGAGGTCATTTATGGCCAAATCATAATATCCTTTTTCAAAACTCGCCAAACCCTTTTTATAGGCTTGAAGCTGAGCAGAGGCAGTAAAGGCCAAAAAGGACAATATCAGAACTAAAAGTGAGCATTTTCTCATTCGTACGGTACAGTCAGCTTAGGATTCGCCCCAATTTAGGGCTTATTGTTAATAATTTAAACGATTTATAATAACAAGTATTTCGTGGCTTTTACAAGTTTAAATTATTCTTCAAAAAAGAATAGGTCCAATGACTACTTCGAAGCCGTTCCGTACCCACTATCCACCAGCCAATCTTCCAGCCTTGCGGGCCAATGGCTTATCGTTTTCAAATCTGAGCGGTATCCCATATTAAAGCCATGACCTCCTTTGCTGTAAAAATGGGCTTCAATGGGAGCATTGGCATCACGATATGCCTTCAAAATATCAAAAACTGGTTGAGAGCAGCATTCATCGTCATTTGCAGCTAAGGCAAATGTTGGCGGAGCTGTGGCCTCTACGCTCTTAGGGACGCCTAAAGGTCCAGGATATATGAGGATTTGAAAATCAGGCTTATAATTCTCGTCATCAATTTCGTCTTTAGCATTCATTACTTCGGTACCATCGTCATACGCTATCCAATTAGCCACTTCACCTCCAGCCGAAAAACCCATTATCCCAACCTTCTCTTTATCCAAACCCCATTTCACCGCATTCTTACGAATCAATCTCATAGCTCTCTGAGCATCTTCTTTGGCATGAACACCTACTTCGTATGGAGAATCCGGCTCTCTGGCCAGCCTGTATTTTAGTACAAAAGCAGTAATTCCAAACTTATTTAAATGCTCTTGAGCATAGGTGCCTTCAGCATCAATAACAAGCAGCCTATGTCCTCCACCTGGAAAAATCAAAACGGCAGTGCCATTACTTTTACCTGAAGCCGGAAAGTAAGCAGTGAGCGTGGGATTATGAATATTCTTAACCCAATAATCCTCCGCCTCTTCTTCTTCTAGTTGTAGTTCCTCAAAACCGGGAGCCCCATTTCCCCAAAGCGGTATTATCTGTGAGGAGTTTTGAGCTATTGACAATAAAGGAATAAGAAATAGAAATGAGAATACTTTTTTCATCGGTGATAATTTGAATATGATTAGAACATTAAACATACAAAAAATGAGATAAGGCTCTTAAAAAATTACTTTCCCAAAAGGTATGGACTTTCAAAACCTAACTTTTTTAGCCCATTTTGAATCTCTGGTATCTGCATAAACAACTCCCAGAAAAGCCCAGTTCTGTAGTTTTCTATCATGACCACAATAGGCCCTTGGTCTATTGCCAAATAGCCGTCGCTGTACCATTCTTCTGTTTCATTCATGGCATCTTTAAATCCATAGTCTCCCCATAAATCGGCTCCCCTTTCTTCAAAAAAGTACCTGAGAGCAGCCATGGATTCCTTTGGTGTATATGGAAAAGAGGCCAAAGCCGCCGTGGGACTTATCACACCCAAATCATTGGTAGGCGAATGTGCACTGTAACCATTATGATTATCGCTGGCCGTTAATCCCCAACATTTGGAACCATATCCCTTATGGTTTAGTGGATTTTCTACACAATATAGATAATTAATCTGTGTATGATTGACATTCTGTTGCCAATAGTCGGCATGCATATCTTTTAAGCCTTTAGGGTTAAGGCCCAAAAAGGAGTAGTGTGCAAAAAACAAAGGCCCTCCATACTCAAAACCCAAGGGCAATGTAATGCCATAATAGCTCTTACCATTTTCAAAATGGCTGCTTCTAGCCCAACATGAGTCATATACTTTTTTGTCAATGTTGTGATTAGGAGAGGCTGCGGCTAGTATGTAAGTAATTAGTGTTTCGTTATACCCGCGAAGCTCAAAATTCATTTCGAAATCATAATTTGGACTCCAGTGCCAGTAAAGAAGGCTATCTGTGTCATTTGTGTGATACCCAAAATCTACGGCTTCCCAAAGTTCTGTTATCCTATTTCTTAGGGTTCTTTCTGTGCCATTGTCAGCGTCAAAGTACGCTCTAGCACAAAGAAGCCCTTCGAATAAAAAAGCAGTTTCTACCAGATCTGCTCCATCATCCTTTTTACTAAAAGGAATAGTTGCTCCTGTTTTTCCATTTATCCAATGAGGAAAAACCCCATTATAGGAGGGTGTGGCATTTAAGAAATCAACCATTTTCAATAACCTAAAAGCTGCCGAATCTCTCTGAATCCATTGGCGTTCTACGCCGGCAATAATGGCCATTACTCCAAATCCCGTCCCTCCCGAAGTACAGGTCTCATTTCCATATCCAAAAGACGTATTGCTTCTTTCTCTAGCCAATCCACTCACGGGGTGTGCAAACTCCCAAAAGTATTTTATGGTCTGTTTTTGAACGGTATCTAAGAGGTTTTCATCACTCAAAGGGATTAAGGACTGAGCGTTGATTTGAAAAAAAGAAAGGCCCGAAAAATATATCAGACCTATTTTTAAACAATGTTTCATACGTCTATTCTTCTTCTACCATCAGTCTGATGCCATCCACTTTTCTGATTAGCACAGTAGCTCCTTTGTCTATCGCACTTTCAGATAATGCTCCGGCTATCCAGTCTGCACCTCTATAAAAGACCTTACCCTCCCCTTTGGAAGGAATAGCCACAGAGACTTTAGCTTTTTCATTAAGAAGCTCAGAATACTGCTCGCCTTTTTTACTAAAAGACTCCAAAATTTGCTTTCGGAATACTAAAAGGGCCCCAATAGAAACCACTAGGAAGGTGATTATTTGAGGCACAACTTCAGTGGTTAATCCGAAATAGGTAATGAGGGCAGTGACCAAGGCACCTACACCAAAAAATATAGCGAAAAAAGAGACCGAAAATATTTCTATAACGAGTAATGCTACTCCTAGAATTACCCAAATTTCAATGTGCGATAATTCCATACCATTATTTTTTAGGTGTTGTTTCTTTGATGACAGTCATGGCAGAAGCTACTATAGAGCCTACATCTGTTAAATTTGATGGCAAGATTAAAGTATTACCTTCTTTAGCCAATTTACCAAACTGCTCTATATACTGCTCAGCTACTTGAAGCTGGACAGCTTCCATTCCACCCTTCTGACTAATGGCCGCAGCGACTAATCTCACAGATTCGGCGGTAGCCTGAGCAACAGATAAAATCGCAGCAGCTTCTCCTTCCGCCTGATTTATTTGCATGAGCTTTTCAGCCTCAGATTCTAAGACCACCCTTGATTTTTGTCCTTCAGCATTATTAATAGCACTCTGCTGCATACCTTCAGACTGTAAAATAACGGCACGTTTTTCACGCTCCGCCTGCATCTGCTTTTCCATGGCCTGTAATACAGTTGCAGGAGGAGAAATATTTTTAATCTCATAACGTAATACCTTCACTCCCCAGCTTATTGCTGCCTCGTCAATAGCAGAAACTACGGCCTGATTTATGGCCATCCTTTCCACAAACGTTTTGTCAAGGATTATTTTTCCTATTTCCGAACGCATGGTGGTTTGAGCCAACTGTGTTACGGCAAACACGTAATCATTCACCCCGTAAGATGCTTTATGTGCATCTATTACCTGGAGGAAAATAACGCCATCTACACGTACCTGCACATTATCTTTAGTGATACATACTTGCTCATGAATGTCATATGCCTGCTCTTTCAAACCATGCTTGTAAGCTATTCTATCTACCACAGGAATAATGAAATTAATTCCTGGCTGAAGGGTTGTTTGATATTTACCTAAACGCTCTAAGATGAAGGCTCTTTGCTGGGGCACTACTTTAACGCCCATCATAAAGATGACAAAAACTAAGAAAACGATTGCATATATTGCTATCATATAAAGGGTAGATTTATTACCAAGTCAATAGCTATTGACCTGATAGGATTTAAAATGTTTTACCAAATTAACTCAAGACATCGCAGTTTCCTATCAAAATGGGATAAACGCCACTCTTTTGATTTAAGAAGGGTTTAGAAAAAGGATAATCGGAAATTCAGCTTAATGACTGTCTCAGAATTGACTTTTTACAAGGAAAGTCATGTCAAAACCAATACTAGCCAGCGAATTACGAAAGATTAGATTTACCTTTGAAAATATATTGTAGAATACATTTCTTAAAATCCAGTAGCGATACTGCATACTTCATAATTTTTATGGCAAACTTCAGAAAGTTCGATAAGTCGAACGACGAGCGTTCAAATTCTTCAAAGAACGAGCATCCAAAACCAAATCAAGATAGAAACTCAGAAAACAGAAAACCTCAAGGTGACCGCTCTTTTGGAAGTGCAGACCGTCAACGAGACGACAGACCAAATAGAAACGACGACAGAAAACCTCAAGGGGACCGCTCTTTTGGAAGATCAGATCGCCAAAGAGACGACAGACCAAATAGAAACGACGACAGAAAACCTCAAGGGGACCGCTCTTTTGGAAGATCAGACCGCCAAAGAGACGACAGACCAAATAGAAACGACGACAGAAAACCTCAAGGGG
>JBLHOT010000028.1:0-40925 GCA_047623945.1 Arcticibacterium sp. | reverse complement strand
CAGCCGCTTGGGAAGCTGGTATTTTTAAAGATGAGGCCCTTGCCATGGAAATTCCGACTAGAAAAGGAGAACCTAAATTCCTAACACAAGACGAAGCTTTCAGCAAGGCCAATTTCGAGAAAATGAGCACCTTAAGACCAGCATTCTCAAAAGATGGAACAGTAACAGCCGCCAGTGCGAGTCCGATGAGTGACGGTGCCAGCAGTATGATCTTGGCCAGTGGATCGGCCGTAGAAAAGCATGGACTAAAACCTCAGGCTAAAATATTAGCCTATGCTGAAGCAGAACAAGACCCTATGTTTTTTACGACGGCTCCTGTTTTAGCTGCAAAAAAGGTTTTGGCTAAAGCCAACTTAAAAATGGAAGACATTGAATATTTTGAAGTAAATGAAGCTTTTGCAGTAGTACCATTAGCCTTTATGAAGGTTTTGGGTGTGTCGCATGAAAAAGTAAATATCCATGGAGGAGCACTCGCTGTAGGTCACCCTCTTGGAAACTCTGGAAGCAGAATTGTAGTGACACTTCTAAATGTACTGAAACAGAGAAAAGCCAAATACGGCATGGCCGCCATATGTAATGGAGGCGGTGGTGCAAGTGCCTTGATAGTTGAGAATTTGGACTTCTAGCCAAAACTCACCATCCACTGAATACCAAATTTGTCTGTACACATACCAAAATAAGCACCCCAAAAGGTGCTTTCTATGGGCATGGAGATATGCCCACCAGAAGCCAAAGAATGAAAGTAATAATCTGCTTGTTCTTTGGTTTCTGCATTGGCCATCACATTAAAAGCACTTTTATTTCTGGCGGTTTCTTCGGTTTTTGGTAAATCACAGCCTCGCAAAACTGAATCGCCGATGGGTAGCATAACATTCATAATTCGTTCACCATCTATTCCTGCCGCAGCTGCTCCTCCTGGCATTTCATCAAACTTAGAAAAGACAGGTTCTCCACCGAAGATACCTGAGTAAAATGTAAATGCTGATTTACAATCTCCATCGAACATGATATAGCACTCTAATTTTGCCATTATTTTTGAATTTTATCTTGATACATTTCTATCCATTGATTCACAGTCATTTTAGCTGCCAGCTGCCCAATTAAGTCAAAAGGAATCTCGTCTGGTTTTTTAAATCGGATACAGCTTTTCCCCATATCTAGCTTGCGACTATTGTATTTTGGATATTCTTTAACAAACCAATCCATTAATTCTGGATCTGAATAAATGCCCATGTGATACACAGCGACGAAATTCTTTTGCGAAGCTATATTCATAAACGGCAGAGGCAGTTTAGGGTCACAGTGATAACCCGAGGGGAAAATCTGTGAGGCACCACATAACCTATCATCCCATAGTTCATGCACTCATGAAAACCCTCAGGAAGATTCTCTAAAATAACACTTCTGAGTTTCTTCATCGCCGATGTTCGTTCTGCAGGAACTTTACTGATGTAATCTCCTGGGGCTTTTGCTTCTATTGTCATAAACTGAAATAAGTTTGATTACCGAAAATACCAAAATCAATCTTTATCCTTCAATCTAAAATTTAAGATACGTTTAAAAACTAAGACTATACAGCATCCTTTTAAAGCCTATTCGAGGCTGCCCCTTCCGGGCTGGACTTACTTTTTGTAAGGCAAAAACTAAGGAAAAACCATTTGCCAAAATAAACTTACACAGTCAGAATTTTAAAAAAAATCTTGCTATTAAAACACTGTAAGTCTCAAAATCCCGACTGTGCTTCAAACAGTATTTTGGCTCAAAGGATTTCTTTCTGATTATTCCATTAGTTCAAATTCTCCTTTCCCCTATCAAATCAAAATGATGCTTCAACTACATCTCGTCTGCACTTGGGCCGTACGGGCCAGGAATAGGGAGATTCAAAAGTCTAAGAAATACACCCAATTGTGCTCTATGATGGGCATTTTGACCTAAGGCATGACGAACCGCTTCCCATTTTTCTATTTCCAGATAAGTAATTTCTCCCGCACATAGCTTCCACTTGTCTAAGAGAATATCATCAGACGATACCTCTAAGGCATCCATGGCATCCTTGACAGCGTTTTCAAAAACAACCAATAATGCCTCATTGGTTTCAAAAGATTTGGCATCCACTGGTTCTTCTTCTGCAAAATCCCATTTGTCTTTCAATAAGGCTTTAGAAATCATATGAGGTAATTCTGCCAAATGATACGCCAATACTCCTAGTTTCATACTTCTGGTATGTGGCTGCCAGTCAAATTTGTCCATAGGTACTTTTTCTAGCATCCTTTTGGTTTCTTTTGCTTCATCAGCCAATTCACTTTTGAAGGCCTCTATAAATGTTATCATTACTTTTATTTTTGATTTCGGGGGCAAATTCACATCATCGTATGACAACCTTATGTCAGTAGCTCTAATTCTTTTTAAAAGCCAACAATAAAAAGAAGGAAGTGTAGTAAATTGCCCATGGAATTAATTCTTTAGTCTACTAGTTTAGTAGAGTATTAATTTTGACGTACCTTTGACCTTAATCAGGCCATTAATTTATGCCAGCCGACCAAATATTTTTTATTACTTTAGGTATCTACCTTTCGGGGTTTTCTGGTCTTTTATTTTTACGCCGAAATGTTTTGGTGAGTGCTTTCTCCATAACTCTAAATTTAATTGGTCTTGGGCTCGCATTTTATCTTATTCAAACCTTTGATGGCCCTATTGCCTTTGAATACCCTTGGGTAAGTTTCCAAAAGAGTGACTTTTTCGCTTCTATTCTTGTAAATAGACTTACACTTCTCCTTTGGTGCCTTGTGCAGTTCATAGCACTTTTAGTTCAGCTTTTTTCCACTAAATACATGGAAAAAGATGACAGATATGGCCAATACTTCGCCTATCTCAATCTCTTTGTTTTTTCTATGCTAGGTCTTGTGGCCAGTGGTAATTTGCTATTCATTTTTGTTTTTTGGGAACTCGTTGGATTTAGTTCTTACCTCTTGATAGGTTTTTGGTACAAAAAACAATCTGCCACCAATGCCTCCTTAAAAGCATTTATTATCAATAGAATAGGCGATGCTGGTTTTCTGATTGGAATCGCCTTAGTATATGTACAGTTCCAAACTTTAGAACTTACCGCCCTTTCAGCCATTATTTATGAACCAAGTGGCCTTTTGACCTTAACCGGAATATTACTCTTTGCGGGTTGTATTGGCAAGTCTGCCCAGTTTCCACTTCAAGTTTGGTTACCAGATGCCATGGAAGGCCCTACGCCAGTTTCGGCCCTTATTCATGCCGCTACTATGGTGGCTGCTGGTATTTTCCTATTGGCCCGTGTCAACTTTGTTTTCACCGCAGACGCAGGACTCTTCATTGCTGTCATTGGTGCTATTACCGCCGCTTTAGCAGCATATTCTGCCATTTTTCAGCAAGACATAAAAAAAGTTTTGGCCTACTCCACCGTTTCACAGTTAGGTTTAATGGTAATGGCTATGGGTGCGGGTGCCACGCATGCGGCTTTGTTCCATCTCTTAACACATGCCTTTTTCAAAGCTGGACTTTTCCTAATTGCAGGAGCGGTCATTCATCATTTTCATCATGAGCAAAACATGGAAAAAATGGGTGGTTTACTAAAGAGCAAACCGCATTTAACTATTCTGTTCATCATTTGTGCCGCTTCTTTGACAGGCCTTCCCTTATTTTCTGGATTTCTCTCAAAAGACGCCATACTTATTTCTACATGGAATTGGGCTAAGGCAAGTCCTGTATTAATGATCATTCCTGTTCTAGGTATTCTAGCTTCCGTCATGACCGGGTTTTATATGATGCGAGCTTTTGTTCTGGTTTTTATGCCTAGGGCATTAGAGAAGCAAGAACAAAGTCCTAACAGTATTTTTGAATGGAGTATCGTTCCATTAGCCCTTTGTTCTTTTTGGTTTGTATTTGGAGATAGTCCGCTAAGCTTTGAAACAAGCAGATTCTCTAGTTATTTCACTATCCCCCATCAAGAAAGCCATTGGCTGGGTTACGCCGTTTTATGTTTAAGTCTCATAGCGATAGTGGCTTCATTTTCCATTTCAAAGAGAGAAATCTCAAATAAGTTTAATAGGCAGTCTGTTTGGAGACAATTTGGACTAAATCACTTTTTTATTGATACCTTCTATTTGAATAGTATTGCCAAGCCCATAGCTGGTCAGTTAGTTCCGACCGATAATGGCGTCCTCTTACATATTAAAGGTTTCTCTAAGATGGTGCATCGGTTCGACAATGAAGTTATAGACGGTGCCATAGGCCTATTGAGTCCGCTGGCTAAAAAAACTGCCACATTTACCCGTTATTTAGATGAAAGTTGGATAGATGGAATGGTCAACTTCATCTCAAACGGGGTTAGAAAAATAGGTGGCCGTTTAAGACTTATTCAAGGAGGTAAAATTCAGAGTTATTTGATAGCACTCGTTCTTTTTTTATTGGCAATAATGATACTTTTGACCCTGCTTTAAGATTACATGACAGCATATCTATTATCCATCCTTATTTTTTTACCGCTTGTAGGGGCAGCCGCCATACTCCTATTGCCTGAAACTGCTAAGAAAAACGCATATCGGCTTACCTTTGTTATTTCTGTCATTGCTCTTCTCATCTGCCTTTACCTCTATTCAGGTTTTGATAAAGAAGCTATTGGCTATCAGTTCTTAGAACAAAAAGACTGGATAAACCTTGAACTTGGTAGTTTAGGTGCTATCCATATTCAATATCTCTTGGGTTTAGATGGCATCAGTTTGCCGATGGTTCTATTGGCCGGAATCGTATTTTTAGTAGCTACCATTTCATCTCATTCGATAGCTAAAAGAACTAAGACCTACTTCGCCTTCTATCTTTTATTAATGTCGTCTGTATTCGGCTGCTTTGTGTCGCTAGATTTCTTCCTATTCTTTTTATTCTTTGAGTTTATGCTCTTGCCTATGTACTTCCTTATCGGAATTTGGGGCGGGGAAAGAAGAGAGTACGCGGCCATGAAATTCATTATTTATACACTGGTGGGTTCTGTTTTTATTCTCATTGTGATGCTAGCCATGGGGCTTTCTGTTACTGATACAGCCTTATCTACAGAGCTAGGAAAGAATATATTCTCTTTTGATTTCAGAATTCTGTCAGATGCTAGCAACTATATTTCTGGTTCTGTTTTAGATGCAGAAGCATCCAATAGCCTCTTTGGATGGCCTGCTAAAACAGTCCTTTTTGTATTGCTCCTCATTGGTTTTGGCATCAAACTGCCTACCGTTCCTTTCCATACCTGGTTGCCAGATGCTCACGTAGAGGCCCCTACGGCCATCTCTGTAGTTTTAGCGGGTATTCTTTTAAAAGTGGGCGGTTACGCTTTTCTCAGAATAGGTATTGGGTTCTTTCCTTCTGAGGCCTTTGATATGGCCTATGTCATAGCAGGGTTGGGTGTTCTTTCCATCGTCTATGGAGCTTTTAACGCATTGGCTCAAGATGACCTTAAAAAACTAATTGCTTATTCATCTGTATCTCATATGGGTTTTGTCTTTTTGGGTTTTGCAGCATTCAATGAGCAAGGTATAAACGGAGGCATTTATCAAATGTTTAGCCACGGTATTTTATCCGCTATGCTCTTTTTAATTGTGGGCGTGGTATATGACAGAACAGGAAACAGACTCATTCAAAACTACCGAGGCTTGGCTAGTAAGATGCCACTTTTCACTGGTGTGGTGGTAATAGCTTTCTTTGGTTCCCTAGGTCTTCCTGGGCTATCAGGTTTTATAGGCGAGTTTTTCTCTCTATTAGGTGCCTTCAACGCACCAACCCTACCTTTATGGCTACCTTCTTTAGCTGTTTTAGGTATTATTTTATCAGCAATTTATCTTCTATGGGCACTCCAAAGAATGTTCTTTGGCGAATTCTGGGTTAATCGTTCCTTGCAAAATGAAATGACAGACTTAAACCAACGCGAAATAAGCATGCTTTTCGGTTTAGCGGTTTTAGCTATCCTTTTCGGAATTTGGCCCAACTTAATCTTTGAAGTAAGTCATGTTGCCGTTGATACCTTTTTATCTAACACAGCAAAATAGATGTTAGAACAATTAGCACATATTCTTACCAGCACCTCTGCCATTTCAGCAGAAATTTGTCTTGCTCTGGGCATAGTTCTCTTAACCACTCTAGTAGCTTTTGGTAAAAAGACTTCTGCTTATAGAACTGCCGCTTGGTTTCTGACTTTAGTTTTCATTCTACTTGCTTATGCCATTGTGTCCCAAACAGATTCAGCCACTCTTTCTATTTTCAATGGCCTTTTTGAAAGCACAGCTTTAAGCACTTTAGGAAAAGAGTTAACACTCATTACCACCCTTATTGTTCTCAGTCACATAAAAGTAATGGGCTATGATTTGGATACGGAGTACTATATAGTTTTGATCACCGTAGTCATGGGATTGCTGTTTCTACTCATGGCCAATCACTTCCTAAGCATCTTTATAGCTCTGGAAACAGTATCAATTTGCTCCTATATCTTGGTAGCCATGAATGGCAATAAATCCAATTTAGAAGCCGGGATTAAATACTTGATATTCGGTGGAGCCAGTACAGCCTTCATGCTTTTTGGAATGTCATTATTCTTCGGCATTACAGGTTCAATGAATTTTAGTTCAGCCGCTTTTCAAAGTCAAGTATTATCAAATCCTAGTTGGGCTATTTTAGGAGCATTAGGCCTCACCCTAGCGGGGCCGCTCTTCAAATTATCGGCGGCCCCTTTCCATATTTGGGCTCCAGATGTTTATGAAGCTACTCCTACACCGCTGATTTCATTTCTTTCAGTGGCTCCTAAAATTGCTGCTGTTTTTCTTATTTATAAGTTCCTTGTTCAAATCCCTGTCGACACCGGCCTACTTTTAAGTTTTGTCATTCTGCTGTCTATCTTAATTGGAAACTTTGCAGCTATTTCCCAGACTAACGCAAAAAGGATGTTAGGCTATTCGGGTATTGCACAAGCAGGTTTTATACTAATTGGCCTTTTGGCATTTCAGTCATCCGGTTTTCAGGCTTCTGTGTTTTACTTAGCCGTTTATATTTTCATGTCCACGGGATCATTTCTGTTACTCGACATGATTGAAAAGAAAACTGGCTCCAACGAATTTAAGGCTATGGCTGGCCTGAGTCAGAGATTTATCTTTTTAAGTATACTCGGTCTAATTTTCATGATTGGCCTTGTGGGCCTTCCTCCGTCAGCCGGTTTTACAGCTAAGTTCCTTGTCTTTAGCTCACTATACGAGCAATACTCATCTAGTGGAGAAAATATTCTGCTTTGGGTCTTAGTTTTTGGGCTGATAAACACTGCAGTATCCATATACTATTACCTCAAAATACCTTATTTCATGTTTCTTAAGAAACCAAATGAGCCTATAAATGATGAGAAGCTTCCTATAGTACAAATGGCCTTTTTGACCCTTTTAGCTGTCTCTGTTCTAGCACTTTTCTTTGCTCCGCAATGGATTCAAGATGCTTTACAAGGAATATTCTAAGCTACATCAAAAAGAAACCTACACCTCTAGTTTGACTTGCCAAAGGATGTAAGAAGCATAAAATAGCTGTGCCCAAGAGAAGTAGTCTTAACTGCCTGTCGGTCAAATACTTTTTGCAAATAGCTATGGCAAAAAAGATGGCGATAAAAGCGAATGTACCGCTTCTGGTAGAATCATAAATAATCATCGCGGACAATGAAGAAGCCGCCAAGGCACCAACTATTGAAACAAGACTTAGATACTCCTTTTTGCTCCAAAGCATCATTCCCATAAGGCCAAATAAGAGCCACCAACCTTCAAATTGCCAAAGTAAACGGAAGCCAAGCGACCAGAAACTTTGCTGAATTCGTACCATAAATTCACCATCTGGATTATACGTTGGTTTCATGCCTACCACATTCATGAGATAGTATCTTCCACCTACCCACGCCATCCAAGCTAGCACTACAGCCGTCATAGACCAATTAAGCTTAATTTTGATAGGATTATTACTTTTAAACTGAGGATACCACCACAACCAAACAAAGGCCAATCCGCTACCTATAAACGCTCTTTCGTCATTCCAAAAGGCTAACTGCAAAAACACAAAGACTAACCAAGGTTTTTTACCAAAATAGATGGCTAGGAAAAGAAAAAAGAAGGAAAACAAGTCTCCATAACCTAGATTTTCAATCAGAAAACAAGACCCTAAATAGACCGACGAAATGCCAATCATGGCATATAAAGTAGCCGATCTGTCTCCGGTAAGTTCTTGTACAAAACCAGTTAATAAATAGAAGAATAGTAAACCACAAAGCAGCTGAATGGCATAGAGGAAAAAGCTAACATGCTGAATGCCCGTAAGTTTTATAAAAAGGGGAGCCACTAACCTAAAAGTTCTACTCTCTTTGCCCGAATAAGGCTCATAATCAAAGTTTCCAGTCAAATCTCCCGCTCTATCTTTAACAGTTTCGTAAAGAAATACCTCAGCCCTATTGGTAATGACTTGGTCGTAGAAAGTTTTGAAGTTCTTGAGTGGATATAGATTATTAAAGAAAGATAAAATTACCATAAAACAACAAAGGCCCACAGTCTTTAATCGCCAATTATTGACCGACACGAAGCTAGAAACTTTGTCCTCTATTTTTTGCAAATATTCACTTAGTATAGACATAGGTCTTATTAGATTTTCTCGATTCGTTCAATAAATGGAGGATAATCTGTCATCGGAATAAAATGCTTATTGCTTCGGTAACTCAGCACCGTAAAGACCAAAAATAAGGATATAAAAAAGGCCTGAAGCACTATGATAAAAAAAGCTGAAGCCAAAGAAGACGCCCATCCTGGAGATGCCATATGAGCCACGAATTTAAGTTCCAAGACCACACCAATGCCCAATAAAGAAAAGCCAATCATTATGACTGAAAAAAGCATTATTCTTACAGCCGTCGTATCTAAAAAAACGGCTATAGTGCTCATTCCATGAAGTACCAGGGACACAAAATTCATTTTAGATTCGCCTGCCAACCTTTTCCCTCTCCCTAATGGTATAGACGTAAAAGGCAATTTAGAACGGATAACTCCGCCTGGATAATTACTCCAAATCTCGGAGACAAAACTTATTTTTCTCAAAAGACTAAAAGGGACTAAAGAGTAATTGCCAAAAGCTATCACTTTCCCAGTAAGTATCTTAAAGACCATTTTATAAATGAAATAGAAAAGTCTGAAAATGAAACCTTCACTCCTCTTGCTCCTTTGAGCAAAAACTATTTTTTCCGGATTCTCAGCAGATGCCTTCAATAAAGCAGGAATATCGGAAGGTCTATCTTCCCCATCAGCATCCATCACTATTACATCAGTTTCTTCGTCCACAGCCGCCAAATGAGACAAGCCCACTGCTATGGCTTTTTGATGACCTACATTTCTAAGTAGGTGTACCACAGAAATATCTAGATTAGCATACGTTTTAACCTTCATGGTTTCACTAGAACAGTCATTCATGACCACCACCGGAAAACGGATTCCCAAACGAAGAGCCTGATCATTGACCTTATCCAGTAATAAGGAAAGAGATTCCCAATCATTAAAAACTGGAATAAGAAGGGTTGTTTTTTGCGTCATTTTCTGCAATCTACTAAAATATTTTATTTCATTCTGCTCTTCTGTGCCTTTGGCTTTTTGGCCACATATTTAAAGAAAAAAGCATCTTCTGAGGCCACAAACTGAGTAATGGGATAACCTACGCATATTTCAGGCAAGGATAATACCGCATTTTGACTTGGTGGCTTATATTTAAAAAAGTACCCCGACTCAATAAAAGAACCCAGAATCCCGATAGAGGCTCCATGGGTACCTAAAATAAAGAGGAACCCTAAAACTAGTTTCTTAATACTTTTTGCTTCCATAAATGCTTTGAAGGCAAAAATGGCAAGCATGACTAATGCTGGCATAGAGACTCTGTTACACCAATCATTCCAAAGGCCAAATCTATAAAGAGGTATGCAGACCAATAAAAGAATGGTGAACCCAAAAAGTGCTTTATGTCCTTTTTCAAAATCACCCTTCAAGACCCAATAAATGGGAATAGCCCAAATAAGTACTTCAAAGAAAATAAACTGTAAATAGACCCAAACCTGATCTCCGACACTAATACCCCTTTCGGATAAATCTGTCAGAATAAAATGTTTGACCAAATCTTGTGATTCTATGGCCAACAGAAAAACGGCCACCACACCAAAAATTATAGGACCAATAATTAAATTAGTGTAATGCCAGATACCCTCAAATCGCCTATAGAATAAACCAAAAAGAAAAAAAGGTAAAATCCCTACTAAAACTAGTGGAGACCAAATAGCCAATAAAGAAACAGTAAAAGGCAAAAACTTAATATTTCTATCAATAAAGACATCATTCAGAATAAAACCAATTCCAAATAAAGCAGGAATAACATGCTGTGGTGTCCAGTAGAGCATATCGCAAATAGCCATATAGTTCAATGGAATTACATTTTGGCTATTAAGCCAAAATAGGTATCCATGATTAATCACCCTATCCCATAGCTGAGCAAATGCTTGCCCACCGTATTTAAACAACAAGGCAAAACTGGCTATGCCACCAAACAGCACAAAAAAGAAGGCAAAAGAGCCTAAGCTTCCTTTGGCAAAGCGACCTAGCCAAAAAACACCAAAAGAAACACCGAGCAGGGTATAAAAGAACAGAAATAGTTGAGCCCATTTATAACCAATAAAACCCACTAAAGCAGGCCCCGGAATGTAATATCCCAAATAGTGGCTTAAAAACATCTTTTCTCCTGCTACATCATATTCAAGCGGCCAAGGGTTTAAGGTTAGTTCTTTTATTAGAGTGTTGCTTTTGAAAAGGTCAGAATATTGATAACCCATTCCTCCTGCACCAGAAAAGCCTACCCAAATGACCACCACAATTAGAGCGAAAATCAAACTCTTTTTACTATAAAGTTCTTTGTGAGAAAAATCTAAGCTCTTATAAAAGTTAAAATAACCCAATCCAAGGAGTAAACTCAAAGGGATTCCATATTCTAATCTTATCCAGCCCAGAAAAAAAGGAAAGAGAGCAAAGGAAATATAAACTAAAGAAAGAAGCTTTATATATGATATTGGAAGACGCATGTTCTACTTAAGAGGTAAGAAACTGTTTACTTTTTCTTCTAAATATGCACCAAAAGGCTTTAAATGATAAGGCAATTTTTGAGATGTTTTTTTTGCATAAAATCGGTCTACCTGATCTGGTACCATCCCGATTTTTAGACTAAAAACCTTTACAAGTTTTGCTAATGCAAACATACATAACTTAGGAATAGGAATGGCAAATGTAAACTTATCTGCCATGGCCGCTATTTTTTTAATGAGATCGGGATAATTATAGCCCTCATGGCCGCCAATAATAATAAGCTCTTGACTCTTCGAAGACTCTTCATACATAATTTTGGCAGTATCAGCTAAATCAATGGGGAACATTTGTTCCCCTCCTGAAGGATAAAATATAAACATCTTTTTCAACGCGTCGTCTATAAGTTTCTCTATCCCTTCATTCTTTGATCCGCCAAAAACCTCCGCTGGTCTAAAAATAAGCCAGTCTTTACAATGTGTTTTAATAAAATTTTCGGCCATTATTTTCGATTTTCCATAGCCTCCAGATTCCATTCCGGCTGTCCTAGAGCTTACATAAATTACCTTTTTTACGCCCGCAGCCACCGCATTTTTAATAAGTTCTATACTTTGATTATAATTTACATCCAGGTATTCTTTCTCTGAAAAAGCATGCGTAATAGCAGCTCCATGAACCAAAATGTCAATCTCGGCCAGGACATCATTCATCCGAGCCAAATCAATAATAGAACCAGAAATCCACCTAAAACGAGAATCTAAATCCTGCTGCCTGCTTAGGCCTACAACCTCATAATAAGCAGCATCAAAATGCTCTGCAAAAGACATCATAAGCGAGGAGCTTAGGCCCGTTATCAGCACTTTTTGCTTCATCTTATTTGAAACGATGTTTGATTAAATTGCGAATAAATTCTATAATCGCCTGTGGCTTTACGAAAGATTCGCGGCCATCTAGTTTCTCAAAAACTACAGGAAACTCATGCGTAGCAATACCTAGTTTACCAATATTTATCATGATTTCGGCGTCTACAAACCAGTCATCCGATGTTAGGTTTAACTGCTCATAGCACGCCCTGGTAAGAATCTTAGGCTTTGAATTAATATCACGAGCCTTCACATTTGGAAAAAGGAGTGAAAAGAGAAAATTATAAACCTTAGAAATGGTCCTTCTATAAACACCGTCTCCCCTCTTTTCTCTGTACGTTTTCACCAAGCCATATTTCCCTGTAATAATTTCTTTATAGCAGGCAGAAATACTTTCAATCGGAAACTGTCCATCGCCATCAATAACACAAAGGTATTCTCCCATGGCAAAACTTAAACCCTCCCGCATATCCCAACCCATCATGCCTTCTTTGGGCTTACAGATTCCTCTGAAATGCGAATCTTCTTTTTCTAGATCAGCGATAAAGTCTCTTGTTTTGTCATTAGAATTCTCGAAATAATTACCTACTAAAACTATCTCATAACTATCTGTAAGTCCACGAACTAAGTCTCTTGTAGTCCTGGCGAATTGCAGAATGGAGGCCTCTGAACGATAACATAAAATAATTACTGAAAACTCTGGTCGCGTAGTTGTATCCATTAAAGGCCTAATCTTTTGGGGCTTTGACAAAGTAATATTGACTACAAAGCTAATTCTTTTGAACAATTAGCTTCCCATTTCTCGGTCATTTATCCATTAAACTTTAGCTAAGAGGCCTCTAAGCCCACTAATCTAGTAGATCTTTAAACCACATCCATATAGTGCCGATAAACTTTGCCATATCCTCTTCAATTCCGCACCTTTGTCTTTTAAAAATCGTAGGTTTTAGTAAACAAAACATTTAAGGTTTTTTTTCATGAGTGAAGCAATAAAACACGAATGCGGCATTGCCCTCATTCGACTTCGCAAGCCACTTGATTATTACATCAAAAAGTATGGCTCCCCAATGTACCCCATAAATAAGCTCTATGTCCTTATGGAGAAGCAATCCAACAGAGGACAAGACGGAGCGGGGGTCGCAAATGTCAAAATCAATGTTCCGGCAGGACACCGTTATATCTCAAGATATAGGTCCATTGCCAATAGGCCCATTGTAGACCTCTTTGCCAAAATCAATGAAAAGTACAGTGCGGTCTTAAAAAGCCAACCGGAAAAAATGAAAGATGCCGACTGGCTTCAAGAAAACCTTGCCTTTAGTGGTGAAGTTTGGCTGGGCCATCTGCGTTACGGAACACATGGCAAAAACGAGATAGAAAGCTGTCACCCGATGCTGAGACAGAGCAATTGGAAAAGCAGAAACCTAGTTTGTGCCGGAAACTTCAACATGACCAATGCCGAAGAGCTTTTCAGAAAATTGGTTAAGCTTGGCCAGCATCCCAAAGACATGGGAGACACTGTAACGGTGATGGAAAAGATTGGTCACTTTTTAGACGAAGAAAACCAGCGTGTATTTGAAAGGTTTAAAGGGATTTATGAAAACCCTGCCCTTTCAGACATTATAGAAGATAACATGGACCTCCAAAGAGTGCTGCATAGAGCATGTAGAGATTTTGATGGAGGATATGCCTTAGCAGGCGTTACCGGATACGGCTCTTCATTTGTGGTTAGAGACCCGGCCGGAATTAGACCTGCCTACTACTGGGCTAATGACGAAGTGGTGGTTGTCACGTCAGAAAGACCTCCACTAAAAGCGGCTTTTGGAGCAGAATTTAAGGATATAAAAGAAATTCAGCCTGGTAATGCCGTTATAATTGACAAATATGGGGAGTACGACGAATACAACATTGTACCTGCCGTAGAAAAGAAAGCTTGTAGTTTTGAGAGAATTTATTTCTCGAAAGGCTCTGATGATGAAATCTACCAAGAGCGGAAAATGCTTGGTAAGCTTCTAGTTCCTCAAATTCTAGACGAGATAGAACATGATTTAGAAAATACGGTTTTCTCTTATATTCCTAACTCTGCAGAAGCCTCCTTTTATGGACTCATGGAAGGTATGGAAGAACATCTGACCAAATGGCGTAAGGCCCAAATAATTAAAGGGGATGTAAGTGAAGAAAGACTTGATAAGATTCTCAATTTCAAGCCTCGTTTTGAAAAACTAGTTTCAAAAGACGTTAAACTTCGGACATTCATCACCAATGACAACGACCGCGGAGACATTGTGGCTCAGGTTTATGAAATGACACAGGGTGTTGTGAGAAGGGGAAAGGATACCATAGTAGTAATAGATGATTCCATAGTACGGGGAACTACCCTAGAGAAGTCTATATTGATGCTTCTGGATAAACTTGGCCCTAAAAAAATAGTAATTGTATCTTCTGCTCCACAAATAAGATATCCAGACTGTTATGGCATAGACATGTCAAAAATTAAGGAGTTTGTGGCTTTTAGGGCTATGCTGGCACTGCTCAAGGAAAAAGGCTTAGAGTATATGAAAGAGGAAGTGTTAGAAGAAGCTTTGAGAAGTTTGGCTAATAAAAAGTCACATAAACGTAATTATGTCAAACGTCTTTATGATACTTTTGAATACCACGAAGTATCAAGAAAAATATCTGAGATACTGCGTCCAGAGGACTTGGAGGCAGAGCTGTCCATTATTTACCAAACCGTCCAGAATCTGAACATTGCTTGCCCTAAGAATCTAGGGGATTGGTATTTCACAGGAAATTACCCTACAAAAGGAGGAAATAAAGTAGTAAATAAAGCTTACATTAACTTTATGGAAGGCAAGGAAGTAAGGGCTTATTAGGCCTTACTTCTTACCATCTTTTTGGTTGGAATAGTATAAATATGAGCCGCCACTTCTTTCATACCAATCATTTTTAGGCAGTCATGAATATTAATGATTTCCGCCTTAGAGTTAATTCCTATTTTGTCGTTATTTTTGCTCCCCATAGCTTACATATTGTTGTTCATGATATTATTTTATCCAAAACTAAGCGAATTCCAATAAAGCCCGAATTTATTGAATGGATATTTATTAAACGGCCCCATAAAAAATACTATTAAAACATGAAAAAAAACATACTCCCTCTTCTATTCCTTCTTTTATCAACCACAACCTTTGCTCAGGACGAATCTGCGAAGATAAGTGCATTAATCAGTCAGACTGAAGCCGCTATGGGTGGGCAAAAATCATTTGACAAAGTGAGACACCTCAGTTGGGATTTTTTTGGTGCCAGAACACTTACATGGGATAAAAAGAAAGGCGATGTAAGGATAGACATGAGTAATGAAAACACTGTCTTTCTTTACAATACTGAAAGTAAAACAGGCCGGGCTTTAAAAAATGGTGTAGACTGTACAGATGCAGATAGCCTTGAGACTTTCATGAAAAGTGCTCACAGCATCTGGATAAATGACTCCTACTGGCTCATCATGCCATTTAAATTGGACGACCCAGGCGTGACACTAAAATACCTTGGCCAAAAGGAAGCTAATGAAGGACAATCATGCAAAGTGTTAGAACTTACTTTTTCTGAAGTAGGCGTAACGCCAAACAATAAATACCACGTATACATTGACCAAGAAACTAAGCTCATTTGCCAATGGGATTTCTTCACCAACTATTCAGATGAACAGCCTAGGTTCTCTACTCCTTGGAAGAATTATGTGGACTATGACGGTGTTTTGCTTTCTGGGGACAGGGGCGAAAGAAAGCTTTCAAACATACAAGTCTTTAAAAAACTCGGCAAAACTGTTTACACATCCTTTGACAAACCAGCATTCATAAAGTAAAATGGCTAAGAAATTTAAGACGGGCGTTCTCATTGTAAACTTAGGCACACCTGACAGTGCGAGTACTCCAGACGTAAGAAAATACCTTCGTGAATTCCTCATGGACGGCCGCGTGATTGACATTCCATTTATCTCCAGATGGCTGCTTGTAAATCTCATTATCGCCCCTTTCAGATCACCAAAATCAGCTAAGATTTATAAAGAACTGTGGACAGAAGATGGCTCTCCTTTAAAAATATATGGGGAGAAAAACGAATCTCAACTTCAGGAACTTCTTGGGGATGATTACATAGTAAAACTGGGGATGAGGTATCAGAGCCCCTCTATAGAGTCTTCTTTGCTGGCTTTAAGAAAAGCCGCTGTTAAGAAAATTATTGTAATTCCCTTGTTTCCTCAATATGCCTCTGCAAGTTCAGGTTCTGTTTATGAGGAAGTTACTAGGGTATTAAGCACTTGGCAAAGCATCCCAGAGCTTAGAATTATCAACAATTTTTATCATAAAGATAAATTCATTGAAGGTTTTATTGAGAATGCGAAAGTACTACAAAGCAAAAGAAAATACGACCATGTACTTTTCAGTTATCATGGTGTGCCCGAGCGTCAGGTACTAAAAGGTGATGATGATAAAAGGCACTGTAAGTTAGGTACCTGCTGTAATGCAATAACACCTCATAATCAGTTTTGCTATAGAGCACAATGCTTTGAGACAACCAGATTACTGGTCAAAAAAATGGAACTCAAGGAAGGTGAATACACCGTTTCTTTCCAATCACGGCTTGGCCGAAGCGAATGGATAAAACCCTACACAGATAAGGTGATTGTAGAACTTGCAGAGCAAGGCGTAAAAAGCATTCTTGCTTTCTCTCCCGCATTTATCGCAGACTGTTTAGAGACTACCATCGAAGTCGGAGGCGAATTCAAAGAAATATTTAAAGAAAATGGTGGTGATCACTTAGACCTTGTTCCAAGTCTGAATGACATGCCCATTTGGGTAGAACTTCTAAAGGAATTAACTTTGGATAATTAATTATCTAAAGTTAACCTGAAGACCTCTGTCTAGCTTCGTCGCAATATTCTTAATCACAACTTTTTGGTTTTCTGCCATTTCCCAAGTCTGATCTACCTCAACCGTAGGCTTACCATATTTTTGGGTAAAGTATACCCCTAACGCTCTAGTTACGTCATTAGATACAGAGTCTGTGTTTAGATATATATCTAGCTGAACCTCTGAAAGAGTACTGGATGAATCAAAGAAATAAAGTACATCCACGACTTCTCCATTATGAGTAGAAAATGTATAGCCGATATGTTCAAATGTTTCTTCAAACTGCTCTAAATTTTCATAGGTTTTGACTTTGCTTATTGAATCCCCCAGATTAAATCCTCTTATGGTACCATCACCACTTCCTAATATTTTATTTATAAAAGCATCCGTAGAAGAACTTATCGGGGTGCCGTAGTCGACGGCCACCAAGTCTGCCATTCCTTCTTTAGTTTTATCAGGAGCACACGATATAATTGCTAGCCCCAAAAACATACATAAAATCGTTTTAATCATATAATTATCTATATAAAGAATGCGAAGCTAGTTATAATTAAAACCCTTTTCTCACACCAAAGTAAAATTTACGAAAACCCAATTGATTCACTGAATAATTTATCTGAACAGCTGTGTCGTAAAATGACACTAAATCTACTCCTATTCCTCCCCCGACTAAAAACTTATTGGATAATGTACTGTTGCTCAGCTCTGGAAAGTAGTTTTTCACATAACCGGCATCCGCATATACTTTTGCGTACAATGCTAGCGGCAGAGTATTAAACTGTTCATACTTTAAGAATTTACTCAGGTCAAGGGAATTATTAAAGAGCTCATATTTTACGTCTGTTTTTAAAAGAGCGTAATGCTGACCATCCACCACATTCAAATCGTAACCTCTTACAAATGCATTTCTAAAACCAAAACCTGAAACAAATGGATATAGTTGTTTTTTAGGCACAGACAATTGCCCCCTAGTCTCCAAGCTACCATAAAGCCTTTTGCCCAAAGGTTTATATCCCGTATAGGAAACATTTACAGAGGCCTGGTTTACGTGTTTTGATAAACCTAATCCATAGAACGTCATATTAGCAATTATAGAATGACCCTCTAAGGGGTATTGTCTGTTATTGACTTTTAAAAATTGATAGTCATATTTAAAAGTCAGATACGGAAGAAACTTATCGGCCGAGCCAAAATAATTCTCATTCAGATCCGCTGCTTCATCTGATAGGCTAGTCTCGGTATAACCTAAATAAACTTTGTTAACATGATAGAGAGCATTACGAAGGCTATATTCCACATAAGCACCCTTTCTTTTTATCGTTCTGTTCTCCGTTTCGTAAAAGTCTAACTGATCGTTCCATGTCCTATAACGAAAACTCTTCTGGGTAGAATAAAAAACGCCTCCTCTAAGACCCATTCGTTGTCTCTTGTCAATATATGGTCTATTATAGGATAACTCAAAAAAAGGTACAAAGCCCCCATAGGCTTTTAGTTTAAGATGATCTCCGTTTCCGCTGAGATTGGTATGGTTTAGCTGAATGCCATAAATAATTCTACTCAAATCACGATTCCTAATATACCACCACTCATTAAAACTTCTGTCGGCCAAATAAAGAATAGGAAGTGGTAATAAATAGAGACGTTCCTGTACATAAAGACAAATCCTCACCTTCTCTTCATAAATTTCATAGTCAGCCTTCACCCACACAAAAAGGTTGGTGTTTATGATATTTCTCCTAGATCGCTCCACTTCCATCTCTAGGCTTTCAGGGTCCAGAAATTCACCGACAGAAAAAGTCATTTCTCTAAGGATAATACTCTTTTTCGTCTTCTTGTTACCATAGATTTCAATCTTCCCGATGACCAAAGGGTCCTCTTCTAGCACCTCATGCGTAGCATGTATGTCATGCCCAAGGACAAAAAATAAGATAAAAAGAATTAGACGCATTCGTGGTTTAAAACAGTTCGCAATTTAAATCATTCTACAGTATTTAAGCGAAGACTATAAAATGAAAATATTTATCATATAAAGTAATTACGAAGCATGTCACTGAAAGGAGAGACATTTTTCAATAAAACTCATATGATGGACATGTATTGATAAAGAATAGATGGTCTAATTGCTTGATATAACCAAACGAGAGGAAATGAATATCGTACTATAAAAGCCTCTAAATAAGGACATTGAAAAGATATTAGCACAATTCATGAATGCTACACTCTTTCGCTGAAGAATTGTTGGTCCATTATTTATAAAATTCTTCTAATTCCCTATTTCGTTGTTTTAAGCTCATGTCAAAACCTAATGCCCACCAGATCCGTCACTGAGCCCGAGGCCTTGCTCCCCTTAACGAGCTGCCGGATTATTACTAATAGCAATGTAAATTGGCATAAATACAGAGAAATCTGAGACCTTCTATTAGAGAAATACTCACGTTTCTCAGAGAATTCCACGTGACTTTGCTGCATTATAGACTCGTTAAGAAGATCAAGGACTTTACTTGTTATCAATTATCTGAACAGAGGCTTTGAGCGTACCAATATTAGTTTCGCACAAGAGTATGGGATAAATCACTTTTTCAGTAGTTCTAACTTGGACGAATTTTATAATAATGGACAAGTGGGCAAAATCACTTTTCACGCTTACAACCAATAGATAATAACCATATATTTGGTCTGTTCATCCGATCAAGTTTTGGGCATCACCCAATATCTGAAGGCCAAAAATCAAGAATTTTTTATCTCCTAAGACATCTTCTATACCCCTTCCCTATTCATGAAATCGTCAACATTTTGGTCTTTTTCCGACTGTTTGAAGTAAATCAAAAGTCTCAAGATTTAGAATACTATAATCTTAAATAGGAGATAAAGTCTGTAATATTAATCCTTCTGTAGCTGTCATAAGTTTGAGCTTTTCTTGTTGTGCCCAAGTGACTACCTATGATAAAGCGGAAAATCATTCAACCCAGACTTGCCTAATTACATGTCGTTTTATAGTGTTTGAAGAAAAACATTTAGCGTCGGGTAGCAAAAAACGATGTATTTCAACGCTAAAATAATTAAGCCCCCTCAATTAAGAACTAAGGCCTAGTTAATTGTCTCCATCTTAAAAAATTCCTATTTTTGACCCTCGATTAGCAATTATATAATCTTAAGCGTTAGATGAATTACCACCTTGATTTAGTCCCTGAAAGAACACCCAAGCCTAGAGAATCTGGCATAACCATGGTTATGGACAAAGGTTCTAGTGTCCGTGAGATTGAAGATATTTTAACCACCTCTGCAGAGTATATTGATATTGTGAAATTTGGGTGGGCTACTTCCTTTGTGACACCAAATATTGAGGATAAAATCAAAATCTATCACGATGCAGGTATTCCTGTCTATTTTGGAGGAACCCTCTTTGAGGCCTTTACCGTTCGTGGCCAATTTGAAGATTATTTACGTGTCATTGACAAATACAAATTAGAATACGCTGAGGTTTCTGATGGCTCCATAACATTACCCCATGATGAGAAATGTGCTTACATTGAAACTATGGCTAAGCACTGTAAAGTACTTTCCGAGGTAGGTTCGAAAGATGCTGAAAAGATTTTCGCTCCATATAAGTGGATAGAAATGATGCAGGCAGAATTAGACGCTGGAGCATGGAAAGTTATTGGTGAAGCTAGAGAAGGAGGAAATATAGGCCTATATAGAAGTACCGGTGAAGTGCGTCAAGGTCTGGTAGATGAAATTATTCATGCTATTCCTCCAGAAAAAATAATCTGGGAAGCCCCTCAAAAAGGTCAACAGGTTTACTTTGTGAAACTGGTAGGTTCTAATGTTAATTTGGGAAATATTGCTCCAAATGAACTTATTCCTCTAGAAACTATACGTTTAGGACTGAGAGGTGACACTTTCGCTACTTTTCTTCCTACTGATATCAAGAAAAAATACAAATTAGGAAAATACTATCAGGACGACAGAATATCTCAAAACGACTAAGATTCCCTCATACTCTTTTATACCTCACATCTTTAGGTAAACTATGGAAATTATACATTTTCTGTTAGAGTTTTTAAAAGATCCTCTTACTGTACTCCAAGGGTTTTTAGAGCAATACGAGGAGTTAACCTATGCCATATTATTTATGGTGATTTTTGTAGAAACGGGCTTTATCATTATGCCTTTACTACCTGGCGACTCTCTCCTATTTTCTGTGGGACTATTAGCTGCCACTACCGGGAAACTATCATTGGTCATAGTAATCCCACTTTTGATTTTGGCAGCCCTCTTAGGAGATAATGTCAACTATTTCGTTGGCAAAAAATTTGGAGGATATATTAAGTCCAAAGAAAAAATACTATTCTTGAAAAGAGAATACATAACCCAAACAGAAGCCTTCTACGAAAAACACGGGGGAAAAGCAGTTATTCTAGCAAGATTTATGCCCATTATACGGACCATAGCCCCATTTGTAGCCGGGGCCGGAAGTATGAAATACGGGAAATACATTCTCAACTGTTTCTTGGGGGCCGTTCTTTGGGTAACGTCAATTACTATGATGGGATATTTCTTAGGCAATAACGAATTCGTGAAACATAATTTCGAGAAAGTTGTTTTAGGAATAGTATTCGTTTCTGTTGCTCCAATGATTTGGGGTATTATAAAAGTGAAATTTCTTAAAAAATAATTGGCAAGAAGGCCAATAATTTATGTCTATGAATCTATTTGGCCTTATAGGTTTCCCGCTTACACATTCTTTTTCTAAGAAATATTTCTCAGATAAATTTGAGACTTTAGGTTTATCAGAATCCCACAAGTATGAGCTCTTTGAGATAGAAAGTGCTTCCGAATTCCCTAGTCTGTTTGAGAAACACCCTAACCTAAGAGGAATCAATATTACAATCCCTCATAAACAAAGTGTTTTTGACTATCTAGACGGGCTAGACATATCCGCCGAAAAGGTAGGTGCCGTAAATGTGGTAAAAAAAACAGGCGACAATAATCTAATTGGCTATAATTCCGACTATTATGGATTTCAAAAATCACTCCTTGAATTTTTAGGAGAAAGTTTTGAGGTGAAAAACTTAAAGGCCTTGATTTTGGGATATGGCGGAGCTGCAAAAGCCGTGGTGGCTGCTTTAGAAGATCTTGGCGTTTCGGTTCAATTGGTCAGCAGAAAATCATCAGACATAGCCGTAAATTATTCAGAAAGTGACTCGCTTATTAAAACACATAAATTAATTATTAATTGCTCTCCCTTAGGTACTTACCCAAATACTGACGCCTTTCCAAGCATTGACTATACGCAATTGGGCAGTGAGCACTTTCTTTTTGACCTTGTTTATAATCCTTCTGAAACCGTATTTTTAATAAAGGGAAAAGAGCATGGAGCTAGCATAAAAAATGGCTATGATATGCTTGTATATCAAGCCGAAAAATCTTGGGAAATTTGGCAAGAATCATAAATAAACCAAAAAAAATGAAATTCAAAAAACATATTTTCATCTGTACAAACGACAAAGATGCTCCAAAAAAATGCTGCAGCAGTGAGCGAGGAATGGAACTCGTAAATGCCTTTAAAGCTAATTTAACAGAAAAAGGCCTTCAAAAAGAAATCAGAGCACAGAAAGCCGGTTGCCTAGATACTTGCGGAGCCGGACCATCCATGATAGTATATCCAGAAGGCATACACTACGGACATGTTACCCCTGAAGATGTTGAAGAAATTGTCACGAAGCACTTGATTGGCGGTAATCCAGTAGAACGCCTTAAACTCGATCTCTAAATTTTGTTCAAACATAAGAAACATCTCTTTTTCGACTTAGATCATACCCTTTGGGATTTCGATGCCAATGCCTTTGATTGTCTTAAGGAAATTCATGAAGATTTTGGATTGGGAGCTAATGATATTGCCTTAACTGATTTCCATCAAACCTTTTCTCGAATTAATAAAGAACTTTGGACAAAGCTTGAGTTAAAGCAGATTGAGCATGATGATATCAGAAGTATTAGATTTAAAAACGCCTTAGAAGAACTCGGACTAATAATGGGCAGAAAAATGTCTGAGGCCATGAATAGAGCTTTTTTAGACCTACTCCCCTACAAAAAGAAACTCGTTGAAGACTGCGTAGAGGTTTTAGAAACACTAAAGCCTAACTACCAGTTACATATTCTAAGCAATGGTTTCCATAAAATTCAAAAAAATAAATTAGCTAATAGTGGTATTCATAAGTACTTCACAAAGGTTATCACAAATGATATAGCAGGTTTTAGAAAGCCCGAGGCAGGGATTTTTGAGTTTGCTTTAAAAAAAACACATGCACGACCAGAAGATTCGCTTATGATTGGTGACAGTCATTTGGCTGATATTATTGGAGCTAAAAATGTGGGTTGGGATACCATTCACTTTGACCAGGAAAACAATCCTAAAGAACTTCTTAGCACTATCAAAATCACTAAACTGAGCCAGTTACTCCCTCTTTTTTAAATAAAAACAAATGGATTATTTCGAAGCAAATATTGAAGTGAATGCCGAATTTGGTGAAATACTGGTAGCAGAACTTGCCGAAATAGGCTTTGATACCTTCTTGGAAAATGAATCTGGTCTTCAGGCATACATTACAGATGAGCTTTTTGACGATATTCAATTTAAGCTCCTAATGGAAGACTATTCCTCTAAAACTAAGCTCTTTTATTCGCTCAAGAAAATCATCAAACAAAACTGGAATGCGGAATGGGAAAGCAGTTTTGACCCTATTGAGGTCAAAGATAAGATTTTGGTGCGGGCCCATTTTCATGAAAGTAAGCCGGGTTTTGAGCATGAAATAATCATCACTCCTAAAATGTCTTTTGGGACCGGGCATCACGAAACCACCTCCCAAATGATGGCCCTACAGCTAAAAATTGACCATTCTGAAAAATCAGTGCTGGACGTAGGTACTGGTACTGGTATTTTGGCTATCCTAGCAGAAAAACTTGGTGCAAATAAGGTAAAGGCCTTCGATATAGACGAATGGTCTGTAGAAAACACCAAGGAAAACCTACAGCTTAATAATTGTCAAAACATTGAAATAAGCCAGGGTACCATTGATGATGAGCCACAGTACGTTTACGATATTGTATTGGCCAATATCAATAGAAATATCCTTTTAGACGAAATAGGGACGTATTCTAAGTTTCTAAAAAACAAAGGCACACTACTTTTGAGTGGTTTCTATGAGCAGGATATTCCTGAAATAGAGGCCTGTTGTTCACAGCATCACCTAAAAAAAGTAAAGCACATTAGTAAGAAGGAATGGGCAGCTGTCGTTTTTAGTAAGTCTGAGGCTTAATAAATAAAGACATGCGTCTGAAATTACTTTTTCACAAATCACTACTCGTTTTCTTGTTACTTCTCTCGGCAGTTTCGATAGAGGCCCAAGTTATTACCTTATCTTCTGAAAAAGGGCAATTTATTGATGATTTAGAAGAAGTATTTGCCAAAGGCAAAAACGGTATAGCCATTGCCGAGTTTGACACGTTTAAGGCTCACTTCCAACAAGATTTATCAGAGTTGGCAAAAAATGACATCATAGCAGCGAGCCAAAAAATGGCCTCTAGAAGATATCAGATGCCAGAGTATTATCAATTTATCCATACGTTAAATTGTATTTTTGACCCCTTACTTTTTCCTTCCAAAAAAACAGATCCGCTCATCTCTTCTTTGAGGAAACTAGCAGAAAAACACCCAATGGACACGGTTTTACCCATACTTAAAAGGGTAAAAGACTTGATAGAAAGCCGTATTCTTTATACTTCTAATTTTAATAAACTTTATGCCCTTAATGGAGAATTCGACTTTGAATTCTTGGACCAAAAGCAAGACTATTTTGCTCCAGAAATAGAAAATCCGACAGCTCAGAAAACATCTGAAGAAGATTTCGGCCTATTTGATGATTTGGATAAAGAAGAAGAAATAGACCCGTGGGATAATCCTAAATTAATAGTGAACAATGATGCGTTTTTTAGACTCCTCCCTCTTCCCTTAATTAGTGATTTTGTTATAAAATTTAAAGATGTTGACCTCATTTTTGTTACAGAGTCAGACTCACTAACGTTTTCTAACACCTCGGGAGCCGCAGATTTAGTTCATAACGTATGGGTGGGAGATACCGGTACTATAAACTGGAACATGGTGAACATTCCCGAAGCAGAAGCCACTTTTACTAAGTATAGTTTTAAGCTTTCTAACCCTTACCTCAAGGCAGAGAAAGTTACTTTTTCATATGACACCTATCTCACAGAGCCCGTAGAAGGTGTATTTGAATTTAAAGCTGGCACTAGGCCTGAAGGACAACTTAGCAAGTTTCCGCGATTTAAGTCGTACGAAAACAATGCAGTTTTTACACATTTAAACGATAACGTTACTTATAAGGGAGGGTTTTCCTTAGTTGGAGAACGTGTTTTTTCCAGTTCGCTTTATCATAATGTATCCACCTTGGAAGTAAATAAAGGCCTTTCAAATTCTTTCAAAGTAGAAGGATCCAAAATTGAATTTACGGATTCACTCATTACTTCAGATTTTGTAAGTTTCACCACCAAAATTCAGGAAGACTCCATTTATCATCCAGCAGTCCGTCTAAAATATAATGTTGAGACCAAACTACTGGATCTCTTCAAACAAAAGAATGGCGGCTATAGAAATAGTATGTACTCCGATACTTTTCATGAGATGGATATTAGATGTGATGCCATGCAGTGGAACATCAATACTGGTAAAATGGATTTTTATATCATTGCTGGTAAAACCGAGGTCCCGGCCATTTTTGAATCCTTTAATTACTATAACAATGGTCGGTTAAGACAGCTAAGTAATGTTGCAGGCTTTAATCCACTCATTTTTTTGGGCAACTATGTCTACAAGAAAGGCAAGAACAGATTTGACCTTTTTGAAATTCTAAATAAAATTCAAAAGAGTCCTTCACAGATAAGAAACGGTATTCTTGTGGCTCATCAAATGGGTTTTTTAGATTACGAACCTCACTCAGATACTTACAGTCTCTCTAGGAAAGGGCTTCACTATTTTAAGGCTGCCACACGTAGAGGGGATTATGATGATCTTGTCTTTGCTTCGGTTTCAAAAGGCGGTAATCAGAATGCCTCTATTGATAGGAACTCAAATGCCTTGAACATCGCAGGTACCCAAGAATTTAAACTTTCAGATTCTCTTGGGATCCGTTTTTTACCAAGAAACAAGTCCTTAAAAATGGAAGGCAGTAAGTCTTTTAAGTTTGAAGGGGAAATCGTGGTAAAGAACTACCGAATTATAGGTGATTTTGAGGTGGATTATGAACGATTTCTGGTTAACTTAAATCGTATTGACTCCATCACTTTTACACCCATCGACATCTATAAAGCTGGCGGAAGAGCAGCAATTGGCGGGCATGTTGCCTACGGCAAAACAGGAATGCTCTTTCTAAACGCCCCAGATAATAAATCTGGAAGAAAATACTTACCCCAGTACCCCCGTTTGCTCATTCCGGATGGTGCTGTGGTTCATTTTAGTAACCCTGAAAGAGGAGATTTTGCCTATCCTGAAGATGATGTATTCTTTACCATTGACAAGATAGACCATGATAGCTTGAATACTATAGATATGGCCTATACCGGTATATTCAAATCTGGAGGCATTTTTAGGCCAATTAAGGAAACCTTAATCACCATGCCAGATACGTCTATTGGTTTTGTGCATCAGCCTAGAGGGCTTTATGAACTCTATGAAACAGCCTCTGTATTCAAGTTTGACGCCCCTCTTAAAATGACTAAAAAAGGTTTAGTATCAGAAGGCAACCTCAGCCATCTGGCGACTAATTTGAATGCTGGGAAAGCAGAATTTGCAGTTGATAAAATGCGAATGACCGGAGAAAATGGAAAAGTAAAAGAAACATTTGTCTCTTCTTCGGTCTATTTTCCAGACGTGGCTATTGCAAATTTCAATGCCATTTGGATTCCTAAGGAAGATAGCCTAAAAATTGAATCCACAGAGGCTTATAGTTTCTATAAAGAAAGCACAACCCTAAAAGGCAGCCTTGTGGTGAGAAACTCTGGACTCTACGGCCAGGGCTTCTTAGAACGGAACGACTCCGAAGCAAAGTCAAAAACATTTAAATTCAATAAAGCCGAGTTTAGCTCTACTGACACAGAATTTATAGTGAAGGCTGATTCTGAAGGTTCTAAACCTGTACTTAAAGGAGAAAAAGTAGATATTGCTTTTAATGTAGAAGAGCAAATCGTCAATATTTCGCCTGGAGAAAGTAGCTTTAACGATACTATCGCCTCTTCCATTTCATTTCCTAATGCCGCGTATAAAACAACCATTGACAATGCTAAATGGGACATCAAAAAGAAGACCATTAGCATGTCGGGAGATGTAACAAAATCACGTTTTAGCTCCACAGCAAAAAATCAATTTGGTCTTGCTTTTAATGGTACCGCCGCTTTATATAACATTACAGCCAATACCCTAAATATTAATGGAGTGCCCGGCATAAACTCTGTAGATGCCATAATTGTACCTTATGAAGGCAAAGTGGCCGTCAAGGGTGAAGGAAAATTAGACCCTTTCCAGAAAGCTACGGTTATCGTGGACACACTCAATAAATTCCACACCTTGGCAAATGCCAACATTACTATAAGCTCTAAGTTGAGTTACACAGGAGATGCTTCCTATCAATTTGTGAATGTCCGTCTGGATACTTTCAATATTAAAATGGGTGGTTTTGAATTTGCCGAAATAACTCCTGAAGGGGAAGTCCTTCGTTCAAAAAAATCTGGCAACCTATCTACCATTGCAAAAGCAAAAGTAACCGAGGTCGACAGCGTTTTCTTATCCCCTAAGATGCTCTATATTGGCGATATCACCATGAAGGCTCCATTTAAAAATTTGAGTTTACGTGGTCAGGTCACCCCTACTTTAGATAAATACCCTATTTTGGGAAGCAACTGGATTAACTATTCCGGTAACAAGTCTGAGGAGATTACCATAAATGTAGACGCTAGCTTAAAAGATGGAGGAAAAGACCTCTTTGCTGGTCTACATCTTAAACCGTCCGCATCTTCTGAGGGCCTCTACCCCACTTTCCTTTCTGCCAAAGGTTATGAAGATGACTACGATATTTTCTTGGCAAATGGCATCCTTAAAAGAGATGAGCCCAATAAAAGGTTTACTATTTACCCTACGGACTCAAATGCAGTAGCTAATAAATACGAACTTTATGAAGAAGAGGGACTCATTAAATTGGAAGGAAAACTAAATTTACTTCGTCCAGATTTAGCATCCTATGTAGAAACAGTCGGCTTAGCGGAAATAGACCTCGACTCCTTGGATTATGTGTTTAATACCATGATGAAGTTTAACATGCCCATCCCGATACCCATGTTACTCAATATGGGAGATAACATTGTCAAAACCAACTTGGATATCGGAAATTCTGATGGAGCCATTGCTTTTGAAAGCCCAGAATTCCAGAGTAAAATGGAGCAGTTTGTTGGCAAAAAGGTAACAGATGATTATAAAAAAGAATACTACAAAGGTCATGTGCCCTTATTTAAGGCTTCACCCAAGTTCTTTTCTAGCCTCCTTTTTAGTGACTTAAAACTACAATGGAACCCCGTGTTCAATGCTTTTCATAGTACTGGAGCCCTAGGCATTTCTAACATTGGTGAAACAGACATCAATGCCAATATTCCAGGCTATTTTGAGATTATCAAAAACCCTAGAACCGGAGATGAAATCTATATTTTCTTAGAAGTTTCTCAGGACACTTGGTACTATATCGGATATAAAAGTGGTCAACTAGGCCTTATTTCATCTGATTTTGAGTTTAATAAAATACTCTCTGAAAAAGAAAAAACGTCCAAGGGCATAGAGATAATAAATGTCGATTTGGCTGAGGCTATGGCCTATAGAAAGCGTTTTCTGATGACCTACTTAGGCGTAAAAGAAGAGGCCTTTGAAAAAGCCAAGAGACCAAGAGCTACGCCTTCCCTCCCTGGTCAAATTCAGCAAGTGGAAATTCCAAGTGCCGCTCCTAGTAAAGATGGTGAGCCTACCACTCCAGCTAAAAAGAAAGTGGAAGAAGAAGCTTCCGACGGTTTCTAAAGCCTGTTAAAGATTTTACGGCATAGCCAGACTTCCGAAAAAAGAACGACCTTTGCGGCTGATTATGAAGACAAAAGGAAATAAGAAGACCCACGTCAATATTGTGACGCTCGGATGCTCCAAAAACGTAGTAGATTCTGAAATACTATTTACTCAACTAAGGGGTAACGGTGTGGCTGTAGAGCACGAATCTAAGAATGACGACTCTAACGTGGTAGTGATAAACACCTGTGGGTTTATAGACAATGCTAAACAAGAGTCTATTGACACTATTCTAAGATATGTGGACGCAAAAGAGGCGGGAATAGTAGAAAAGGTTTATGTTTCTGGCTGTCTTTCTCACCGCTTTAGAGATGAACTTGCTCCGGAAATACCTCAGGTGGATGCTTGGTTTGGTACAAATGAGCTACCTCGCCTTCTTAAAACCTTAAAAGCCGATTATAAAAAAGAACTTGTAGGTGAACGTCTTCTGACCACTCCAGCTCACTATGCCTACCTAAAAATTGCCGAAGGCTGTGATAGACCTTGTTCCTTTTGTGCTATTCCATTGATGCGAGGCAAACATGTCTCTACGCCGATGGAAGATTTGATTACATCAGCTCGTAGCTTGGCCAGAAGAGGTACCAAAGAATTAATACTCATCGCCCAAGACCTAACTTACTACGGCTTAGATATTTACAAAAAAAGAAACTTAGCTGAATTATTAGATAGACTAGCAGATGTAGAAGGAATAGACTGGATAAGACTCCAATATGCCTACCCGGCGGGATTCCCTTTGGATGTATTAGATGTAATTAAGAACAGGTCAAACGTCTGCAATTACCTCGATATGCCTCTACAGCATGGTAGCTCAGAGATTTTAAAACTCATGCGAAGAGGTATTACCCGTGAAAAAACAGAGAGTTTGGTAGACACCATACGTCAAAAAGTGCCAGATATAGCTTTGCGAACAACGCTTATTGCTGGGCATCCAGGCGAAACGGAGGCTCATTTTGAAGAAATGTATCGTTTCGTTGAAAAAATGAGGTTTGATAGATTAGGTGTTTTTCAGTATTCTCACGAGGAGGATACTCACTCCTATTCGTTGTCTGACGACATTCCGTCTGAAGAAAAACAAGAGCGAACGGATTTAATTATGGAACTCCAACAGGGAATTTCACAAGAATTGAATGCTAAAAAAGTAGGCAATACCTATAAAGTCCTGTTTGACAGAAAAGAAGGAGATTACTTTATTGGACGTACAGAATTTGATTCTCCAGAAGTTGATAATGAAGTACTTGTAAGTGCTAATCAATATGTCCGACTTGGAGATTTCGCTCAAGTAAAAATCACGGCTTCGGAAGAGTTTGACCTTTATGGCGAAGTCGTTTCTTAAGGACTACTTCTTTAGGTACTTAGGAAAACGCATAAACCTTAACCCTATGGAGAAGTCTACTCTATCCAGTAATATTGGGTTATCCAAGAGGATTTCGCCCGCTCCGTCTCGGTAATCTAGGCCATTAATTTTACCTCGATTGTATCCTGCTTCTAGGCTCAAAATAATATCGCGACCTACAATGTCATTACCTAACAGAAAATCTAGTCCCAGCGTAGCAGCCGCTCCAAACTCTTGTCCCTTATAGTGGAATTGGGCACTATTATACTCCCCTCTGTCACTGTATAAATTCAATCCCGGGCTTAAACCTAAGACCACAAATGTCTTGTAATCAATACTCTTACGGAAGAAAAAAGCTGGCCCAATAAACTTTCTTGAAATCTTATTAGAGATACTTCCGCTAGCCTCTACCCCAGTCATTTGATTTATAAAATTAAGATTAGTAGCCGTATTTGAAGAAGTAAAATCAGTATAAACCGCTCCGATTCCGAAACCTTCCATTGGAAAGAATGCCAAGTCTACTCCAAAATCCCAACCATTCAATAGCTTCTCTTTATAGAGTCCAAAGGCATTTGTAGCCTCAAAAGTATTATCTAAAATATTACCAATACCTACTTTGGCTCCAATTCGCCATTTCAAGTAGTTTTTAAATTCATTTTTTGGCATACTTTCAGTCAATGTACCATTGGATACAGGACTAAGTGTTATTCCCATGGCTTTGGCCCTCTCTTTTGAATTAATGGCTGTACTATCTTTAGGCTGTTTAGATACCACAATACCTACTGGAGGCCTAGTTTGTTTGACTTCCTTGGCGACATCCTCTTCTGGTTTTATCTCCATTTTTTTTTGCTCAGCTGCTACCTCTAAACCTGCAAAAGTTTTTTCAGATTTAGAAGCCTTTTTAGTTTCCGACAAAACTATTTCTTCTTGTTCTCGCGTTGATTTTTTATCAATACCAGGATTTCTTTTGGCAGGTGTATTGACAGTTTCCCTTTTGCCATTCTTTGACTTAGATTTATCAAAATCCGTTATCACCAAATCACTTTCATAACGATTGTAGTTAAAGTCTTTTACTAAATTCTTGAAAATTTCATTCCTGAGGACCTTTCCCTTAGACCCTATGTATGCATAAACGAACCTTGTAGGCGTTTCATCAAGTATTCTACACCGAATCTCTTCGTTTGCCTGAGTAATAATAACATCACGCTGAGCTTGTACTTTAATAGCCGCTGCAGTTATTACGATGTATACAATAAAGAAGGTTTTCTGGAAGGGCAGAGACCTCAATTTCAGAGCTTTGATTATAAAACACCAGTTCTTTCCTGAAAACATCATGCACGTATGTGTATTATTAATACTACACATTTTTACAAAAACTGTACCGCTTATCTCTCTAGGCACCAAAAAGGGATAAATAAAGGTAGATTTATACAAACAGTGATCTTGAAATATGTTTTCTACGTATCTAAGAGAGAATAGTCCAATTGTCAAGAGGATTAGCATACCGTTAACTAATATTTTAAAGCAATAGGCTTGACATTGTCACAAACATTCCTTTACCTTTCGGTTGTTATTCTTCAATTAAACTAAAAGCAAACAATATAGATACAAACCTCTACGTTAACTAAACGACATGTAAGAATGGAAAAAGTTCGTAATAACGAGAGTGAACTTGTATCAGCATATATCCAAGGGGATGATGCCGCTTTTGACACGCTAGTAGAGCGTTACAAATCAAAAATATACACCACCATTTATCTCGTAGTGAAAGACCAGTATGTGGCTGAGGACCTTATGCAGGACACTTTTATCAAAGCGATAAAAACACTACGAAAGGGTAAGTATAATGAAGAAGGCAAATTTTTACCTTGGATACTGAGAATTGGACACAACCTCGCGATTGACTATTTCCGTAGAGCAAAACGCTACCCAAAAGTAGTTTTTGAAGACGGAAGCAATGTGTTTAACACGCTTAACTTTTCTGAGGATTCTATTGAGACAATTCAAATTAAGAAAGAGTCTCATGAGCATTTAAGAGGATTAATTAAGCAGTTACCAGACCAGCAAAGAGAGGTGCTTATAATGAGGCACTATGAAGACATGAGTTTTCAGGAAATTGCTGATGCGACCGGAGTCAGTATCAATACTGCGTTAGGTAGAATGCGTTATGCTCTTATTAATTTAAGAAAACTAATGAGCAAATCAGTATTCGCGTATGACACAAACCTTTACGAAACAGTTAAATGATGTGGTTCGTTATGTATATAACGAAACATCTAAAAAAGAAGACGTTGAAATCGAAGAATCTCTTGCTAGAGATGTCAATCTGCTAGACTTTTATTTAGATAGTCTAAATATTAAGGCAGAAATGGAAAAAATAAAAATGGTTCCTTCGGATCAGTCGATTAGTAAGATTTTAGCGTATTCAAGAAAAACCAGCCCCGTACTTTAAGTACAGGCTGGTTTTTTATTTTCAAAGGTATTTATGGGAACCATCACAGGTTGGCATTCTTTTAGAATGACCGCAGGTACAATCGCGTATGCCATAGCCGTCTAAAATTCGCTGGATGTTTGACTGAATTCGGTCTACTCTGGTTTGAGATTGCTTGGCTCCAGAGAAAAAAAGATTATATCCTCTCTGCCTACCTGGGGTCAAAGCCTCAAAGGCCATTGCGAATTCCCTGTTTGCATCTAGTATTTTTTGGAATTCTTCTGGATACACTAACTCATTTTTGGCTTTGAAATCTACTTTTATGCCAGCCTTTTCAATCTCAATGGCTTCATAGACATAGGTCTTTATCACGGTCTCCTGTTCCTCTATTTCTTTCATACTAGTAAGCTTAATCCATCTAGAAGACTGGGAATTCTCTCCAGGTTTATTAAGAAGCTTATCCGTATCCTTTAATAAAACACCTTTCATAAAACCAAGAGCACAAGCGTCTTTGAGATGATAAAGCAGAACCAGATTACTCTTTTTATACATGTAACAGGGCTGTTTCCATTTAAACTCCTCCGTTAGTCCGCATGCCAACAGGATTTCCCTTAAACCCTCAATTTCTGGCTTCCAAGCTTTAAGGTTTTCTATGTAACTGTCTACTTTCTCATTCATCTCTAACTATAATTTCGGAATATAATAATCTATTCGAGCCTTCCAAATTACCTTTATTTAAGGAATACAAAATAAAGAAGTCTTCTCTCTTTTTTTAAGCTTTAAGATCAGATTCGTCTAATTTCGATTTCCGAATATAGATCAATGCCACTATTGCTTAATTTTACAGACGAAAAAGATTAGTTCTTATGTCCCGCTTTATACTTTTCATTTTACTAATTCTTAGTTTTGTTAATAGCTCAGCCTCGCTTAGATTAGACTCTGTTTCCATACCCCTTTCAGACTTTACGTCATTAATTCCTGCCAACCAATCTGATTCACTTTTCATTCCTTCGCACTTTTCGTTTCAAGTTTTGGCCCAGAATGGGCAGCCTTTAAACGCTAGCACTTCCTTTCCTCCAAATTTTGATTTCACGGGATATATACCTATTGCTGGAAGTAGCGAGCATGGTTATTTGTCAATCAGCTCTGAGTTCGCTCCTGGGGGGGTATCTATTGTAGACTTAGGTTTCAACACTAGCAACAAAAGGTGGCAAATATCAAATGGAAGAGCTGTTGATTTCAGCTCAGTTCTAGGCACTGTAGCTAATTGTTCTGGAACAGTAACGCCATGGAACACCATCATTACCTGTGAAGAATACGTGATAAGCACAGATGAAAACAGAGACGGTTACATAGACACGGGCTGGGCAATCGAAATTGACCCGGTGTCTGGGACTGTTATCAATAATCAGAAACTTTGGGCACTTGGCAACTTCAAACATGAAAATCTAGTTGTCCATTCAAATCAAAGAACCGCCTATCAAGGAGCTGATAGTAGCCCAGGATATCTATTTAAATATGTATCGGATGTGGCTCAAATTTTAGATTCCGGAAAGCTCTATGTATACAAAGGCTCCAAAAATGGTAGTGGAACCTGGCTTCTATTAAGCAATAGCACTCCGACAGAACGAAACAGCGTCATGAGTCAATCTGCCCAACTGGGAGCTACCTCTTTTGCGGGTATAGAAGATGTAGAAATTAGTCCGATAGACGGAAAAGTATATTTCGCCGTGAAAGGTGAAAGTGCAGTTTACCGCTTTCAAGATTCAGATCCGCTAATGGGTACCACTGTTACGAGTTTTGAGACTTTTGCGGGTGGCCATGGTCAATCTTATGACTTAGCAACTGAATCAGGCATTGTTAATGAACCATGGGGAAATGGTAATGATAATCTAGCTTTTGATAATAAAGGGAACCTCTGGGTGCTTCAAGACGGAAGCAAAAATCTCCTTTGGGTAGTAGGTAAAAATCATACGAATTCAAGCCCAGACGTCCGAATTTTCATGAGAACGCCATCTGGTTCTGAACCTACGGGTATTACATTTTCACCAGATAATAGATTTCTATTCATCTCTATTCAGCATCCTTCTGGTGGAAACTCTAGTAGTACACAATACGATGTTACAGGAGCAGCGGTGACATTTGCCACAGATGTGGCCATAGTAATTGCGAGAAACGAACATTGGGGGCTTGTTCCTTGTCAAAGCTCCATTAATCAAACGCTGGGAGCCATAGAATCTGGCTACTACCAAAGCAGCTCAGGTACAATTGTTCAAATTCCTATTGAAGCCCCGAAAAAACTGGTGCATCGGGCAGCCAATTCAATTCAACTAAGTTCTGGATTTTCTGCTGAAGAAGGAAGTACATTCAAAGCCGAAATAGGCAACTGCTATTAGCCCCTCTTCACTGCCAGCACTTGCTTTTCTTTATGGCTCCTATATACCAAATCTTGGACTTTGATATTTGTAAGATAATCTTCTCCTGAAGTTTCGAAAGGTAAATTATGCAGCATACAGTCTACAAAATGCCGCTGTGTGAAGTAAACACAGTCTCCAGCAAAATTGACATTATGGTGCTCATATGGGTGTTCTATTTGAGCTTCCCCTAAACGTTGAATGGTTATTTCCCCATCGCTAAATAGACGAATACTTCCCTCATTACCTTCAATGACCATTTCTCCGAAAGTATATCGGCTGTCTGGATTGTCACTTTCGTTATAACGATTAGCGTCCCAGGTGACCATAATACCATTAGAAAAATCTAGCTGCACCAGAGCCGCATCTTCTCCTTTAATAACGGAATTTAGTTTTCTCAGCCTAGCATAAACATGCTCCACATCTCCAAATAGGTAACGGAAAGTATCAATAAAATGTACCCCCGTCTCATATACTAAAAGTTGGGGCATTTCTCTAAAATAAGGCTGTCGGTTCAAATAAGCTTCTTCACCCCAGCCATCTCCCATTCTCATTCTGAAATATGCAGAGAAAATATTTTCCCCAATGGCATTCTTTGTCAAGAGTTTTTTTATTTCTCTATACCAAGGCTGGAACCTAAAATTCTCATGCACCATTAGCCTTACCCCTGCGGTGGCGGCTTCCTCTACAATAGTTTTGGCCTCTGCCATGGTAGGAGCCAATGGCTTCTGCACTACCACGTCCATTTTCCTTTTGAACGCCTCACGGCAAAAAGCTAAATGTGTTTCAGGTGGAGTGATAATATCTATGAAGTCGGGCTGCTCAGTATCTAGCATTTTAGCAACATCCGTGTAGACCGTTTTGATCCCAAAGTCTACCGCCAAGGCCTTTCCTTTTTTTTCGTTTCTATTACAGAGGGCCGTTATTTCCACTTCTGGAATACGGTTCCAAGCTTCGTATTGAAACCTGCTGAAATACCCCGCTCCTACACATACACCTTTTAACATTGTTCTAGGCTATTGAAATTTCTTTTTCTGGATCCATATTGAGCCAAATGAAAATGGCTAATACATTCAAGGCCGCTGCAGTATAAAAAAAGAAGGAAGGCGTGCCGGCCCAAACTAAGAGATAAGGGAAAATTAAAGCAGTAAGGAAAGAGCCTAAATTACCCGCCATGTTCATATTTCCAGAAACTGCACCGGCCTGCTCTTTGCCAATGTCTGCACAGAAGGTCCAAGAAGGTGGAAGGGTCACATCTGCTCCAAAAATGGCTATACTTAAGAAAAACACTGCCGAATTAACCTCCGTCATGAAAGAGCTCGCTATAAGACCGATTCCTGCCAAAGCAAACCCGGTGGCCGCTGGGAGCCATCTTGATTTCTTGTAATCACCTTTTTTATAAATATTATCAATCCACCAACCGCTGAACCAGTTCCCTAAAGCCCCTGCCAAAAGGGGCAATGAGGCATACCAACCTGCCGTAACGGCATCTAAAAGAAAGGTTTCTTTTACGTGAGGATATAGCCAGGTGAGTGCAAAGAAAAAGGTGAAATTGCTACAGAAATATTGAACCATGACCAACCACATGTTCTTATTCTTAAACATCACTGATAGAGGCAACTTCTTTACCTCAGACGAAGGTTTCTGACGATTTTTAATAATAAAATCCTTCTCTTCCTGAGAAATTAAGGGATGATCTTCCGGCTTATCTCTAAAGAGTAAAAACCAAAGTATAGATACAAGCACCCCTACCGCACCAAGTAAATAAAAACTGAATTCCCAACCCCATTCTGTTATCACTACCGAAAGCAAAGGCAAAGCAAAGGCCGCCCCTAGCCTACTTCCAGAAAAATTAATTCCTGTAACCGTGCCTCTTTCTTTAAGAGGAATCCAAGAGAATACTGCTCTATTAATAGCCGGGAAGGCTCCAGCCTCTCCTGCACCGAACAAAAAACGAATCACCAATAAAGAAACATAGCTCCAAGCTTTGGCAGTAAGTCCTGTAAAGACCGACCAAACTACTATGATTCCTGTGAGTATCTTTCGCGTTCCTAATCTATCTGCTGCCATCCCTCCGGGCGTCTGAAACAAGGCATAGCCGAGTGCAAATGAACTTAAGACCCAACCCATTTGCTCTTTGCTTAAATCTAGTGCCTCCGAAATAGGTTCTTTGGCCACAGAAATACAGACTCTATCTATGTATAGCAGCAAGGTCAAAATGAACGTACCAGAAACAAAAAAGTATCTTTTATTCATGTATAGGGTTATTTTATCTTTTCAAAGAGCAAGGCCAAGGAATCATCATCGCCTACATTTCCCGGAAAAATGATATAAGGCATTTGGTTTTCCCGATCTGGAATCCAAACTGGAACTCCGGGCAATGCCTGACCAGCGACTAAAGCTCTTTTAATTTTTAGGGCCTTTGTGGCAATATCACTAGAAGTAATTCCGCCTTTAGCGATAATAAACTTAGGTATAATACCCAGGCCAGCAACTGTCTCTGTCACAAAATCTGCAATGGTATTACCTATCTGTAAGCTAGATTTTTTATCTTTTCCTGTTCTTAATTCACGGCTTGTGTAAAGTACCACATGCTCGCCTGACGCTAAAAATCGGCTTATTTCATCTACTTTAGCCTGTACATAAACCTCCCCTTTGAGCACAGCATCAATGTTAATTTCGATGGACTGCAAATCCTTGTTTTCTAATAAAGCCGCCAGCTGCCTAGACGTTTTAGGTACATAAGAACCCACTACTACAAGCCCTCCATTTTGATTATTAATGTCCACCAAATCTTCTCTAGAGAGTAATGGCTTACTACGCAATCCCGCAATTGCTTTCACGAAAGAAGCTGCCGAACGAAATATAAAGACAGAGTTAATGCTTAAAAAGGCCAAGGCCAATTTTTCTAAATCATAATAATCTGATGCATTAACAATAAGCGTCCCGCTAACAGGTAAGATCTTTAAATAGCTTTTTACTTCTTCTATATTTTTGCCCCGTAAAATGTCAATGGAAATTGATTGAACCTCTTCTGCCTTCACTTTACCTTTAGTCTTTTCTTCTACCCATTTCTTGAGGTTAGATTGGCTAAAACCAAAAGCTTTATCTTGAGCAAAAGGAGTATCTGCTGCCGGAACTAGTTCTTCCTTTTCTTTGACAAAGTGAACGTCATCTATGGTGTGCCTACCTCCTTCAAAAAAGGCGGGAACGATGACATTGCCATAGCTTTCAATACCAGCACCAGCTGCTAAAGCTTCCACTTCATTAGGATAATGACCACGCAGTGTGCTGTCAGACCTTGAAATAAGTATCATTTCCTTCTCAAACTTGTCAAAAACACTTTTTAGGTTTTTACCTATTTCGTGATTAAGCTTGTTCGCTAACTCTGGAGTAAGGCTTCGACTATTTGTTAAAATATAAAATATGGGACTCCCTTGATTTAGCTCATCTTCTAAGGCATCTATATCCCAAGTAGTTAAAACGGGAACATCATGCACCGTTTGTGTACCCGTGGGGTCATCATCCAGCACCACTATTACTTTTTCAGACTTCTTAAGAGCTGCACGAATAAGAGGTTTCAAGTCCTCTATGGGGATAGTTGGAAGCTTAGAAAGGGTATGATTAAAATCTAGATTCATTTTAATCCCATCTAGCAATTACTCTGGCTGGAGCTCCATCTCCACCGAGAATCTTTAATGGAAGAGCGATTAATTCAACACACTCACTAGTGAGTGCTTCGGTGTTACAAAGTCCTTCCACGATGATAACGTCTCCTCCCAAAAGTATTTGATGGATACGAGTAACCTCTGGCAGGTTATTAACATCTGCCACACTGCAAGGCTCCACGGCTAAAATATTTATTCCTTTTTCAACGATCCAATTAGCGGCAGCTTCAGAAAACCTAGGCAATTCATTACGATACTTTTCTTGTCCAACAAATTGAGCCCAGCCTGTTTTGATAATCAAACTGTCTCCTCTATCTATTTTGCTCTCAAAGTTTCTAAAGTCATTGGGTTGAATAAGTTGATGGCCCCCCTTAATTTCAATTGGAACTACCCAAGCTTTTGATACAAATCTATCAACAGGAAATTCGTCTATTTTCTGGTCATTAACTTCAAAATGAAAGGGTGAATCCATGTGTGTACCCGAATGAGAATAGAGGTGCAACGTAGACGCATTCCAACCGTCCCTAGCTACTGTCTTAGCACTTTCTGAGTTAAAACCGGCTATTTGAGGCGAATACGTCAATGTTAAATCTACTATTTTCATACGAGTCAATGGTCAAATAAGACTATTTCAAGTTTGTCATCACTGCCTCAGCAATTTCTGAAGTAGAGCTTACTCCTCCGCAGTCTTTACTCAAGGTACCCTGTTTGGTAGAAGCATTTACCGCTTCAGTGATAGCCGCGGCAGCTTCTTTTTCTCCAATGTGGTCAAACAAAACCGCTCCAGACAATATCTGTCCGTATGGGTTAGCGAGTCCTTGACCTGCAATGTCTGGGGCACTTCCATGAATAGGCTCAAACATGGATGGAAAATCATTCTCAGGATTGATATTTCCAGAAGAACCGTAACCCAAACTTCCCATTATGGCTCCCCCTAAATCAGAGAGAATATCACCAAGCATGTTGGTGGTGAGTACCACATCAAAAACCTCAGGCTTTAAGACAAAATTGGCCGTGGCCGCATCTATGTACATTTTACGATACACAACATCTGGATACTCCTTTGCTACTTCTTCAATGACGGTATCCCAATAGTATAGAGTGTTGATCATCGTGTTTGACTTGGTCACGTTGGTCACATGTTTTCTTCTTTTTTGAGCTAGCTTAAAAGAAAAATGGGCTATTCGTGTAATGCCAGCACGTGTAAAAACGCTCGTGTCTGTAGCCAAACCATACGGTTCGTCTGGATACAAAATCTTGCCATTTTGAACAAACTCCCCTTCATTATTTTCTCGGATAATAACAAAATCTATGTCCTTTTGAGATTTATTTCTTAAGGGACTTTGAATGCCTTCAAGCAGTTTTACAGGACGATAATTAACGTATTGTTTAAAACTAGTACGAACCAAATTCGTGAATAACTTAAAAGGAAGACGATCATCCACTTCGGGTAAGCCAACTGCCCCAAAAAGTATGGCATCGAATGTCTTTAATTCTTCTAAAGCTCCTTTAGCTATAAAATCTCCATGCTCCTTATAATAACCCGCACCGTAAGGAAAAGAGGAAACATCCATGGTAAAACCAAATTTCTTGGCGGTTACCTTCATAACTTCCATTGCCAAAGGCACTATTTCATGACCTATTCCATCGCCGTTTATGGCTGCTATTTTGTAGTTTTTCATTCGAAATATTCTCGCTTGTATGCTTTAATTAGATAAATGATTGTAGAATTAAGATTCTTCTAATCTAATAAACTTTTTAGGGCCATCTGTCCTAAAGTCTCAAACATGTAGGAATAAAGCTGAGATATGCCAAAATATGTCCAATTCGTATACAGATTTGCATAATCCGACCAAAGTATCTCAGATCTATAAATAGTACGTGGAATGTAACTATTCAGGTACACTAAGTTGAGCAATATTCTTGGCGATTTGAAAGATATTACCTCCGTTTTTTATTATTGTGTCGAATACTGACCTGACGACTGCGAAGTCTATTGCTTTTTGGATAGAGA
>JBLHOT010000027.1:0-41437 GCA_047623945.1 Arcticibacterium sp. | reverse complement strand
TCCAAAAATATAGAGTATCCAATCGAAGCGTTGGATTAGAGCCGCTCCCAAGAATATGAATATAAACCTTAAAAATATTGAGCCTAAAATACCCCAAACCAGCACCTTTTTATAAAACTTAGGCCTTACACCAAAAGAGCTAAATATTAGAATGAACACAAAAATATTATCTACAGAAAGCGAATATTCTACCAAATAACCGGTGATATACTCCAGAGCCATATTGTTCTGAAACTTCTGTTTGGCTAATTCATAGGCCTCTGGCAAATCAAGCGTTTTGAATAATCTACCTCTAACCGCCTCCAGAGCTTCAGGTGAACTGATATCATGAATCAAATAGCCATAATTTCTTAGGAAAAAGTAAAACCCTACAGCCAATGCCACCCAGATGGCACTCCAAATGGCCGCTTCCTTAAAGCTAACAACATGAGATTCGCTTTTAGAAAATGCCCCTAAATCTAACAGCATCACAAAAATCACGAATATCGCAAACCCTCCAAAAAACACTAACTCGTTAGAAAACTCCATAGTCTTATTTTAAAACAATCCCCAAATGGGCTGCAAAAATGCACCATAATCTTTAAAATTATACTATTTTGGCTTGAATTCTGCATTCAATCCTTTCATACCCAATAACCTAGTATATGTATAAAAACAAGAAAGTAGTAGTGGTGATGCCTGCATACAAAGCGGCTCAAACCATTCAAAAAACTTTTGAAGAGATTCCGCTTGACTTGGTGGATGAGGTCATTTTAGTAGATGATGCCAGCCCCGACGAAACCGTTGCCGTGGCAAAGGAATTAGGCATTAACCATGTCATTAGCCATGAAATGAATAAAGGTTATGGCGGTAATCAAAAGACTTGTTACAGAAAAGCCCTTGAATTAGGTGGTGATATCATAATCATGGTTCATCCAGATTATCAATACACCCCAAAACTTATCAGAGCTATGGTATCCATCATTGGAGAGGATCTATATCCGGTGGTCTTTGGTTCCAGAATTCTTGGGAAAGGAGCTCTAAAAGGCGGCATGCCTATGTATAAATACATTGCCAATAGAATCCTTACCCTTACTCAAAACATCTTATTGGGTCAGAAGCTGTCTGAATATCATACTGGTTACAGGGCTTACTCGGCGGAGGTTTTAAAAACTATAGATTTTGAAAAATGTGATGACGATTTTATTTTTGACAATGAAGTTATTGCCCAAATCTTTTGGAAGGATTTTGAAATCGCAGAGGTAACTTGTCCAACTAACTATTTTGAAGAGGCTTCCTCTATTAACTTTGCCCGCAGCTCCACCTATGGTTTAGGAGTTTTAAACGTTTCTTTGAGGTATTTCTTGGCCAAAAAAGGACTACTCAAATGGAGAATAGTCAACTAATTTATTGCTGCTTTATATATCTTTTGGTCCACTCCCATGCTCCAAAAGCGGCGATAATCACAAAGACTAAATACAGGAATGAATATAGCTTCACATCTTTTACATAGTACATATAAGTGGCTATGATATCCACTATTAGCCATATCCACCACGTTTCTACTTTCTTTCTTATCATCATAAATGTGGCCACAATACTCATGACAGTGGTGAAAGAATCCATGTAGGGAAAGGCACTGGGAAGGTTAAATAAGCTGGGTGCCAGCTCATGTAAATTCGCCGAAAAATTTCCCATCACTACAGTTCCTAAAATGCCAACACCAGATAACAAGGCAAAATTCCTTAGACTTAATCGTGTGATTTTCAATTCATTTATGGCGTTAGCCTCTGCTGCTTTCGGAAATCTCCAGTGCCAAAAGCCGATGATATTAGTTATAAAGAAGAAAACCTGCAAAAACATATCTGGATAAAGCTGAATTTGATAAAAAAGAAAAAAGGCAAGTGTCACATTTAGCAAGCCTATAATCCAGCTCCAAACATTTTCTAGGGCCGCCAGACCTACTGCAATAGCACCCGTTATAGTGGCAATAAGCTCCAGAAGGCTCATATCATAGCCTAAAACCCTAAAAACTATATAGTTCACATCTAATAATTCTTGCATCTAGCAAATATGAAAATTCAATTTCAAAAATGAGTCAAGAGTGCTCCTCGAATTCCATTGGATAAAAAAATTGGATATGAATATTTTTTTTTATTAATTTTATTAAAAGATAACTAATTACTTACCCATGAAAAAAATCATCAAATACTCCTTACTAGGCCTGTTCCTATTACTAGCTTCAGCCTTTTGCTATTTAAAGTTTGCTCTACCAAATGTGCCTGTTCTTGAAGACCTCAAAGTTAAAACTACTCCAGAACGAATAGAAAGAGGTAGATATCTGGCAAATAATGTTAACCTATGCATGGATTGTCATGCAGAAAGAGATTTTACAAAATTTACCGGCCCACCTAAACCAGGTACCTTAGGAAAGGGTGGTGAGAGGTTTGACCATTCCATTGGCTTTCCAGGGACTTTCTACTCTAGAAACATTACTCCTTATGGCTTAGAAGATTGGTCAGATGGTGAGCTATATAGAGCTATTACATCTGGCGTGAGTAAAGACGGAAGCGTTATCTTTCCTGTTATGCCTTGGCCGGCCTATAATAAAATGGCAACAGAAGATATTTATTCTATCATTTCATATCTCAGAACTCTCAAACCAATAGAAACTGACAACAAAACTTCAACCACCGATTTTCCAGTTAGCCTTATTAAGAATACTTTCCCTATGCCCGCCTCCCCTAATGCCATCCCTGAAAAAAGTGATAGGTTGGCTTATGGTGCTTATTTAACAAGTGCGGCGGCATGTATAGAATGCCACTCAAAAAAGGACGATAAGGGTAATAATATTCCTGGAACAGAATTTGGTGGGGGTGCTGCCTTTCCTTTACCGGGATATGGGACAGTATATTCTGCCAATTTAACGCCACATCCGAAAAACGGACTGAAATATAATGAGGAAAGCTTTATTGCCAGATTTAAAAGTTATGTAGATAGTTCATATGTCCCTCATGATGTAGAGCCCCGTGAATTTCAAACCTTAATGCCCTGGATGATGTATGGAGGAATGAAAGAAGAAGATTTAGGTGCTATATATCATTATTTAAGTTCTCTAGACCCCATCGATAATTCTGTAGTAAAATTTTCTCCAGAGAATGATATATAAAATTCCCAAAAAGCTCTAGGCAAACTAATCTTGCTTAGGGCTTTCTTTCAAGTAGAAAGAAGAAACCCATTTTCTTAGAAATTTGTTTCTTTGGCATAGAAAATTACTTTATGCAAAAAGCCCTCCTTTTTTTTGTCCTCGCACATGCTATAATAGGTTGCGATTCCAAAGAACAAAAAGTCATTGACAATGCAATTAAGGCCCATGGTGGCATTAATTTCGAAAACTTAAAAGTCGGATTGACCTTTAGAAATATAGATTATAAGCTTGAAAGGAATAGAGGCAAGTTCCAATACCAAAGAACTCAAAAAGACGCTTTAGGTAATGTAGTTACAGATATTCTGACAAATGACAGTTTTCAAAGATTACTAAATGAGAACGAAGAATATGTTGTAGATACCATGGCTGTCAAATACGAAAATTCTATTAATTCAGTGGCCTACTTCTTCCTACTCCCATATGGTTTGAATGATGCTGCTGTAAATAAGGCCTACGAAAAAGAAATAGTCATCAAAGGGCAAAAATATCATCAAGTTAAAGTTTGGTTTGACCAGGAAGGTGGTGGAGAAGACCATCAAGATATTTATAAGTTTTGGTTAAATGATTCCACGCAACGACTGGACTACTTAGCCTATTCTTATGAAACTGACGGGGGCGGAGTACGATTAAGGGAAGCATATAATGTGCAAGGTATAGGCAATTTCTATTTTCAGGATTACAATAATTACGGGATTGAAGATGGCAACTACCCTTTAGATTCATTAATCGTGCGTTTTGAAGAAGGTACTCTTCCTTTTCTTTCTAAAATCGAAAATGAAAACATACATTTATTGCCTTAACCAATCAATACCTATGAAACTCCTTAAATCCCTCCTTTTTATCCTGATGATAGGCCCCCTAAGTTCATTTCATAATAAACCTCTGAAAGTTATTTTCTTTGGAGACTCCATTACTCAGGCTGGCGTGACCCCAGGTGGGTATATTACTCTTATGCAGGAGGATCTAAAAACTAAAACCTTAGGGGAAGCCTATACTTTTGAGGGAGCAGGCATTGGTGGGAACAAGATTTACGACCTCTACCTAAGAATGGAAGACGATGTATTATCCAAGAATCCAGATGTAGTGATTGTTTTTGTTGGAGTAAACGATGTTTGGCACAAAACCAGCCACGGAACAGGAACAGATGCCGATAAATTTGAGCTTTTCTACAGAGCCGTAATAGCCAAATTTCACAAACAAAATATTAAAGTTTTACTCTGTACGCCAGCTGCGATTGGTGAAAAAACAGATTTCAGTAATCAACAGGACGGCGATTTAAATCATTACTCCCAAATCATTAGAGAACTGGCAAAAGAGACAGGCTGCGATCTCATTGACCTGCGAAAAGAATTCCTTGACTATAATTTAAAGCACAACTCTGAAAACAAAGACCGAGGTATTTTAACTAGGGACCGCGTTCATCTAAATGATACTGGAAACAGGTTTGTAGCTGACCTAATGTGGGGAGCCTTACAGAAGTAGTTTCGCTTTCGTCAATTTTTACATTTAACAAAACGAACGTTTTGCAATTAGAAATGTTTTTTATCTTTGTTTATGCCTTTAGTAAAAACAAGTAAAGAAGAGATCGTTTCTATAGCCCTTAGCACTTTCAGGAAAAGTGGCTATTACAATACGTCTATGAGTGATTTGGCCAAAGCCTGTGGCCTCCAGAAGGGTAGCTTCTATCACTATTTCCTTTCTAAAGAAGCCATCATGGCATCCGTTTTAGATAGCGTGTATCAGTACTTAAAAGCTAAAGTTTTCTCCATAGCTCAAGAAACAAATTTAGGACCTAGAGCCAGAATGGAGAAAATGCTCCTAAAGCTGGGCAAAGCCCTACTTTCTCAAGAAGGCGGTTGTATTATAGGGAATACCACTCTAGAAGTAGCCGGACAAGACATAGCTTTTAAAGCTACATTAAAGATCGTTTTTGAAGACTGGCATTCCGCAATGACCCATATTTTCAAAGAGGAGTACCCTGAGGGAACAGCGGGCAGATTAGCCCAACAATCAGTTATGGAGTTTGAAGGGGCTGTGATGCTTTCACAGTTGTATGATTCTGACCAATACCTAAAAGATGTGTTTGTGCGTACTCTTTCCAAAATGAAATAAATATTTTTCTTCATCAAATAACAAACGTTTGGTACCGTTTAAGCAAAAAGCATTAAAAATAAGAACAGAAGACGGCATTGAGGTTTCAGGGGTCTTACTGAGTCCTGAAAACCCGAAAGCGGTTATTCAAATAAACTCTGCCACAGCGGTCCCTAAAGAATTCTACAGGCACTTTGCTCAATATCTAGCTGAGAATAATTACGCCTGTTTCTATTAGAATTACAGGGGTATTGGTGATTCCAGTCCACCTGAAGGCCTAAAAGGATGCGATTACGAAATCACTGATTGGGCAAAACAAGACATGAACTCCGTACTGAAGTTCTTAAAACAAAAGTTCCAAAACATCCCTTTTTACTTTTTATGTCACAGTGTGGGAGGCCAAATGATTGGCTTGATACCAAATATAAATGATATTGAAGGCGTACTCGCCATTTCTACCTCCTCAGGGTATGCCAAAAACATGAAACTGTGGGCTAGACTTCAATCCTTTTATTTCTTTAGAATTGTTAGGCCCATAATTCATTTAATCTACGGCTACTCCAAATTTAAGTTTTTAGGTATCATGGAAGACATGCCTATCAAAATCACCAATTGTTGGTATGAATGGTGTAGCAGGCCAGAATACTTTTTTGATCCTAAAAACGCAAAAAAGATGGCGGACCTTAGTGGTTTTAAAAATCTTAAAATCCCAATAGAAGTAGCCATTGCCACGGATGATCCCATTTGTCCCAAGCTAAACGTCGAGAATCTTTGGAAAAACTTCCACAGTAGCGGAGGCATTAATTTCAATTGGCTTAAACCAGAAGACTTCGATCTAAAGACTATTGGTCATTTTCACTTTTTTCGTAAGACTTCGAAAGCTCAACTTTGGCCTTGGGCTTTGGATAAATTAGAACACCTAAGTTAACATTAAACCTCAATAGAAATGGATGAAAAAGCTCTGAAAAAAGAACTTAAAAATAGCTTTAAAGGGAATAAGCAATCAATCTTTCTACAAAATAAAGGTTCAAAATGGTCTGCCGCTCTAAACTTAGCTCACCTCACGTTAAGTGCTAAAATCTTTAGACGAGCTCTTACTTTACCCAAATGGGCTCTCGCGTTACGCTTTGGTTTAAATTTAGAGAAACAACAGGACTTAAATTGGATAAGGCAAACTTACCAGAAAGCGTCCTTCCCTGCTATAATGAGTTTTGAACCTCGCATGAGTTCGGATACCTCCATGGAGTACGAAAAAGAACAATTTATTACGGAACATAAGGCCATTTTAGAAAGCCCAGATAGCTGGAGCGAGTTGGCAGTTAAACCTATTTAAACTACCTCAGCTAGTGCTAGGAAAACTTAGGGTGAGAAAAATCAGCCTTTTTTTCTCCTTTCACCTAAAACATCATCACAAAGCCATAAGGTTAGATCTTGCCTAAAAAAAAGCACCTATGTCGTTTGACAAAGGTGCAATTCTAGTTAAGGATTAGGGTAAAATTCTTAGTCCACAGGTAAAGTGCCAGCCAAAGTTAATACTCCACCTGCAATCATTACGTCTTTTAAAAGGTTTGGCATAGCCGCTTGGCCACTATCTCCACCGGCAATTACAGCAGGGAGATGGATAGTCAACAAAATTACTAGAAGCATCACTCCCAATAAAGTGGCAGCAAGTCTAGCCTTTTTACCAATGATTATGGCCACGGCCGCCGCAATAAAGGCCACTCCAGTAATATAGACCCATATTACGCCGCCAGGAATAGGTACCATGCCCGCCATTTTTTCGGCTCCCATAAAATGAAAAACCCCAAAAAGGGCAGCTGGTACGGCAATTAAATACTTAGAAATTTTTGAAAGGGGAGAAAGTACTGATTCAATCATAATTTTAATTAAGGGTTAAGGGTTTGTTATAAATCATTCGAAAAGTACAATTTATTATTTTAATAAAACAACATATAGTGTCTTATTGTCAAATAATGATCAAATAAATATTGAACACTTTCGGCCAATAAGTTAGACAAACCCTCTATTTAACCTTATACGTCATTTTATACCAAATTAAAAAAATTACAGAGAGAGAAGCTACCACACTACAGGCTTGAAAAGCATAGCCAATTCTATTGGGGTCATTATTATACAAAAACATAGGTAACACTGCCCCCAGTCCAATACCCGCTTCTAAAGCGATATACATGGTGGCCACTGCCCTCCCCCGTGTTTCATCGGAACAAAGATCTATAGTCCAAGCCTGATACGATGGCGAAATGAGTCCCCAAGCCATGCCGAAGCAAATGCCTCCAAAAACAAAGAAAAGGTAGTGCGACGTAATGGAAGTTAGTGCCAAGGCTAATACCATAAAAAACGACCCAAAAATCAAGACATTCACTCTACCCTTTTTATCAGATATTTTGCCACCAGCTATACGTGTAAATAAAGAAGAAAGAGTGAAGATTAAGAAATACAGGCCCTTATTTTCTAAACCCACTATCTTACTTAGATCTGGAGAAAGAGTAATAACCGTTCCAAAACCGAAGGAAGTGAGAAATACGACCACGGCCACAGGCCAAATATCCCTATGGAACACATCTTTCCTTTTTATTTTAAACAAGGAGAAAGAAAAGACCTGCCTTTTTTCTAGAGGCAATGTTTCTTTCATGGAATAGAGTATAGCCACTGAAAGTAAAGCGAAACATGATGATAAATAGAATAGAGTATTGATAGAGTAATACTTGGCTATTAAACTTCCCAAATAAGGTCCAAAAGCCATGCCAGTGCTCGTCACAAAACCGTAAATCCCCATAGCCTCCCCACGCCTGGCATTTGGTACTACATCTGCTATATAGGCAGCGGTACCTGTGGGTTTAAACCCCGTAGAAAAACCATGAAAGAAACGTAAAACCAGAAAGAAACCAACGGAATGTATAAAAGGATAAAAGAGTCCGCAAATCGCACAAACACCCGCTCCCACTATCATAACAGGAATCCTACCCCATTTATCTGTGAGGTTTCCACTAAACGGTCTAGAAAAACCTGCTGTTAGCGTAAAAACACCTATAATGAGACCCTTGTAAGCCTCACCTCCCATACTCGTCAAATAATCAGGAAGCTCCGGTAAGATGATATTAAAGCTTATAAAGAACAAGAAAGAGCTCATGCATAAAAGCATAAACTGAGACGTGAATATTTTCTCTTGCCTCATGTACTACCTTTCCTCCTTATTTTCAATTTTGTTTTGTAAAATTCATAAAATAGACATTCTCCTATCTTGAGTAGTTAGGAGCCTCTCGGGTCACTTGTACATCATGAGGGTGGCTTTCTACCATACCAGACGAAGTAATTTTGACAAACTTGGCTTCCTGTAAAGCTGTTATATCACTAGCACCTACATATCCCATTCCAGCCTTTAAACCGCCACACATTTGGTAAAGAACCTCTCCTGCCTTGCCTTTATAGGCCACTCTTCCTACTATTCCCTCAGGAACCAGTTTCTTCACATCTGCCTCTGCATCTTGGAAATAACGGTCTTTAGATCCGTCTTCCATGGCCTCCACAGAGCCCATCCCTCTATATGTTTTAAACTTTCGTCCTTCGAATATTAACATCTCTCCTGGAGCTTCATCTGTTCCGGCTAATAGCGAACCTATCATCACAGAACTCGCTCCTCCGGCTAGGGCTTTTACCACATCTCCCGAAAACCGTATTCCTCCATCTGCAATGATTGGAACCCCAGATCCTTTGATGGCCTGTGCAGATTCGTAAACTGCCGATAATTGCGGCATGCCTATTCCTGCAATAATTCTGGTGGTGCAGATACTTCCAGGTCCTACGCCAACTTTAATGCCATCTGCTCCGGCTGCTACCAGTGCCTTTGCGGCCTCCCCTGTAGCTATATTCCCACATATAACCTCTACATTAAATTTTTTCTTAACTCTAGACAAAGCCTCAATAACTCCTCGGGAATGTCCATGGGCCGTATCTATACTTATCACATCCACGCCTGCTTTTACTAAAGCTGCTACCCTTTCCTCAATGTCAGAAGTTACCCCTACAGCAGCTCCCACTAAAAGTCTACCGAGCTTATCTTTGGCGGCATTGGGCCTGTCCTTTTTCTTTAGAATATCTTTATAGGTAATGAGGCCTACAAGCTTATTTTTATCATCAATGATTGGCAGCTTCTCTATCTTATGAATCATCAGTGTATACTCGGCTTCTTCTAAAGTTACACCCAGTTTCGCTGTAATAAGATTTTCCTTAGTCATCACAGATTCTATAGGCTTTAGCATATCGGTCTGAAACCTTAGGTCTCTATTGGTCACGATCCCATATAAGGTTCCGTCCTCCAATATCACAGGAATGCCACCAACTTTAAAATCTTGCATGAGTCGGAGGGCGTCGCCGAGCTTGGCTGTTTTTTCTACAGTAATAGGGTCTATTATCATCCCGCTTTCAGACCGCTTAACTTTTCTTACCTGCTCGGCCTGGGCCGTAATGCTCATGTTTTTATGGATAATTCCCATACCACCTTCTTGAGCTACCGCAATAGCCATTTCAAACTCGGTAACGGTATCCATGGCCGCCGAGAGCAGAGGAATGTTTATTGAAATGTTACGAGTAAGCTGTGTTACCGTGCTTGTATCTCTAGGAAGTACATCTGAATATGCAGGAACGAGCAGTACATCGTCGTATGTAAGTGCTTCAAAAAGAAGCTTGGAGGAGTTGATCATTGCAAATAATTAAATATCTCTTATTTGCCACGCAAAATTAAGGATAATTTTTTAAAGAATTCTAGCCTAGTAGAAAATTTATACTATTGCTGTAAATAATAGTAATGAGAACCGTCTGCCAAAATAGCACCTAAAAAACTTTTTTGATAGAGTACCAAGTGATTTGCACCACGCCAATCTTCAAAGCTGTACCAGTGATACATGTTTTCATCTATTAAGACAAGAGCGTCTAAGTCCCCTTGTATACCTTTTTGAAAGGCGGACTTCTCTGCCGGAGAGCCTTTTCTTTTCCTTATGAAAATTTTAGTCTCAGCATTAATGCTAAGTTCTTCTTCATAACCAATGGCCCCATCCAATAAATCTAATTGAGCAAAACCATTTGTAACTCTCACCAATTTCCACTCGCCATGAAAAACAGAAAGTTCGGGTATTACACAGCATTCTTTCTGATCACATGAAACAAAAAACAAGCTCAAGAATAAAAACAGGATTGTCTTTTTCATTTCTCCAGATTTAGAATTTTACCTGCAAATTGGATGGTATTAGATGACTTCTCATAAATAAAAAAGACAAACGGCTTATCTACAAAAAAAGTAGAATAGTATGGTAAGGAAGTAGTTTCAATCCCAATGGTGGTCACCGCAGCGGCCTCTGTGCCTTCTTCATCTACCGCAACAAAAGAGTTTTGTTTTACAAATCCCACCACCAGGTTTCCTGCTGGTGGTGATATTTTTGATAAATCTGCCTGGCTAGAAAAAAGAGAGGGCATTCCCATATCAGATAGAACCCCATTCAGTTTCTTTTCATACTCCATTTTAAACTTTGGCAGCTGGACCTCCACCTTTTGTACTAATAATTTCGAATTCATTGCTGCCCAGGCTGCCGGGTCCAAATTAGACAACAAACCTGCCGCATCACTGTTTTCTGGTAGAAGGACTCGCATAGCATAATTTCCTGAACCATAAGGGAGATCTAAAACCTTATAGCCCGTCATTTCTGCCAAGGCAAAAGTGTCTCTTTTGGACATCATTTCTACCATAGCCGTTTTATCAAGGCCTTTAAACGTAGCATCAAAAGTCCTGTCCTTGTCAAATTGGCTAGACCAATCTCCTTTAAAGTATAGGGCATTTATCAAAAACATAACTTGATCTGCGGAAATTTCCTCTAAGACCTTCTTGATCTTGGCATTGGTATTATCGCTGCTCCATTTGTTTATTTTATCTACCGTGTTTTGGTTAAAGTCTTCTTCGTATAATTCAGCTTTGAAATAGTTCTTAAGCGTATTCTTGAAATCCTCTTCTACCACAAAACCTTTTTTTTGCCAAACGGAATTAGCGAGTTTATTTACCACTTTGGAGTCTACTTCGGGCAACTTATCAATAAGCTCAGCATAGCTGTTATTGATAAGCTCCATTTCTAAGCCAGAAAGCTTTAAAGTGGCTATTAGCTCATCCTTGGAGCCATTGTCAGCTCCATTTAGAAGCATTCCCAACGCCATATGAAGGCCGATCGGGGAAACAAAAAAATTATTACCCTTCTCTTCTTTTTCTAACTGGTTTAGAAAATCAAAGGCAAACAGGTTCGCTCTTTCGGAAAAAGTGGCATCCACATTCATGCGAATGGGACACATTGTGTCACACATGGGACTAGGAGACATAGTGTCACAACTTAAGGAAACCAAAGCCAGACTTGAAATAAGAATAAATTTCCTGAGGTACATATCTTTCATTTATATGTTCTAAAGACTAAGAGCAGACAAGTTTGGTTGTACACCAAAGCATAAATAAATCAAAAAAAACAGCTACTTTTTTACGAATACCATGTATTTAATAGGCATTTTTAGAATCAGCCGCTTTCCATTATCCTGAACCACATAGGAATCAGAAGCCTCTAATCTGTTCAGATAATCTTTTTCAAACTTTAATTGGGCTATAGAGCCAACTATTTTTGTGGAGCTAAGCCCCAGAACAGAAATGGAGTCGCTTGGGATGCTCGCTTCTAAGCCTGCAAAATAGAAATTGACGGCACTTTTACCGTTGACTATATACTCCCCTTTAGAGTTATGCTCATTTTTGATTTCTAAAACGACCTCATAAGGACAGTAAACAGTATCTTCATAGTTTAGAAGCTTATAGATTCCAAAAGGAACGGCCTGCTGCCCGTTTGGATTTGTTGTTATTGACTTGCCATTCAAAAAACTAAACGGCCCTAATCCATCCTCTTTTTTACACCCTGCCAATACAGCTGAGAGTATAAAAACATACCTCAAAATTCTCACTACAACTTATTTCCCTTTATATACAAAGAAAAAAGGTTGAATGGAATTGCTATGAAGCGTTCCCTCAACCTTTTTAACCCTAAAACCCTTTTCATATATACAGACCTCTCTCAGTTAGAATTAGTTGGAAAGGTTTATTAAATAATTAAAAAGGCAGCCTATAGCCCGCCACAAACTGATTATGCTTAAAAAAACTTCTGCCAGATAAGTCTACATAAAACTTCCCTCCTGCCACTTTAAACAAATGAGCTCCAATAACCACATTACTTGTAAGTTTAATAACATCTGTACCTTTTTCACCTATTTTCAGGAATCCTCCTCCCAATCCAATGTATGGAGAAAAATTCTTGGCTCCTTTAATATTAATTTCCTTAACCATGTTGAGGAAAAGGCCAAAAGAAGAAGGGTTTCCAAAACCAAAAAATGTTTCAGGCATTGCATAAAAGCTTGAATTACCAATTTTGTAATGCCACCTTAAACCCAAATTCGCCGTAGGGTTACCACCAATATTTATTCCTCCGAAAGCAGATGAACCGGTATAGTTCAAGTTACTGAAGAAACCAATTTGTGAAGTATCCTTCTCCAAAAAAGCCCTTTGTGTCTCGCTCAAATAAAACGATTCGGAGGCTAATATTTCGGAATTCTCCTGACTTGCATTGTTTAAAACTTGGCCCACTGCCTTGCTAGAAGCTGGCTCTCCATTGGATGTACCTTTTACGGACTCTATCCTATTCAATTTCCTGTCTAGTTCATTGATGTTGCTTTCTATGTTATCTAGGTCGTCCTCGTTGCTATTAGACATCTTAAGTACTTCCGACTTAGTAGATTCTAACAACGATTTTAGCTGCTCATAAAAAAGTGTATTACGCTGACTTTCTAGGCCAAGTAGCTCCTTTACTCTTTCCATATTTTCCTTATTTTCTGTTTTAATAAGCTCCGTTATTCCACTTAAATCTGTAGGTCTTAGAGCATCTGGCGTACCTTTCTCTAGCTCCAACAGTCTAGAGAGCTTCTCAACTTTCAGCTCCATCTGGCTTCTTTCTGCCTCTTTCTCAGATTTACTGAAACCAGCGTTTTTGGCAGTATTATTTTTAAGATCTCTTTCCGAAATCTGAGACTCTAATCTCTCTATGCGTTTCTGATATCCCATTATGACTTCAGCTGTTTTAGCACGCTCCTCAACTAGGGCAGCATTTACAAGGTCATCATAACTCGTGGTCAAAGTTTCTTCTACTTTTCGCTTACTTTTACCAATAGCCAAGTTTAATTGAAGTCCGTAAGCCATACTTGTACTTAAGTCATTTGCGTTTTCTGCCGTTTCTAAGATTGAGTTTGAGGTGACCATTGCTTTAGCAAAAGCAGACAACTTAATAAATTTAGAAAAGGGAAGATCTATTCCAAAACCGCCAGAAACAAAAGGGCTGTCTTTGAAGTCTTCGTCGTTCACTAATTCAAAATTACTCAGAGCATCTATCTTACCTCCGCCCACAGTTAAATATGGGTTTAGCCCCTGCCCAGCACCTAGTTTAAATTTACCTTCACCTCCGTATATTGCCAGCCTGTCTATTTTAGAAAAATACCCATCTGTATTACTTCTCCAATAGAAACCTCTAATGCCTACGTAGGGCCCGAAATTAAACCCTGAAGAAACACCTGTGAATTTCCTATCTCCCAACCCCAAATCTTTAGAGAAATTAACTTGTCCTGTAGCTATTTCTATCGGAAAGCTTATACTGCTAAACCCACTAGAAAATGTTTCTAAATAGGCCTTATCAGTATCCGTGAGGCTGGAAGGCTTATTTCCTCCCAAGTAAAAAATAAGAGAGGCTCTGTAGGACCAATTCTGTAGCTGGCTATTTGGATAATCGCTATTATTTATCTCGTAAATCTCTTTTTCGCTAGACGTAGTAAATGACCTAATAGGAGAACTGTTTATATAATTATTCTTAGCCTCTACGCTTAATGTATATCTGTCATTTATACTGAACTGAATACCTCCTCCTAGATTAAAGTAGACATTCTTTATATCCTTTAGCGTATCTAGACTCGCCCTTTGAATTCCCGTTCCTACTGTTAGAAACGGAACCACAGCCTTATTTGACAAATTCATTTTTAATTCGCCTCCCCATCTGTTCAGGTCAACGTTCAAACTATCCAAATATCTCTGATTGAAAGGCACATTTACCAAGGCACTAAAGTCACGAGTCGTATTGAGCGTTTGCATGTAGTTAGCTCTTAACTCCAAGTATTGTCCAAAGCCAAAGCCAACTTGTCCGCCTACTAGTAATCCGTTACTAATTCCGAGTTTTGTATCCCAATTTTGATATTCTACGGAAGGCGAAAAAGTATAACTTAAGCCACTAACTTGGCCATGTATCTTAATTGTACAAAAGATTAGAACGACTATAAGAAATTTTACTTTTTTCATTTTGCACATTATTTTTTAGGCAATACTCTCCCTAGGCCCTTTCTGAGGGCCTAGGGAGAGTATTACAATTTGTTGATTAGTTATCTATTTTTGAAAACAACTGAATGAAGTGAAGCACGATCAATACAAACAATACAGGCAAAAAGAAGTGGGCCGCATTTATGTCCCAAAAAAACAGATGCAGGTTATAGATCCCCAACTTTTGAAGAACGATTAGGATCAAAACGATTAGAAATAGAAATATGAACATATAGTTCAACCTCTTAATCAGTCGCATTTCTTGTTAAAATTATTGTTTCGTCAATGATTTTTGAAGAGGGTATAGAAATATAATTATCCTTCGTTTTTAGAACAACGGACATACTGTTTATTTCTACAATTTCACCTTTGATAGATCCCATTTCAATGGTCTCCCCTACCTTAAAAGAGCTCTTATTGAAATATGAAGCCAAGATGTTAGCCAAAACTTGTTTTGATGCTATACCATAGGATATCGAGGCTGTGGCTAAAATAGCACCAAGTATCATGAAAAGGTTAGATGTGATAATAGAGGTGTCTACCCCAGCTTGGCCTAGTGCAGTAAGTGTTACCACAATAAACAATAAGTAGTAAACGAATTCACTGACCATTTTCCCCGCTCCGATGCCCATAGAGCTCGTAGCTCCCTTTATAACTTCCGCTACTACTTTGGCAATTGTGGTACCTACAATAAATATAACAATCGCTATTAAGAGATTTGGCAGATAAGTCATAAGCTTTGCTATTTCCATAGAAACCACACTCCAGCCTAGCGAATCAGATGCAGTTGTAATCACTAAAAGCATCAATATCCAATACACAAACTTGCTTATGATTCCAGATGGCTTTGTTTGAATGTTTGCCTTTTCTAAGTACTCAGAGGCATTAACCTTTTCTGCCAATTTATTAAAATGAGCTAACTCAAGTACTTTCTTTATTCCAGAGGAAACAATTTTAGCCGCTAACCATCCAATAAGAAGAATAGCCAAAGCCCCCAGAATTTGAGGTATTGCCCCCATTAATTTTTGACCGAAAGACTGTAGAGAGGTGTAAAACACGTTACTCCAATTTTGAAGCTCTTGCATGAGATAAAGTTTTATTTGTTATACCCTAAAGAGTCTCAATAAAACTTTAGTCACATGAATTAGTCCTTTTTTTCTTTTGTAAGTATATCAATGAATTGCGTTTCCACTTTAGCAAACTTGGCCGTAAACAAATCGAAGATGTCAATCACCACTTCCATTGAATCCAGAGATTTGAAAACTTCTTTCTTTAATTCAACGGGGGCCTGTTCTCCCTTTATGTTTTTCAGGAATTCTTCCAATGTCTTGTCCTTTCCCATTTTAGTTTTTCAATTTTAAAACTGATGACAGGTAATCTCTACTTCTCTTAAGCCTCATCTTTACAGCACTTTCGCCAATCTTCAGATGCTTCGCTATTTCTTGGATACTGAGGCTATACTTATATTTCATTAATAATACTAGCCTCATGTCCTGAGGTATAGCGTTAAATGCTCTTTCCAGTTCGGTTAAAGAATCTTCCCAATCAAAACTATCCTCTACTTCATCATGATCACTTATAGTTTCTAAATTTTCATCTCTAAGGAAAAACCTCTATTTCCTTAGATACTGTAAACAGTGGTGATAAATGATGGCATCAATCCAGCCAAAAAATGGCGATAAACCCTTATAGGTATTTAGTTTAGTGAAAACCAAAATAAACACATCGTGAGTAAGATCTTTAGCCTCAGACCTATCCTTTGTTAAGAAATAGCTTTTGGCATAAACCCTGTCCATGTAACGCTTATAAAGCTCTTCTTGGTATCCTCTTTTTTCAGGATTTTTAGGCTTTAAAATTTGATTTATAATATCAATATCCTCTAAGTCCTTCATCTTTCTATTGCGGTAATAGGATATACTAAACTTTTACTAATTAGAGAGTCAGCAGGAAATATAACGATTTGGTCCGTGCTGGAAATATCTCCTCTCACTAGATAATATTCTCCACTATCAGTCAAAACAGGGACTGGAACAGTTTCTAACTTATTATTTCTAACCTTGGCAACAAAATCTCCTTCTTTTTTACGTAGTATTGCACTTTTGGCTAAATGATAATCCAGTCCTAATTCCGCATTCACTTTAAGCCATACGTCATATTGTGAATAGTTAAAGGCTTCTTTAGCCGCGTAAAATAAGATAATGTCTGAACCAGAAACATAGGAATCTTTTAGGTCAAAAACCTTCAAATCGTTCATTTCTGCCGCAATAGCCCCTTTAATTGATTCATAAAATGGCTTATGTATCTCATAAAGTATTTTAGGAATGGCTACTTGAAAAAGAGCAGATTCATTTTTTATTTCTAAAAATGAAGGACTCGCTAAAATCTCCCTAAGTTTAAAGTCGTTTAAGATTTCGCAATTACAAGTAGACTTAACTTCCGTGATATGATTAGATAAAGAATCTCCCTCGCTGAAATATATATTCACTAGAGACACTCCTTTCAATAATTTGTGACTAGGCCTAGTGTAAACCTGCGTAACTATGCCATCTGATATTGGTAAGAAAGTATTTTGACCAACATATTTGGCTTTAAGAAACTCTTGTGTTTTCCTTTCCATCAATACCGGATACTCCACCAAGATGGTGTCCACAAATATTCCATCGTTATTACTTTCAACTCCCCCAAAAGAAAACTTTGTGCTGAAATTTGTAACCTTCCAAACCAAGAATATCCCAGCTATAATAAACACAACAATTAAAGCTACCCCCTTCTTCATATTAAGAAAGAGACCCTTTTACAGAAAAGTCACTTTCTTTCTAAAGTAAAATTCCTGCAATGCACGCCGTCAAGTTTGAAGCTATGGCTCCGCCAATCATGGCTTTCGTGGCTAGCTTAGCAATGTCTTTTTTCCTCTCAGGAGCAATACCTCCAATACCCCCCATCTGAATTCCAATAGAAGCAAAGTTTGCAAAGCCACATAGGGCATAACTAGCAATGATGGAAGAACGCTGTGACAACTGACCGTCGGCTATAATGCCTTGCAAATCTGCGTAGGCTATTAATTCCGTTAAGACTATTTTTTCTCCAAGAAGGCCACCCACGGTACCCGCCTCGTCCCAAGGCACGCCCATGGTCCAGGCTAAAGGCCTAAATGCAGTCCCTAAGACTTCTGCCAAAGAAGTGTTAACATAGCCTAGTGCACCATCGAGCATAGCCACAATAGCCACAATGGCAATGAGCATGGCCCCTATATTAGCTGCTAGTTTCAGGCCATCTATCGCCCCATCTCCCACTGCCTCTACCAGATTTCCCGAGCTAGTTTCCACATTGATGTCCAGTGAATTCTTAGTTTCAGACTCCTCCGTTTCTGGAAACATGATTTTAGCTACTACTAAAGCTGCGGGAGCATTCATGATAGAAGCCGCCATAAGGTGTCCAGCAATACCTGGAATATCTTCTAGCATTTTGACATAGATGGCCATAACCCCACCTGCTATAGTAGCAAAACCTGCCACCATAATCGTCATGAGTTCGGACTTAGTCATTTTCCTAATGAATGGCCTTACGAGAAGAGGAGCCTCAGTTTGGCCCACAAATATACTTCCCACCACACTTAAAGTTTCAGACCCACTAGTACGCATGGTTTTCTGCACTACCCAAGCAATCCCCTTTACTACTCGCTGCATGATGCCCAAATGGTAAAACACAGAAACCAAAGCAGAGAAAAAGATTACCGTGGGAAGTACTCTTATAGCAAAGTTAATATTGGGCGAGTCTACCATGCCACTCACAAAAGACGAAAAGAGAAAGTCTCCACCTGCATCAGAATAAGATAAAAGCTTAGCAATGAGGACATCAAAGAACTTAAAAAACGGTAAGCCGACAGGTGTTTTAAGAATAAGTAAAGCAAAACCTAGCTGAAGACCTAAGCCCCACAATACCAGCCTTTTGTCAATCTTTCTTCTGTTATTACTCATTAAAAAAGCAATTCCGAGCAGCACAATTATACCTAAAAGGCCAGTATATCGTTCCATTTAAAGGATTTTGGTTTGAAAATTGCCCTAATTTAAGTGATTTTCAATCGAATGATTTACTTTCGTTTGATTTTACGTGCTCAAAATAGCTTTCTTATCTTGAAATTAAACTCGCAGAAATTTTTCTTCGTAGTACTAGCATTGATGCTCGCCCAAAATTGTTTCTCTCAGATACAGTATAGGTCTAGGTACAAGTCTGCTTTGCTATTTGAAGGTTTTGGTATTAGTCCTGTGATGTCAGTTAATTACGAAATAGCACCTCTTCGATATAAATCAAGCTTTTTAGCTGCTCGAGTTGGTTTGGGTTTCCTGCCAGCTTCGAGAGGCAATGGAGCCGGTTTTTCAATTCCCGTGGGTGTTACCTACAATTTTCTCATCAATAATTTAAGAAAAGGAATAGCATCGAGAGTAATGAATAAATGCAGATCCAAACCACCGAGGTTTGCCCTTGAGTATTTCTTAGAGACTGGCTTGGGCTACGCCAAAATAGTTTATCCAGCAAGTGCCAATAGAGATTATATCAATATATATACGGCGATAAAAACTCAATTGGTTATTGACATCCCACCCAAACCAAGAGTCATACAAATTAAAGCGAGTATTAATCCACGACTAGATATTCCCGACAAAAGAATACTATTTTTTGAGGGAAATACTTTCTTAGGAGGATTTGCTTTAGGTATGTCTATTTGATCTTATAGGCTCTAAGGCGAGCTATTTTAGTCTTTTAAAATCTTTTTTAAAGCCGCCAAAGTGGTATCAATTTCCTCCTTAGTGTTTAATTCACTAAATGAAAAACGAACATTCGCCCTTTCGTCAGGAATATTTAGAGCGTTTAAAACATGCGAACCTATATCTGTTCCACTACTACAGGCAGACCCTCCACTTACGCAAATACCCTCTATATCTAAGCTAAAGAGAAGCATTTCATTATCCTTATGTGCTGGAAAACTTACACTCAATAAATGATATAAACTGCTAGCTAGGTCTCCAGACTTCCCGTTAAAGGAAACACCTGGAAATGAGGCTAAAAGAGCCTCTTTCAGATAAGTCTTTAGACCCAAAATATACTTTCTTCGTTCGGCCATTTTATTAGCCGCTATTTCTAAGCCTTTCGCCAACCCCACTACACCCGCTACATTTTCTGTACCTCCACGCATATTTCTTTCTTGGGCTCCTCCATGCATAAAAGGTGCTATCTTATTATTGGCATTAATGTATAAAAATCCAACGCCCTTAGGCCCATGAAATTTATGAGCTGAACCAGAGATGAAGTCAATATCAATTTCTAGGAGATTTATTGGTAGCTTACCAAGCGTCTGTACAAAATCAGAATGGAAAAAGGCCCCGTTGTCACGGCATAGCTTAGAAACTCGTTTCAAATTAAGAATATTCCCAATCTCATTGTTACCATGCATTAAGCTCACCAAAGGTTTTTCTGAACCTTTAAGAAGTTCTTCCAAATGCTTATAATCTATGCTACCGGAGTCATCTAAGTTTACCAACTTAAACGAGAACCCGTCTTTGCCATTTAAATGCTCTAAGGGGTGCAAGACGGCGTGATGCTCAATGGGAGATGAAATAATGGTTTTAACTCCAAGGCTTTCTACGACTCCTCTAATGACCGTATTATTGGCCTCAGTGCCTCCTGAGGTGAAAAAGATTTCTGATGGAGATGTACCCAAAATCTCGGCCACTTTTTTCCTAGCGTTCTCTATGGCGGACTTAGCCCTGCGTCCCATACCGTGAATGGAGGAACCATTACCAAAAACTTCTGTAAAAAAAGGCATCATCACTGTTAAGACCTCTGGGTCTAGGGCTGTGGTGGCAGCATTATCTAAATATATAGGCTTTCTCATTCTCTTAAATTTCATACCACAATATTCGTCAAATATTGAGGATTAAGAAGTACCAAGAGAGAGAATATCTCTAATTGTTCCAAGAATCTAGCCCCAAGAGCTTCTTACCTAAGTTAGATAATTTGGCTGTTTCATATTTTGTTTGCTCCCAATTTCTTGGGTCACCAGGAAAAGCAAACCCTTCTGGAGCAATCCTATCTTTCCAGCTATTTATTCGCCATTGTTTTAATGCCTCGTTATCTTCTTCAGCAGGCATCATAGACACATATTGAGCTATTCTTACTTTGTCAAGGCTTAAATTTGGCCGAATACCATGTGGCGTGAGGCTATTGAAAATCAGCAAATCTCCCGCTTCTAACTTCACCTTATGGAAGTCGTTTTCAAACTCCGAAACATCAGGCTGAAACCTATCTCTGTCTTCTGGCTGTGTTCTTTTCCATGTATTGTAATTTCTGTATAACTTAGGAATACACTGAAACCCACCCATGTTTTCGTCTGTTTGATCTGCCAGAGCTATGACTCCCTGCACATTCTGAGGTCTGGTCTCGGGGTCATAGTCCCAATGAATAAATCCCTTAAATTCAAAACCAGGTTTTGATGGGAAATTAAGGTTTGCTCTGTCTATAGTCACCCATAGATCTTCCATACCCCATATATCCACAAAAGCATCATAAACTCTAGGCATTTGTCTATTACTCCATAGTGATTGGTGATTATAAACCTCCACCATACCGCTATTTGTGAGTTCCTTCATTTTCATCTCGGCTCTTGGTGGAGCATACCATGTGTCTGGAATACTGACCTTTTTCTCTTCAAAAACCCACAGGAATTCTGCCGTTTCTTGTGCTTGAGATTTAGGAATGGCATTCTTTATCACTACATAACCATTGGCCTTCCAAAAGCTCCAATCATCCTCAGTCAGTATTCTAAGAGGCTTGCCATTACTTCTATCATTTAGTTTTTTTTGACTACTAGTGGCCGTTGATGGATTTCCTGGTATGTCTTTGTGATTCTTATTGGCCATTTCTTTGGCGGCCATGCCTTCGTTTTTCATAGGGTATTAAGTATTTCCTTTAAATATACTAAATACCGATAATATCAGTCACCTAATCTATAGGAACTCCCCGCTTAAAAGCAGTACCGAAATTTATTAATGATTCGGTTTTTAGTACGCCAGGGATATGATCAATTTTCTCATAAAGTACAGACCTCATGTGTTCGCTATTCCTAGCCACTAGCCTTAAATAGAGTGTGTATTGACCGGTTATGTAGTAGCATTCCAGCACCTCAGGAATCTTTTTTAATGCTGCTATAATGCTTTCTGAATCCGAATCCTCTTTAAGAACTAAGCCCGTAAAGCCACTCCACTCATAACCCATTTTCGTTTCGTCCAATTCTATTTTTATACCTTTTAAGAAGCCTTTTAGCTTCATTTTTGCCAACCGCTGATGTACCATCGTGTTTGATATCTTAAGGGCTTTCGCGATTTCTGAATAGGGTTTCCTCCCATCCTGCTCTAAAAATCTAAGTATTCCTTTATCTATAGCATCCAGCATATATGTGTCATTTTGACTTTATTTTCAGCGATATAAGCAATTTACTTCATTTTATCGTCAAAATAAATTGATTTGACCTAAAAGTGGTATTATTCAAGTCATATTGATATTTTTGAAAAAATACACTTCATCAGCAAATGGAAACCTTACATAGTAAATCAGAAAGACTTATAGCCCTAGAAAACCGTCACGGAGCTCATAATTACCACCCGCTACCCGTAGTTTTAGACAAAGGCGAAGGAGTGTTTGTTTGGGACATAGAAGGAAAAAAGTACTATGATTTCCTTTCAGCTTATTCTGCGGTGAACCAGGGACACTGTCACCCCAAAATAATCAATGCCCTTAAAGAGCAAGCCAGTAAGTTAACCCTTACTTCCAGAGCCTTTTATAATTCACAGTTAGGAGAGTTTGAAAAGTACATTACTTCTCTTTTCGGTTACGACAAGGTTTTAATGATGAACTCAGGAGTGGAAGCTGTAGAAACAGCCTTGAAGCTTTGTCGTAAATGGGCCTATGACGTTAAGGGCATTCCAGAAGACAAAGCAAAGATTATTTTTGCTGGTGAAAATTTCCACGGGAGAACTCTTGCGGTAATTTCTGCTTCCACAGACCCTCTGAGTAAAAAAGGCTTTGGTCCCTATATGCCGGGTTTTGATGTGGTACCGTACAATGATGTCAAGGCATTAGAAAATGCTATCCTAGAAGATCCTTTTATTGCGGGTTTTATTGTAGAGCCCATCCAGGGTGAAGCAGGCGTCATGGTGCCAAATGGTGATTATTTAAAGCGAACACGTCAATTATGCAAAGATGCCAACGTACTTTTCATAGCCGACGAAATACAAACAGGTGTGGCCAGAACAGGTAAAATGCTGTGTATAGACCACTCGGATATAAGACCCGACATAGTTATATTAGGTAAGGCACTTTCAGGAGGTGTATTGCCTGTATCTGCCGTGCTGGCAGATGATGAGATTATGCTTACCATTAAGCCCGGAGAGCATGGAAGTACTTTTGGTGGAAACCCACTAGCCTGTGCTGTTGCTAAAGCTTCTTTGGAAGTCGTTTTAGAAGAAAATTTAGCAGAAAAAGCTGAGGCTATGGGGAAACTTTTCCGTTCCGAGATTCAGAAATTAGTAGATAGTACAGAACTAGTAAGGCTGGTCAGGGGTAAAGGTCTCTTAAACGCCATAGAAATAAACACAGATGAAAACTCTGACATGGCTTGGAACATTTGCCTCAAACTCAGAGATGAGGGCCTTCTGGCTAAACCTACGCATGGTAACAAGATACGTTTTGCTCCCCCGCTTGTCATCACAGAGCTGCAAGTTATGGACGCTACTGCGATAATAAGAGACGTTATTATGACTTTTGCTTGATATGAGGTAAGGTGTTTAGCAAAGGGGTTGTGGTTTTGCTTTTTCGTAAGATTTTTTGAAACTTACTTATCAACAAAACAGACCTTAATGAAAAATATCTTTATTTCTGGCCTTGTAGGTGGTGTTATACTACTTATTTGGCAAACACTTTCATGGACAGCATTAGATATCCATGGTGAAATGCAAAGTTACACGCCAAATCAAGATGCCATCATGGAGTTTCTTGGTGAAAACCTAGAGGAAGGCTTCTATTACCTTCCAAATGTGGCTCCCGAATCCGATGCAAACCCTATGGAGGAATTTATTGGAAAACCTTGGGCTCAAGTCTATTATCACAATGCTTATTCTGCTGATATGACTACAAATATGGCAAGGGGGTTCGCCGCCAATTTCCTGGCCGTACTTTTACTAGCTTGGGTGCTTTTAAAAATAGATATTCCCAGTTTTTCAACAATCTTAATTTCTAGTTTGGCCGTAGGGCTTATTGGTTATTTGACATCGACCTATGCTCATGCTATATGGTTTGAAACCAAAACAATTGGTCAACTCATAGATGTGGTAGCCTCATGGGGCCTAGTGGGCATTTGGCTCGGCTGGTGGCTTAGGAGGTAGCCAGAATGCAGATTGCATCATAGAAAAAGCCGCTGATGACCTCAACGGCTTTTTCTACATTTAACCAGATTATCCTTCCCACAGAGCCATGGCAATTCTTATTTTTTCATAGCCTATATCTCCTCCTAAATGTTCCCAAAGTGGCTTTACCGCATCATTACTTTTCATTCCTAATTGTTTGGCACCTGCTAAAATGGTCTCATAAGACCAATTATCAATCAATGCTTTCAAGTCAATGGCCTCCCCTTCTCCTTTTAACTTTACCAAGTGGCCAGCAATAGTACCCGCAGACATTTTCCTTAAAGTTGCTATTTCTTCGAGGCTATTTCCGTCTTTGAATAATTCAAGCGTTTGAAAATAAGTCATGCCCTTTTTTAGAGGCACTTTCTCAGTATTGACATAATTCAAAATTTCCTTTAAAAATAGATCCCCATACTTTTTCATCTTTTCTTGACCGACACCACTTATGGCAAGCATTTGACTTTTGATGATGGGTTTGACAGAAGCCATCTCCAGCAGGGAACTGTCATGAAAAATGACATAAGGCGGAACACCCTTTTTATCTGCCAATGTTTTTCTGAGATTTCTTAAAATATCAAATAACTCGTTTTTGAAGAGGTCTCCACGTTTCTTTTTGGGTGTTGCGGCCTCTTGTAGCAATTTCCTTTCTTCAAACGATACAAATTCTGATAATTCGATTTTTCGTTCTCCTTTTAGAATCTGCCAACTCACATCACTAAGTCGGTACGTATGCCTGTCGTCATAGGCTATCTCCATGGCTCCTGAGTTTAGCATCTGCATTAAATAATCTGCCCAAATCTCCCATTTCAGATCGGCTCCCGCTCCAAAAGTTTTAACATTTTGATATTCGAGCCTCAAAAGGTTCTGATTCCTACTTCCTCTCAGAATATCAATAAGCATGCTCATGCCTACTTTTTGATGCGTTCGAGCAATGACAGAGAGAGCCTTTTGAGTCAATACCGTTCCTTCGAAGCGTTTTTTGGGATTTTTACATACATCGCAGTTGCCACAGTCATCTTTTAAATCCTCGTTAAAGTAGCTTAACAGGATACGTCTTCTACAGATGTTAGACTCTGCATATTGCTTCATCCGCTCTAATTTGGCCTGCATGAGTTCCTTCTGCTCATCAGGCATATCAGAATCATCTATCATCCTTTGCCTTTGAATGATATCGCCATAACTATAAAAAAGCAGGCTATCAGCCCGCTCTCCATCTCTACCTCCTCTACCTATTTCTTGATAAAAGCTTTCTACGTTTCCTGGGAGATTATAATGAATCACCCACCTGACATTGGACTTGTCTATACCCATCCCGAAAGCAATAGTCGCCACCATTATATCTAAATCATCATTCAAGAAAGCCTCCTGTTTCCTGCTTCTCTCTTCAGCTGGGCACCCTGCATGATAGTAATCTGCCTTAAAGCCCAAGTTATTCAAGCTGGCCGCCACGGTCTCTGTACCCTTTCTACTTAAGCAATAAATGATACCTGCCTGATTTGGCTTGTCAAATAAGAACTCCTGGATTTGCTGAAGCTTTTTTCTTCCCGGCAACACTTCTAAAGCAATATTTGGTCTATCGAAAGAACTGATAAATTCATAATTGCTATCAATATCTAATTGTGCACAGATGTCTTTACGTGTCACCTTATCTGCTGTGGCTGTCAAAGCAATAACTGGAACCCCAGGATAAGAAGACCTAAGTCCAGACAGCTTTCTGTACTCCGGCCTAAAGTCATGCCCCCATGAGGATATACAATGAGCCTCATCAATAGCGATGAGGCTAATGACCAAATCAGTTAAAAGGATGTTCGCTTCTGCTCCAAATAATTTTTCAGGAGCTATATAGAGCAATTTCAAAACCCCCGACTTAGCTTTTGACAGAATTTCTTCCTGCTCCTGATATCTTAAAGTAGAATTCAGGTAGGCCGCTTCTATGCCGTTTGCCCTTAAAGCCTCCACCTGATCCTTCATTAAAGCTATAAGCGGTGAAATAACCACGGTAAGACCGGGTAAAACAAGGGCCGGAATCTGAAAGCAAATAGATTTTCCGCCACCAGTGGGCATCAAGACTAAAGCATCCCTTTGGGCTAAAATGTGTTCAATAATTTCTTTTTGGAGAGGCCTGAAACTGTCATAACCGAAAAATTTCTTTAAAACTCGTTGGGGATTGATCAAAGCTTTGGACTGTGGTAAAGATTTAAAATAGCAAAAAAACAAAGATAAGGAAAAGGTAATAATTGCATTGCGAAAATAGATTGGCTAATTTTGTGTCTTGTATTCAAACGAAAGGAATAGACAAATCACTGTTTTCCTCAAAGACACATCAAAAAAATGGACAAAAGCAAACATATCGAAAAAACGATTACTTGGGCTAAGAAAAATGGATTCGGTACTATTAAGGCAAATATGGAAGGCTATGAACTCCCCTTCTCCTATGAAAGAGCCCAGGACCAGCTAAAGTTTGTTCCAGACGTAACAGGTGTGAGTTATTCTAAAAAATGTTTTTTTGAGGTTTGTTTGAAGGTATTGGATGGTCAGGAGTCTCTTTCGAAACTGACTCTTTTCAATGAACTAGCAAAAATGAAAAATAGCAGACTTTATCTAATGGCTCCAACAGGGAACCTGAAGTATGCAAAAGAATTAATAGAAAGTGCTCATCTTACACAGGCAGAAGTCGTGAGAATCTGATAGCAAATAGATAAACAAGGCCTTAATGTAGACTTACCGCAGGCCACTATGACATCTTAGAACATACAAAAGTATACCTTTGTACAAATCCTAAGATGTTTTTTTATGACCAACAAAGGCCCTTTAGGCTTAATCCTACTTTCCTTTTTGTCGATTCAATCATTTGGTCAAAAGCCTAACTCTGATTACCAATATGCAATTAAAAGAGCTAGCTCTTCGCTAAAAATTGATGGTATAGCTGATGAACCGGCTTGGCAAAATGCTAAAACTATTTCTAATTTCCATCAGGTGCTGCCAATGGATACCAGCCGAGCTGAAGTACAAACGGATGTGAAACTCTGTTTTGATGACAAGAACCTCTATGTCTTATTTATTAATCACGATACTATAGCTGGGCCTCTGATGGTAGAGTCTATGCGAAGAGACTTTTCTTTTGGCAAAAACGACAATGACCTTCTTTTCATAGATACTTTTAATGACCTCACCACCGGCTTTTCATTTGGCTCAAATGCCCGTGGCGGGCAATGGGATGGTCTAATGTCTAATGGGAGTCAAATTGATCTAAGTTGGGATAATAAATGGCAATCTGAGGTAAGCTTTACAGATGACTACTGGATTTGGGAAGCAGCTATTCCCTTTAAAACACTGAGATATAAAAAGGAAACAACTTCTTGGGGTATAAATTTCTCTAGAAATGATTTAAAATCTACTGAGAAATCATCGTGGACCCCCATTGCAAGGCAATTTCCGACGGCCTCACTAGCCTTTACAGGAGATTTGATTTGGGAGAAAGCACCTCCAAAGCCGGGGCTCAACATTGCTCTTATTCCATACATTAATGTGGGAGGAGCATTTAACGAAGGAGATGCTAATTCCAATAGTTTTACAAAAAACGTGGGCTTTGATGCCAAAATAGGTCTTAGTTCTGCCATGAATCTAGACCTTACTGTCAATCCCGATTTTTCTCAAGTGGATGTAGATGAGCAGGTGACAAATCTTAATAGGTTTGAGCTTTTTTTTCCGGAAAGACGACAGTTTTTCTTAGAAAACGGAGACATCTTTAACAACTTCGGCTTTAGCTCTATACGTCCATTTTTTTCCAGAAGAATTGGGTTAAATGCCCCTATCTACTATGGAGGAAAGCTTAGTGGAAAAATCAATAAAAAATGGCGACTAGGTGCCATGTCTATGCAGACCGGAAAAGATAACAGAAACGAAAATCCTGGGTCATTTTTTAATATTTTCTCTGTGCAAAGGCAAGTCTTTAAGCGATCTACAATTGGAGCTATTTTCGTGAATAGAGATTTAGTAGGCGGTCAGGATAATGGTTCAGAAAACCCTTTGGCTTCGTTTAATCGTACTCTCGGACTAGAGTTTAATTTGGCATCAGAAGACAACCAATGGACGGGAAAGGCCTTTGCTCTTAAAACATTTTCACCTATAAAGTTAAAAGAGAATACTGTTATAGCAGGAAACATAGATAGACGCACAAAGCACTGGCTATATGGTTTGCAGATGGAAAGTGTTGGCAACGGTATTGAAGCTAATGAAGTAGGTTTCGTACCCAGAAAAGATTATTTTTTATTGAATCCAGACATCGCCTACTTGTTTTTTCCTAAAAAAGGACCAATTCTTAGTCATGGCCCCACTTTTATGTGGCGTCAGTACTTATCTCAAGAAAGTAGCAAAACCTTCGAATATTTGGGTTTTCTTAAATATGGATTCACATTTAAAGACAGGAGTAATCTGAGTGTTTGGACTTCCAAAGATTATCAAAACCTCCAAACAGACTTTGACCCTACTAACTTCATCGGCGAAAAGCTAGCAGCAGGTACAGAACATTATTGGAATGCCTTTGGTCTTGAGTTTGATTCTAAACCGCAGAGTGTCTTTACGTATTCACTTAGTACGCGAGTTGGTGGTTATTACGCTGGCGGAAATCGACAAAGTATAAAAGCAGAAGTAGGTTATCGATTCCAACCCTATGTGGCTATTCTTATGAGAGCCAACTATAACCAAATCAATTTCACAGATGACCCTCTTTTACCAGAAGGGTTGAAAAACACTAGACAAAAACTTTGGCTATTTGGTCCACGAATAGACGTAACACTAAGTAACAAGCTCTTCCTTACAAATTTCCTTCAGTATAATGAACAAAATGAGACGGTAAATATAAATACTAGGCTCCAATGGAGATATAGCCCTGCTTCGGATCTCTTCTTAGTTTATTCAGATAATGATTACATCAATGGCTCGAATCTAAGAAACCGATCTATTGTTTTGAAGTTTACTTACTGGTGGAACCCTTAGTCCCTAATGTTAAAATTATTCTGCAAGAGAAACTTCAGGAGGATCCTCTGGTTTAGTTCCTACACCAACCGAGACTTTGACTGGCTTTTTCGCAAAAAAGCTATTGAAGTTTCTTGAAAAAAGAACGCTCGCCCCAGAAACCATAACATTGCCCGTACTGGCATTTAAAAAAGAATAGTTTGCGTTTGGGACGCTTCTCGAGTGCACTTTAAGCCTCCACGTGCCATCATCAGACAGAAGATACTCTAATTCTCCACCAACGGTCAGTTGGCTTTGCGTAGCTGCAAAAGTAGCTGCGTTTGCTAGGCCATTAGAGTAAGAACTTCTACCACTTAATTTCACCCTATTATTTAAAAACTTATAGGTAAAGTTGAGCTGTAGATTATTTAGCAAATTCTCTCTAAAATCTCCGAGCAAAACGCCCACTTCTAAATTAGGATCTAATTTATTAGCCAAATTCCCTATCTGATTTGTAAGCAGACTATTGATGTTGTCTATTAAAAACTGCTGGTCAAAAGCGTCCCTAATATTATTGTCAGGGAAGAGTTTATTAAAGGCTATGACACTGCTGACATGCCGGCTCAAAAGCTGCTCATTATCCTTTAGTTTTTGCTCAAATGCAAGTAAATCAGTCTGATGCCTACTTGGAATTTGATTTTGATCAAAAGACAGCTCGTAATTAATATTTGGCGTTTGCAGTTGATCCGTTATATCGACCGTAACATTAACTGGGTATCTGGTATTATCTGTTTCAGCGTCAGGGTTATCGTTTGAAGTCCATAAAGTACTAAGATCTATATTTGTCTTATACGTAGCTTTCAAGGCCACCACGGCGTTATAAGGGTCCCCTGACCATGTAATTCTACTGCCCTGACTTATTTCAAATTTTCTTAAAGACGCCAAATTCTGGAAACTGAAGTCGTACTTTCCAGAAACCACTTCATAGGGGCCACTCATTGTGAATTTATCACCCCTGGTGTCATAATCAAGACTAAGTCTGGCATTACCAAAAGCATTTAACTTATCATTGTTGGTACGGTCAAGAATAATTTCAACCTCCGCTTCAGGTGTAAGCGTGAGATTCATTGAAATCTTTAGGCCATTAGTATTAACTTCATTCCCTATTGGCTCCTCGCCTTCTTCTAGCGGCTTATCCGTGGGTTTCATTGCAAAAGGAATAGCTTCAGAATCTGTATCTACTCTTTGTGCCCCATCCAGCGGAATGGTTAGTTTACTCTTAGGCTTGCTTACTAATCTACCAGATATCAGGACATTTTGAAAAGAACCTGTGAGGTGGATATCCCCAGACGCATAGGCCGATCCATAAAAAGTGTCATTTTGTTCTGACGTTGTATTTAGCAATAAAAACCCATCTGGGTCTTTGATATAAGCATGAAGGCCCATCATAAAGTTACCTCCACCACCATTAAAAACACCTCCCTTTAGATATGCTTCGTTGCCATTTAACTTTGCATCATAGACTTTAAAACCCTCATTAGCCGCTACAAAACCTTCTTCGGTAAACAGAATCCTATCATTAAAGTATAAGTAGCCTCCTGTTGCATCAATGCGTAATTGGCCCTCTTTTATTTTTATTTCACCTCTAACGATAGGATCCACTGGCTCGCCAGTAATAGCAAGTTTCCCATTTGCCAAACCCTTTAAATCTGAAAATATATTATCCACAAATGTTCCTAAAATCTCAAGATTGGTGTCCTTCAATTTAGCTACTAGGTTCATCCCCTCCTGACCTTTAGGATCATAAGTACCATTCACGTCAAGTATCTGGACTCCCTTTCTGTCAATTTTGGACTCAATCTTTACCTTTCCTAAAAACCTATCCCAATCAATTACAGCGTTTACATCTCCCACCAAAATGTTCTTATAAATAAGTTCTGTGAAAACGATATTGCTCAAGAGTATTGGGCTATCATAAAAATCACTGACTGACAAATCCCCATCAGCAATACCCTGAACTTTTAGAGCAGCTATCGGTTCTAAGGCTCTAAGGTCAAACTCATTTATAGCAGCAAAGAGTTTCTTAGTTGGATCATTTGAAATAAAGCCACTTAGAGCAAGACTTTGACGTTTATTGGACACTCTGAAATCTTCAAACTGTACTTCTTGGCCATAAACGACTACCCTATTGTTCGCGTCAAATTGCCAATTATAATCCAACAAATTAATCGAGCTGTTTTTAGGATTAAGAGTCACCGAAAAACCGTCTTTTAAGAAATCGATATCACCGAACACTAAAGCCTTATTGTTACTTTCTTGCTGCCTTATCGCGGCGTCAAATGATATGTTTCTGGAGTCTCCCCACGAACCGTTCAATTCTAGGCTCTCTGTATCTACATTATTAAGCTTTTGCTTGTCGGAGTAAAGAATTAGTGCCGTCAAAACGTCCGGTGAGTAGGCATTTTTAGAAGAGAAAAAGTCCAGCTCATTCTCATAAAACTCATTTCCTTTGTATAGGATTGTATCTGCCGTAGCCAAAATGGAAAACTGAGAAGTACTCTCTATTTTAAAGTCCCCTGAGATTTTCATTCCTTTTGAAATCTCAATGTCTGGATTAAAAAAGGCAAAGAAATCATCTGTATCCTTTACGTCAATATTGTAATGAGCCGCATATTTACTTCTAAGGGAATCTGACTTTTTAGTCTCATAATAGATTTCTCTGTCCGCCTTATTACCTGAAAAAAACAATCGGTATTCCTCCGTTAATTCTAATAAATCCGAAACAAGCTCTGTGGGTACAAACTCACCATAAATATCTCCGTCAAAGTATTCAGTCCTAATTCCCATGTTTCTTACGCCGCCAGTCTCACGACTTATGAATTTCATTTTATCCACGACCAAGTTTCTATCATCATGATTCACGAAAGTGTTGGTAAAAGCGGCCTCTCCTAGCCAATTATCTAGCTGATTTCCATCGAAATCAAAATCGAACTCCGTCTGAAGTAGTGCTGGCTCTTTTGAAAAACCGAGAGGCATTAAATTGCTCAAATCAATTTTTCCGTCAATTCTAAATTTATTATCGGCAGGGTTAAAGTCCACTTGACCCACTACTTTGGCGACCAAGTTAGGGTCATTGATTCTTACTTTACCATCAAAAACAGACTTCCTAAGTACACCTGCTACGTTAATGTTTTTAAAATTATAATCGTTAAACCAAATTTCAGAGATAGTACCATCCATATCAATTGAGGCATTATCCACGGTAGACCCCGCTCCTCTCAGTTTACCCTTAAAGGTGATATACCTTAATTCATTATTGCCTGTGATTTTGCCTAAATCTACAGAACTTTGAACTACATCGGCATTATATACAGGTAAACCAGAAAGAGGCTCTATCTCAAAAATGAGCTTTCCTTTTACACGGCCTAAGTTGGAGGACACAACCTCTGCATCCGTAAAAAAATTCTCGAAAGTCCCCTTAAACAATCCTCTAAAATCAACTTTTTTAAATTGATCCACATATTGAAGATAGTTCTCATTCCCAGCGTATTGCTGAGCATCTGGAGCATTAATCACAGAAGGAGCTACCTCCATATGGTAAAATGCTTCTTTCACCTTGGGCAATCCTTTGAAATGCCCCTTCCCGGCGATATAACTCTCCTTCCCAAAACCTAAATTCGCGTTCTCGAAATAAAGATCTGACACCCTTCCATAAGCGTCTGCGTCAAGTTTATATTTTTCCTCGTAAGCATACATGTTGCTTGAAAACCGGCCTAAGTCTTTCGAGTCAAAGACAGAGTTTCTCAGGTTTCCCTTTAGGTTCACTTTAGTGATAAACTGATTCAGGTCTGACGGCGTATCATAATAGAGCCCTACAAAATTCTTGATTATCGAATTATTAATCCTTGCATCTAATTTTTGCAGAAGAATTTTCTTTTTGGAATAAAAAAAATCAGTGTCAATCTTCTTAATCGCCAAATTACTTCGAGGCTCAAGTCCTTTGATGCCCCTACCCTCAAAAGTTATAGTGTCTCGGTGAACGAAAAAATCTTTCAGGTTACCTGAAATGCCATTTATCTCAAAATTAGCATAATCAAAAAGTTCTTCAGGAAAACGGTCTTTATGAGGATCCACCAAGGTGAATTTTCCATTTTGAATGACAGCTTCATCAATTGTAAAGGGTTTGGACTTTCTAGGTTTAAGTCTATCTTTCTTGGCCGCTAGACTACCAATTTTACTTAACCAGAGGTCAATATTAAGCTTCCCATTTTCCTCCCTAATTATTTTAACATCAGGCTCTTTGAGCATGACAAAATCTAGGTTATTGTCAAAGTCAACAATCGTAGCACCGTCAAATTTGAAATTGGTCGCACAATTAACATAAATCTCTTTAACAGAAATCATGTCCCTTCCGTCTAAGTCCTTTATCTTAACATCTTCCAGTCTTATTTCATCAAGCCAACGCACAGTTACGCGACCAATACTAACCTCAGAGCCAAGCTTTTGGGTTAACCAATCCGTAGCTTTCTTAGTTAGATTAGTTTGAAAGGAATCATATTGCAAGGCATAAAAAAGCCCCCCTACTACGATAATACTCAGTAGCAGCAGCAGCCAAAAAGCCCTGACCCCTATTTTAAGCCCCTTAATCACTTCCTTAATTTAGTTCTTCTTAATTTTGTCAAAAAATCTTTTATGCCTAAAAACATTGCCCTGCTTGCCATAGAATCTTCGTGCGATGAAACGTCGGCTTCGGTTATTATTAACGGTCAGGTCAAATCCAACATTGTTTCAACACAATTAATACATGAAAAGTATGGTGGGGTAGTTCCTGAACTTGCCTCCAGAGCTCATCAGCAGAACATTCTGCCCGTGGTAGATGCGGCTTTGAGACAAGCAAATATAGCAAAAAATGACCTCAAAGCGGTAGGATTTACCCGAGGCCCAGGTCTATTAGGTTCACTTTTGGTCGGGGCTTCATTCAGCAAGGGTTTTGCTTTGGCAAATGATATTCCGTTAATTGAAGTCAATCATATGCAGGCTCATATTTTAGCCCATTTCATAGAAGATCCCAAACCTACTTTTCCTTTTATCTGTTTGACAGTAAGTGGCGGACATACGCAACTGGTTATCGTAAAAAGCCAGCTAGAGATGGAAGTAATAGGCGAAACCTTAGATGATGCCGCAGGCGAAGCTTTTGATAAAGGTGCTAAAATGCTAGGACTTCCTTACCCTGGAGGTCCGATGATTGATAAACATGCCTCCCTAGGAAATCCAACTGCCTTTGAGTTTCCCGTTTCAGAAATGAAAGGTTTAAGCTTCTCCTTCTCTGGAATTAAAACATCTCTCCTCTATTTTTTGCAGAAGGGTGTAAAGCAAAACCCAAATTTCATAGATGAAAACATAGATGACATTTGTGCGAGTTATCAACTCGCTTTAATTAAAAACCTCACCCGAAAACTAAAGAAAGCCACCAAGCTTCATAAAATCAAGAGAGTAGCTATTGCCGGAGGCGTGGCGGCTAATTCAGGATTAAGAAAAACCTTAAGTGAAATAGCAAAAAAAGAAGGCTGGGAAGTGTTTATTCCGAAGTTTGAATATTGTACAGATAATGCTGCTATGATAGCCATGGCTACTCATTTCAAGTATTTAGAAAGTCAATTTGCAGAGCAATCCATAAGCCCACTGCCTAGATACGCCTTATAAACAATTAACTATAACAATAGGCCGAATCAATGTCCAAGTTTAGAAAGAGTTAATTATCCTTAATCTTCGTTGAAATCTCTTGGGATTGAAATTTGAATTAAAAGAATTCGTTCTTAGCCATAAACCCTTAATTTTGATTTTAGTATAAAATCCTCTTTCTCATATGAAGTTTCCACAAGCTGGCTTTTTAGCCAATGGTAAGTTTAAGAAAATTATCAATCTTTTCTACATCACTTTTTTTAGCGGTATCGGCTTATTCGTCTTTTACCTTTTGGCGGTAAACTTCAACTTTCTCTATCTCTTTGGAGATATGGTGCCAGTAGATGACCTAGACAACCCTAAAAGTGAAATTGCTACCGAGGTGATCTCTTCAGATGGTAAAGTCCTAGGCAAGTTTTTCTATGAAAATAGAAGCCCTGTAGATTTTGACGAACTATCACCCAACATAATTAATGCTCTTATTTCAACAGAAGATGTACGATTTTCAAGGCACGCGGGTATTGACGCACGAGCTATGCTTCGAGTTTTTACAGGATTGCTCACCTTTAACCCTCAGGGTGGAGGAAGCACCGTATCTCAGCAGTTAGCAAAAAATCTTTTTAGGCTACGCAGAGATAAATCCTTTGAAGGAATCCTATATGACGTTCCTGGCCTTAGAACGCTTCTTATTAAAACAAAAGAGTGGATTACGTGTGTAAAGCTAGAAAAACGCTACACAAAGAAGGAGATTATGAAAATGTACCTAGATACCATTGAGTTTAGTAGTGGTGCATATGGTATTAAATCTGCTGTTAAAACTTACTTTCAAAAATCGCCTTCAGAAGTCACCGTACCTGAGGCCGCTCTTCTAATAGGCATGATCCAGAATCCTTCTCGATTTAACCCAAAGTTTAGACCACAGTATGCTAAGCCTAGAAGAAATACCGTCATGTTTAAAATGGTAAGGTATGGGAAACTGGCTAAAGATGATTACGACCAATTCAAAGAGGAAGATATTGTATTAGACTACTCGCCTGATTCACATAATAATGGTTTAGCTCCATATTTTAGAGAATATCTTAAAAGATGGATTAAAGAAGAAATAAAAAATTACGGATACGCTCCAGAAGATATCTATACTAAAGGTTTTAAGATTTATACCACTATAGATAGTAGAATGCAGACTTATGCAGAAGAGGCCGTAGCCGAGCATATGTCCAAGCTTCAGGAAACCTTTTATAAGCATTGGAATGGGCAAAACCCCTGGGTTCAAAGAAGAAATGCCAAAACTTCTTCAGGAGGTTTCGAAGAAATCCCGGGGTTTATAGAAAAAGTAGCTCGAAGAACTCAATACTATCGGGCTCTTAAAAAAAGCATTGGAAACGATGAGACCAAAATATTCGTGGAGATGAATAAGAAGATGGACATGAATGTGTTTACCTGGGAAGGAGAAAAAGATACATTGATGTCTCACATGGACTCAATTAGGCACTACAAAAAGTTCCTAAATATTGGTATGCTGGCCATGGACCCTAGAGATGGAAATATTAAAGCATGGGTAGGTGGTATAGATTTCAAGAATTTCCAATATGACCATGTAACTAGCAAAAGGCAGCCAGGCTCTACCTTTAAGCCTTTTGTTTATGTAACAGCTATAGATAATGGTTTTTCCACCTGCGAAGAAGTTGTGGATGAGCCCATCACATTTGGGGCGGAAGACGGTCTCGTGGGCACCACCTATACACCTAAAAATGCTAACGGAAAATACACTTATCAGTCTTATACTTTAAGAAGGGCTTTAGGGTTATCTATCAACTCTGTGAGTGCACGACTTATTAAACAGTTTAAACCTATCAATGTCATCAAAATGGCTCATCAACTGGGGATAGAAAGCGAATTGGACAATAGCCCTTCATTGTGTTTAGGTGTAAGTGACGTTTCCCTTTTAGAAATGTTAGGTGGTTATGGTGTTTTTGCTAATGGTGGAAAATACACAAAACCTATTTTTGTAACAAGAATAGAAGACAAGCACGGTGAATTGATCCGCGAATTTCTCCCAGACCAAAAAGAGGTGTTAAGTGCAGAGTCTGCCTATAAAATGATTCATTTAATGCGTGGTTCTGTTCAGTCTGGTGGCACTTCCACTTCGCTAGCCCGTTATGGACTACTTAATGATAATGAAGTAGCTGGCAAAACGGGAACCACCTCTAACTTTTCTGATGGCTGGTTTATGGGCTTAACCTCAAACCTGATAGCAGGCGTATGGTCTGGAGGAGATGACAGAGCTATACATTTTAGGAGTTTGCAATATGGTCAAGGAGGAAGAATGGCCCTTCCTGCCTATGGCCTGTTCATGGAAAAAGTCTATGCAGATAAAGACTTAGAATTTGGCAGAAGCAGGTTCACGGTGCCTGCCGGCATAAGAATTTCAGGCGACTGTATCCTAAGTCCTGGAGAGTCCTTTAATCCTGGGAGATACGCCTCAGACTCAGCAAGGGCCACACTGCCAGGAAACGCAAGAGCACCTCAAGGAGAGGACGTGCTTTAGTTAGTCCATATGAGATATTTAGCTTAGAATCTAACAGTTACAGAGGAGACTATGGCTTCTAAAATTATTTTCAGAAAATTTTGAAAATTCAATAAGGTTAACTTACTTTGGTCTTTGACTTATGTGCAAACCTAGAAGATTTTAGTTTAAAGCCATCTTATGGAATTACAAGAAGCGAAGGATAAGTTTATCCATACTTGGGGTACGCTAGCTACCCAATGGGGAATAAACCGAACGATGTCGCAGATTCACGCCTTATTACTACTCTCTCCGAAATCACTCAATGCCGACCAAATCATGGAAGAATTGCGTATTTCTAGGGGTAATGTGAATATGAACTTAAGAGACCTTATGAGTTGGGGCTTAATAAATAAGCAATTGCTTCCAGGAGAAAGGAAAGAGTATTTCCTGGCAGAAAAAGACATTTGGAAAGTGGCTCGTCTAATAGCAAAAGAGCGTAAGCGAAGAGAGATTGAGCCTATCTTAGAAAGCATGGAAGACATCCAGTCTCAGCTGCTGCCGGACTCTGATGAGAAAAAAGAGGTTTTAAAAATTATTGGAGACATTAGTCAAGTCACCAATTTCACCAACAGCACCGTAGACTCTGTCTTAAAGGCAGAAGAGTCTTGGTTAATAAATAATTTTTTGAAATTATTTAAGTAAAAGGCTTAACAAAAGCATGAATGCAGTAAATTGAACATTCAATTACTGCTATTTTTATGCGTATTCTCTTCCTTTATATCATCTGTTCCCTTCAGGTCATCGCACAAGATGATATAAACGTAATGACTTTCAACATTCGTTATGCCACACCTTCTGATGGTATTAATCAATGGGAAAACAGAAAGGAAAAAGTGGCACAAACCATCTCCTATTATCACTCCGACATTGCGGGGCTTCAAGAAGCAACGGAGCCCCAAGTGCTCTACCTTGCAGAAAAACTAGAAAATTACAACTGGGTAGGTGTAGGAAGAGATGACGGCCAAGCCAAAGGAGAATTCGCTCCTATTTTTTATAGCAACGACCGATTAGAACTTGTTAAATGGCATACAATTTGGCTATCGAAAACGCCTAAAGTTCCCTCCAAAGATTGGGATGCCGCTTTACCTAGAATAGCCACTATAGCGTATCTCAAACGTAAATCTGATGGGGAAGTTTTTGTAGCCATCAATACACATTATGACCATAAAGGAGTAGTAGCACGAGTAGAAAGTTCTAAGATTATTTCAAGAACAGTAAATGCCCTAAAAGAAAATTATAAGGTTATTGTTTTAGGCGACTTCAATAGTACACCTAAAGATGAAGCTATGCTTACTTATACCGAAAACGGATTAAGTAATACCCAAGATATTTCAAAAGCAGACCATTTTGGACCAATCGACACTTTTACTGGCTTCAATAGCACGGAAAGACCTAATAGCCAGATTGACCATATTTTAGTAAGTCCTGTAATAAAAGTAAAAAGCCATGCCACCATTTCTCAGGCATGGAATGGTCTATATGCGTCTGACCACCATGCAGTTTTGGCTATTTTAAGCTTTTAAGGTTCTACAACCCGCTCAATTTGCTTTTTCTTATTCCATGGTGCGGTGGTTTTTCTAGCCATATCTGCCAAAAGAAGTAACACTAAGGCTATAAAAGCTAGGAAAACTATTTTGAACAAATTCTTTTTTTTCATGATCCTAAAGCCAAGTCGTTCAAATCTATTCTTCTAACAAATTCCCCAGAGTTTTCAGAAATCTCACTCCATTTAATATCAGAAAACGAAAGCTCTATCAAGCTCGCCTTCTTCATATTCCCACCGACATCATCCTTAGTAAGATACTCTGCAAAAAAAGTAATATCTGGATTATGACCAAAAAATGCCACAACATTAAAATCTTCTAAAACACTATTTAAACTTCCCAGATAAGCCTTCGGGCCCCCGTCATACAAACTTTGCTCTAGTGAAATACTATCTTCTTTTATGCCCAACTGTTCTGCAAAAACTGTGGCAGTTTGAAGAGCCCTTTTAGCAGGACTCGATATAAAATGTGCAACTTTAGTCTTTTCCTCAGATATGAATTTCCCGAGTCGTCCAGATTGCCTGAGTCCTTTACTTGTTAAATTTCTATCAAAATCTTTTAACCTAGCACTGAATCCAAAATCTTCAGCCTGTGCATGTCTTATAATAAATAGTGTTTTTGTCATGTATCCCTACCCAGCTATAGAACCAGATATATAGTTCTCTAAATAGTTAATGTGTTGTCTTTGTTCCAAAATTAAACCATTTACGATATCTCTTGTACTCAAAAGACCCACTACTTTCCCATTTTCATCGAGGATGGGCAAGTGTCTAAAGTTATTATCGTTCATGAGTTCCATACAGCCTCGAATGTCCATGTCTAGGTTAGCCGAAATGACATTTGCAGTCATTACTTCAGTCATTGGCGTACTCTTAGCCTTTCTTCCTTGGATAATTCCTTTTCGAGCATAATCTCTTTCAGAGAAAATCCCTTTCATTTCCTCCCCCTCCATTACCAACACAGCACCAATCTGATATTTGGCCAGCACTGCTAGAGCCTCTATTACAGTGGTTTCTGGTCTTACAGATACTATTTCTTTTAGAGCTTTCTCTGCTAACAGGGTTTTAACTTTAGTTACCATTTCAATAAGGTTATTTCAATAAATATATTCTGTACTAAAATAAAAAAATACATCTACATCAGCAAGGTATTACGTTTCTAAAAGAAATTCATAAATTTGGGTATGCAATTAATGATAGTAACTATAGTAGCGGTCCTCTTCGCTTTTTTCCTTTTCAGTGTAAGACTTGTTTTTGTAAAAAACGGAACCTTCAAAGGTACTTGTGCAAACAATAACCCTATGCTTGTTAAAGAAGGAGCCGTATGCGGCGTATGCGGTAAAAAGCCAGATGAGCCTTGCGAAAACGACTAAAGCTGCTCTACAATTAAGGCTTCAAAGGCGGTTGAATGAACTATTTCCATTTTGCCCGCCTCTTCAAAAGTACACTGTATAGCCATTGAATGTTTTTCTGCATATTTCATGGCTAAATCTTTACCTATAACCATAAAAAAGGTGGCATAGGCATCCGCATCCATGGCATTTGAAACCACCACGGCCACACTAAGCAAGCTGTGAGTCACAGGTTTCCCTGTTTTAGGATTTAGAGTATGGCTGTATTTCTTCCCATCTTTTTCTATGAATTTCCTGTAGCTTCCAGAAGTTACCAAAGATGCATCAGATAAGCCAACCACCGTTTGCACGGCATTATTCTCACTTCCGCTATTAAAGTCCGGCCTCTCTATTCCTACTTTCCATTTTACACCCGACTTGTTAAAGCCTTTAGCCTTCGTTTCTCCTCCTAGCTCCACCAGATAGTTAAGTATCCCATGAGACTCTAGGAAGTCCCCTAAAACATCTACCGTATATCCTTGGGCAATCGCATTGAAATTGAGCTCTGAATTCGGGGTCATTTTTACTAAAGTGTCGCCAGATAAACGAAACTTCTCTAGGCCCACTAGGTTTAATAAGCTGTCTATTTGAATTTGAGTAGGAAGTTGTGTTCTTTTTTTTCTAGCGAAACCCCAAGCTTCTATTAAAGGACTCAAAGATGGGTCAAAGGCTCCTTGGCTTAGTTCATAGAAATACTTTGAGCGATTCAACACGTTCACAAAATGCTCATCTAACACTTGAGATCCAGAAGATTCATTAACCTGTCTTATAAGAGAAGTACTATCCCACAAAGACATGGAATGGTCTATAACGGCTAAAATGCTATCTACGGGATTTATAAAGTCCACATCAGATACAGGCTCATAAACTATTCTAAACGTGCTCCCTTGAGCATATCCTTCAAAAGCAGAATAGGATTTGTCCTTGCTTTTGCAAGAGACAAACCCTATTGATACCACGAGGCAAACAAGAAGTGTTTTACCCATTCTATTTAATATCTATCCTCCGAAATCATCAAAAGCCACATTCTCTTCAGGAATTCCCCAATCGTCAGCCATTTTAATAACCGACTGATTCATCATTGGAGGTCCACAGAAATAAAGCTCAATATCCTC
>JBLHOT010000026.1:0-42885 GCA_047623945.1 Arcticibacterium sp. | reverse complement strand
GCTCTCATGCAGCCAGAGCACGCTGGCCAGCATAAAAGGTATTTTGATGCAACAGAAAAGTCTTTGACTTACTTTGAAAACCTGATGGGGAGTTATCCATATCAGACTTTAACATTGGTAGATCCGCCTATGGAGGCGATTGGATCAGGTGGCATGGAGTATCCCACTTTCGTCACTTGTGGAACTTCTTTTGGTGTGGGTTCTTGGCTAAAAATGGCTGAAATAGTCGCTGTCCATGAGTTTGGACATCAATATTTTCAAGGAATGCTTGCCAGTAATGAGTTTGAACAGGCTTTCTTAGACGAAGGCTTTAACCAATATTTGGAAAACAGAATAATGGATGAGGGCTATGGCAAAGGCTCTAATTTGGACTTATTTGGGTTTCAAATAAGTGATAAAGAAAGTACGCGATTCTCCTATGTCACAATGGATTATCCTGAGCTATCAGAAATAAATAAACCATCATGGAAGTTGCCAAAAGGAGTTTATGGTGATTTGACCTATACAAAAACGGCAATGGCTTTAACCACTTTTGAGAATTTGGTAGGAAGAAAGAAAATAGATTCGGTTTTGAGAGCGTACTTTCAGGAGTGGCAGTTTAAACATCCCCGATTTAGTGATTTTACTAATACTGCCAATAGGGTTTTAGGAAAAAATTATGACTGGTTTTTTACTCAGGCTTTTGATAAATCTTATTCATGTGATTATAGAGTGGATACAGTAAGGAGTGCTGCAGGGAAAGGATATTTCACATTAAGTAGAGTAGGCAAGTTTGTGATACCGACAGATGTACAAGTAAATTTTGAGGATGGTAGTTCAGAATTATTTACATGGGATGCGGCGAGCACCTCTAAAAGTTACCTTTACCCAAAGGCCATCAGTTCTGTTCATGTAGACCCTGAAAAAAAGAATTTGATGGATCTGAATTTGGTCAATAATTCATATACACTAGAAAGTACTGATGGGTTTTTATGGAAATACAGTGCTAAAGCAATGTTTTGGATGCAGCACGTGATTACATCATTTCTGTTTTGGATTGGGTAAAGGCTTTTCTGAAAAGTTTAACTACTGATTACCACTTTGGCCCGCTCGCAAATGCCACCGATCGGCGGGTTGTACTTAGAAACACCCACAGTTACTTTATTTACGATGGCGTAAGTTTCTTTTATCTTTTCTATGATTTCATAGGCCACATGTTCTAAAAGACGGTGCTTGGTTTGCATCACTTTCAGCACAAGCTGATAAAGCTCTTCATAATTGATTGTATCTTTCAGCCTATCAGATTTAGCAGCACTGCCCAGATAGGTATCAATGGTTAAATCGATGGAATATTTATTTCCAATTTTTTGCTCTTCATCATAGTATCCATGATAGGCAAAAAACTCCATCCCTTCTAGTGAAATTAGGCCCATCTTATAAGTTGTCGAAAAACGAACCTGAAGACTTTTCGGCAGCTAAGTCATTGATAGTTTTCACCTTAGGGGCTGACTCCAACGCAGAACCACCTTCTTTCTCTACCATCGCCTTTTTTAAAGCTGCCTTAACTTTATTAACACGCTCCAGCATCTCTTCAGTAACCTGCTCTTGGGTTTCCTTGGGAGCTTCGTTTTCAGGAGATTCTGTTATTTCCCGGCCTCCGATTAATTTTACTTTCAAGGCTTCTAACTCTTCCCATTTTTGAGAGTCCGCTAATACGGCTTGCTCTGCCCAAGAACTTGGGTCATGCATGGAATAGCTATTTCCAGCGTAGCCTAAGATTTCTTTGATACGGTAAGACGGTGTGGTGGCTACATCTCTAAATGTGGTAATATTATTTGCGATAAGTAGTTCGGCTATTTTTGGGCCAATACCTTCTATAACCGTAAGTTGTGTCTTTTTAGATTCTGGTGTTTCATTCAGCACGAGGTTATTTGCCGAAGAGGCAATCCCTTGAACACTTTCGCCTTCAGCCTCCTCCACAAGAGCCTCCGTTTGTGTTTCTGTGAGGTTAATGGCTTCTTCCTTTAGCTTTATCTCTTTAACGGTTTCTTGATGAGTTAAACCTTCTATTCTTGCCATGGCATTAGAAGAAATAGCTCTAATTTGGTCAACAATGCCCGTTTTATAGGACTCTAACTCCGATATTTCAGCTTTTAATAGATGTTCTTTGGACTCGAGTTCTTTTTGACTTTCAGTAATACTTGTTTGAGCGTCGACTAAAATAGTTTCTGCCTTTTCTTTAGCGTTTGCTAGAATATTTTGAGCCTCTAGGCTAGCCTGCTCCACTTTTATATCAGCTTCTTTTTGAGCCTGCTCTGTTATTTTATTGCTTGTTATTTCTGCATTTTGAAGTGTTTTGATAAGTGACATTTCCACTTCTCTAAGCTTGGCTGCCTCTTTCTCAGCAATTTCCAACTGCATTCTCAGCATTTTGGATTCATTGCTTGTCCTTTCCCATTCGGAAGCCAAATTGTTTAAAAATATATCTACTTCTTCAATATTATAGCCTCTAAAGGACTTTTCAAATTCGTGTTGTTTTATCTCTAGAGCAGTTATTTTCATTCTAATATTTTTTCAGGAAACGTATGAATGCAAAATTACACGTGTTTTGCTAAAATAGGAATTTAGCAAGGTTTTTTTAATTAAAACGGGGTGTAAAGGTACTTATTGACTAATTCTCCATAAAGATAAACTTCTATCATCACTAGCAGAAACAAATTTGTCATCGCTGAGCCAGTGAAGTTTATTTACAGAGGTAGCATGACCTGCATGCCTAGCTCTGTCTATTACTTTCAAAAGCTTAAAAGTGGCCGCATCCCAGAGTTTTATGGATTTGTCCATGCTGCATGTGGCCATAAGGGTCCCCGAAGGATTGAAATCTATGTGATTTATGGTAAACATGTGTGCCACTATCTGCTCTTGCATATCATAGTTATGATGCACATTCCAAATTTTTAAATGAGCGTCTCTAGACCCACTGATAAGCGTCTCAAAGTTTGGCGAGTATCTCAGTGTGAAAACCGAGTTTCGGTGAGCATTAATTTGCTTTTTTAGTTCCAAAGTTTGGATGTCAAAAATACGAATGGTATGATCAGAATATGCTGCTGCCAACTCTCTGTCTATAGGATTTATAGCCAATGCTCTAACACTTTTTGCAGAAGATTTAATGTGTTTCCTAAAAGCCATTTCGTTGCTATCGATAACAGTAATAACACCATCTTTTCCTCCAACAAAAATCGTGTCTTGGTATGATTTGATATCAAAAACAGACGTCTTGTTTAAAGCAATGGAGGCCACTTCCTTTTTGGTTTCAAGGTCAATCACATGAAGCCCAGCAAAGTTTTCTGCTGCCCAAAGCCTTTTTTTTGCAGTTTCAATATGCATGGCGTAGATAGAATGCTTCATTTGAGCTAGAGGCTTACCTAAGTCAGATTTTGTAGCATCCCATTCCACTAAGAGACCATCTCCGGCAGCTGAAATAAACTTATGGGGCTCAATATGCCCCACCACATTATAGACACAATCTTTGTGACCCGTGTAGGATTCTAGTTTCTCGGCTTGGTATTTCATTGGAAAGAGAGATATTTGGTTTTCAAAGATAGATTATGCCTGTTCGGTTTCAAAAGGAATGTGAAAGTGGAGCTCATTTGCTGGTTTGGGAGGCAATTGAGACAGAGACTGAATTGTTAGCAATCCTTCCTTCTAGTGTATTGACAGAGGCCGAGTTAGAAGAAGTAAGCCTAGCACCCAAAAAGAAAGAATTTTTAGCTAGTAGGGTAGCCATTAGATACTTAGCCAAACAACTAAATGTTCCATTTTTAGGAATCAAAAAGGACCAGCACGGCAAACCTTATTTGGTAGATTCTTCTTGGCAAATGTCTATTACCCATTCCCGAGATTATATGGCTGTTATTATGCATCCAAATAACCTAGTGGGTATTGACATTGAAAAACCACAGGAAAAAATGTGGAAAATAATGCCGAGACTCTACTCAGAGCAAGAAATAAATGACATTGATCAAAACTTAGAAAATATGTCTATTTATTGGTCTGCCAAAGAAGCTCTCTATAAGTTGTACGGAAAAAGAGGTACAGATTTTAGAGAAAATCTTAAAATTCATAAGACCCTATCCGGGCTTTTAGGAGAGATAATTATGCCTGATTATCAGAAAGTCCACCTTATAAAGTCGGAGAAGATTGGAGTCTATATCTTAGTTTGGGTAGTCTAAACACTTTTTACAACGTCTTTAAAAGAAATGCCAAAGTGTGATTCATCGTAGATGCTCTTGCCATCTTTGATAACTATAACTTGGGGAGACTGATGTTCTACAGCAAAAGTACTGGCTATTTCGGCTGACAGACCTCTGTTACTTAAAAGGTCAACATAGTAGGCCTTAATGTTTTTGCTGTCTTCATCCTTCCAGTTTCGCTCCATTCTAGACAAAGACGTAGTGCTGATAGGGCAAGTAGTACTGTGCTTGAAAATCATTACAGGTCTTTCCTTAGATTCTTTTTTTATTTCCTCTAGCTGCTCGGCAGCATTAAGTTTATTCCAGTTCATTCGATTCTTCTTAGAGTTTGGATTTGAAAACAGCGAAATTGAGTTCAAAAGTTTCAGTAAGCCCATAATTGTTTAGAATACTATGTTATCTATTAGTCTGACATTATCTAAATACGAAGCAATACAGATGGCAGTTTTACCACTACTGTTTTTGGCAGAAAGAGGCTCTAAATTCTCGAAGTCAGAAATTTCAAGGTATTCTAATTCAAACTCTGGGAAGCTTTTAAAATGCTCAGCTACCTTTTCTTTACTAGCTTCAGCAGTCAAACCTTCTTCAAGTGCTTTCTTAGCTACTTGGAGTGATTTGTTGATTTGAGAGGCTAAACCTCTAGCTTTTGGACTTAGTCTGGTGTTTCTAGAAGACATGGCCAATCCATCCTTTTCTCGGACAATAGGGCAGGGGATAAGCTCTAAGTCAAAGCTTAAGTCCTTTACAAGTCTATTTAATACAGCTACTTGCTGTAAATCTTTCAGACCAAAATAGGCTCTGTGAGGATTTACGATATGGAAGAGTTTTGACACTACAGTGCCCACACCGTTAAAATGGCCGGGTCTAAATCTGCCCTCCATTACATGTTCTAAATTCCCGAAGTCCAGTTTAAGTTCAGGCAAAGAGACGTACATCTCCTCTGAAGATGGGGCAAAAATAACATCACAATCAGCTTTTTCAAGCAGGGTAGCATCCGTTTCCAAGCTACGCGGATAAATTTTTAAATCTTCTGGATTGCCAAATTGCGTAGGATTAACAAAAATGCTACACAGTACGATATCGTTTTCCCGTCTTGCTCTATAAATTAAAGAAACATGGCCTTCATGTAAGGCACCCATGGTAGGTACAAAACCGATACTTAAACCTTCTCTTCTTTTTGCTTTAAGGAAATCCCTCGTTTCAGAAATAGTATGGAAGACTTTCATGATGTTTTTTATTACTCTACAGTAACAGATTTGGCAAGATTCCTTGGCTGATCCACATTTCTACCTCTTAAAACTGCGATATAATACGAGAGTAATTGTAAAGGAATAGAAGTTAGAAGTGGAGAAACTATTTCATGGCAAGTAGGAATAGAGATGGCAAAATCTACCATTTCTTTTAGGGCTTCATCACCTTCATTTATAATGGCAATTACTCTCCCTTTTCGAGCTTTAACCTCCTGAATGTTAGAAACAACTTTTTCGTAAGAACTATCTTTAATAGCTAAGAATACCACAGGCATATCTTCGTCAATCAAAGCAATAGGCCCATGCTTCATCTCTGCGGCAGGATAACCCTCTGCATGTATATAAGATATTTCTTTTAGTTTGAGGGCACCTTCTAGGGCTACTGGGAAATTTAATCCTCTTCCTAAGAAAATGAAATTTTGAGCAAACGTAAATAGCTTTGAAATATCCTTAATTTCATCTGCCTTGGCTAAAATGTCCTCTATTTTAGCCGGAATAGCAGCGAGTTCTGAAAGTAATCTTCTGTAAAGCTCGTCTGTAATGGTTCCTTTTTGCCTGGCAGTAGCTATCGCTATCATGGATAAAACAGTCACCTGGGCTGTAAATGCTTTGGTACTAGCTACACCTATTTCTGGCCCAGCATGGGTATAAACTCCGGCATCCGTAAATCTGGAAATGGAAGATCCAACTACATTACAGATACCAAGTATAGTAGCCCCACGTTGCTTAGCCAGTTCTAGGGCAGCCATGGTATCGGCAGTTTCACCAGATTGAGATATGGCAATAACAAAGTCCCCTTCTCTAATGATTGGGTTTCTGTATCGAAACTCAGAAGCGTATTCCACTTCCACATTAATACGAGCCAATTCTTCAAATAGGTATTCACCTACCAGTCCCGCATGCCAGGAGGTACCACAGGCTACAAATACAATTCTTTTGGCTTTAGAAAGATTCTCTAAATGATCTATTAAACCACCGAGCTGAATATGAGAAGTAGAGACATTTAGTCTCCCCCGCATACAGTCGGCAATTGATTTTGGTTGCTCAAAAATTTCTTTAAGCATAAAATGCTCAAAACCGCCTTTTTCAATGGATTCAAGTTCTAATTCCACGGTTTGAATGAAAGCCCCTTTTTTGACATTCTCCAAACTCTTAACAGACAATTCTCCTTTGTCCACAACAGCTATTTCATAGTCGTCCAAATAGACCACTTCTTTAGTGAACTCAATAATTGGCGTAGCATCAGAGGCAAAAAAGAATTCATCTTTTCCTACTCCAATAACGAGTGGGCTTCCTTTTCTGGCGGCTATGAGTTGTTCTGGTTTATCTTTATCAATAACTACAATAGCATAAGCTCCCACTACCTCTAAAAGTGCTAACCTTACGGCCTCTTCCGTATCACAACCTTTCTGTGTTTTAACATCCTCAATGAAATTAATGAGGACTTCCGTGTCTGTCTCACTTTCAAAAGTGTAGCCCTTGTTAACTAAAGACTTTTTGAGAGAGGCATAGTTTTCAATAATACCATTGTGGATAATGGCCAAGCTTTTACTTTGAGAGAAATGCGGATGAGCATTCACATCGTTTGGCTCACCGTGCGTTGCCCATCTGGTATGTCCTATTCCTATTGTGGCATGCAATTCTATATCCTTAATTTCAGCCTGCAGGTCGGCTACTTTCCCTTTTTTCTTATATACTTTCAGCCCATCCCCGTTTAGGAGAGATATTCCTGAGCTGTCATAGCCTCTATATTCTAATCTTTTAAGGCCTTTGATGATTAATGGGGCTGCTTCTCTGTGTCCTACGTAAGCTACGATTCCGCACATATTAGGGGAGGATAAATTAAATTTCCGACAAAAATAAAGAATCCATACTGCCATGGCTGTATGGATTCTCCAAAATGTAATATTCTATTTTTCTGTATAGTAAATTTCTAGTTTGAAATCTTTAAGCACTATACGGTTAATGTTACCATTATAAGCTAAAGCACCACCAGTTTGGGCTCCACTTGGAACTCCCGCTATCAATGCCACACCATTGTCGGCCAGATTTTGTGAAGTAATGGATTGTAAATAGGGTGTGATATCGGCTGTGAATGAATTAGTACTATCTACGTAGGTGCTAAGTATGCCCGTAGTGGCATTAGCATTATAATTCACATAGCTGTAATCTGAGTTTACTCGAGCCACGGTCTGATTATTATTTAAATTAACCAGAGTTATGTACGACGAAAGAGGTATACCACTTGTAAAGGTATTTGTATCTGCCTTGAAAACTAAGTTAGCTCTACCCACTAGCGGATTTTTCAAAAGACCAAGGCCGGGAAATGTTATTCTAGCCGCGGTACCATTTCCTGCCTGCACGTAAACACGTCCATCTGTATTCTTGCTTGATAAACTTTGTGTTTTACTATTTAAAGCCGCAAAAGCTGTGGAAGATCTGTCTGTTGTTATTTGGTTAAACCTACCAGCTGTAAATTCAAACTGATAACCACTAGAGAAGGTAGCACCAGGTTCGTGGTAATAGATGGTCAAATCTGAGAAGTTCCCGTTTGAAACAGAACCTAAATTGAAGGCGACCATGGATTCTCCACTATTGGCTTTAGCCGACAGCCTGAAACCAGGGAATGCGGCAATGAATTTTTCCTGATCCATGGACTCATCACCATTGGCAAGTGCCGTTAGCTCTTCTGCAATACTATCTGGCAGTTTAATTCTGACATAAAATAAAGAATCACCTTCGTTTGTAACCATATCGGACCTTCTCAAAGTTCTTGAAGCCAATACATCAGAGTTAAAAGGTACTTCTTGGTCATAATTATAATTTTGTCCTGTTCCAAGAGCTGTTAAAAGCCTATTGACTTCTAAAGTGAGATCTGGAAGTGTGTCGCCATAAAAGCGTAGGTCATTATTAATGACTCTTACAGCGACAGAGTCAATGATTGTGGTAGAATTCAAGACGAACTGCGTTACTTCCTGCTGGAAATTAACAGGATTAGTTGCTGTGCTTAAAGTGGGCTGCAAATAAGCCACGGAAGACATTCTACCAAAAACAGGATCGGTAAACGAACCCACAAGGGCTAGATTCTGATTCGAGGTTATAGCCGAGTCCATGAGGTAAGTACTCGTGGATAGCGAGAGCGTGTCGGTGAAAAACGTTTGATTTTGGCCGGTTCCTGTTCCAGGATAACCAATATCAGTTGGATCTTCACATGAAAAAAAGAAAGCGGAAGCCAGTACAAGTACTGAGTTCCGCAATAATTCGATCTTATTTAGCATAAAATTACTCCGCCAATTCTGTGTATAATTTGAAAAAAGTTTCAGTGACATTTTCATCTCCAATCAAAGCTTCAATTTGCTTTTCCGCCGTTTCGTTTACAATCTTATCTACATTGGCGTCAAGGTTTTCATTAGCCTTAACCACCACATCTGCGTACTGGCAACCTAGTTTAATGAATCCACTAAAATCTCTTGATCTTAAGTTGGCCAAGTTTTCGTCAGATATATCTAACATCTTAGCCTTTGGAATCATGTCCGTAGTGAACTTATGGTCGAATACATTATTGTAAACGGTGAAAATGGACTTTGTATTCTTAAAGATTGGATCATTTTTGTATGTCGTCTTTAAATATAGAGGTACTAAGGCTGTCATCCAGTCCGTGCAGTGTACTACATCAGGAGACCATCCTAGCTTCTTAACAGTCTCTAAAGCTCCTTTACAGAAGAATATAGCCCGCTCGTCATTATCGTCGTAGAAAGCTCCTTTTTTATCTGTAAAAACAGTTTTTCTATGGAAATAGTCCTCGTTGTCCAAGAAGTAAACTTGAAGCTTGGCAGAAGGAATAGAAGCTACCTTAATAATTAAGGGCTTTTCTTCGTCACCAATGGTGATGTTTATTCCTGATAATCTTACTACTTCATGAAGTCTATTCTTACGCTCATTTATGGTTCCAAAGCGTGGCATCAGTATTCTGATCTCCATGCCCCTCTCCTGCATTTCCTGAGGCAACTTCTTTGTAAGTGTGGCTATTTTCGAAAGTTCTAAAAAAGGGTCAATCTCACTAGTGATATAGAGAATACGGATTTTACTCATTTAATGACTTTATTTTGTTAAATATGCGGAAGGTGCTTCCAATTCGGCCACAAAGATACTAAAAAAAATCCCATACTTTCCCAAATCTATTCTAATAGCTTGGTTTTTAAGTAGTTTATATTCTATTTAACGCTTTTTTTGAGGCTTTAAGTTTCCGAGTCGAATAAAGCCTTTAGCATCTTCGCCCATTTTAAAACCAAAATTAACTAAAGCCATGGCAGTTTCTGTTTTTAATGATCCATTTCCGGCAATAACCGTTTTAAAGTAGTGGGATAGTTTTTTGCCAGTTACTTCAAAACAGACCTTCTGATAGTCTTGGTAGGAATAGCCGACATATGGCCTACCAAAATTAAGCCAGAGCGTTTTAAGTACATCGTCTAGGCTTTTTTTGTTATTTGTGGCTAACTGGATTTCATGATGAAGTAGCAGGGCTGCCACAGCTCCTTTATGGTAGACAGAAGCTTTTCTGTTTGGTATGCCTTTTTCGTAACCGTCTAACCAAAGGTCATAAGAAGACTCTAGCAATGATAAATCTGCTTGGTCTGCAACTTCAAAGTGCCTCCTAAGCGTAGTTTCTAGTTCCTTTTGATACTGTTCTTTGCTAAAAACGCCACTTCTATAAAGTATCCAATCGCCGTAAAACGTGGTAAGGCCTTCGGCCACAAAACAGGTATTGAAATAGTTCTCCTTAGCATAGTTGTAAGGTAAAAGCTCTTTTGGCCTTATACGTTTAACATTCCATGTGTGAAACAATTCATGGGATGCTAAGCCAAGGAGGTCTGAATAAATAGCCTCAAACTCTTGTCCGTCTGGCCCGAGAGTCATCATGGTGGAGTTTTTATGTTCTACGCCGTGGAAATAGGGCATAGGCATCATCCAGAGCATGAAATGATAGTTTTTTTCCGGAAACTCGCCAAAAACAGTGATTTGTTCTTTTGTGAATTTTTTAAAATCGGCTAGAACCCTTTCCCAAGGCACTTCTATTTTACCTTTAATCCAGATATGAAAGGTGCTTCCCGAGAGAGAATATGTCTTGTGCTGAATAGAGGATGAAATCATGATGGGGCTATCTACCAATTCATGATAGTCCTCCGCATAAAATGTATTTATACTGTCCACTTTTTCGTATCTCATTCCACTTGCAATGTCTGCATTGGCATTAAAGTTAATATGGATCTTGCAGGCTTCTTCCTGATGATCTTGCAGATACATGAGGCAATTAATAGGGTTCAAGTAGAGGAAAGTGTCATTGATATAGCTACCTCCAGCGTTTTTGATATCCGCATAAAACTCATAGGTCATGGTAAAGCCAGGATGTCCTTTGGTCTGGACAGCCCAAGTATCTTTGCCAGTTTTCATCACTTTCAGGGGCTCTCCAGACTCGCTGAAAGCTTTAACCTTCCTTAGGTATTTTGCGAAATTCTGTATCTCATACCTTCCGGGTCTCCAGGCTGGCAAATGAACCTTTTGGACAGAGCGGTTAGTGTTCGAAAACAGAGCCTTTATCTGTAAGAATTTTGTCTGATTATTAATGCATGAAATTTTGTAATTCATTCTGGATTTGACTTTTGAAATAAAGAATTTAATATGTACCTTTGCACTCCCAAATTATAGGAAAGGACAAAAATAATTGAATTAGAATGAAACGTACATTCCAGCCGTCAAATAGAAAGCGTAAGAACAAACATGGTTTCCGCGAGCGTTCTGCCACCGTAGGTGGGAGAAAGGTAATAAAGGCTCGTCGTACAAGAGGAAGATGGAAATTGACAATTTCTGACGAGAAGACGCATAAATAAGCCATAAGGTATTACAGTATTTATACGAGCCACCTATTTTGGTGGCTTTTATTGTTTCTGTTTGTCTTAAAAGGTTTGGTATTCTTATTAAATTTGATTGTAAAATTAGCCTCGTGTTAGAACAATCCTTTTCAAAGTCAGAAAGGCTCTGTCACGTTAAAGTGATAGAAAGACTTTTTGATAGAAAGAATGCTGAAAATAGAAGTAAATCAGCATATCCTATCCTCATGATTTATCAGGCCGAAAGTACAATTTCTCGGCCACCGAAAGCTTTATTTTCTGTTCCCAAACGTAAATTCAAGAGGGCTGTAGACAGAAACCTCTTGAAAAGAAGGTTAAAGGAGGCGTATCGTCTTCACAAAAATCAGTTATCAAGCAATCAAGACTTGAATATTGCCTTCCTTTATACTGCAAAAGATATATTGGACTATCAAAGAATTGAAAGTTCAATGAAACGACTGATATCTGAAATTTAATTTCGGGTTGATGAAAGACTGGTTTGGATTTTGCGTTGTATTAAACAGGAATAAAAAGGTCAAAAGATTATTAATTTGACATAGATTGCATTTAAATGAAAAAAACCTCAAGGTATATAATCGTAGCCTTTATAGCCTCAAGTTTGGCCTTAGCAGGCTTTAAATACGAAGATCGCTATTTCGAAATCGCCAAAAACCTTGACATTTTTGCCACCTTATTTAAGGAGCTAAACGCACTTTATGTGGATGAAATAAATCCAAATAAGGCCATGCGTACCAGTATCACTGCTATGCTTAAAGAGCTGGATCCTTATACAAACTTTTATCCAGAGGATGATATTGAGGATTATAGAACGATGGCCACCGGGAAGTATAACGGTATTGGGGCCACTATAAGCACTATTTATGATGAACATACCGTAGTAATGATTTACGAGGGCTCACCAGCAGATAAGGCCGGCCTTAAGATTGGAGATGTAGTGACACACATCAACGATGTGTCACTATCAGGAAGAGATAGCGAACAATTGGGCCGCTTATTGAAAGGGCAAACAGATACTGAAGCTAGCCTGAGTATTAGGCGTTATGGAAAAGACAAGCCTATTGACCTTAAGGTGAAAAGAGCCGTAGTGAAAACACCTAATGTTCCTCATTATGGGCTTATAAATAAAGAGGTGGGGTATATCCAGTTAAGCGATTTTAGTGCCACTGCTGCTGCAGAAATCAAGAACGCCTTTGCAGAAATGAAGGAAGATGGCATGAAACAGCTTGTTTTGGACTTGAGAAGCAACCCCGGAGGGCTGCTGAATATGGCAATTGATATCTGCAATTTCTTTGTTCCAAAGGGAGAGTTGATAGTAGAAACAAAGGGCAAGGTGGGGCAATGGAACAAGCAATATAATGCTAGGTTTAATCCGATTGATATGGAAATGCCAATTGTGGTATTGATAAACAGTGGCAGTGCTTCGGCATCAGAAATTGTGAGTGGAACTTTACAAGATTATGACCGTGGAGTAATTATTGGTCAGCGTTCCTTTGGTAAAGGATTGGTTCAGACGACAAGGCCCTTAAGCTTTAATGCCCAACTAAAAGTGACTACCGCCAAATATTATATCCCTTCTGGAAGATGTATTCAGGCAATAGATTATTCTCACAGAAATGCAGATGGCAGTGTGGGAAAGGTTCCAGATTCTTTAAAGTCTACTTTTTATACAAAGAATGGTCGCCCTGTTTTTGATGGCGGTGGAGTAAATCCGGACATTCATTTGGAACCAAAGGTATTGTCTGAATTATCCAAACAGCTCATTAGCGAAGGGGTAATTTTTGATTACGCTACGTCTTATTACTTCAATCATGAAAATGATATGCCAATCGGAAATTTTATAATTTCGGACGAAGTTTATGCGTCCTTCTTAGGTTTCGTTAAGAAATCTGAATTTTCATATCGGAATGAAGCAGAAGATGCTTTATCGGAGTTAGAGTCACTGGCGGACAACGAGCAGGCTTATGCTTCGCTATCGGGGGCTTTGGGGCCCTTAAGAGCTTTGGTGAACAAGAAGAATGCCTTAGATTTGGTTACATTTAAAGAGCAAATAAAGGATGAGTTGGCTTTAGAAATCCTAAGCAGATACCACTATGACAAGGTGATGAAATTCGTTTCCTTTGAAAAAGATCAGGAAGTCCAGGAAGCTCTGAAGTTGTTTGGCGATATGGACCGTTATAACGCTATTTTGAAAGGGAAATAATGTCATTAATCCTAAGTATAGAAACTTCTAGTAATGGCTGTTCAGTAGCCTTACATTCTGAGGGGAAACTTCTTAGTAATAGCGAACTTTTTGCTGAGCGTTCTTCTGCAGAAATGTTAACTACCCTTATTCAAAACGTCTTGTTTGTCTCCAAAAAAACTTTTGAAGACCTTGATTCACTAGCAATTTCCAAAGGACCGGGCTCTTATACAGGTTTAAGAATAGGAGTGAGTACGGTAAAGGGAATATGCTTTGCAAAAGAAATCCCTTTAGTATCTGTGAATTCTTTGGATATAATGATTGCCCAAGTTCCTGAGTTTTATGATGGGCTAGTTTGCCCTATGCTCGACGCCAGAAGGATGGAGGTTTATTGTAAACTCACAGATAGTATGGGGAAGGAATACATGCCCACCTCAGCTGAAATAATAGATGAAATTGCTTTTGAAGAATATTTGAAAGAACACAAGATTCTGTTTTTCGGAGAAGGTTCAGAAAAGTGCAAAACCGTTATACATAATGCTAATGCATTATTTTTAAGGAAACAGATAAGACCTAAAGCAGCTTATATGGGTAAGATTGCCCATGAAAAAGTGAGGTCTTTAGATTATGAAGATGTATCGGATTTTGAACCCTACTATCTAAAAGAATTCAAGGGAACACAGCCCACTAAAAATAAAAAAGTCACGGCTTAAAGCCATGACTTTTTTGTACGCTGTATTTAACTTAATTTTCATTTAAAAAGGAATCAACTTCAGCCACAATTGGCTTGGTTTTACCTTTATCTGATTGCTTTTGTTTTACTTTTTTTACCTGCCTTGTTAAAACATCGACCGCCAAATCTGTGGCTTCTTCAAAAGATTCTCCTTCCTCTTTAACAAAAATGGTTTTGCCAGGTACGTGAAGATTTACTTCAAGTAATTTCTTTTGAACAGCTGATTTATCTCCTTTCTCAAGTTTGAGATAAACATCTGCTCCTGTTATTCGATCGTGGAAATGGTCTAATTTGTTCAGTTTTCTTTGGATGAAATCTACTAGCGAACTGTCTGCTGTGAAATGAACTGCATTTACTTTTAGCTTCATATATGTTGGGATTTTAAGATAATAAATAAGACCAAAAAAGAGACTAAGAGCTATTTAATAGCTCCTATATCTTCACTATGAAATTAATGAAAAATGAAGCCGAAAGCAATTAGAAATCACTTTAATATTTCAAATATTTCATGGATATTTTTAGAACATCTGTCGGGAAGGAGATCATTTAGAGAGCTTTACCCAAAAATCAAGACTAGTTTTCAAATCAAAAAAAAACTTAATCTTCAGCTCCGAAATCTTTGAAACTTTTTCTTATGTTGGAATCGTCACCTGTCTTTTTAGTTTCCCACCTGGCGTCTAACTCTAAAGCTACAAGTCCTTTTAGGTTCATGGCAGTCATGAAGCTATCCATATTTCTATTAAAGTCATTTTCTCTTCTCGCCGACTTTAAAGAATAGTCACGTGCGAAAATATCTCCTTTAGTCTGAATTTCATTTTTCTTCTCAATTACATAATTGAGTCTATCCAACAAGTCTTTCATTGACTTTCCGATGACCTCTGTCGCTTCTAGTGTACTTATAGTCAATACCGTGGTACCGCCTACCGTAGATATGGTTCTTTGGAGGGATTCTTTGTTCTTGGTAAAAATAGAGGATAGACCGGTAGTGGCTCCTAGGGAGGCATTTATGACAGACCTGTTTTTCTTTCCCTTTTTTGCTTTATTATAAGATTTTTTGAGTTCATTCTCTTTCTCCTTTAACTGCTCCATCAGTTCCCAAGCCCTTCTTAGTGTTCCTTTGTAAAGGGCATAGTTTTTTTGGTCGGTAACGGCCTCATTAATGGCATTTATAATCTTGAAGTCGATACGTTTTACATCTCTTTTTTGGGTTTTATCGATGACGAAAAAGTCAATATAGAACACAACAGAATCTGCAGGGTCTTTGACGAAATCGTAATCTGGAGTCCAGAAAAATTCATACTGATTTTGAGTATTTTTGACGAGTTTGTGATTCTTTATTTCCAGATTATTAGAGAGGAAACTAAAGGTGTCAATGTCTTCATCACCATTGGGATCGGAGAGGTAAAATCCGATATTTATAGTTTCGTTCTCATTTAAAACTACCTTTTTTATTTTAGGTAAAATCGTAATGGCAGGCGGTAAATCTAGCTGAGTAGGTACTAATTTTATTCTTCCCTTAGACTGCTTTTTGTTGGGCTGGTCTTCCACGTAAAAACCCACAAATTCTGGAGCGTTTTGTAAGTTTTTAAACTGCGTGTAAGAGGGTGACCATGTTACCTCTCCCCTAGACGTAATGTTCATACCTTCTGGAAGTTCTTCCACGGAAGGAATAAAAACTAATGGGTCCTGGTCTTCATCATAAACAAGAGAAGGATCTATTTGATACTTATTCTGAGTATTATACTGGATGTAAAATGGCTTCAACTCAGAGACTATGGGTGCTCTATTGGTATGAGAGACTATTAAATCCATAGTTCGAGAAACAAAATCGCCCGAATCAGACTTAGCCTCTACCAAGACTTGGTAGATCTTTTCTTTCTCTATTCTTCCAACCAAGCTGTATGGAGGCAGCCAATGAAAGTTACCTGTTGAATCAAGTTCCATTCCTATTTGCTTCCCTTGGCTAATGGCCATTTTAAAAACACGATCGTCGTGATTTCCGGAAATAGACAGGGTGAAATTTGACGTATTTCCTTCCTGAAATTGATTCCACCCAGGTACCCCATGAGTAAAGGCTATCTGGTAGTCTGATTGAGCAAAGGAACAGGAAATACTTAATATTAAAACTGCAGAAAGGGCTGCTAAAAATCGCATTTTATAATTCTTCTTTTTTTGGGAAAACTACGCAAGGAAAGCCAAACAAACATCTTGTTTTAATCATTTCTACTACTTCTGGAGGTACATTTTCTTCCCATCCTTCTTCGCCCTTCCTTATCAGCTCAAGCATGTTATCTGTCTGAACGTCTAAATTTTTAGGATTGTAGTGGTTGATGTCTTCAATTTTATGATTGGCAATGAGATAACGATAAAGATCCATTAATTGCATAGACGGATTGAATTTCATGCAATTAAGGATATTCTTATCTCTCCTTGTTGGATACACATAAAGCTTAACTTTTCTGCTGAAAAGGGTTGCGAAAGATTCGAGAATGCCGCCGGGAAGGTCTGTATAATGCTCTCCTTCGAAGATGTATTCTAGATTTGGATAACCTATGATTAGGCCAATCTTGTGTTGAGTAATTTTGGATAAATAAGAGACCAATTTATAATATTCATGATAATTTGTAATCATGACTGTTTGCCCAAGAGAACAGAGTATGTCCACACGGTCTAAGAAGTCCTTTTCATCCAATTCATCCAGAAGTTCTCCGTCTTTGCCCTCCGCGAGAGATTGAAGCGTAAGTTCACTGACCACAAGCATATTCGCTTCGTCCACCTCCGGGTCTCTTAAATATTGCTTAACTCCGTTCTCAAGCATGTCTAAGTGAACATTTATCACTGGGCAGAATCTACCTCTCAGAACCACAATGTTCTTTTTGTATAAGGACTCAGCGGGCTGTAAGTTTTTGCCATCGGGTCCAAATAGGGCAACATCCGAAAATCCGTGCTTTACTAAATGTAGACTCATTAGGCGGCTGTCTACTCCTTTAAAGTCGGTCCCCTCAAAACGAATCATATCTATTTGGATACGTTCCGTATTTAGATTCTCCATTAGAGAAATCAAGAGTGCCTCTGGATTTTCGTAATAATAGATGCAGCCAAAAATGAGATTTACCCCAATGATGCCCAGAGCTTGCTGCTGAAGTAGATTGTCGTTATCATGCATGGTGATATGTATCACCACGTCATTATATGGACCGCCTGCAGTGGTTTGGAATCTACAGCCAACCCAACCATGGGCAGTATTGTTTTTATGATAATTTAAGGCGACTACAGTATTAGAGAACGAAAAAAAATGGGTAGCGTCACCTCTTTTATGATGAAGTCTTTCTTTTAAAAGGCCATACTCATGATCTAGCATGCTCATGAGGCGTTCTTCGCTCACATACCTTTTGGATTTCACCTCCCCGTAAATAGCATCAGAGAAAGTCATGTCATAGGCCGACATTGTTTTGGCAATGGTGCCGCTGGCACCCCCTGATTTGAAGAACTGAGCCGCTACTTCTTGTCCAGCTCCTATCTCAGCAAAAGAACCATAAATTCGTTTGTCTAGATTAAGTCTGAGGGCTTTATCTTTCGTACTAAGACTTTTTTCGTGGTTAATGGGCATATTGAAGTGTTACTTTTTTAAAGCTGGCCGCCTAGACGTACACTTTTTACTTTGAAACGGCCTGCAAAGCTAAGGATTTTTGCTCTATTCAAGCTCATTATTGGCAATCTGCTTAGTATATTCTAAGATATTTTAGGGAGGCACCAGTTTGGAGCTATATGGTTAAACAAGTCATTTTGAAGTGTTTTTTTATTTATATTTGGTGAAAACTATCTCTTAAAATAAGGGGAATACAACCTTTCAATAATAATTGAAAATATGAAACAAATAATATTTACAATAGTTACTGTATTTTCATTCTTTTCTATTTTCGCACAGTCTGGGTTTGACTCTAAAACGAAAAGTGAAGGTGAAAATTCTGTATTTTCTAAAAAGTTTAGGCAGATAAATGGGGAAGGGAGGGTATTAAATAAATACAAGAAGGTTTCGGGCATTCAAATTCATGAGTCACGTGACTTTAAAACCTTAACGGATCTAGAAACAGGTGCTGTTATATTCATTGAAAATAAAAAAAAGGATTTAGGCAGAAGCGGTTTAAGGAAAAGCTCAAAAGCTTTGCAATTAGATTTTCTTAATGACATTAAAGGCCAGCTGAAGATTAGTAATCCAGAAAAGGAATTTTTGCCCTTATCTACCCAAACCGATGAGATGGGAATTAGGCATTCAAAATATCAACAAAGCTATAAAGGACTTAAAGTTTACGGAGCAGAGGTAGTTTTGCACAGTACCTCGGAAAGGGTCAACCTGATGAACGGGCGAGTGTTTTCTACCCCAGAAGGTTTAATAATTAGGCCCAGTATTGATAAATATAAAGCTATCACGTTGGGTTTAGCGGAATTGTCTATGACTTCCATCATTCAAAAATACCAAAATCAGAGTAAAATTATCACGTTCTCCGGAGACCAGGCAGAATTACTTATTTACCATCAAAAAGGAAAGCCAGTTCTGGCCTATGAAATGGTTTTAAAACCAAACATTTTAGAAAGATGGGTAGTGTTCCTGAATGCTCAAACGGGCGATATCATTGACAAGTACAACCATACCTGCACTTTGGATGGTGTTTTTACCACATCGGCTAGAGGCTTAAATGGTTTAAATAGGTCTTTTAATATCATCCAGAGTGGAAGTGATTTCTTTCTTCTAGACCCCACGAAACCGATGTTTAATTCTGCAGAATCTGAACTTCCGAATGCTCCTAAGGGGGCTATTTGGACCATTGATGCCTTGGAGTCTAGTATTGGTGGAAAGATGAATTTAGACCAAGTGAAATCTAGGGATGGGCAAACTTGGAATCCTACAGCAGTTTCTGCCCATAATAATGCCTCTATATGTTATGATTATTATAGAAACACGTTTAACCGAAACTCACTAAACGGCAAAGGGGGAAATATTGTCTCTGTCATTAATATCACTGACGAAGATGGAAAAGGTATGGACAATGCCTACTGGAACGGCGAATTTATGGGTTATGGGAATGGTGGAGAGGCGTTTGGCCCATTAGCAGGTGCATTAGATGTGGCAGGGCATGAAATGACCCACGGTGTTATTGAGAACACAGCTAGGCTGGAGTATAGAAATCAATCTGGTGCTCTAAATGAATCATTTGCTGATATTTTCGGAGCATTAATTGATAGAGACGATTGGACTCTAGGCGAAGACGTAGTAAATAGAAGTGTGTTCCCTTCTGGTGCACTGAGGAGTTTGAAAGATCCAAATCAAAATGGACCAAGAGCCAATGGATACCAGCCTAAGTTTATGAGCCAGTATGAGTTTTTAAGGGATACCCCAAGCGAAGACAATGGCGGAGTTCATATCAATTCAGGTATTCCAAATCACGCATTTTACTTGTTTGTTACTGGTGCAGGAATGAATAAAGACAAGGCCGAAAAGGTCTATTATCAGGCCTTGTCAAATTATATGACACGGACCTCTCAATTTGTGGATTTGAGGCTGGCCGTAATTCAATCTGCCAAAGATTTATTTGGTAACGGACAAGAAGCCGCGGCTGCCTCAGCCGCTTTTGATGCCGTGGGCATTGCGGCTCCGGGAACCGGTCAAAGCGTACCAGACACCTCCGAGGAGATTATAGAGGTAAATCCTGGGGAGCAATTTTTGGTAGTTTATGAGCCAGAAGGCAAAGACATTTATAGAGGGCTTGCTGGAGGCAGTGATTTCGATGTGGTCTCTGATGGTTTAGGCTGTAAAAGAAAACCTAGTATTTCAGACGACGGCACCATGCTTTATTTTGTGGGAGAGGATAGTCACCTGTATGAGGTAGATTTAACTAAAAAGCCTACTTCACCACAAAGTATCTCGAGTGATGCCGTTTGGGATAATGTAGCCATTTCTAAAGATGGCAGATTGCTAGCTGCTCTTACTACTTCTCAAGACGCCAAAATATTTGTGTTCAATTTGGAGGATAACATACAGGTTAGTTTTGACTTGTTTAATCCTACTTATACCCAGGGTGTATCTACGGGGGAAGTACTCTATGCAGACGCCATAGAGTGGGATTACTCTGGCGAGTACCTTGTTTATGATGCTTTTAATAGAGTAGAAGGCATTTTTGGGAATGTGGAGTACTGGGATGTGGGAGTTTTAAGGGCTTGGGATTTAAATTCAAATAGTTTCGGTGATGGTGATATCCAAAAGATTTTTTCAGACTTAGATGAGGGGGATAATATAGGCAATCCGGCCATTGCCAAAACAAATCCTAATGTTATTGCTTTTGATTATTTGGATGCTAGAGATGATCAATTTTATCTCCTTGGACTTAATTTAAATACAGGAGATATCACCCAGATGATTGAAAACAATACGGTGGGTTATCCTGACTATACTGTTGATGATAAGATTTTGGCCTACACTGCTGAAGATCCCGCTGGGGAAGTTGTAAAATTGATACCGCTAAACGCAGATAGAATCTCAACAGAAGCTACCTCTGGTACAAGGTTATTCAATGAAGGTTTAGATAAGTGGGCGGTTTTTTATGCTGCCGGAAAACGTCAATTACCTACCAAAGAGGCCCAGACTATTAGTTTTGAAGGTATTTCAGACCAAAATGCAGGAGCCACTGTTAATCTCATAGCCTCTTCTAGTTCTAGTTTACCGGTTAGGTTTAGTTTAGTTTCAGGGGATGCCATTGTGAATGGGAATACCTTAATACTTGGTTCTAGGCCAGGATTGGTAACGATTCAGGCCTATCAAGTAGGAAACTCTAATTTCACTACTGCAAGTGCTCAGCAAACTTTCTGTATTAATCCACCGTCTGTTAGTATTGCCATAAATGGCGAAGTGATAGTAGCCTCTTCGGCAGACATGTATCAATGGTTTATCAATGGAAGCCCTCTAGGTGGCCAGACATCTGCTGGCCAGATAACAGCGGATAGAAACGGTACTTATACGGTTAAGGCGGCGACGGTAGATGGTTGTCTGAGTGGTTTCTCAAATGATATCAATAATATGCTTCTGATTCTTGCTAATGAGATTAATGATGAGGCTATGTTGAGTGTTTATCCAAACCCTGGTCACGATAGGGTACGTTTAAAAATGCTTAATGGAAGACAATTTATTTCTGCTCAGGTCTTCAATGCTGCTGGGGCATCCGTTTTGGAATCAGTCAATCAGGAGTTTTCTGTGCGAGACTTAAAATCAGGTCTTTATTTAATCAAAATAAAAAGCGACGAGGGTGAAGGGCAAACCAAGTTTGTAAAGGAGTAGTTTGAAGAGTATTTGGATATTTGAAGTATAACGTGAATAATTGATTCTTTCCAGAGAGCATTGATATTTGTTCACTCTGTTGCACATTAAGCTTTTATGAATAATAGTTGTGAAATAATTAAGAGGTAAACTTGTTGCACTATTTGAAGACTTTGCCTTTCTTGACCTTTTTGGCACACATTCTAAAAATCGTGCCAAAGTGCCTTTTGACTCCTGAAATAGCCTTTATTTTGTCGATTATCCCCAAAATGGCTTTAGTTCGCCCCGTTTAGCTTCTTGTACTATTCCTTAATGTTTGGCACTTTTTTTGATCCTTGTTTAGCTGAAAACAAGCCTCCAACTATGCAAGTAAAGACCTTCGTACCCGCAGAACACATCCTACAAGTAATGGAAATGAGTAAAGACGTTTTCAACAAAGAGGAGGAATTAGAATTCCTCAAATCTTGCCTTTACTACCTCAATGAGGGCATGACTGCAATGAACGCCATAGAAATGTCGATGGTTGATTATTTAGTGGACATGTAATTTTGAGGTCTATCCATTCTTAATGTATCCAAAAGGGTGAATTCCGAATTCTAAAGTAGTCCCTTACGTCTCAATATATTGTCCATGAGTTTCATGTCATGTTCGCTGTTGAATACCTTTTTAGGAAAGTGCAAAAATTGTCCTCTAGCAATATTAAGAAGGAAACCATTATCCTCAAGTTTTTCAGCAGACTGAATAGTTTCCCATTTTATAGGACCTCCTTCACGAGCGTTTACTTTTACCAATATTTGTCTGCTATCTATTTCATAAGCAAACTTATCAAACATTTGGGCATTTTGATCCATTTGGGTAGCGGCGTAAAATTGGATATACCAAAAAGCCACATACAACAAACCTCCTATAAAAGCTGTAATAAGAATCCACCAGTTTTTGTAAGTCTCAGTAAAATTTAGAACAAGACCCAGAATTATTATGGCTGCAGGAATAAGTAGCCATTTCCAACTCGTTTTCATCTGACGCTTAAATGCCAATTTGATATATTGTTTCTTGTCGAGGGCAAACTTCTTTGTTTTTACTATCATTTACTGCTTTTAAAATAGAGGTGCAAAAATAGAAAAGGCACAGTAGAATACCGAACATAATTCAAAACAATAGGCCTTCGCTAAAAGCGTATGAAATTTGGCGACTGATGCATTGAACCCTTTCTTTTTACTGGGGTCATTGATTCTATTTTTTTAATAATTGGAATATTCTGTCAAATCATGCGACAATAATCTAACGAGCATTGGAACTTTCCTCAAAAAAGGGTGTAATAGAAATAGAATAGCCAAATCTATTTTATATTTACGAATCAAAGAAACATACATCCCTTATGGCATCTTCTAAAAACGTCCTTATTGCTGAAGACTCTTCAGTTATTCAAAATCTAGCCAGAAAAATTCTGGAATTTCAAAATTTTAATATCACTGTAGTAAAGAATGGTGAGCAGGTAATTCAATTGCTTGAGAAAGAGCCATTTGATATAGTTCTACTGGATATCAATATGCCAGTAATGGATGGAATTGAATGTGTAGAGGCTATAAGAGCCAATGACGCTACCGCTAAATTACCAGTAGTAGCTATCACCGGAAACGCCCGTAATTACACAGAAGAGGAGTATAAAAAAGCAGGGTTTAATGAAGTTTTAATGAAGCCATTAAATTTTGATAAACTGGTGATGGTTGTAAAGGAATTAACCGAAGACTAAGAAGGAATTTAGATGAAAATCACAATTCTAGGTACTGGGACATCTTCCGGCGTGCCGGTACTTACTTGTAAATGTGATGTTTGTCAATCCCTCAATGCAAAAGATAAACGACTTAGGGTCTCTGTTTTAATTCAAACAGACGATTTGAATGTAGTTATAGACGCAGGTCCCGACTTTAGGCAACAATTGCTTGGTACAGATATAGAAAAACTAGATGCACTAATATTCACTCACGAGCACAAAGATCACACTGCTGGTTTAGATGACGTAAGGCCTTTCAATTATATGAAAGGGCCGAAATATCTGAATATTTTTGGCAGAAAGAGTGTACTTGATCAGCTGAAAAGAGAATTTCACTACGCATTTACGGAACAATCATACCCAGGTGTACCTTTAATTAAAACCAAGGAGATTACAAATAAGCCATTTGATATAGAAGGAGTTTGTTTTACTCCCATTGAGGTCATGCATCATAAGCTACCCGTTTTTGGTTTCAGAGTAAAGGATTTTACTTACATCACAGACGCTAATTATATTTCTGATCAAGAGAAAGAAAAAGCTAAAGGAACCAAAGTTTTAGTCTTAGACGCTTTACAAAAAACGCCTCATATTTCGCATTTTACTTTAGAACAAGCCATTGGTTTGGCCACAGAAATAGGAGCGGAACAAACCTATTTTACTCATATTTCTCACAAGATGGGTCTTCATGATGAGGTGAACAGAGAATTACCCGAAGGTATGGCTCTGGCATATGATGGAATGAGCTTTATTCTTTGATGTTTTAAAATCATTCAGACTATATAGTAAGCCATTTATCTTCGAAAGACTCCAATGGTCGTTTATTTCTAGCTATTTGCCGATTAATCAGAATACCTAATCTCGTTTTCTCTTATTTTGTATTTCATAGGCATCGGTCTATAATGGCGGTGTGAAAATGATTATCCAAAATGAAAGTAGTTTTAAAAGGTGTTTTGACTTATTTATTGCTGTTTAGTTCTGTTGCTTTTGCACAAGAGCAAAGCCTTTCTCTGAAAGGGACCGTTGTACATGCTGCAACAGGTGCACCGATAGAATTTGCTTCGGTTATTGTTTTGGATAAATTTTCCAAAAAACCACTTACCGGTGCTACCGCTACAGAATCTGGGACATTTGCGATTTCAATAAATACCGTGAAGCCATTTTGGGTAGAAATTAGTTCTATTGGCTATGAGAATATCATGCTGAAAGATTTCAAAACAACTTCTGGCGAAATTAACCTAGGTACTGTTAAACTAACAGAAAATACTAGTATGCTGGAAGAAGTGGTGATACGAGCTGAAAAATCTCAAACAGAATTTGAGCTGGACAAACGTGTATTTAACGTAGGGAAAGATTTGGCAAGCACAGGTGCAAGTGCCTTGGAAATATTGAACAATGTGCCTTCTGTTACAGTGAGTATTGAAGGGGTAATAAGTCTAAGAGGAAACAGTGGAGTGCAGATACTTATCAATGGGAAGCAGTCTGTTTTGGCATCTGATGAAGGAAATGCCCTTGGAACAATTACGGCCGATATGATAGAAAAGATAGAGGTTATCACTAATCCATCTGCCAAATATGATGCAGAGGGTACAAGTGGAATTATCAATATAATCATCAAAAAAGACGAAAGAAGAGGTTTTAACGGCTCAGTTTCGGTAAATACAGGTGTACCAGATAATCATAGCGTAGGCCTAAGTATGAACAGAAGAACTGAGAAGTTTAATCTCTTTTCACAATTAGGAGTCGGCTACCGATCTATTCCTACTAAGCTTGAAAATACAAATACCAATCTTGTGACAGGAGAGTCACTCTTTAGTACCGGCAAAGAATTTAGAAATGAAACATTCTACAATTTGATACTAGGGACAGACTACTATATCAATGATCAAAATGTAATAACGCTGTCTGGGAATTTCGCCTACGAGGTAGAAACGGGGCCATCTAAAACTAATTTTACCTATCGCGATGCTTCTGGTTCAATAACTTCAGAGTGGTTTAGGGAGGAAGATACAGAAGCCGGAAATCCTAAATGGCAGTATGACTTTCAGTACAAAAGAGATTTCAAGGACCATAAAGAACATGACTTGGTGATGTCTGCCGTCGGGAGTTTTTTTGGTAAAGACCAGTCTTCTCAATTTGGGAACACCTATACTTTAGGAACGGGATCGCTTCGTGACCAACAAACTAGGACAAATTTCAAAGAGGCTGAAAATATTTTTAAAATAGATTATACCCGACCCTTTTCAGAGCTATTTACTTGGGAGTTGGGTTCTCAATATGCCCTAAACGATGTGAGTAATGATTTCTCGGTGAGCAACGCTCTAGAGGGGTCTTACATTGAGGATCCACAGTTAACTAACCTATTTGAATACAACCAAAAAGTATTCGGAGTATACTCTACACTTGCTTACGAGCGAGAGAAGTGGGGACTGAAAGCTGGTCTAAGAATGGAAAATACAAACTTGCAGACATTATTGGCCAATACTTCTGAAGCCAATAGTCAGCTCTATTCTAATCTTTTTCCGAGCGTTCACACTTCTTATAAGGTAAACGATATATTTTCAATGCAGGCCGGATATTCTAGCAGAATATTCAGACCGCGTTTATGGGATTTAAATCCTTTTTTTAATATTAGAAACAACTTTAATGTCCGTACTGGTAATCCTGACTTGTTGCCAGTGTTTACAGATTCCTATGAGTTAACCGCTATTTATTTGTTGGACAAGCTTTCTTTAAATGGCTCCATCTACCACAGCTACTCTACAGATGTTGTGGAACGAGTGGCCACTTATATTGATGGGATAACTTATACTACACCACAAAATATAGGAACCAATAGGTCTACAGGTTTAGAGCTGAATGGTAAGTATTCTGCTGCCAAATGGCTCACGTTTAATGGAGATTTTAACTATAGCCAGTTTAAGCGAGAGGGTTCTTTAGAATCTGTTGTTTTTGATTTTCAAGGAGACAGATGGAGCGGAAGAATAAATACTAAGATTGGTATGCCTAAAGGCTTTGATGTAGAATTTAGTGGAAATTTTGAGTCCGGAGTAAAAACTGTGCAAGGAACACAGGCTGCTCAAAGTTTCGCTGACTTTGGTATGCGGAAAAAGCTTTTCAAGAATAGGGGAGTTGTAAGTTTAAGTATTAGAGATGTTTTTGCTTCTAGAATCTCCCGAAACGAGACAATTCAGCCTGAGTTTTATCTTTACAGCCAAAGGATGCGTGGCAGGTTTACGGCCATCGGCTTTAGCTATGGTTTTGGAAAAGGGGAGGCCATGGAGTATTCCGGAGCCCGAAGAAGATTTTAAGAGAATCGGCTAAAATTCTTATCAAAAATAGCTGCGGGTCAAAAGCTGGTTGTTTGTAGGGTTTAAAAGGAATAAATTGCGTTTGTGTCAGAGAAAGAGAACGTTATTCTACCTCCAAAGTATTACCACGACTATTTCAATTACTTATTGGATTTCGTAAAGGATAAGTACAAACATATCCTTGAAGAAAAGGAGTGGCGTTTCTTACGAAAATTTTATGGCTTGTCTGAAGACGCCCAGTGCCTATTCATAAGGTTTGCTAACAGAAGAGGTCTATTCTTCAAAACAGAAAAACTTCATTATGACGAGATAGTAAATATTCAGGATGTTTTGTCAGAGCTTAAGCAAAGAGACTTTGTAGAAGATCTCTCTGACAAGCATCTAGCTTATGTACCAGACTTACTTCATTTAGGCACTAAAGTGGATGTCTTAAAATTGGTATCTAAAAAAGGTTTTAAAACTAAACCAAAACCAGAGATAAGTGCTTGGATAAGAGAAAATGTAGCTGCTAAAGAGGTTATTGATAGCTTTAAAGAATTTTATCCTCTAATAAAAGTGAATTTCGAATTCGAGGTGACCTTCTTTAAATTTTTGTTTTTTGGGAATCGCTACATGGACATGACCGAGTTCGTGGTTCGTGATTTGGGCTTCATTCAATATTTTTCGCACGATGAAGATAAACTCGTGGCCAGATTTGAAACCAGAAAAGATGCAGAGGACAAGTGGATGATTACCGACCAAGTAGACCTCTTTGAAAAACTAAAAAAAACGGAGACTCCTGAAGCTATATATGATTGGTTTGATACTATGTCAGATAGTATAAAAGAACTTTCTGAAATAGCCAAACCTGGGCTAGAAAAGCTAACACTCAAGGTTGGTAGACATCTAGAGCGTCAGAAAGCTCTAGAACTAGCAGTGGAGGTTTATAAGGGTTGCTCACTATCTATGGCTAAAGAGCGAAGAGTACGCTGTTTGTTCGGGTTAAAACACCCCGAAGAAGCCCTGGCTCTATGCAATGACATGTTGGCCAACACTGCCAATGCAGATGAACATTTTTTTGCTAAGGATTTCTCAGAACGGATATTAAGCAAATCTAAAAGGAAGAAAAAACTAACTACTGAAAAGCTTCATGAGGCCGAAAGAATTACCATTCCTGCCTACTATAAAGGACAGGTGGAACTCGGCACCATTGAGCATTATATGGAAGAAGGGAAAAATGCCATCTTTTCTGAAAACCATTTATGGCGAGGTATTTTTGGACTTGTGTTTTGGGATATTATTTTTGACCCAAGTTTGGTAGCTTTTCACCATCCCTTCCAGAGGCGTCCGTCTGATTTACACTTGCCAGATTTCTATGAGAAAAGAAAGGAGCAAATTCATGCACATTTGGCCCGCTTTGAAGATATGGAGGACTTACTTCTCTACATGGGTAGAAAATTTATGGATCAAGAGGGCATAGCCAATCCCTTTGTGATTTGGATGGAGGGCATGTGGGAAAGCATTAGCATAGCCACTAGATATATTGGGCTAGCCCCCATCAAAGAGATATTGGTACATATTTGTAAGGATATCGTAGAAAATTCGCGTGGCTTTCCAGATTTGTTTGTTTGGGATAATCATTCGTACGAATTTGTGGAAGTAAAATCACCGACAGATAATCTATCTAACAGACAGCTGTATTGGTTAAACTATTTTGAAGCAAATGGCATTAATGCCCGGGTTTTGAGGGTGTTTTTTGAGGAAGAATAACTTTTAACTAATTATTAAATGAACATAACCTTAAGACCACTTCATCTCGAAGACAAAGCAGTCATCGCCAAACTTGCCGATAACGTAAATATCTGGAGTAGTGTAAGAGATTACTTTCCACATCCTTACACACAGAGAGATGCCGAGTGGTTTATTGAGCATAGCTTAGCTATGAAAGTTCAAGAGAATTTCGCGATCACATATAATGAAAACTTTTGTGGAATCATTAGTGCCAACGTCCAGACAGATGTCTACCGAAAGTCTGCTGAAATGGGGTATTGGATAGGAGAACCTTTCTGGGGGAAGGGTATTGCTACGAAGGCCACGGACTTAATCTGTGATTATACCTTTCAGAATCTGGGTGTAGAAAGGATTTTTTCTAGTGTCTTTGAATATAATAAAGCCTCTATACGGGTACTGGAGAAAAGTGGTTTTGAAAAGGAAGGTGTTTTTAGGAAGGCCATTTTCAAGAAAGGCCGACTTTGGGATGAACATAAATTTGCGAAGCTAAGAGCTTGAAAGACTATACTTTCAGGTTCAAATGGTTATTAATTAACATTTGAACCTTTTTAACAGGCCGTTAACAACTTTAAAGCTCATTTTAGTATCTAATGTTTGACGGCTGATGGTATCTTTAAGGGAGTTTTTGAAATACCGATTTGCTGTACCATATTTGCAATTCTAAATTTAAATTTGACAACCAAGAATGAAGAAATTACTAGTTACATTATTATTACTTGGAGGAATCTCCACTTTTTCTCACGGACAAACACGTATTCCACCTAATGTGCAGAAATTGCTTCAGAAGAATACTTGCTTAGCTTGTCATAACGCAGATAAGCGTTTGGTAGGGCCAGCTTATAAAGAGGTCATGCAAAAAAAGAAATATAAGGCGGAGGATATTGTAAAGTTAATTTACAAGCCAAATCCTAAAAACTGGCCTGGTTACCCTCCAATGGCTGCAATGACTCAAGTGCCTAAGGCAGAAGCTCTGGTTATTGCTAAATGGATAGCTAGCTTGAAGTAGAGGGAGATGGATGTCAGATATTTTAATGTCGGATGATCTCAGAAATATTTAATTAGTTGTCTTTTGTAGGATGGCTGATACTAGAAGTCGGAAGCTTATGCGTCCGACTTTTTTGCTTTAAGACCGTTGGTAATACGATGTTACCTTTTTGAAATATAGATTTGTCAGGGATTGAACAACAAAAAAGACGAACCTTTCGATTCGTCTTTTTTTACTTTAAAAGAAGTTCTTCCTTAAGCCTCAGCTTTTGCTTCAGCTACTACAGAAACGTTTACTTCGTGCTTCACTTCTTTGTGAAGATCTAGCGTAGCCTTATAATCACCGATGCTTTTTACGTCATCCATTGTGATTTTCTTACGGTCTACATCAAAACCTTTCGTTAATAAGAAGTCAGAAACTTGCGTATTCGTAACTCTACCAAAGATTTTACCAGACTCACCAGCTTTCATTGTGATGGTAATAACCATTCCTCCAATGCCAGAGGCTAGATCTTCTGCGGCAGTTTGTATTTTTTCTGCTTTGTGGGCAGCTTGCTTTAAATTCTCAGCAAGAATTTTCTTGGTTGACGAAGTCGCCAACGTTGCAAACCCTTGAGGAATAAGATAATTGCGACCGTAACCCGGCTTCACTTCAAGAATATCATTCTTGTAGCCAAGACCCGCAATATCCGTTTTTAATATAATTTCCATTGTAATACTTGATTAAAAATTTTAAATGCGAAAAGCCATTTAGGCTTCTTGACTAATCCTATTTTAAACCGTCAGCTACATATGGCATAAGGGCCAAATGACGTGATCTCTTTATAGCTACAGATACTTTCCTTTGGAACTTTAAACTGTTACCAGTTAATCTTCTAGGAAGAATTTTACCTTGCTCATTCACAAACTTCAACAGAAAGTTTGGGTCTTTATAGTCTACATATTTAATACCGGCTTTTTTAAAGCGGCAGTATTTTTTGGCAACTTGATCTTTGCGTTCTACTCTTTCGTTTACTAATGACATGTGCTTAGGCTTTTTGGGTTGTGGCATCTTTAGGGGCTTCTTGGTTCTTCTTTCCTATTTTGCCATTCTTACGCCTATCTGCGTAGTCAATGGCGTGCTTATCTAACTTGGTAGTTAGAAAACGTAAAACACGTTCGTCACGCTTATAAGCGATCTCTAGAGTAGCTACTAAATCTGTAGCAGCCTTAAATTCAAACAACTGGTAATAACCGGTTGATTTGTGCTGAATGGGATATGCTAGTTTTCTGAGGCCCCAATGTTCCTCGTTTACTAACTCAGCTCCATTATCAGTCAGCACTTTCTTTAATGAATCCACAGCGTCCGTCATCTGAACTTCAGACAACACGGGAGTTAAAATGAACACTGTTTCGTACTGGTTTTGAAACATGATAATTTGTTTGTGATTAAAAATATTTTCAAAAATTGAGGTGCAAAAGTACCACTTTATAACTTATAAACAATCTCATAATCAATTAATAATGACTTTTCCCATGGCCATAGTCTACATTCAAAAATACAAGTAGAAATTTATATATTATTTATTGTACAATACGAATAGAATTACCGTCGTATATGGGGTAAAGCCATAGAATCTTCGGCATCTAGACCTTAGACAATTATATTTGCTTTCCGCATAGAGTGGAGTACAATAACAGTAAAGAATTATAACAATATGATAGCATTAGAAGGGTATAATTTCAAAGATAAGAAGGCTTTAGTTCGAGTGGATTTTAATGTGCCTTTGAATGATCAATTTGAGATTACAGACGATACTAGAATTACGGCAACTATTCCTACGATAAGGAAGATTTTAAGTGATGGAGGTTCTTGTATCTTAATGTCACATCTAGGTAGGCCTAAAGATGGCCCAACAGAAAAATACTCGTTGAAGCACATTGTTCAGGCCTTATCGTTGATATTAGACGTGTCTGTTAAGTTCGCCGATGATTGTATTGGGGAGCAAGCCTCAGAGCTAGCAGCCGGATTAAAGCCAGAAGAGGTTCTATTATTAGAAAACCTACGTTTTTATAAGGAAGAGACTTCTGGAGATTTAGCTTTTGCGGAGAAGTTATCAAAACTAGGTGATGTATGGGTTAATGATGCCTTTGGTACCGCTCATAGAGCACATGCTTCAACTGCCATTATTGGTCAGTTTTTCAAAGATAGAGTCTGTGGTTTGGTAATGCAGGCCGAGATTGATAACGCTCAGCGTATTCTTGAAAAAGCAGAGCGACCTTTCACCGCGATTATGGGAGGGGCCAAGATTTCTGATAAAATATTGATTATTGAAAAATTATTAGATACTGTAGATAACCTTATTATTGGTGGAGGAATGACCTATACTTTTACTAAGGCCCTCGGTGGTGAAATAGGTAATTCTTTATTAGAAGCTGACAAACAGGAATTGGCTTTAGCAATATTAAAAAAGGCTGAAGAAAAGGGTGTAAAAATCATAATGCCAATTGATAATCTTATAGCAGATAAATTTAGTAATGATGCCAAAACACAAGTAGTAGGTAGAGGTAAAATACCAGCAGGTTGGGAAGGTTTAGATATTGGGCCTGAGTCGGCTAAACTATTTGCTGAAACCATAAGGACATCAAAAACAGTACTTTGGAATGGCCCTATGGGTGTTTTTGAATTTCCGAATTTTGCTCATGGAACTAATACTGTTGCAGAAGCTGTAGTCCAGGCTACCGAAGAAAATAACGCATTTTCTTTAATAGGAGGAGGAGACTCCGCAGCCGCGATTAATAATGCGGGAATGGGAGAAAGAGTTTCTTATGTCTCTACAGGTGGTGGAGCATTATTAGAGTACATGGAAGGGAAAGTACTTCCAGGAGTAGCTGCTCTTAGTTAATAAATTAATATGACTTCTTATACACAAAAATCGGCTCAGAAATGGGTCGATTTTTTTGTTATAAAGAGTGACCATCCTTTTAAACTCAGGTTTTAAGACTAAGAGTAAATTCGGCTCCTTCTCCTAATTCAGATTTTACTTTTAAATCTCCGCCATGTGCTTTAGCAATATCATAAGCCAGACTAAGCCCTAAGCCAGTTCCTTTACCCGAAGGTTTGGTGGTGAAAAAAGGGTGGAATATTTTTTCTCTTATATCTTCTGGAATTCCAAGGCCATTATCCTTAACAGTAATTAGAATTTGGTCATTGACTTTTTTGGTGGTAACCGTAATACTTGGTAAATACCCTACAATATTTTTTGATGCTCTTTCTTCAACACTTTGGAATGCATTATTTATCAAGTTCAGCAGCACTCGGCTTATATCGCTACTTTGTAATGAAATGGACGGAATAACAGAGCCGAGCTTTATATCAAACGAAATTAAGACACTCTTATTTAAGGCTAAGTTAGCCTGATGGGCTAATTTGGCTGTGGAGTTAGTTAATGCATTAATGTCTGTCATTTCACTTTTCCCAGAATTACCTCTTGAATGTTCTAACATTCCTTTTACAATATCACTTGCTCTTTGTCCGTGCTCATTAATTCGGTTCAAATTTCCGCCTAAGTCTTGAATGATATCATTGACATCCTCCCAGTTTTGGTCTTTTATTTCCTTACTTAAATCATCTAGAAGCTCCGTACTAACTTCACTAAAATTATTGACAAAGTTTAATGGGTTTTGAATTTCATGAGCTATGCCAGCTGTGAGCTCGCCGAGGCTGGCCATTTTCTCAGAATGGATTAATTGCTTTTGAGTGGTTTTTAGTTGATTGAGGGTTTCTTCTAAAACCACTTTTTGTTTTTCAATAGCCTCATTCTGACTCTTTAATAGTTCATTGTTTTTTCTGGCTCGTTTTCGATTTCTATTGACTATCCAGAAAATAACTAAAAGAGAGACAAGGGCGGCAAAGGCCGAAAATAATAACCACCTCTGCTGAAGAACTTTCTTTTGATAATCAAATTCTTTTTTAGAAAACTCAAAATCTGCCTTTAAGCCAATAGCAGCTTTTTCTCCTTCGAAATTATTAATTGTATCAGAATAGTTTTTGAATATTTCATAAGCTTCCAGGGCTCTCATCCCATCGCCCATATTTCGGTAGATTTTTGAAAGTATTTCATTGGAATCTCTAATTAATTGGCTCTGTCCCATCTCCTCTGCGAGTTGTGCTGCTTCCAGCCCTTTTTCCAAGGCTTTCTTATAAGATTTCTGCTTTTCTAATATAGTGGCGAGCTCTATGAGTGCCTTAGACGTAGAAGGTTTATTGCCCGATTTTAAACCTAACTGATGAGCGATTTTCAAGTTTTTAATTGCTAGATCAGGCTCATTCATTTTGGAATAAACAATTCCTAAATTCTTACTAGTAGCTATTTGCATAGCAATGTCTTTGGACTTCTCTGCCAAGCCAAATGCATGATTGAAATTTTCTAAAGCCTTTGTAAATTCCTTTTTCGCCAAATAGGTTTCTCCGATATTGCTATAGGAGATTAGTTCACCTGCGATGTCGTTATCCTTTTTCGAAATAGTTAGCATTTTTAAATAGTCAGAAATCGATTCATCAAACTTGTTTTGAAAAAAGTGAATGAGGCCGATATTATTCCATACCGTGCCAATAACTAAGTTATTCTCGTATTTCTCAGCCTCTTTTAGGGCTTCGTAAAAATGTCTTAGGGCCTCGGCGTAATTCCCTTTATTTAGATATGTAATGCCAATGTTACTTTTAATGGCTGGCAAAAGCCCTTTCAGATTATATTTGATTGCTTTTTGAGCCGAAATTTCAAAATTTCTTCTGGCTTCCTCAAAGTCTCCCTTAGTTTGATAGGAAATACCTATAAGTCTATAAACTTCTACTTCGCCACTTTTATATTTTATTGATTGAAGCTGCTTAGGAACATTTTTCAGTAACTGGAAAGCACTATCTGGAAGGTTATTGGCATAGTATAAGCCTAGTTGGTTTTTTAAATCAAAATAAGCTGTATCCTGCAAAAAACCTTTTTGAGATTCCATCTGATTAATTTCCTTTAGTAATGCTTCAGGGCTATCAGATTGAGCGTAACTAAACGAAACAGTTGTGCTCAGCAATATATAAACGTATATTGGTAAGAGTTTCAGCGATTTCCTAATTCTAAATATCATGAATTTTCCAGAATAACTTAAAAAGATATGAAATGGAAGTTATGCTATTAATGGCAAAAGGGGCGTCTTAAAAGAGATAATATTTGCATTTGTTTAGTAAATGGTTAATTTTATATGGAATTCTTAACCCAAATCATTAATACCATGAAGAGTAAATGGACTTTGTTTAAAACTATTTTCGCCTTGGCTTTTTTAGCCTCAATGAGTTTTTCCTGTGCTAATGCTGAGACAGAAGAAACAGAGACAACTGAAGAGATGGCTACAGAACCTATGACTATGGAAGAAGCAGATGAAGAACTTCCTCCTCTAGACAGTACGGCTAGCACAAGACCAGAACCAAGAAATTAATTCTTCTATGGATTATTTTCATTCCCCAAAAAGAACCTTTAGTGCCTTTTTGGGGGATATTTTTTTTGTAGTTTTTCTTCTCTTATTCAATTCAGATGCTTGGGCTCAGGCATATCATTATTTTAATATAGAAATTGCCAAGAATCAGGAACAAACACTGAACTATTTCATCTTCCTAGGCCTAGAATCTGATGGCACAGCTAGTGTCAGATTAAAATATATAGATTCATTTAGCGGTGATCAAAAACTAGTATCACAAAGCTATGCTGATACAGCGTCTTTTGTAAACGCCGATAGCTTACTTACAAGGTATCTCACAGCTTCAGAGGATCCTCTTTATCTGGAAGGTATTGAAGATTCTTCTTTGGTTCAAACTCGGTTTCTTTTCGCTAAAAAGAATGAAAATGGGGAAGTTTTTTATGAGCCATCTGGGATTGAATTTTTAGGTAAATCTAATAATTGGCAGAAGGCTAAAATAAGAGACACTCAAGCCTACACTTTTCAGGACTTGTTACTTAAAAGAAATTTTGTTCAAATCTTTTATCAGGACGGAGACCCATTTTTAGAGTATTTATCTATTTCCAATAGTAGAGGATCGAATAATAGTAGTTTAAGTAGAGAAGAGTTAAAGTCTAAGATATATTTGATTGCTGTGGCCAATACTTTGGATGAAAGTATTGGTTCTTCTTCAAAAAAGGACTTGGATAAAGTAACCTCAATGTTTACGACATTGGCCGATAAAATGGGCATTCCTTTCAGTTCGTCGATTGTGTCAGGAAGTGATTTTTCAAAGATTAATGTGAAAAGAAAAATTCGGAGATTGAGTTCTAATTCATCGGATATCATTATTTTTTATTACTCGGGCCATGGCTTCAGGTTTGATGAAGATGTGAGTAAGTACCCTAGGATGTCTCTTCGTATGAATCGAGAGACTCAGCCATTAAACAGGCATAATTTGGAAATAGATGAAGTGGCAACATTGCTTAAAAGCAAAGGAGCAAAAGTGACTATTGTCATCAGTGATTGCTGTAATGAAAGTGTTGGATCTGTTAATCCTATAGGTATTGATGTAATAAGGCCTCGAGGCACCTCGTCCGATGTGAAATTAAATGTGGCTAATTGCCGGAAACTGTTTTATCCCCAAGGGCCAGTTTCTATAGTTGTGGGATCGGCGGAGTCAGGTCAATTGGCAGCGGGAAATCCAAGTTTAGGTGGTTTTTTCACCAACTTTTTTGTGTCAAATCTCACAAAGAGTCTTTATAGTACTAATGGTGCTTCATCTTGGATTAAGTTATTAGCTGACACTAGAGAGCGAACTAGAAGACAGGCTCTCACAGCTTTATGTGGAAATGCTCGATGCATTCAACGTGCAGAATTGAGTGTGGTGCCACCACTTTAAGTTTTCTTAATAACGACTTTGTGGAAGTAGCTAATTTGACGATTAGTTTTAAGGCCTTCTTATCCTTTTAAGCCAAATCTGTGTAAATTTTTAATATTCTTATTAGCCTATCCCAAAGGCGATCTAAGAATCTGAGATTTAGTTTTTAGAGGAATTCAATACATTAAGATTTAATTATTTCCGTCTTCTTGTATATAATCTCCGTCTTCTTCTATATAATCTTTGATTTGATTCCAGTGTTCTGTAGTTCTTAAAGTATCCCAGGTAGGATCTTGCTTGAGTAAACTTGAGAAGTCAAAACCAGCATCCATGGCCTTAATGAGAAAGCTGAAAGCTAAATCTTTTTCACCTTGCTTTGCATAAATTTGTGCCATTTGATATAGACCATATCGCTTGAAAATATCCCCTTCGTCTGGCAATTCACTGAATAAGGAGGTATTACTTTCGAGATAAACTTTGGTTGCATTTAAGGCACTTGACCATTCTTCTTTTTCTAAGGGCAATAAAACTTGTAGCCTATTTTTAAATTCCATCAGCATGTTATCTGCCGATACAAATGACTCAAGTATTTTCTTCGCCTTAAGGTAGTCTTTTGATAAAATGAGGTTTTGAGCCAAGACTAAAAGCTGACCTTCACTAATTTGATTTTGCTCATGTAATTTGATTAACGAATGGGTGGCTTCCTCCAGTTTTATTTCATAGAGAAGTGTGTAGAAGAGCTTTTTTCTAACCTTAGGGCTTTCGCGTCTAGCTAGAATGTCCTTAAATAATAGAGAAGCCTTTTCGAATTTAAGTGTTCTGAGATAAAGATCGGCCAAGGCTTCTTGAACTACTATAGACGGTTCGCTATCACCTGACAAGGCAAGAGCCCCTTCTAGATTTTCTATCGCAGTTTGATGTTTATCAATAGAGTATATGCCAACAATTAGAAATTCGTCAAGTCCAGAAACAAAGTACTGAGATCGTTCACCAGGTTCTCTAACCAGCTTATCAATCTCTTTTTTGTCTGCCGTAAATTTATATACTTCAGCAAAAAAATCTGAGTAATTAATATCCATCCATCCTGTTGGCCTCTGAGTGATTTCTTTGTGGAGCATCAGACCTAATTTTCCTTTCCAATAAAAATATCTCGGAAAAAGCCTAGTTGTTTCATGATAGAAACTAAAAATTTCTCTTTGTAGATAATCAAAACTTCTATTGCTAGCCAACGTTTTTAATATGACTTCCTCCGCTAATTTTGGCCTTTTGTTTCTCCTATAAAAACGTGAAAGTCGGATTCCACCGGTAGGTCGGTATTCTTCTGTCAATCCTGAATTAATACTGTCAAGTTCTATTATTTTTTCATATTGTTCTACAGCTTGTTCTTTGGAGTCCAATTTCTCAAAGGTTACGGAGAGTAAATTATAATCCTCCATGATATCGTAATGATAACTTTCATAGTATGCCACAAGACACGAATCCAATATTTCAATGTTTAAGTCATTGGCAATAGAAAGCCCCATTTTGACCTGATCTTCATAGTTTTCTACGGCCTTTTGAAAATGTTTTTTTGCACTTGTCCATTGCTCATTCTTAAAGAATTTCTTACCTAAATAATGATTGCCCAAGGGTAATTCTGGGTATTCATTCATTAAACTATCTAAGGTTTTTGTGCTATCACTCTCAGAGCTAAGGGCTTCGAATAATAATCTATATTTTCGGTAACCAAGATTATTGGACATAATATCACAGTCGGCTCTCTCTGGTATAGGGATTCGATAATCGTTAACGCCAAAGGTTGCGGCTATGCCCGCTTCAAAATGTGGAGCGAAAATATTATACCCTGACTTTAATTCTTCTGAGGCATAAAAAAGCCAATCGGCCATTTCGAATTCTCCCGTTTGGGTAAATAAGTAGGCCAGTCGCTCAAAAGGGAGATAGTGCTGTTTGTTTTTTTTAATGGCATTTAAATAATACTCTTCAGCGGCAAATTTGCTAATTCTCTCCATGAGCATTCCTCCATTGATTTGCACGAGGTCAAAACCAGGTTTCAATGAATCTGCGACAGACAGAGCCTCTAGACCAAGGTCTAATTTATTCCAAAGTAAATTCAATCGGATTTTATTACTCCATGGTATAACCCAAGTAGGAGCTAAGACGGAAGCAAAATCATAATGATATTTAGCCGAATCTAGCATATTTTTATAGGTATATAGATTACCTATTTCGTTATGGATATAAGCTCCAAAGGGCTCCAATTTTAAAGCTCGAAATTGGGCAGGAAATGCAATTTGAAGCAAACTGTCAGTTTTACTGCTTCTAGCCAAATTTAGCCTTGCTACGAGTCCACTTAGGTAATGGTAGTTTACCTCGAGGACATTAGCCAGATGGTTTTGTGAGGGTACCAATTTATTGGCAACTTTAATCATTTTGAGGAATTCGCTATAGCCAGTAAGTCTGGCGTAATACTGCCGCTTTTCCATTTCACTTCCTTCACTAGCCAAATAGGCATTAATGATTTTTTGACTGGAATTATGAGCATAGACTATAAACCTCTTGGTTAATTGTCTTTGAAGCGATTTACTTCGAGAGACTTGACTATTTAATATGGAATAGACCTTGTTTTTAAATTCGTTTCGAAATTCAGGGCTCGATTCAAAAAGCTCTTGATTAGGTACTAGGTCCACAGACGTGAACTCCGCTGAAGCAGAATCAGGATTAAAATGGCGGATGAATTTTATAGGAAAATCTTCTTCTGATACGTTTGAGAAAGTATTGAAATCAATACTATTTTCAATGGCTATTGTATCAATTATTTGGAAGAAATAATCGATGGCTTGGGGCTGAGCTCTTTGGAAAATGGACAAGCCAGCAGGAAGGCCGTTTGAATTGTCTTCTGAATTTAGGCTTAATCTATTGCTTTCAAATGTGCTGTCAATGTCACGACCAACTGGGAAATTAGGATTTCCGTCCAAAACTGGATTTTGCTTGAGATTTAGGGATATGAGACTTTTCTCGTCTTTAAAAGATATTTTAAAGAATTCTTTTAACTCTTGAAGTACAATGGTGCCGTCCTTACTTATATCCGCAAAGCCAGATAGCCCGTTGATAAGATAATACGAGAATACTCCACGACCGTTTCCCCATTGCTGGCCTTCAGCTGCTTCTTCATCTACGGCACAAGAGGTAAGTCGGACTTCATTATTTAAAACGATTTGTAGCTGTTCATTTACAAATTGTTTCCCTTTAAAGAAATCTCCAGCTAGTTTACCAGAATGACAAGCGTCCGTGACGAGTATTACCTTGGCTTTCTTTTCCAGTGTTAGAAAATTTGCATCTGCATTTAGTTCTTCTAGGCTAATGGCATTATTACTATAGTTATTCGGGGGCGAGTTATAAGCTAACAAATACCCTAAGGTTTTATGTTCTTTAGTTTCCAAATCGCCATGCCCAGAGAAGTGGATATAGGCCAAATCGTTTTCGGAACATTGCTCTTTAAGCCAATCCAAAGCTTCATAAATAGCCGAAATGGTGGCCTCTTTATTTAAAAGTAGCTTCAGGTTTTCCTTGGGTACATTTCCTCCTGAGGAAGACCGCAGATGCGAATAAAAGAGGTTGGCGTCTTTGTCGGCAAATTGAAGTTTTGGAATCTCTGAATTTTCGTAGGAAGTGATACCTATGATTACGCCAAAGGTTTTTGTTTGTCCCTGGGCTTCACCTAAATGGGATATAGTAAAGAGGAATAGGAGTAGTATACATGGTCTCACACATTAAAGATATGCAATAATGAAGCTATATATGCCATTATTTTATTAGATGGTCTTCTTGTGTACCAAGCCCTTAGGTCTTAAAATATTAGATTGAATACTATTTGATGAATGATCCAAACACCTAGAATCAACAAATATGGTTGGTATTTTTTTGTTTTTTAGGTCAAGCATTATCAGAGCAATGAAGATGACATAAATGATTCCGTATTGTAGGTTTTGAGTAACCGATTCGGATAAGCCAAGTACATTTATACCAATCCTTCCAAAGGTTGGCCCTAGAAAAACAGAAGCCGAACCAATCATAAATCTCATGTGTTTTGAAATATTTTTCCTAAAATATATGGCCAGTGAGTAAAAGATTGTAAGAACTATACTATCTGCTAGTGGGAAAAATACCACCATTGAGTGATCTGAAATTATGAGCCTGATTATCTGAGGTACAAAGGATAGAATGAGAAGTGGAAAAATGAAGTATGATGCTTTTCCTATTCTTTTATGAAGGGTATTGTTCTTATTCCGTATTAAAATTGGTTGAATAATCAGCATTAAAATCCAAATGGAAGCGATAAAGGCATGAAGATGAATGTAAGTATTAGTGCTCTTGTTGAAATTTGGGAATTGGCCGAAATAGGTCTTGTGAAAACCCAATAAAGTCAGTGGTATTAAAATCAATAAGAAATATCCCAAATTCTTGTACGCTTTTTCCATGTTAAATCGAGTTTAATTATATAATTATTATAGATAAGTCAGCCACCATTTATCTCTGTTGTTTCGCTTATAGTTATCGTACCATTTGCAAATCGGATAAAGCCCAATTAGCAATACAACCCAGATAACATAAACTACCCAAAGATCAAAACCATAACCCTGCAATTGAGGTTCTTCCGTCACCCAGACATCTATTATCATGTCTGAAGCCTTAAAGCCTGTAAGCATGGCTGCCAATACTGCGAATGCATGAATGACATAAATATGGATAATGTAAAAGAACATAGGTACTCTACCGATCGTAACAAAAAATGTATTGCTCCATTTTTCTGCAAACTTCAAAAAGATAACAGATGGGCCGAGTGTAATCAATAAATAGAGTAGAGAAGGAGGGTACTTGCTTACATTGAAAAAAGACATGAGGTTCTTGCTAAATGACTTATGATGTATCCAGACCTGCGGCTCACCATAGACATTTATAAAGCGAATAATGAAAAAGAGTAGAGTAATGGAAATCCCAATCTGGAAAAGTCGCTTTGTCCTGATTTCTGAAGTTACTTTTGGAAGATATAACTCTCCGAAATAATAACCGAGCGGCATCACAAATATCCAAGGTATCAGTGGATAGAAGGAATAAACTTGAAATGAGCCGAAATCATTTGGACTAGAGACATGTAGGAAATTCCACATAATACTTAGCTGCGGAATGGTGGGTTGATAGTTATCTAAATAATTATGTCCAAAAATGGCAATGACACAGAGTGGAATCAGAATCTTCTTTGGTACATAAATAAACCCTGCTAAGAAAATCATAGAAATACCTAATACCCAAATAACCATGAGGTCAATAGCTGTGAAATCCAATTTGAACATCCAGGCAAGTTTGATGATCACCAATTCTACAAAAAGCAGCCAAACACCTCTTTTTAACAGCCAAGATGAGAGCTCTTTTTTGCTTTTACGTTGCCCTACAAAGAATGAGGAAGTTCCGGCTAAGAACACAAAAACGGGTGCACAGAAATGGGTGATAAAACGTGTCCCAAATAGAGCGAGGTTTGTTTGCGAAACATCTGATGGATCAAAGAAAAAGGCGTCGTAATGAAAGTAGTCTCTCACATGGTCTAGAGCCATAATTACAATGACAAGACCACGTAGGAGATCAATAGATTTTATTCTTTGTTTGTTTTTCATGGATTTTTGTCAATGTATTTTATTGTACTTTTAGATTAGGGCTTAAGCTGAAAGATAAATAGTATGAAGCCTTTCAACGGCATAATAGTCATTTCTTTAGTGAGTGGTTATTGCCAAATCGGGTAATATTTTCGCCATTTTTTAGACTTTAATGTTATTTTGGCATTTCAATAATTGCAAATAATTAACCTAAAAATCAATTAGATATGATTATGCCTAAATTTATAATAAACTAGCTATGGGCATCAAAGGGGATAAGGGCAGAGATGAAGGCACACTAATGGCGGAATTGCTTTTAGAGAAATTCGCTATCATACCTGGAATTACGAAGAAGAAGATGTTCGGAGGTCATGGTATTTTCTGTAATGGAAAGATGTTTGGCATGGTAGACTCCAAGGCACATCCTTACTTAAAGTTTAATGAAAGCAATAAAGCCTTGTTTGAAAAGTATGGAGCAAAGTTTCACAGCAAAATGCCGTATTCCAGTATTCCGCCAGAAGTTATGAAAGATCTCGATAAGTTACTTGAATGGGCTCAAACTTCTATTGCTATTCAGAAATAGAGTTGCTTCAAAAGCAACTCATATTTAAAATTCGGCATCTGGGCTTCAATTAAAACAATTTATGAAGCTGGATTTTACAAGAACTCAAACTACTCGACTAGCCGGTTTCTTATATCTTTTACTTATCATTTTTGGTGTATTTAGCCTGATGTATGTCCCTGGTCAAATAATGGACTGGGATAGTGCTGATAAAACTTTAGAAAACCTCAGAAACCATGAGCTCCTATTTAAACTCAGTATTGTATCGGGCCTAATAATGGCCTTAGTTTTTTTGATACTTGCTTATGTCCTTTATAAGCTTTTGTCCGAAGCCAATGTAAACTTGGCAAGAGTCCTCTTAATTTTTTGTTGCCATCAGTGTTGGA
>JBLHOT010000025.1:0-43150 GCA_047623945.1 Arcticibacterium sp. | reverse complement strand
TAATGGTTATTTCATCAAAGAAGCCTTTCGAATGAACTTTCAGACGGGACAGTTCTTTAGGGGGCTCAGATTTTTTAGAGAGGTAAATTCTTAAAATACCAGACTCTTCTTCCTTTTCAACTTTTGTAATATTAAAATTATCGACCAATAATTCCGGCAGCAACAGCTTTACTAATTCTTCCCATTTTTGAACTTCTTTATTTTACCCAAAATTCAGAATAATCCAATATCTCCCAACTTTTGCTCTTGGTCCTAAGTGGATCATACGCCTTCTCTGTGAGAGAAAGGCCTACTGTATGCCGAGAGTTTGATCTACCTTATCGACAACGTACGATGCGTGATAAGCGATTTTGTACATTCAAAACCTTGAGCCAGATCGCTGGTCTGCAGGTTCTCCGACTGTAAAATCTGCATTTGGATGGAAATATGGTAATATTGATCTTTGTCCGTCATTAACTTACTTGAAGGAAAACCAAAACCAATCTGACGTCGAAAGCCTTTTCTCTTTTGCAACATCAAAGCATCCAAGCGAAGAGTTATTTGACATCGTAAATGAGCCAGCTTGTCAGTATAATCTGATTTATGATAAAAAAATTGACGCCATAAGTCTAGGTTATCTGAAGTTTTGAATTCTTTTTTTTGAATAAACGGAGGACGCCAGAGCAATAACTGGAAAATCAGCTTGGGACCTATTTCCTTATTACTTTGAAAACCCTAAGAGAATCACCCCATACACTAAAATAAACGATGAATAAAAACGTAGTATTATCATTCTTACTTTTTGTTTTACCATTTAGCCTTTCTGCCCAGTTCGGAACAATCGGCTATAATTTTGAAGATCCTTATATCAATTTCGGTGGGCTGAAGTTTGCGGTACGGCTATCTAACAAAGAATAACATTTATTGTCCCGATAGAGAAAAATTTCTATTGAAAACGTATCTGAGAATGCCGTCATTTTATACAGTAATTCACTTTCCGCAGCAGGCGGACAATTGATCTCTGAGGGAAGTATAGAACTAAAACTTTCTAAGGGAGTCGATCAACGTATCCATAATTCAGCTCAGGCAAGTCATCCTGTTGAATTTGCTAAGAGCATTTTGGTGCTCATAAAGGGTATTGAAGCCCAATCCATGGTCTCTGAACAAGCTCAGGCCAAAGGAGTCAAGTCTTTTACAGATAAGAAGAGGATTCGTGTCAGCTATCCATCTCGTTCTGCCACGATGCCTTTGGTGTTTTTAACTACTCCTGCTGAGGAGTGGCACGTTCTCTCTAAAGATATTGAAGTCAGAAGAAAAGGGTTTGCTTGTTACTACGACCATCTAAGTAATGAGCCTGTCATTCTTTTTAGTCAAGATGCAGATATGCGAGAGACATCCATTCAAATCGAAGCACCCGAATGGATTTTTGGAAAAGATAGGTCAAGAATAGATGTGGTTAAAGAACGATGTGATGATTTAGAACAGTATTTCGCAGTACTACCATATGCTCGTAAACCAACAAATCACACTGAATGGATCGATGACTTGAAAGTAGTTGCTTTTTTGCAGGGCGTACACTGGACGGATCACGTATTCAATACTTATGACCAAATGGGTGAACAATTAGAATGGATTACGGAAACAGTAAAAGGGCACCAGGTCTTGGCTTTTTTACCTGCATGGGATGGTCGCTACTACTTAAATTATCCTGAGAAAGACCCCTATAAACGAATGGGCGGAAACGAAGGGCTCAAAAGGTTAGTTGAAAAACCCCACAGAATGGGGGTTAAAGTGGTGCTGATGTTGGGAGGTCCAAATCTAGCAACATCTGATTTTTTGAAAAAGAACGATATGATGCATGCGGAGCTAAAAACGTCTTAAGGTCAGGTGGAACTTCAAAATTGGCTAGACTGGAACACAGACCTACAAATAGAGACTCCTGGGTTAATTATGAATTTTGGCCATCCTAAATATCAGGACTATATGATTTCCAAAACGGCAGGGCTCTTCGACGAATATGATATTGACAGTGTTTTTTTAGATGGCACTTTGCGGTGGCAAAACAGTTCCGATTACTCCGCCTATAAGGGACTCGTTCAATATACAAAGGAAATCAGAAAACGTTATCCTGAGAAATTGATCATGGGTGAAGATGGCGATGATGCTATTTCTGGACTTTTCGATCTCCTTCATACTTCCGGTGAGCCCCTTGGAATAGAAAATTATTTACTTCGTTACACCCGGCAATTTTATTATTTAGCCTACCCAGCAGAAAATGGAAGTGCGAGTGTGCATGAGATTGGATGGTCAAATGATTCCCCTTCAATAAATAATGCAAATCCAGAATATACAATTCCGTCTATTTCCCTTTTTCATGGCGATAAAGAGAACTATAGCAAATAAATAAAACGAAAACTGGGGACTTCTAAAAATTGGGAAATGAAACAGATCCTTTAGATGAAATAAAAGGAATCCAACAAAAAGATTAATTAGAATCGCCTATGGTGTAAGTGATTGACACACTTACTAGAGCATTGAAATAAGTCCGGCCGTGATTAGCGGCCTACATTCAGGGAAACACCATAAAACAATACGATTGGATACTTGTTATTTATTACACTCTATCTCTGCACAGAGATCACTAACCCATTTACAGGCTTAGAAGAGAGGAGTCTTTCTGGGTCAATGACCTTAATTTGTATTAAGTTTTTTATGTCCATACTTTGCTTTTTGAAATGAAAATTGTGAATCCTTATGGTTTAAGCCTCGAATTTGGGTGATTAGTTCTTCATAGATAAATCCGTCTCAGTTTAAAATGAATAGTTCAGTAGCCTTAAAATCTGCTTCTAATGCCCTTGCTGCTAGTAGCTACTTAGTTGTAGTGGGTTTGTGATGTAGTCATATTATTTATTTTTACCAGATGGAGATTTGACAATCAAGGCTAGCAAACCTTTGTAATAGGAGAAGGAGACTGCATATCAATGAAGGTTGGCACGGAATCCTTTTAGTAGTAATTGACTGCTTGGAATTAGTTAATCAGTCTGATTTTTAATTTGAGAAGAAAATGCTAGAGTTAATTTAAGTCAAAGTACACAGGCTGGTATAAATCACATACTTTTTGAACCAAAGGATTATCTGAGCAATAAGGCTTAAAAGCAAACATAATGTTGACTTAGAGTTCGAGATGAGTATAGAAAATATAAAGCGAGTCCTTGGTTGATACAAAAAAAGACCGTTTCAATAGCATTGAAACGGTCTTTTACTTTAGTGTTATTTAAAGCCTATTTTTTCTTTTCTTCGGCTTTTTTGAGTACCACCTTATCACCATCCTTAAGTCTTTTGGAGACTTCAATGAAAGGCCCAGAAATGATTTCTTCCCCTTCTTTTAGTCCCGACAGTATTTCTATAGTGCCTGCCTCTGTATCTGTTATGCCTGTTTTTACTTCTCTGACCTTTGCAACGCCTCCTTCATTAACAAAAACAATTTCTTTGGGCTTTTCTTTTTTTGCCGTATCATCAGATTTGGCACCAAGCTCCATATTATTTTCCTCTAGAGGATCTCCAAAATTCCTTTCTATATCCCCAGACCTAGTGGTCACTGCGGCAATAGGGACTGTTAAGGCTCCTTTCTTTATTTCGGTGATAATATCAACAGTGGCAGTCATGCCAGGCTTGAAAGGATACCTGTTTTGACTTAAAAGCTCGGTATAAGAACTTGGTAAAATATTAATTCTTACCTCAAATTCAGTGACCGCTTCCGTTGAATTGGCGTTTGCAGAAAGCGACCCACCGGAACCGTTTGCCGTATTGGCAATTTGAGTTATAATTCCTTCGAACTCTTTACCATCTGCACTGTAGGCATCAACGTCTATAATGGCTTTGTCGCTATTATTTACTCTTACAATGTCGTTTTCATTTACATTGACACGAACCTCCATGTTGTTTAAATTTGCTATTCGTAGCATTTCTGTACCTGCCATCTGTGATGTACCCACGACACGCTCACCTAATTCAACATCAAGTTTTGAGACAATGCCACTCATAGGGGCATAGATGTTCGTTTTCCTTAAGTTTTCGGTGGCATCCTTAAGATTGGCTTCGGCACTTCTAATGCCATATCTGGCGGCTTCGTAGCTCGCTTTGCTGGCAACTAAATCTTGTTTAGCAATTTTAAAGTTGGTTTCTGCCACTTCAAATTCTGATTGAGAAATAACTTTGTCTGAGAATAGTTGTGACTGTCTTTTGAAGTCTAGTTCTGCTCTTAATAGTTGTGATTCCGTTCTTGCTATTTGGGATTTTGATTGCTCCGCATTGGCTTTTGCTTGGTTAACTCCTGCTCTAAACCTTTCTACTACGGAGACATAATTCTCAGGTTGTATTTTTAGCAGTAATTGACCCTTTTTGACAGAATCCCCTTCTTCAATGTAAAGACCTATAATTTCACCGGGTACATCTGGCGTAATATTCACCTCTAATTCTGGTTGAATTTTACCTGATGCAGATACTGTTTCAATAAGGTCTAGAGTTTTGACTTTGGCAAATTCAACCTCAGTTGCTTTTTCCTTACCAATCCAGCCTTGGTTTTTACCAATCACGATGAAAAGAAGAAAAGCTAGGGCAACCCCGCTAACTATCCACCATATTTTATTTGATTTCTTATTCATTTCTTTCTTTGATTAATTTATTAGTTCAGAATACAAGCGGCTTATTTTGGTAAAAGTCTAATACTTTGATCTTGAATAGATAGTCATATTTGGACTGTATTTGATTGGCTAAAGCTCTGTCAAGGTTTGTTTTGGCCAAATTGTAATCGACGAAATTGGATGCTCCAGCATTATAACTTGCCTCCGCCGCTTCAAAAGCCCTTAGTAATGCATCAACCTGTGCCGTATTAGCACTGTAGCTTTGAGAGGCATTAAGCATGTTGATATAGGCTTGGTCAATGTTTTGACGAATCCCTACTTTGGTGCTTTCAGTGGTTAATTTGGATTGCAATTTCTGTATTTGAGCAGTCTGCATTTGATACTTTTTATTATACCCATTGAATATTGGAATTTGAACAGAGATTCCGGCATTCATGTTTTGGTTATTACCTAATTGATTGAAATAAGGTATGTTTTCTTTGTTAAAACTTTGTTGGGGTAGGTTTAGAGTAAATGGAACCGTTTGCCCGTCTAGCGTGGCAGAGGCATTTATAGCGTTAAAAGTGGTTTCACCTGGGGTGATATTTTTTGCAGCGGTGGAGTAGGCTGAACCCCAATTAACATTTGCAAATACACTTGGAAGACCCACTGATTTTGCTATTTGAATATTTTTTTCTGCCATTTTCTCTCTTATCTGCGAAGACTTTACTTCTGGGAGATAGTTTATGGCGGCGTCATAGACTTCGGAAGGCGTTTCTGGATAGATTTGGGTAGAAGGACTTGGCACTTCTACTCTTACTACTCTTATTTCTCTGTTATCCATCAGGTTCATATTCTGCTTTAAGGTAAGGATGGACGACCTGTAACCATTTCGGGCATTCACTAGATTCAATTGGTCATTGGCCAATTGGGCATTGAGGTTAAAAATATTAGTTTCCGGTAAAGCCCCTGCACTAACGAGCTTTTGAGTTCTTTCTAGTTGAAGATTCGTAACGATGACATTTTGCTTGGCTACCTCTATCACATCTTCAGAAGAAAGTACACTAAGATAAGCCACGGCCACATTGAGGGAAATGTTATTTCTTTGAGCCTCTAGATCAAGCTGGGAGGCCTGTAAATCTAGCGTATTTCTGTCAATGGTGTTTCTTTTCCGATAACCATTATAGACCACAACGCTTGCACCTGCTCCTATAGAATTTGTTCCGATAGCGTTGGTGACTACATCATTGGAGAACGGGTCAACATTTCTACCGAAGTTGGAGTTTAAATTAAAACTCCCGTTAACTGTTGGCAGCAGATCGGATTTTGATTGATTAAGCCCTACTAGACTATTCTCGACTGCTAATTGGCTTTGCCTTAGACTAATATTGTGAGCGAGAGCGTAATCAATACATTCTGTTAAAGAATAACTCTCTCCATCATCGGCAGAAGAAAGCTGAGTTTGAGCCTGAGAAAGCGAGGTGGCAAAAAGGAAAAAAAGGAGAGATTTATAATTCATATGACATGTGCGATTTTCAAACGCAATGTTAAGAAACTAAATGGATTCAATTAAGAGGAAAGAGGATAAGCGGCAGATTAGCTAAATAAAAAGTATTTTTTCAATATTGGCATGTAGATATTAGTCACTTTAATGTTTGGTACCGCGGTTTTGCTTTCTATTTTTACGGCGTTTCTTCAATTCAAAACAATTTGGTTTAAATGGTAACTGTCTTAATCCTAATATTTGTGCTTGGCTATGTGGGTATAGTGATGGAACATACCATCTCTATAGACAAGTCTTCCTCTGCTCTTTTAACGGGAGCTCTGTGCTGGACCGCCGTGGCATTTATGTCGCATGATACTGTTCATATGAATGAGGAGTTGATGCACCATCTAAGTGACATAGCCAGCATCTTGTTTTTTCTAATGGGGGCAATGACTATTGTAGAATTAATAGATACTTACGAGGGCTTTGATATAATTACGGATAGAATCAATACGAGAAGTCAAACTAAGTTGGTATGGATTATATGTATCCTCACCTTTTTCCTTTCGGCCCTACTAGATAACCTTACTACAACCATAGTTATGGTGACCCTTATGCGTAAGATTATTGACAAGGCCGAGACTAGGTTAATATTTGTTGGTCTAATTGTGGTGGCCGCTAATGCAGGAGGAGCATGGTCTCCTATGGGAGATGTTACTACTACCATGCTTTGGATAGGGGGACAGGTGACCGCTGCTAATATTGTCGTTAAGCTTTTCCTTCCTAGTCTGGTTTGTATGCTTGTCCCATTGTTGGTGATTACGCCATCTTTGAAAGGTGAATTACCCAAAAAGACTTTTAATTCTGACGGAGAACTCCACCACTCTAAAACCGAGAAATATATTATATTCTTTGCAGGTATAGGTGGCTTATTATTTGTGCCTCTTTTCAAGACGGTTACTCATCTTCCTCCATTTATGGGGATGCTACTAGCACTTGGTTTTTTATGGTTGGTCTCTGAGCTCATTCTAAAAGATAAAGAAGAACACTTCAGGAAGAACTATTCTGTTTACAAGGCACTTGAGAAGGTAGACATGCCTAGTGTGCTATTCTTTTTAGGGATTCTTTTGGCCGTTGCGGCACTTCAAACCCAGGGAGTTTTGACAGATTTGGCTGGATGGCTCTCGGCCAATCTCGGAAATCAAACGCTAACGGTAACACTCATCGGCCTTTTATCTGCGGTGGTAGATAATGTACCCTTGGTGGCGGCTTCTATGGGAATGTATAGCCTAGAGACTTACCCTCTGGATGATTCCTTTTGGGAGTTACTCGCTTACTGTGCTGGTACAGGAGGAAGTGCTCTAATTATTGGTTCGGCCGCAGGGGTGGCCGCCATGGGCATGGAAAAGATAAACTTCTTTTGGTACGTGAAGAAAATATCTTGGTTGGCTCTTATTGGTTACTTCGCTGGCATAGCTGTATATCTGTTAATGAATTAGTGGCACTATTTGGCTATGAAAAGGTAAAATATCGTGTCTTGTGTCTACTTAGACAAAAAATAAGGAGCTTAACAAGACCATTTAACATTACTTTTTTTACCGTAAAGTAACTTTTAGCAAATGTCAAACCGACACTTATTGACAGTTTTTGATTTATAACTGCCTGATAATATAGAACTTACAGTAGTATGAACAAAAATGGATAAAATAGTACAAAAGACTGAGTGCACAGTTTATGGTACAATATTGATGTTTGTTTTAACTTTGTCGAGGTCTTAGGTTTTTTCGGACCGGAAAGAATCGACAGCCCTACCTTAAAACTCTTTTCTTAATTAATTATTTTATTCAATTTAAACCTTCAATTTCTTATGAGAAAAAAACTATCTGTATGGAAAGTTTTTACCCTCTCTCTGATTTCAATGTACTCGATGGCTCAGGCCGTGAGTGTAACAGGAACAGTAGTCGAGGATGACGGTGCTTCACTTTATGGAGTAAACGTAACCGTGAAAGGTACAACTAACGGTACCATTACCAATGATGATGGTAAGTACACAATTTCTGCTAACAAAGGTGAGACCATCACTTTCAGTTATGTGGGTTTTGAAACACAAGACATTACCGTTGGTAATGCAAATGTGATTAATGTAACTCTAGCTCCCGATGCTAATGCACTAGGAGAAGTTGTAGTTACAGCTCTTGGTGTTTCCAGAAATAAAAGAGCTCTCCAGTACTCTGTTACAGAGGTAGATGGCGAGAATTTTACTAAGGCAAGAGAGAACAACATAGGAACAGCACTTTCTGGTAGAATTGCTGGAGTAAATGTTTCGGCTCCTTCTACAGGAGCTGCAGGTTCTGCAAGGGTAATTATTAGAGGTAACAAAACGCTAGGCGGTGCAAATCAGCCACTTTATGTTATTGACGGTGTGCCAATGGACAACAGCCAAAACGGTTCTGCCGGTATGTGGGGTGGTTCTGATGGTGGAGATGGTCTTTCTAGTATGAACCCAGATGATATCGAGTCAATCACGGTATTGAAAGGAGCGAATGCTGCTGCACTTTATGGTTCTAGAGGTGGTAATGGAGTCATTAACATCACGACCAAGAAAGGAACAAAAAGAAAAGGTATTGGTGTACAGTACAGCCTTAACTATGTAGCCGAGGTTATAAACGATCAATCTGAGCTGCAAACTGACTTTGGTCAAGGTGCTTATGTGAATGATGTAGCTACGGCTCCTGGTTCAATACAGCAAGCAAGTGACTGGGGACTTCAAGCGTGGGGCCCAAGAATGGACGGAAGATCTATTCCTACTGTTTTCGGAGAGCAAAGACCTTACAGCTATGCTGGAAACAACTTTGATAAATTCTACGAAACTGGTGGAGCATTGACTAACAGTGTAGCTCTTTCAGGTGGAAATGGTCAGCAGAGCTTTAGATTGTCATTGGCAGATCTTCGTTCTACGAGTATTGTTCCTAATTCTGGGTTTGATAGAACTAACATTTCTTTCTCTACCAACTCTAAATTTGGTAAGAACTTAACAGTAAGCGGTAAAATCCTTTATGCTAAGGAAAACGCTAAAAACAGACCTAGAGTATCCGATTCTCCGGGTAACCCTAACGAAGCTGTTTGGCGTTTACCACCTAATGTAAACGTGGAAGATACTAGAGGAGACCCAAAGAAATTAGGTGCTTTACCTGGTGGACTTGATCCTAGTGTTTATGCTGCTGGAAACAGAGAAGCTGGTGACGAAATGTTATCAAACTACAGTAACTTCTGGGGCTCAAACGCTTACTGGGCTGCACATCAGTTTAACGGAACTACTAAAAGAGATCGTGTAACGGCTTCTGGTCAGCTGAGATATGACATTACTGACTTTTTATATGTAACGGGTAGACTAAGTACAGACTTTTATTATACAAAAGGGGAGTCTTTAACACCTCAAGGTACAGGATATCAGCAAGGAGGTAGTATAGGAGAATATTTCCAGAATCGTCAAGAGAATAACATGGACTTCATGGTGGGTTATGACGAGGATTTTGGTAAATTTTCTGTAAATGCTTTTGCTGGAGGAAATAAGCAGTATAGTAAGTATGAGCAAATCAATGCTAGTGGCAATGGATTCTCGGTTCCATTCTTCCATGCTTTGAATTCTGCTAATAACCGAAACTTTGGATATGGTTTCAGTGAGTCAGGAATTAACTCTATATTCGGTTCTGCCGAGGTTGGATATGATAACGTCTTATTCTTGACGGCTACAGCTAGACAAGATAAGTTCTCTATATTAGGTGGAAAGGATATCCTTTATCCTTCTGTTGGTGCTAGTTTCGTGTTCTCTGATGCTTTTGTAGATGCAATGCCAAACTGGTTGAGCTTCGGTAAGCTAAGAGCTTCTTGGGCACAGGTTGGTTTGACAGGTTCTCTCGGACCATACCAAACGACTCAGCCTTACGGATTGAATGGAAACCCACACTTGGGTAGAAATATGGCAGCTTTTGCAAACAGAGGAACTATTGCTAACCCATTGATTAATCCTGCTCTTTCTACAGAGACAGAGATTGGTCTTGATTTAAGGTTTGCCAACGGTAGATTTGGTTTAGACTTAGGTTATTATGACCAAGCTACTACTAATGATATTTTGAATGCTTCTATCTCTGCGGCTTCTGGTTTTAATGCTACTACTGTAAATGTTGGTAAATTGACTAACGAAGGTTTTGAATTCTTATTCACAGCCACACCTATTAGAACCAATGACTTTACATGGGATTTATCGCTAAACTTTGCGACCAACAAAAACAGGGTTGTTAGTTTAATTGATGGTTCTACGGAGTTATCTTTTGAAGAGTCAAGGACAAGAACTACACGTATCAAGCATATAGTAGGTCAGCCTTTTGGAACTATCACAGGTATTACTCAGAAAATGTTGAACGGGCAGCCTGTTTTCACAGAAGATGGCCTTCCAGTTCGTAATGATGTTTATGAGGAAATAGGTCAGTCTGTCGCTTTATTGTCCGGTGGTCTTAATAATAGCTTTACTTATAAAGGGTTCAATTTGAACTTCTTAATTGATACTAAACTAGGTGGTGATATTCATTCAGGAACAAATTCGTCTGTTGATGCTTGGGGATTCTCAGAAAGATCTCTTCAAGGAAGAGATGGAGAAGCTCCATTGACTGTTTCTGGTGTTAATGAGGCAGGTGAGCCATTAAACTTAACGCTTACTGGACAAGATGCTCAGGCATATTGGGGTAACCTAGGTGGTCGTGATGCATCAATGTATATCTACGATGCTAGTTTTGTTAAATTACGTCAATTGGTATTTGGTTATAGCTTGCCTAAAAACATTGTAAGCAAGACGCCATTCCAGTCTATCAGTGCTTCCTTCGTTGGAAGAAACTTGGCTATTCTTTATAAGAATATTCCAAATATAGATCCTGAGTCAACGTATTCTTTCAATGGTGGTGCACAGGGTCTTGAGTACTTCGCACTTCCTGCGACAAGGACTTATGGATTCAGCCTGAACCTTACGTATTAATCTTAAATTATTACAGAAATATGAAAAAAATAATTTTAAGCGTCTTGTCTCTATTGCTGATCAACATGAGTTGTGATCAAGAGGAATTAGAAAAGCTAAACATAAACCCGCAGGCCCTTAACGAGATAGACATGAACTTCTTGTTGACGTCTGCACAATTGGGAACTGCTTCTGGTGGTAACCGTGGAGATAACCGTTATATTGACTGGCGTACAAATATTGGTATGTTCGGCCATGCTATTCAACAAATAGCTAATGCTGGTGGTGGAATAGCTCCTGGTGATAAGTATAATGTGGACAATAATGAGGTAAATGCAGCACCTTGGGACTTCATGTATAATGGAGTTTTGCAGGAGCTTTCAGAGATTATCATTCAAACTGGACCTGGTGGGTTTCAGGAAGGCGTGCGTGAGAATACGCGTCAGGCAGCAAGAATCTTAAGAGCCTATGCTTTTATGAGACTTACTGACTATTTTGGTAATGTGCCGTATACTGAAGCTCTTAAAGGAAGAACTGATGGAATCTTTTTTCCAAAGTATGATAGCCAGCAGGCTGTTTATACAGATATCATGAAAGAAGTATCTGAGGCTACAAAAGCTATGAACGCTTCTATAACTGGAGATGGTTTTGCCGGAGCAGATTTATTTTATGATGGTGACGTCTCTAAGTGGAAGAAATTCGGCAATTCGCTTCTTTTAAGAATGGCGATGAGAGTTTCCAACGTAGATCCTGCCTTAACTAGTAAGTATGCTTCTGAGGCAATTTCTGGTGGTCTTATGACAGATATCTCTGACAGAGCTATGATTAAGACAGATTTAGGCCCAAGTGAGTGGACTAACCAAAATGGTATCTCAAGGGCATTTGCTAATGGTGATGGTGGACAGCCTTCTCCTTTGAGTGCTACACTTGTAAACTGGTTAAAGGCTAAGAACGACCCAAGACTGATGATATACAGTGGTGGTGTTGGTGGAATTGATATGGACCCAGCAAATCAAAAAGGTCTTCCTAATGGACTTGACACGGGTACACTTCAGGATTTCTTAGGAAAAACAGGTGCTAATCCAATGGTAGAGTTCTCTAACATTAATATATTATTGTTAGATGATGATGAGGATTACGCATTCATGAACTTATCTGAGGTTCACTTTTTACTTGCGGAAGCCGCTGAAAGAGGAATTGGTGGAGCTACGGGAGCCGCAGCTCACTATAATGCAGGAGTAAAAGCTGCTCTTCAGGAGTGGGAAAACTATGATGCATCTTTTGCTGTTTCTGATGCTGAGGTAGCCACTTATATTGCTGCTAATCCTTATGCTGGTTTAGCTTCTATAGGAGAGCAAATGTGGGCTAGTAAGTTCTTTAACTGGTGGGAAGCTTGGTCAGATTGGAGAAGAACTGGATTTCCAGCTCTTACGCCTGTGGTCTACCAAGGAAACATCACTGGTGGAACTATTCCACGTAAGTTGAGAATTCCAAATGCTGAATTATCTACTAATCCAGATAATTTCCAGTCTGGTGCTACGCTTCCTAACGAGTACACTACACGTGTATGGTGGGATGTTAACTAATCCATTTTAGTTTAATATTAAGGTCGCCTCATTTATGGGGCGACCTTTTTTTATGCTCGAAAGTGTGATTCTCGGATTAAAATTTGTTTGGATCTTCTTTCATATGGTATCAAGAGATGTTTATCCCTTCTTTTTGAATAGACTTTTTTGCTTATTGAGCAGTAGTCTGAAATAGGAATAAGGTGGGCCGATTGATTCTTTAAAAAGGCCATTATGCCCACAGAGCTTGTTTGGTAAGATGCAGAGTCGTCATTTCTTAGCTCAAAATGGAATGGAAAATCACTTGAAAGAGTAGACCTTAACAGACTCGTTATTTCTTGCGATAATCAATCTATATCCAAAGACTAGAGCGTCTCTTATTTGACCTTTTATGTTAATTCCGGCTATTGAATTAGGGACATAAGAGAATCTTTTATCTCCCATTCCTTGTAAAAGAACGCCTCTGCTGGCGTCATGTCTACCAGACTGCGGTTTTAGACCATAAAAGTTTCCGCCTAACCAGATATCTAATATACCATCTTTATTAAAATCCTTAACGGTGATTCCAAAAACCGGGGATACTTGAGCTTCTAGTGGTAGCGGCGAAAAGAAGAATTTTCCTCCCTCATTCCACAAGATACCAGTTTGAAGGTTTTCTGCCTTTAAGGCTAGATTTTCGGAGCTCGAGTTGAGGTTAAAGTCTGAAACTTTCATCTTGGCAAACTCAGAGAATTTTAAATTTTTCTTTTTTAATTCTGGCATCTGGGAAGTAATTTCCATTTTAGAGGCATATGGAAAGGCCTCTTTATCTGCTGGTGCGATCCAATTTATTATGGGCTCACTTTTACCATTTCCATCAAAATCGCTCACATTCATTGTGAGTGGAAGCGAAATAGAAGCCTGGAACTTAGAATTAAGGCCCCAGTTTCCCAAAATGAAATCCATATCGCCGTCTCCATCCAAATCTTGGGATTCTACTCTCTGCCAGAAGCCAGAGGTATTTGGAATGGAGATAGGAGCCCCCAGAACCCCTTTGTTGTTCTTAAAAACTTTAATTTCCATCCAGTCGCCTACCACAAGTAGGTCTACGTCTCCATCGCTGTCGGCGTCTTCCCAGATGGCGTCTGTAACCATGCCTAGTTTTCCAATAGGCTCCCCTCCAATACTTATCCAGCTTCCGTTTTCATTTTTGAACAAATGACTTTGGGGTGTAAGACCATAATTACCAGGAATTATTCTTGCTCCTAAGAAGAAGTCAGGGTCGCCGTCTTGGTCAAAATCACTTACTTCTAAGGTGGAGAAATTACCTACTACTGGTGGAATGTGGGTGGGGTCTACTTTAAAATTGCCTTTGCCATCGTTAACGTAAAGGCGAACGATATAATTGATTTGGTCAACATTCGTTTGGTTTCCACCTGAGCCTATAAGGAGGTCTTTATCACCATCAAGATCGTAATCCAAAAAGGCCCCGCAGGTACTTTCGAATCCTTTGTCATTTTCAAAACCAGGGTCATATTGAAACCTGAATGAGCCATTTTTCTGTTGAATGAATAATTTGTCTGGATCATCCTTCGCTCCTAAAAGAACAAAGTCATCTAAACCGTCGCCATTAGCATCTCCTGGAATAAGCCTTGGGCCTTCTGTGGAAAGCATTTGGTTTAAAAGGTTCTCCTGCTCAAAATCATTGTAATTATTTTCTATATGTATAGCCTCGCTCAGAAGAACTGATTTTGTTATGTCAGTAAACCATGTGTTGTCCTCTTTATCTGGGTATTGAAAAACATCGCCAGCATTTTTATGAGCTAATTTTACGACCTGATTTACAGGAATCTGTTCTAGCATTTGGAATGATTTATCAGGCCAGATGACAGTCAGATGCTCTATTATCTCTTTTTTGCCAAGTCCTATTAGGAGCTGTGGTTCAATACTGCTTTCAAAACCTCTATTTATAAAATTCTCAGATACTATTTTTTGGCCCTCCGTTTCAATCACAACTTTGGCTCCGATGCCAAATGGGTTTTTACTAGAACCCTCAAACTGAATTTTGAGAAAGCTATTTCCCTGGCTGTGGTTCTCATAAACAAAGCTCTCCATATTGACATTGCTGACTACTAAGTCCAAATCTCCGTCATTGTCTAAGTCGGCATACACAGAGCCGTTGCTAAAAGAAGGTTTAGCTAGACCAAGTTCTTTTGCTTTGTTTTCAAATTTTAAAGGAGACGATTGACTGAAAGCATAATTGGCCAGCGGGTTTGAGGGTATTTGACTTGTTAATTGACGCAAATCCTTATCAGCTTCTCCAGTATTTACAAGTTCTTGTGTTTCTGGCTGACCTAAGAATTCTCTAAAATCACCTGAAATGATATCTCGGTTTATGCCATTGGATACAAAAATGTCTTTGACTCCGTCATTCTCAAAATCAAAGAAAAGAGCTCCCCAACTCCAGTCTGTGGCAGAAACACCACTTAGAAGAGCTATTTCCTGAAAATTAGCAGAACCATCATTTAGATGAAGACAGTTTTGAATCATCTGGTAATGGTAGTTGCCCCTATACTTAATGTCCTCTAAATGATAGGGTTCAAAACTGGTGAGTGTTTTAATCCTATAATTATCGGCCGGGAGCATATCTGTAGTAAAGATTTCAGGGTTTCCATCACCATTAATGTCGCCAATATCTGCCCCCATGCTGGAGACAGAGCAATAGTTAATTCTGGTGTTGAGATCTTCCTTGAAGGTGCCGTCACCATTATTTAGATAGAGGTAATCTCTTTCCCAGAAGTCATTACTTATATATAAATCTGGCAATAAGTCTCCATTCAAATCACCCGTGGCTACACCTAGCCCAAAACCAATGCTGCTGCTATAAATGCCAGCTTTTAAGGTGACGTCGGTAAATATATTGCCATCGTTTCGCATCAGTTTGTCGCCGCCAAGAGCATCTGGAATGTCTCTCATGCTTTGATACAGTTCTATTTTATCGGGCTCTTTAAAACTGTTATTCAGAATATAGCAGTCTAAATCTCCGTCTAAGTCATAATCAAAAAAGGCAGCATGTGTGCCATAACCAGCATTGTTGAGATTGAACTTTTCAGCCATTTCTATAAAAGTACCATCTTGATTATTGATGAATAGCTCATTTTCTTTTTGGCCACCATCAAAGTTACCAGAATTGCATACATAAATATCTAGCCAGCCGTCGGCGTTGACGTCTGTCATACTTACCCCCGTGCTCCACGCTTTTGTGCCTTCGGTTTTTGACGCCTCAGTAATATCTTCAAATTTGAAATTTCCTTTATTTAGGTAGAGTCTGTTTTCTTTTTGGTTTGCCGTAAAATAGAGGTCGGGCAGACCATCATTGTTTATATCACCTACAGCCACTCCACCACCATTATAGAAGTTCCTATAGGTAAGAATGTTCATTTCTTTGGACTCTACCACATCATTGATGAAATCAATCCCTGTGTCTGCTGATGACTTTAACTCAAAGAGGGTAGTAGTTTCTTCTGTTTTCTGACAGCCGACGACTATTAGTAGAAATAAAAAGAAAAAAGAAAGAATCCGCATTGATTGGCTGGTTGTTCTATGAAACTCGTTTCCCAAATTTAATCCAAAAATGGGAGCTTTTTGGTCAAGTACGCCTAATATTCATTGGGTTGAAGGTCGTTCTGAGTACTTGATCTTCTGGTTTATTGAGGCAAACCCCACTTATGGGAAAAGCAAGAAGACGTGCTAGAATTATAGAATAACGTGACTGGAATGTTTTTAAAGGTTTTTGTGCCACTTATCATGGGAGTCTGGATAGCTGATTATATATGATAAACACGCTACTGTACAACAGCGAAGGTGGGATTGAGATATTGCAAATGGTCTTTATTCATATGAAATCTTGGGACTATTCCAGTGGCCTTTAAAAATTAGCGTAGATAGATCTGCCCATAATTAGTACCACCTTATGCAAAAATAATATTATGAATTATTGACATTTTTGGACATTATTAATTTTTTTTATTAAGTTTGCCAGAGTAGGTAATTTTTTTAATAAATAAAACTAATTACTTATACTCAATAACCCTTTTCTTTTAGTGAACCATTTTAAAAACTTAATTTTTATTTTTTTATGAGAAAAAAACTATTTGTTTGGAAAGTTTTTGCCCTTTCGCTGGTTTCAATGTACTCTATGGCTCAGGCCTTGAGTGTATCGGGAACAGTAGTAGAGGATGACGGTTCTCCACTTTATGGAGTAAACGTAACCGTGAAAGGTACCACAAATGGTACTATTACCAATGATGCTGGTAAATACACTATCTCTGCTAACAAGGGTGAGACTATCACTTTTAGTTATGTAGGTTTTGAGGCACAAGATATTGCCGTTGCTAACGCAAATGTGATAAATGTAACTCTTGAACTTGACGCCAATGCACTTGGCGAAGTTGTGGTGACGGCATTTGGTATAGAAAAGGACAAGAAAAGTCTTGGCTATTCTGTTACTCAAGTAGATGGGGATAAGTTTACGGAGTCTAGGACTGCTAACTTAGGTACTTCTCTTACGGGTAAGATTGCTGGTGTAAATGTTTCATCACCTACTACTGGTGTGGCAGGCTCTAGTAGAGTGGTTATTCGTGGTGGTTCTTCTTTAAGTGGAAACGATCAACCTCTTTATGTTATTAATGGCGTGCCTATGGACAACAGTAGCCAAGGAAATGCAGGAATGTGGGGTGGAAATGACAATGGTGATGGACTAGCTTCTATTAATCCTGATGATATTGCTAACATTTCTGTTTTGAAAGGTAATACGGCATCGGCATTGTACGGTTCACGTGCGGCTAATGGAGTTATCTTAATTACCACCAAAACTGGAAAAGGCCAGAAAGGTTTAGGCGTTTCGTTTAACAGTAATTATACCATGGATAAGGCATGGGATTTAACAGACCTTCAAAATCAATATGGTATAGGTACTTTAGGACAAGCACCAACGACACAAGAGGAAGCTTTGGATCAAGGAAATAGCTCTTGGGGATCTAAATTAGGCTCAGGTTCAGTCACTCAATTTGATGGTGTGGGAAGACCTTATACGGCTACAGGAGAAACAATGAATGATTTTTATCGAGTAGGAAATACTTGGTCAAATACATTGGCACTTTCTGGAGCTAATGATATTGGTAATTTTAGGTTTTCGGCTTCGGATTTGAAAAATGAAGATATTATGCCTAATTCAGGTTTTGATAGAACAGCATTCAATGCTAACATGAATGGAAAGTATGGTAAATTAGACTTAGCCGTAACAGGACAATATACCTTAGAAGGAGCAAAGAACAGACCGCGTTTATCTGATAGCCCAGGTAATGCAAATTACACCATCCTTACAAAGGCAAATAATATTTCTTTTGATGATTTAATGGGTGATCCTGACAAATTTGGAGCTAAAGAAGATGGAACGGAACTCCGTCATCAAGGAAATATTTATTCGACAAACCCTTATTGGGCTGCGTATCAATTCTCGAGACAAGATGACAAAAATAGATTTTTTGGAAATGCTTCTTTGACTTATCATGTAACAGATTGGTTATATATTAGAGGACGAGTAGGTACAGATGTGATAAACGCTAAGTTTACCTCAACTACGCCTTATGGTACAGCCTTCAGTGGTGCAGGAGACTTTAATATTACCAATAGAACAATCAAAGAGGATAACCTTGATTTGTTTGTTGGAATGAATAAAGACTTTGGTGATATTTCAGTAGATGCACTTGTTGGTGGAAATAGAATGCGAAGATCTAATGAGTCTGCTAGAATAGGTGGTAATGGATTAAATATCCCGTTTTTTAGTAGTGTAACGAACGTGGCCAATCAAACATATGGTTACGGATTTAGAGAGTCTGGAATTAACTCAATTTTTGGTTCTGCGAATATAGGATATGGAAACTTTGTGTTTTTAAATGTGACGGGACGTCAGGATCAGTATTCTGTACTTTCTCCTGAGACCAATACTATTTTCTACCCAAGTGTGGGTGTAAGTTTTGCATTCTCGGATATTATTAATAATAGTCCTTCTTGGCTTACTTTTGGTAAAGCCAGAGTTTCGTGGGCTCAAGTAGGTGGTGGTGACCCGTCGCCTTATTCAAATAATCTTACTTACGGATTACGAGGTTATGATCATGCAGGAGCTATCTTAGGTAACATTAATAATGGCTCTATCCCAAATAACGCTTTAAAGCCGTACCTATCTACTGAGATAGAATTTGGTTTAGACTTGAGAATGTTCCGTAATAGACTGGGTGTGGATTTAGCTATTTATCAAAGAACAACTACCGATGACATTCTAAATACATCCATTTCTGGTACTTCTGGATTTGGTTCTACTCAAGTGAATATCGGGGAACTTGAAAACAAAGGATTTGAAATATTGGTAACAGGTACTCCTATCAAAACCAATAATTTCAACTGGAATGTATCTGCTAACTTTTCAAGAAACATTTCTAATGTAGTGAACCTTGGAAATAACGCTAAAGGCGAGGCAATTGAATTCGTGAACTTGGATGAATCTAGAGCACGTCAAGAGAGAATTCGCCATTATGTAGGACAACAACTCGGTGTTATAGCAGGGTATAAGCAGAAGGAAATCAACGGAATGCCAGTATATGACGAGAATGGTTATCCAGAAAGAGGCGATGGATTTGAGGTTTTGGCTCTCGGCCGTCACCCAATATCAGCAGGTTTATCTAATGAATTTACTTACAAAAACGTAAGCCTTAGTTTCTTAATAGATATGAGAAGCGGTGGAAATATGATGTCTGGAACAAATCTTGGTTTGACAGGTGTTGGTCTTCATAAGCAAACCTTAGAAGGTAGAGAAACAGGTTTTGCAGTAAGTGGGGTGAACGAATCTGGTGAGGCTCAAACTTGGAACATTGCTCCTGAAAATGTACAGCAATACTGGGGACGATATAATCAAATTACCAACAATCATATATATGACGCTTCTTATGGTAAACTGAGAGAATTGTCTGTTGGTTATAATATCCCAGCTAAGTATTTAAGTAAAACACCTATCACTAATTTGAAATTGTCGGCTGTTGGAAGAAACTTGGCTATACTTTGGTCTAATGTTCCAAATATTGATCCAGAAAGTGGTTATACGGCCGCTGGAAATTCCCAAGGGTTGGAGTACTTCTCTATGCCATCTGTGAGAAACTTAGGGTTTAATTTAAGTGCTAATTTTTAATCCGATAAATATTTAATAAGATGAATAAGTATATAAAAAATGCCGGATTAGCGGTTCTTGCATGTTTTACATTTGGCTCATGCGATGAGGACAAGTTAACCGAATTGAATGTTAATAAGAATGCCTCCACAGATATAGACTTAAGCTATTTGTTAGCTTACGGTCAAACTCGTGTAGCCGGTAGTCGATACGAGAGTTGGAGAACCAACTTGATTTATAGTTCTACGATGATTCAGCACAATGCTACTTTACAAGGGTATTGGAGTGGAGATAAGTATTACTATAATGCCCAGTATAGCGGAGCCTATTGGGAGCGTCATTTTCCAGATGCTATTAAAAACTTAACCAATGTCGTGGACAGAACCGAAGGTGACGGTGAAAGGGTTAATATGAATAGTTTCGCAAAGATTATGCGAGCATTTGATCTTCACAGAATTACAGACCTGTATGGAGATATTCCGTATGCACAGGCTGGACGTGGAATAGATGGTGAAGAAAACTGGTTTCCAGCATATCAAAGTCAGCAAGAAGTTTATACTGCAATTGTGGCGGATGTGAAGTCTGCTCGTGATGCTATGAATGCTGGTGGAGATCAATTGGGAGATCAAGATATCTTATACAAAGGAGACGTAGCGAAATGGAAGAAATTCGCGAATGCCTTATTAATGAGAGTGGCCTTGAGAATGAGCAATGTGGATCCGGGTACCGCTCAGGCTGTATTTACGGAGGCTGCGAACAGTGGTACTTTTGGTTCTAATGGAGACAATGCTCTATTTACTCAAGTATTAGGTGCTGGAGGTGATGTAAATTTCAATGGTACATCTTTAGCAATGTCAAATGCCCCCGGAGGAGGAGGAGACAATAATGCCAAGATTTCAAAAACGCTTATGGATTGGTTAAATGCTAATAATGATCCTAGGAAAATGATTTTGGTAGGAGGTATAGGTAATCCTTATGAATCTTCTAATACTTGGAATACAAACCCTGATGATCAAGTAGGTTTACCAAACGGATATAACTCTACTACCATTAAGGATCTTTTTCCTGATTTTAGTACAGTTCATGCCTATAGTTTTATTAATCCAAAAATTGTAGAATTGGATGATCCAACACCTTTCATCACTTACGCCGAAACGGAATTAATGAAAGCAGAGGCTGCTGAGAAAGGTTGGTTGAGTTCTTCTGCATCAGATCACTTTACAATGGGTGTGAGTGCAGCCATAAATAGCTGGTCTGCTTTTGGTGTAGATATTCCTTCAGGTGATGTGACTCAGGCTTATATTGATGGTCTAGGGTATGATGCCGCAAGCTCAATGGACAAAATGAGATTAATTGGTGAGCAGTATTGGGCTGCTACTTATTTAAATCATATCGAATCATGGTCTAATTGGAGAAGAACTGGTTATCCAGCATTAACTCCTACTAGTGACCCTAATAATGATACCAACGGTACCATTCCAAGGAGATTACGCTATTATGAGAACGAGATTGGCAGTAATCCTGAAAACTACGCAGCCGCTATCGCCAGACAAGGTGAAGATCGTTTGACGACTCGTATATGGTGGGATGTAAAGTAAGTTTTAATTAATATTTAAAAAGGGATTATCATTTTTGGTAATCCCTTTTTTTATTGGCAATTTCTTGCAAAATTTATACAATAGAATGATGAATAAAAATGGCTTGATTATTTGTATTGGTTTGCTTTGTGTGGTTTTGTCTTCTTGCAGAGAAGATAGGCCACCTAACATTGTTTACGTTTTAGCAGACGATTTGGGTATTGGCGATGTCTCCATCTATAATCTTGATGGCAAAATAAAGACGCCCCATATAGACGAAATAGCCACTGGTGGAATGCGTTTTACGGATGCTCATTCTGGTTCTGCGGTATGTACACCAACACGATATGGCATTCTAACTGGCAGATATAGCTGGAGAGGAAGCATGAAATCTGGAGTGACCTGGAGTTATGATTCTTCCATTATTGAAAGGGATAGAATGACGGTGGCGTCTATGCTTCAAACAGCAGGTTATGAAACTGCATGTATAGGGAAATGGCATTTGGGTTTAGATTGGGTACAAGACACCACGGGTAAATGGCCTGTTGATTTTAATCAAAAAGTAACCAATGGGCCTTTGGAGCATGGCTTTGATTATTTTTATGGAATTCCAGCTTCGCTAGATATTCCACCTTATGTTTATGTCGAAAATGACAGAGTTACGGCTCAGCCAGACAAAGAAACAGAGAATACGTCTGATTATGGTTGGTGGAGAAAAGGGCCCACAGGTTCGGACTTTGATCATGAAACCGTATTACAGCAATTCTCAGAACGCTCTGCTAGGTATATCAAAGATCATAAGGAAGAGCCTTTTTTCTTGTATCTACCACTATCTGCTCCTCATACACCTATTCTGCCTGATGCTAAAAACAAAGGAAAAAGTGGGCTTAGTGAATATGGAGATTTTGTAATGACAGTAGACGATGTTATCGGAAACGTGTTAGCGGCTTTAAAGGAAAATGGATTAGAAGAAAATACACTTATCTTTTTTGCCTCGGATAATGGCTGTGCTCCTTATGCAGGAACTGTGGAAATGGAAAAAATGGGGCATTACTCCAGTTTGAATTATCGAGGCTATAAAGCCGAAATCTATGAGGGCGGACACAGGATTCCATTTATGGTGAAATGGCCAAATCAGATCAGGCCAAACTCTGTCTCTAACGAAACGGTTTGTTTAACAGATCTTATGGCGACGGTGGCTCATGTTTTGAATGTTAACTTACCTGACAATGCTGGGGAAGATAGTTATGATATTTCTCCCGTTTTGATTCAGGACAAGTTAAAGAGCTCACTCAGAGAAGCTACGGTGCATCATTCAATGGATGGTTCTTTTGCTATAAGAAAGGATAATTGGAAACTTATTTTGACCAAAGGAACGGGTGGATGGAAATCTGAAGCCTTAACAAAACAACTGGCGGAAGCTCAATATCCCTATCAACTTTATGATTTGACCGAAGACGTTGGTGAAAAGAATAATCTTTATGAGCAAAATCAAGAAAAAGTAGAAGAATTATGGGCTCTGCTCAAAGACTATGTAGCCTCTGGGAGAAGTACCCCAGGCAAAGACCAGCCTTACGTAAAAACAGATCAATGGCCAGGCATGGAATGGATGAATTGAAAAAGATTTTCTTGTTAATTATACTATCTCAAGTCTCTTTTAGCCAAGATTCTTGGACGACTGTTTTACCTACTATTGGCACTTTCTCGTCTCCAAGGCTTACAGACATAAATGGAGATGGTATACAAGACATTATTCTTGGAGGTGGAAGATTAGAATTTCAAGCATCAGATACGGCGATGTTTGCCTTAGATGGGAATAATGGCGAATTGCTTTGGAGTATACCCGCCAATGACCAGATTTTTGGCTCAGCAGCACTTATGGATATCACTGGAGACGGCATAAAAGATGCCTTTTTAGGTGGGAGATCTTCGAACCTTAAAGCTATAAATAGCAAAAATGGCGAAGTCCTATGGGCTTTTGATACACTCAGCTATCCGAATGAGAGGTGGTTTAATTTTTATAACCCTCAATTTATTCATGACGTTGATCAAGATGGCTTTAGGGACATTTTGATAGCTAACGGTGGTGATATATGGGTAGAACCCTTTGACCCCAATAGAGCTGTAGGGAAGCTATGTATCTTATCTGCCAAGACTGGAGAATTACTAAAATCAGCAAATATGCCTGATGGTAGAGAGATTTATATGTCAGTAGCTATAGACTTTGATTCATTGGCACCCTTAGTCTCAAAGTTTATTTTTGGAACAGGAGGAGAGACTATTCCCGGTAATTTATATGTAGGAACTTTACAGATGCTCATAAATGAGGATTTGAGCACGGCCACCAAGCTAGCAGAAGGAGGTACTAAAGGGTTTATAGCTCCACCAGCTTGGGTAGACTTAAACTTAGATGGCAAAAGGGATATAGTTTCAAGTTCTGTGGATGGAAGATTACTCGCTTTTGATGGTGTCAATTTTGAGCCAATGTGGCAAATGAAATTACCCGATTCTGAGTGCTATGCATCTATGGCTGTTGGTCTGTTTAATGATGATGCTATACCCGATTTTTTTATTTCTGTTGCTCAAGGCGTTTGGCCAGAATTATCATGGACCAGACAAGCTATGGTGAGTGGGTTAAATGGGAATATAGAATATTTAGACTCTTTGGGTTATTATCAAACATCTAGTCCCCTTACGGTGGATTTAACAGGTGATGGCATAGATGAGGTTATATTAAGCGTGGACTATCAAGTTTTAGACTCCTTAGGTAGAAATAGCTTTTTTACAACATTATATGTAATCGAGTTCACTCAGAATCAAGCAGAGCCGATGGTTGACGGTCTTCAAGGTCATAATGTTTCTTCTACACCATGGATAGGAGATATGGATTCGGATGGTTACTTAGACATTATTTACTGTCATGGAACAAACCTCTATCATTCGTATACTTTTGATGGTCTTCGTGTAAATAGATTAAAAACAACAATTCCGATAAGCAAGCCCATTAAATGGGGTTCGTATATGGGAAGCAATTACGACGGTGTCTATAGATAATGAGAACTACTTTAACCATCATAGAAAGCCTTACATTCTTGGCTTTAGCAGGAATTCATTTTCACTGGGTGTTTGGAGGGAAATTGGGCTTTGACGAAGCTGTTCCTACAAACGAAGAAGGAAAGAAAATGCTAAATCCAGGCAAAAAAGATAGTACCATTGTGGGTTTAGGACTATTGATGTTTGGTCTCTTTTTCCTGGTCAAAGGAGGCCATATTGACCTTTATTTGCCTACTTGGATAAATAATTACGGAGGCTTTGTCATCTCAGTGATTTTCTTTCTGAGAGCAATGGGCGATTTTAATTATGTAGGTTTTTTTAAGAAATCTAGGGCAACCAAGTTTTCGAAATTAGACAGCCAATTCTTTTCACCATTGTGCCTTTTGTTGGCTCTCATTGGCTTGTTTCTGTCTATCTAAAAACTCCTTTGCCCTGAGTTCCCATATATTCTCCCCACGCCACAGGCTTATTCATTTTGATCGAAGTACTGATCCGTTTTACCTGCATTCCTAAAAACAAAAGAAGATCTGTGTCAGGACTAAAATACTGACAATGTACTATATCTAGATAACCGTCATTATCCATATCTCCAATATAAGGTGTGCTGAAAATGTTCTTAAACCTTTTGAGTTCGTCAATCGTTCTAACGGTCTTGGCTCTAAAATCTAATGCCACTAGACGGGTTGATACACCTAATTTGGTAGAACCAATAAAGCCCTGGTCGCAGTCATATTCATTTATGCTAATAATGGCTTCATCTATACCATCGTCGTTTAGGTCATAAATAACAGGGGAAGAGAATCCCGTACACCCTAAGTTATTTTGGTAAAGTGTTTCACCCGTTTTTCCATCCAACATTATTTGAACCGAACCTTTGCTCTCTGGCCAAACTCCCTCACTCACAAAGGTGAAAAGATCTGGCGTGTCGTCGTTGTTGAAATTACCTATCGCAAAACCATTGCTAGACTCTGTGTTTGGAATGTTTTTTTGCCAAAGGCTCTTACTTGTTTTTCCATCAATACAGAAAATGTAGCTTCCATGAGAAATGGCAGCAATGTCTAAGAAGTTGTCATGATTAAAGTCTACTGCCACAGAAGGAGCAACAAACCCATGACCAGAAGTATCGCTAGCAAGGACCTCTGCAGATGAGATGTTATTATTTTTCAAAGAAGCCAACGAAGTTTTATAAAGGCTGCCATTGATGGTTTCGCCACCCGTGGCAAAAACGATATTCTGGGAGCCGTCAGGCTGCTCAAAGTATAATGGAGCCATATACGACTCCATACCATCTGGCATGCTATCCGCTGCTATGACTTTTCCGTCTGTGCTACTCAGTATCATTAAAATCCCAGGATACCGATTTTTCATTGTGTTAGGTTCTGCCTTGGCATTTCCTCCGGTTACTACCAGTAGGTCTTCCAGTCCGTCTTCATTTTGGTCTGGAATGGTCACGGCATTTTGAAAATTAAATTTCGCATATTTTAGAACAGGGTCATTTTCATAATCATATTTCCATTGCCAAATGGACTCACCCGTTGCACCGTTTATAGCATAGAATTGATTAGAACGGCCTCCAATAAAAACATCTTCGATTCCGTCGTTTGTGACATCGAGTAGCGTGGCTGACCCATAAACCTGATCTGTACATGGGTGCTCCCATAAAATTTGACCATCTACGCCATTCAGTGCTATGATGCCTTTTTTGGATGCTTGGTATTCGTTTTCACCAGCTCCCATGATAATATCTAAAACGCCATCCTTATTTAAATCACTTGCCTTAGGAGAGGACTGCGATCCAATTTTATTCAGGGACTTATTCCAAGTCAGTTCTGTTTTTTTGGTGGAACACGCCACTAAAGTTATACAGAATAGGGGGATTGATATAAAGGTTTTAATAGACATGAATTCAAGTATTTTTGACTCTTCAAAATTAGGGAAATAATGCTCATATGGTAGTTTAAAAGCTTTCAAACTTCTAAATTAGCTACTTAATAGGCTTATATTTTGGACAACCTTCTATGAAAAAAACGCTGTACTCGATTGGTCTTCTTTTGCTGCTATCGTGTAGTGGAGGCGGAGATACACTTTTTGAAAAACTAGACGCAAAAAAAACCGGTGTTGACTTCGTCAATAATATCGTTGAAACAGACGAATTGAATGTTTTGGTTTACGAATATTTCTATAATGGTGGAGGTGTGGCAGCTGCAGATTTCAACAATGACGGGCTAATTGATTTATATTTTACAGCCAATCTTGGCTCTGATAAAGTATATCAAAACTTGGGAGATTTAAAATTTGAGGACAAGACACCTAATTCGGGAATCACCTATAATAAAGAGTGGAAAACCGGGGTGACAGTGGTAGACATCAATGAAGATGGACTTAATGATATTTACGTCTCTGTTTCTGGGAATGAGGAATCTCCCGAATTAAGGAAGAATAAACTATACATAAATCATGGCGGTTTTAAATTTGAAGATCAAGCCGCCAAATATGGCCTAGACTGTAACAGCTTCACTACACAGACTGCTTTTTTTGATTATGACAAAGACGGTGATTTGGATGCCTATGTGATGAATCATAACGTGAGAGATTTTAAGCGTTTTGATGTAGAGGCCATTCATTTCATGCGAGACGAATTTGCTGGAGACAGGCTTTTCAGAAACGACAATGGATTTTTTAATGACGTGAGTAAGGATGCCGGTATAAAAGGAAATCCGATAGGTTTTGGACTTGGCATGCACATTGCCGATTTAAACGGAGACAACTGGCCAGATATTTATATCTCAAATGACTACCTAGAAGGAGATTATTTATATACAAATAACCAAGACGGTACTTTCACTGACAATATCAAGGAAATGGTGGATCACACGAGCTATTTCAGTATGGGAAATGATGTGGCAGATGTAAATAATGATGGTTTGCCCGACATTTTTACTTCAGATATGCTGCCAGAAGATAATAAGCGACAAAAACTGCTTTTTGGACCGGATAAATATGAGGCGTATTTGAATATGCTTCAAAATGGTTTTCATCCTGAAGTGATGAGAAACATGCTACACATCAATGAAGGCAACGGACAATATGCTGAAATAGGCCAATTGGCTGGGCTTTCTAACACAGACTGGAGCTGGTCACCGCTTCTTGCAGATTTTGATAATGACGGTCTGAATGACATGTTTGTTTCCAACGGCTATTTGAAGGACTATACGAACAATGATTTCGTGAAGTTTTATTCTGAACAGCGGTCAGAAGGAAACGACAATGTCTTAGATATTATCAATCAAATGCCCTCCACTAAACTGGCTAACTATGTTTTCAAGAATAACGGCAATCAGCGTTTCACGAACGTTCAGAAGGCTTGGGGTTTTGAAGACAAAATAGTGAGTAATGGAGCCATTTATGCAGATTTGGACAATGACGGTGACTTAGAGGTTATCACGAATAGCATCAATGAGTCAGCAGGTATCTTTGAAAATAAAAGTAAGGGGCAGAATTTCTTAAAAATCTCACTGAGTGGAAAAAGTTCTGAAATAATGAATGCCAAAATCAGATTTGAGGCGGCGGGTAAAGTCTTTTATAGAGAGTTTTCGCCGAATCACGGTTTTCAGAGTGCCTATTTCGGGCCTCAGCATTTTGGTCTTGGAGCTATCAGTACCATTGAGATGTTGGAGATTATTTACCCCAATGGGAAAACACAGGTAATAGAGAAGCCAGCTATCAACAGCCTCTTGAAGGTGAACTATGAGCCGAGCGGAGAAGTTACATCAGTAAAAGGAAATTCTATTTTTGAGCAAGAAGATTTTCAGGAAATAAACCATGCTCAATTGCCCATTAATGACTTCAACAGGCAGCTTTTATTACCTTGGATGTATTCGTATCAAGGGCCATGCATGGCAAAAGGCGATGTAAACAATGACGGCATAGAAGATTTTTATTTAGGTGGAGGTAAAGGCTCTCCAGGGAAACTAATGTTAGGCACAAAAAAGGGTACTTATTCAAGTTCGAATGAATCCGTTTTTAAGGCTTGGGAATTAAGTACAGATGTGGATGCCCGTTTTTTTGATGCAGAAGGTGATGGTGATTTGGACTTATATGTTGTTGGTGGAGGGTATGAATATTTACCCAATGACCTCTTACTTCAAAACAAACTGTACCTAAACGATGGGAAAGGGAATTTCACTAAGAATGACGTATCATTTCCCTCTGACTTATTTGCAGATGGCTGTGTGGAGGTTTTTGATTTTGATAATGATGGTGACCAAGATGTTTTTGTAGGAGGGTTTGTACAACCCGGGAACTATCCACTGGCCAATCCTTCTAGGTTATACCTGAATGATGGAGGTAAATTTTCAAAAATGGAGAATGATATTTTTGAAAACCTTGGTTTAATAAAGTCTGCAGTAAGTACAGATTATAACAACGATGGATTTTTAGATTTAGTTATATCGGGAGAATGGACGGCAATTAAGCTTTTAAAAAATACAGGAAATGGATTTAAGGAAGATTTGTCCTCCATTCCTGTTTTTTCGGGCCTTTGGCAAAGTATGCTAGCAGAAGACTTTGATGGAGATGGAGACCAAGATTTAATTGTCGGGAACCTAGGATTGAATACACAGTTTTGTGCTTCTAAAAAGGAGCCACTTCGCCTTCATTTGGCAGACTTTGATGGAAATGGAAGGCAAGACCCTATCATCTCGTGTTTTATCCAAGGGAGGAGCTATCCAGCCTATAGTCGCGATGAGCTTCTGGACCATATTGCTCCATTAAAAAGAGTCTATAATAGTTATGAATCCTTTTCCGAAGTCACTACAGAAATGCTCCTTGAAAACTTTAAAGAAGTAGAGTCAAAGGTCTATACTACCGATGAACTTTCTACCGTATATTTTGAGAATGTAGGAGGTAAATTTGTGCAAAGAGAGCTTCCTGTTCAAGTTCAAGCCTCACCCGTTTATGCCATGCTGGCAATGGATGTGAATGACGATGGTTTTAAGGACCTCATCGTAGGTGGAAATAACACACACACTAGAGTAAGAATTGGGAATGTTTCTGCGAACCATGGACAGGTATTCCTTAATGATGGCAAGGGTCAGTTTTCTTATCTGCCGCAAAGTAAAAGTGGCTTAGATTTTAAAGGTGAGGTACGCTCATTAAAGTTAGTGAACGGGAATTTATTGGTGGGAAGGAATATGGCGAGTGTGCTTTCTTATGAGATGGGTGTAATCCAGATACAATGAGAAACGGATGTAGGGCAATGGCCCAATTTGTTTCAGAGTTTTCAAGTCTAAAGACTCTTGGGATTTATATAATTTTCAGCATCAGTTCTAAGTAGGGAGTTATTTAACAGTAATTTATTATTAGATTTTTGTCGCAATTAGTCTTGGACAGGAATAAACTTTTGATACTATCATATCTATTTTTTATAGGAATATTGTCTAGGCTTTCCTTTTAAAAATTTTCGGAGTAGTTTGAACATAAAATTCAACCATAAATCATTAATTAACTTGCAATTAGTCTTTCAATACTCTTTTGAAATCTGTGCCCAAAGCTCTTTTTGGCTATTTAATTTCTTGGGTAGACTCCATCCGCTCTTAGTGCACTTTCCTGTTAGTTTATTGGTGGTAGCATGGGCTCTGCACTTTTTCACGAAACTAAAAGAGACGGTTAGGATACTTGTCATAATTGGCAGCATAACAGCCATAGTTTCTATCATTCTTGGTTTGTTATTGGCTTGGCAACAAGGCATTGAGGGTGAGTCACTCGACTGGCATCGCTATTCTGGAATAGGTCTTGGAGTTGTAGCACTAGCCTTGTTATATCTAGTTTTTTCAGAACAAATGGAAGGCCGTTTGTTTAAATGGGTGTTGAGCCTTGGACTTCTTCTAACTACACTAACAGGTCATTTAGGAGCTTCTCTAACCCACGGAGAAACTTATCTGACTGAACTGCTCCCATGGAACACAACTGAATCAAATTTGACAGACTTCACTGCTTATAATGAGGTTTTGTCTCCTCAAGAAGAATTGCAACTCACGGGAGATGTAAGAACTATTTTTGCTCACAATTGCTACAAATGCCACGGAGAAGTAAAGCAAAAAGGGGAATTGAGGTTGGATGAAAAGGAATTCATTTTCAAAGGAGGTGAAAATGGAGAGGTTATCGTTCCTGGCAATGCCGAAAAAAGCGAACTTCACAGAAGGATTAGCTTGCCTGCAAGCCATAAAGAGTCCATGCCCTCAAAAGGGAAGACTTTGCAGAAGTCAGAAATTGATTTGATTAAATTTTGGATAAAAATAGGTGCTCCGTGGCCAGAAAATATGGGAGAGCAAAATATTTTCCCCATGGCTGAGCTGGCACCTAGAAACCTGTCACTTCCCACTGGCAGTTTAGGAAATCCAATTGATTTATGGGTAAATGATTATTTCAGGAAAAATGAAATAGAATGGAAACCGAAAGTATCGGATAGAGTCTTTTTAAGACGTGTTTATCTAGACATTATAGGGCTAACTCCCACCTTTGAAGAGATAAAGCGTTTTGAAAAAGACGATAATATAGAGAAACGAAAGACTATTGTAAACGATTTGCTTTCTAGAAATCATGGCTATGCTCAGCACTGGCTTACATTTTGGAACGATGCTCTCCGAAATGACTACACAGGTACGGGCTATATTACCAAAGGCCGATTTAACATTTCCAATTGGCTTTACACATCTTTAGAACAAAACAAGCCATACGATATTTTTGTAAAAGAGTTGCTTAATCCCAATGAGGAGTCAAAAGGATTCATAGAAGGAATAAAATGGCGAGGGACCGTAAATGCAAGCCAAAGAACTGAAATGCAAGCGGCTCAAAACGTAGGGCAGGTGCTGCTAGGGCTCAATTTGAAATGTGCTTCTTGTCATGATAGTTTTGTGAGCAATTGGAAACTGGAAGACGCCTATGCTTTTGCAAATATTTTTTCCGAAGAACGTCTAGAAATTGCGAGATGCGAAAAACCCCTAGGCAAACTTGCCGATACTCGCATGTTATGGCCTAGTTTGGGCGAAATTGACAGTTCGGCAACTCGTAGTGAAAAATTAATTCAGTTAGCCGATAAATTGGTACAGCCATCGAATGGTCGATTGTACCGGACCATCGTAAATAGATTTTGGGCACAACTCATGGGTAGAGGACTCATAGCTGCTGTAGATGAAATGGACAATAGACCATGGAGTCAAGAATTGCTCGATTGGTTGGCCTATAATTTCGTAGATAATGGCAATGATTTAAAAAAGTTAATCTTTTTGATTACGACGTCGGACGCTTACCAAATGGAAAGTGAAGCAATAAAAGACCCTTCTTTACTTGCTAAGGACTCCTACAAATTCAATGGTATGTTAAGAAGAAGGCTAACTGCAGAGCAATTTTCTGATGCAGTGAGCAGCGTTATTACACCAGTCTTCAGGTCGGATGAAATAGAGTATGAGCCGCTTTTACAAGCAGGCTATAAACCCACCGGGAATTATATTACAAGAGCCTCACTTGTAGCGAATAGTGCCTTTCTGACGGCACTGGGGAGGCCAAACAGGGAGATTGTGGCTACAAGCAGGCCTGCTGAAGCTAGTTTGCTTCAAGCATTGGAATTAACGAATGGAGCGAGGTTAGACAGCACATTAAGGAGTGGTGCGGCTAAATGGAAAAACGAATTCAAGGAAACTGAAGACCTTGTTGAAAGAATATATCGAGACGCATTAGGAAGAGATCCTAATCAAAAAGAATTGAATGCAGCGGCTCAAAACCTTGGAGTTTCACCAAGTGTCGAGCAAATACAAGACCTATTTTGGGCCATAGTTATTTTACCTGAATTTCAGCTAATTTATTGATCATGAAAAAGTACTGGAACCGAAGAGAGTTTTTACAAAAAAGTGCTGCAGCCGTAACTACTATGGGGATGACTTCTCCTTTGAGCAGCTTATTGTCATCATGTAACTCAGTTAATCCTGCCACAGCCGACTCCGTGATCTTGTTATTTATGGCTGGCGGAATGGCACATACAGAGACTTTCGACCCTAAACGGTACACACCTTTTACGAAAGGAATGCAGGCGGATGCCATTTTAAGTACTTTTAAAAAGGTGCCTACTGTTTTGGATGGTGTTAATTTCTCAGAAGGCCTAGAAGGAATAGGTCAAATAATGGACAAAGGGTCGCTTATTCGGTCGTATGTCGCTGCCGATTTAGGGCATATTTTGCATACAAGACATCAATATCACTGGCATACATGCTATGAGCCACCACAGTCAGTCACTGTTCCACACATAGGTTCTTGGATATCAAAGGAGTTGGGGCCGCTTAAAGAGGTGATTCCTTCATTTATTAACATTGGTCAGCGATTTGAAGTAGGAGAGGGTGAAGAACTTAAGGCTTTTCATAGTGCGGGTTTTCTAGGAAGCGAGCATGGACCTTTTTTGATACCAGATCCTACAAAAGGACTTGATAGCGTGAGGCCTCCAATAGGCATGACCACCAAAAGGTTCGAAAGTCGAAATGCCCTTTATGAACAATTGTTGAAGGAAAGTGCTATGGGTGAGTTTGGTAGCGATTACCAAAAGGAGTCTCTTAAAAGATCCATGGAGCAGGCTTACAGATTGCTAAATTCACCAGAAGCGAAGGCATTTGACATTCATCAAGAGCCTAAAAAGAAGTATGATATTTATAACACAGGGAAGTTTGGATTAGGATGTTTGATGGCTAAAAGACTCGTGAATGAGGGGGCACGATTTATAACAGTAACTTCTGAATATGAGCCTTTTATGAATTGGGATACCCATGATAATGGACATACGCGTCTCAAAGAAATGAAGCAGCGGATAGATGCTCCTATTTCCCAACTAATTAAAGATTTGGATGAAAGTGGCAGGCTTGATCGTACCATTGTTATTGTGGCAAGTGAATTTAGTCGAGATATGTTGACCGAAGGTCGCCCTGGTTTGAAAGTGAAAGATCAAGTAAAAGTGCCAGATATTGTGATGGACATGAAAAACTATGGAATGCACAGACATTTTACAGATGGCTGCTCAATATTAATGTTCGGTGGTGGAATAAGGCCTGGGAATGTATATGGTAAAACGGCAGATGAGCGACCTTGCAAAACAATAGAAAATCCCATTAAGATTGACGGTGTTCATCAAACCATTTATCACGCCTTAGGTATCCACCCAGAAACGAACTACGAAATAGAAAAAAGGCCATTCTACACTACGCCAGATGGAAAAGGAAAGCCAGTCCAAGAACTTCTTAAGAATGCGATAAAGGGTGTTCAGGACTAAAGAGGAAATATACTTATTGCTTTGAGCTAAATCCAGAAATAATTGCTCTATCGGTGATTCGATAAGCATGCCATTGAATCTACACTTTAACGGACTTTTATTGGTGGTCCATAAAAGAGACACTTTTTGGTTTTATTGGTAGAAGCCCTTTTCGGGTATTCTGCCCATAGTTTGAAATTCAGTAACCCTCTTCCAACGTCCATTTCTAAAGCTTTTATTGTACAGCTCTATTAGAAAAGACACATGAAGTTTATGGCGACATATTTGACTATAAAAGTTGGTGAATGGTAAAAGTTTCTATACGTTTGTTAAGAATTAACCATATGGTTAAACTAAACAGTTAAAGGTGTCAAAGGACGAGTCAACGGAAGAAAAAATATTAGTAGCAGCCGAAGAGTCCTTCATAAGCGAGGGTTTTGAAGGAGCTAGAATGCAAAGCATTGCCAACAAAGCAGGGATCAATAAGGCGATGCTTCACTACTATTTTAGGTCTAAGGACCTCCTTTTCGAAAAGATTTTTGACCTAAAGGTGAAGTATTTCTTGCCGGAGATATCCGAAATCTTTAAACAGGATAAGCCTTTTGTAGAGCAAGTAGAAGACTTTGTGGAGCGTTACATCACTTTCATGAACCAGTACCCCTTCATTCCTTTTTTTATCATTAGAACCATTAACTCTCCGAGTAAAATGGCTTTTATTGAAAAGCTACCTTTCAAAAAACACTTGGCAGAAGTAGTATTTGAAAGTTATGCCAAGGATAAGGCCTTAGGAAAAGTAAGGGAAGTTGATCCTATGCAGTTTTTCATGTCGGTTTTGGGGATGTGCATTTTTCCTTTTGTTGGAAGACCCATTTTGGAATCTGTGTTAGGCGTTGAAAGGGACAAGTTTTCTAATTTGATGATACAGCGTATTCCCGAGATCAAACTTTATATCCGTACTATTTTAAAAGTTGAATAATATGAAGCAATACATATTCTGTTTAATAGGACTTTGTGGTCTATCGCTATCAGGGGTAGCACAATCATCTATTTCTTTAGATGATCTTATTAATCAAGCAAAGGAGAATAACCCGCAGTCTAGCCAGCTGGCGTTGATAGATGAACTTTCAGATTTAAAAATGAAAAAAATATCGGGTGCCAATTTGCCTCAATCAAGTTTGGGTGGACAGGCCACTTGGCAATCAGATGTGACTTCTATTGACATTTCATTGCCAGGGATAGATATTCAGCCACCGCCAAAAGACCAGTACAAAATCACGCTGGATGTTCAGCAAAATATATGGGATGGAGGATTATCCGCAGGTCAGAAATCTATGGAAATGGCCAGCAGAGAAGTAGAAAGCAGAAAAGTACTTACCGATTTATACAAAGTAGAAGAACAAGTGTCTGGGCTTTACTTTGCTGCATTATTTGCAGATAGACAAAGAGCTAATGCAGCATTAATTTTAAAAGAACTTGACAGTAAAATAACTCAAGTGAAGGCGGCTGTAGAGAACGGAGTCGCTATTAAATCTGACTTATTGAATTTGGAGGCTCGGAAAATAGAACTAGCACAATCTCTTTCTGAAATAGAAAATAAGAAAACCGCCGCTCTAAAGGCCTTATCTATACTTTCTGGAAGGCAAATTAGAGAGGATCAGAACCTCGAGATTCCTGAATTTACAAAAGCTTCAAATACTGAAAACCAAAGGCCAGAATTGTGGCTATTGACAGCCCAACAAAATGCCATTCTGGCTTCGAAGAAGATAATTAAAGCGAAAAACGCACCGAAGCTAGGACTCTTTGCTACTGGAGGATACGGTAGGCCAGGTTTGAATTTCTTAGCAAAAGATTTTTCGCCTTATATGATAGGCGGCCTGAGTCTGAAAATACCGCTGAGTCACCTATATAATGGAGGTCAGACGAATGATTTGCAACAAATAAAAGTGAATCAATTAAAAATGGAGATGCAGAAAAGGAGTTTCCTGATGGCCTCTGAAGTGAAATACACCCATCAAAAATCGGAAATAGAGAGATTAGAAAGCTTGATAACAAGCGATTCTAAGTTAATAGCTATTCGCGAGCAAATAAGAAATACGGCAGACGCTCAACTGGCAAATGGAGTCATAATAGCTAATGAATATTTGACTGAATTAAATAAAGAAGATTTGGCTAAGCAGGCTCTTATTCTTCATGAGGTTCAATTGCTGCAAGCCAAACAAATTTTGAAACTGATATTAGGACAATAATGAATTCAATACATATGAAAACAAAATACTTATTTCAGGCCTTTGGTATGGTATTCATCCTTTCTGCCTGTGGGAATGACGAAAATAATTTTGACGCATCGGGAGTTTTCGAGGCTAAGGAGATTATTGTTTCTTCTGAGACGGGAGGTAAAATTCTGGAATTTGACATTGAAGAAGGTGCTACTGTAGCCGCTGGTCAAGTCCTGGGATTGGTAGATTGTGAAAACCTTAACCTTCAAAGGGCTCAAATAGAGGCTACTATAGAGTCTTTAAAAGCAAAAAGGAATTCTGCGGGTCCTCAAGTGGATGTACTCAAGCAGACTTTAGTTTTTCAGTCAAAGCAAATAGATGCTCAAAAGGAGCAATTAAGAGTCTTGCTAAAAGAGCAATCTCGCATAGAGAAACTCGTAAATGCAGAAGCTGTACCTTCAAAACAATTGGACGATTTGGTGGGGACTGTGGATGTGCTTCGTAAACAAATGGAAGCTGCAGAGAGTAGTTTGAACGTAACAAGACAGCAAATGAAATCTCAAGAGCAGCAGATAGCGATAGCTAATAGGGCTATCATGAGTGGCCAAAAACCAATGGAAGAACAAATAGCTCAAATGGATAATATGATAGGCAAATGCCAAATCATTAATTCAACTGCTGGCACCATTTTGCTTAAGTATGCAGAGAAGAATGAAGTCACTGGACCTGGGAAGCCGCTTTATAAACTTGCCGATATGTCGGAATTGAAACTAAGGGCCTACGTGACCAATAGTCAATTATCAAAAGTGAAAGTAGGCGAAGAAGTAACCGTTTTTGTGAATAATGGTGATGAAGCGTCTAAAGAAATAATTGGTGTGGTAGACTGGATTTCGGACAAAGCAGAATTTACTCCCAAAACTATTCAAACTAAAGACGAACGCTCAAACTTGGTTTACGCCACTAAAATCAGAGTGAAAAATGACGGTTTCTTGAAAATAGGAATGTACGGAGAAGTGAAATTTTAATGGCTACCGTAAGTCTTAAAAATATCAACAGAACCTATCTTGAGGGTGAGGTCAAAGCTCTTCAGGATATCAACTTGGAGATAAAGTCAGGGGAACTCTTTGGCCTTATTGGGCCAGATGGAGCTGGCAAGACTACACTTTTCAGAATATTGACTACGCTGCTTTTACCGGATTCAGGGAAAGCAACCGTGGCAGGTTTTGATGTCGTTGATAACCTTTGGGATATTAGAAAAATCTCAGGTTATATGCCTGGGAAATTCTCTTTATACCAAGATTTAAGTATTGAAGAAAATTTGAATTTTTTCGCTACAGTTTTTAATACAACTTTAGAGGCTAATTATCATCTCATAGAAGAAATCTATGTTCAGATAGAGCCTTTTAAACATAGGCTAGCTGGCGACTTGTCAGGTGGAATGAAGCAAAAATTAGCCTTGTGCTGTGCTCTTATTCATGAGCCAGAAGTTCTTTTTTTAGATGAGCCAACAACAGGTGTGGATCCAGTTTCCAGAAAAGAATTCTGGGATATGCTGGATAGACTAAAAGCCAGAGGTATTACTATCATAGTTTCTACACCTTATATGGACGAAGCCAGCCGATGCGATAGAATAGCTCTTATGCAGAATGGCGAAATACTCGAAGTAGATACGCTTGAGGGTATTATTGGAAGACACTTCCAAAACCTCTATGCTGTAAACGGAGATAACAGATATGAGCTTATGAAGGCCATCAGAACCTATGAAGGCACGTTGAGTTGTTTTGCTTTTGGAGAAGAAAGTCACGTGAGTTTGAAGCTTAGTGAGGATGCTAATGAAGGCTTGAAGGAACACCTACTCCAACTCAAACATACCGGGCTTGCAATAAAAAAAATAGAGCCAAACATAGAAGATACGTTCATAAAATTGATGCTAGAAAAAGCCACGAATGTCTGAAATAGTAATACATACTGATGAGCTAACAAGGAAATTTGGCGACTTCACGGCAGTGGATGCTATTAGTTTTGATGTGGCGGCGGGCGAAATATTTGGATTTTTAGGAGCCAACGGTGCTGGGAAAACCACGGCTATGAGAATACTATGCGGTTTGTTGTCACCTACATCTGGGGTAGCCGAAGTGGCTGGCTTTGATGTCTATAAAGAGAGCGAAGAAATCAAAAAGCACATTGGTTATATGAGTCAAAAGTTCTCTTTGTATGATAACCTAACGGTCAAAGAGAATATTTACTTTTTCGGAGGTATTTATGGTATCCCGAGGAAGGAGTTAAAAGAGAAGACCAATGAGCTTGTTAATAGACTTGGACTTAATAACGAAGCAGATAAGCTAGTGGGTTCATTGCCATTAGGATGGAAACAAAAAATCTCGTTTTCTACGGCGATTTTGCATGAACCCAAAATAGTTTTTTTAGACGAACCTACAGGAGGCGTAGATCCCATTACAAGAAGGCAGTTTTGGGATATGATATATGAGACGGCCAGTAGGGGGATAACCATCTTCGTGACCACACATTACATGGATGAGGCAGAATACTGTGACCGAGTAAGTATCATGGTAGACGGAGCTATAGCGGCTTTAGATAAACCTTCAGAAATGAAGAAGTCATTCGGGGCAAAAGACATGAACGATGTGTTTTTACAGCTGGCTCGAGGAGCTAAGAGGGGAGACTAGGTTTAATTGATAATGGAGAATTCAGTATGAAAGAGAATTTTGTAAAGGAGAAATCGCTGGTGGTTGCTTTGAGGATAGTTCGACTTTACAAGGTGCTTTCTGGTGAAGTATATTCTTTCAAAACAGATTTTGCGTAGTGGAACCTCAATAGGGGCCAATATTAGAGAAGCAGAACATGCCGAGTAGAAAGCTGATCTTATTCATAAAATGAGGCAAATGAAACAGAATATTGGTTATTACTTTTTAAAGAAGAGGAATATATGGAGGCAAATAAGATTGAATCCTTTAGCAAAGATATTGACGAATTAATTCGGCTACTGGTAAGTATTATGAAGATAATGAAAGGTAAAATTAAAATTCTCATCTTAAACGGTACCCTGAGCCTGTCAATGGGTAATTCTCACTTAATTCTATGAAGGTATTTTTCGCTTTTGTTAGAAAGGAATTTAGACATGTGCTGCGTGACAGAAGAAGTATGGTCATTTTGATAGGCTTGCCTATTATCATGATGTTGCTTTTTGGTTTTGCCTTATCTTCTGAGGTTAAAAACTCTGAAGTGGCCGTGCTAGACTATGCTAAAGATGAGACCACTAGAATGCTCATAGATAGAATAGATCAAAGCAAATACTTTAGTGTTAAGAAAATTCTTCACAGGGAAGATGAAATTGAGCCTTCGTTCAGAAAAGGGGAAGTGAGGTTAGTCATTGTATTTCCTCAGAACTTTAACGCAGATCTAATGCACTCAAACAGTGCTCAGATTAGATTTATAGGAGATGCCTCAGATCCTAATACCTCCAATATCATGATTAATTATGCTTCGGCTATTGTACGTGATTATCAGAACGATCTTTTTGGAGAACAAAAACTACCCTATCAGATTAATGTGGAAACTAGGATGCTCTATAATCCTCAGCTGAAAGGAGCCTACACCTTCGTTCCTGGAGTGATGACACTCATTCTCATGCTTTTGGGAGCCATGATGACGTCGGTATCTATTGTAAAAGAGAAAGAAACAGGAACCATGGAAGTGCTCTTGGTTTCCCCTATGAAACCGCTATTGGTGGTCTTAAGTAAGGCCGTCCCTTATCTGGTTTTGTGTTTTGCGGATGTTGTCTTAATTCTACTCATGGCCGTATTTATACTGGATATGCCCATAGAAGGGTCTGTCGTTTTACTCTTGGCTGAGAGCCTTTTATTCATTTTTACGGCACTTTCATTAGGCCTACTCATTTCGAGTGTGGTAGACTCTCAGCAGGTGGCTATGTTTATATCTCTGGTAGTTTTATTAATGCCAGCATTGGTTTTTAGTGGGTTTATGTTTCCCATAGAAAATATGCCAGCACCTCTACAATTACTTAGTAATGTGGTTCCTACTAAATGGTATTACAACATTGTAAGTAGCATCATGGTGAAAGGCCTAGGTTTTAAATATGTGGCCAAACAAACATTAATCCTCCTAGTGATGACAATAGTCTTTTTAGGAATAGCCATTAAGAAATTTAAAGTAAGATTAGAATGAACAATTTATTCTTTCTGTTGCAAAAGGAATTCAAGCAGATCTTTCGAGATCCAGCCATTCTACGCTTGATATTATTGATGCCTATTTTACAGCTTATTCTTATTCCGCTTGCCGCAGATTATGAAATTAAGTTTATAAATATCTCTGTGGTGGACAACGATCATTCTAGCTATTCCAGAAGACTAACGGAGAAGTTGACAGCCTCTGGCTATTTTCAATTGGCCACTTATGGCAATTCGTATAATGGAGCTTTAGAAAGCATTGGCGAGGGAGATACGGATATCATACTTACAATTCCTGCTAATTTTGAAAGAGATTTAATTAAAGAGAATCAAAATAAACTTCATCTGGCAGCTGACGCCGTCAATGGCGTTCGTGCAGGATTAGGCGTGGCCTATGCTAGCCAAATTATACGTGGCTTTAACCAAGAAATACGAGAAGAATGGGTTCAGTTTCCTCGTTTTTCTCCTCTACCTCAGATAGAAATAACATCGGCAAATTGGTATAACCCACATACCAATTATTATCTCTTTATGGTGCCCGGCATTTTAGCCATTTTAGTGACTATGGTTGGCAGTTTCTTGACAGCACTAAATATTGTGGCCGAAAAAGAAGTAGGAACTATAGAGCAGCTCAATGTGACACCATTAAAAAAATGGCAGTTTATAGCAGGTAAACTAATTCCGTTTTGGGTGATTGGTATGGTTTCCGTTACGCTAGGTATGGTGGTCGCTTGGGTGATTTTTGGGATAGTTCCCGTAGGTTCTTACATAACAGTCTATGCATACTCAGCAGTCTATCTAGTCGGTGTTTTAGGCATAGGACTATTAATCAGTACGTTTGTAGATACGCAGCAGCAGGCTACACTTTTTTCTTTTTTTATAATGATGTGTTTTATACTTTTAGGAGGCCTTTATACGCCTATTGAGAGTATGCCAGAATGGGCACAGTGGTTAGCTTTGATGAATCCGCCTACTTATTTTATTAAAGTGATCAGAGCCATATTTATCAAAGGTAGCACCTTTACAGATTTACTTCCAGATTTCTTTGCATTGATAGGATTTGCGGTGGTTTTTAACTGGCTTGCTATTCGGAATTACAGTAAAAGAAGCAGCTAGGGAGGTAATTTTAAACAAAAGTCCTCTTCCCTGCATATTCTTCTCTAAACTGCTTAGGAGTACATTTCTTCTTTGACTTAAAGAGCCTGTTAAAATAAGAAAGATTATTAAAACCACATTTATAGGCTATTTCAGAAATGGTTTCTGTGGTATCAATAAGCCTTCTTGCCGAATGGCCTAGACGTATTTCATTTAAGCTGTCTATGAATGTTTTTCCAGTACGTTTCTTGATAAATCGACTAAAAGAAACTTCTGTCATTCCAGCTATTTTGGCTACTTCAGAGAGCGTGACATCTTTATCAAAATTCTCACGCATAAACTCAAATACAGATTCTATTCTACGGCTATTATAGGTTATTTTGTTGTCCGTAAAAGATTCATCAGAGAGCAATTTCATGTTTCTGGAAGTAGACAGATCATGCAGAATACTCATAAGCTCTAAAATACTATCAAAACCCGTTTTTTTAACAAGGTCGTTGAGCCTTGGCGTTATGGCGAGAACGGTTTCTTCTGAAAAAGCAATGCCCTTAGAAGACTTATGTAGTAAATCTCTAATAAAATAGAGCTGATTTCTCTTTAGTAATTTATCATCAAAAAGGTCTGCGTGAAACTGAATAGTAATTTCCTGAACATCTTTATCTACCGCATTATAATCTGGGCTGTTGGGTAGCCAGCAATGGGGAAGGTTTGAGCCAACTAGCACAAGTTCGGCGTTTCCTATTTCACCTTGATGGTCACCTATGATTCTTTTTATTCCTTCGCCATTCAGAATGAAATTGAGCTCATACTCGTCATGATAGTGGAGAGGGAAATCAAATTCATTCTTTTTCCTGCTTATTATCGTGAAGCAGTCAAAGGGGGTTAGAGGCGTTATTTCGCGAAATATTTGAGACATAGTTTAATGGTCAATTAAATATTTGGAACAAATATAGTAGAATTAGTATCATATTTACGGCTGATAGAAAGCCTCTACTAATTAGATAATGTTAATAGCTGCTTATAAATGCTCTGTTTTACTATTCGGATATGATAAAATTGTGTCAAGGAGGAGTTTAAAATGAATTTAATTTTGCATAGATATTATATAAATCAGTAAAGACAGCGTTAGCCTAACGTATATTAGTTTTGGAACAATCCAAATAACGAAAGTCAGGCAAATTTCATTGGTATTTAAATGAAATAGGGAGAGAGAAAAATTGGTTAAAAAGAAAGAATATGAATAAATTAAAATTGAAAAACTTCTTCAATAGAACTGTGCTTGCCATGGGCTTATTTGCTTTTCTTTCTTTGTCAGCAGTGGCTCAGGTGGATACTAAGGCCACCACAGAAACCACTAATCTTCTGAATAACCTTAAATCCGTAAAAACACTTTTTGGACACCAAGATGATCCGGTTTATGGTTTAAATCCTGATAAAACAAGATGGGTTGATGACGTGGACAGGTCAGACATAAAAAGTATAATTGGAGAGTACCCTGCTTTGATAGGTTACGACTTGGGTCACTTAGAGTTGGGTAAGTCTGCTAATTTGGACAATGTGCCTTTTGACAAAATGAGGCGATTCATCACCGATCAATATGAAAGAGGTGGGGTTTCCACGCTATCATGGCATCCCAATAATCCTCTGGACGTTTCTAAAACCACCTGGGATAAAGTGGATGATACCATACCGACCATCCTTAATGACAAAAAGGCTCTTAGGCAATACAAAAAGACTTTTTTGAAGCCATTAGCTTTGTTTTTCAAATCTTTAAAGGCTCAAAATGGGGAGACTGTTCCAGTTATTTTCAGGCCTTACCATGAACATACAGGAAGCTGGTTTTGGTGGGG